>NZ_AP024619.1:1095000-1695000 GCF_019668485.1 Gelria sp. Kuro-4 | reverse complement strand
GCTCAAAAAAGGCCGGGTCCACCTCTTCCAGCGCCACAAAATCGAGAATGTCGATGGTTTTGGTGGTGTGGAGCGGCAGCCGGCTGAAGTCCTCCTCGCTGAGGACCACAAAGCGGCCCTTTTCGTACTCGTAACCCCAGACGATCTCGTCGCTCGTCACCTCCCGCCGGCAGGTAGGGCAGCGCTTCTCATATTGGATGGGAGTCAGGCATTCCTTGTGCAGGTAGCGAAACTTGATGTCCTGCTTTTCTGTAGCGGTGTACAGGCGTACGGGAATGTTAACCAGGCCGAAGCTCACCGAGCCGCGCCAAATGGAGCGCATGGCTTTCCCTCCTCGCCCTTAGCATGGTTTGGCTGCAGTCCTTTCATACGATGCTCCTCTGGAAGATACGCTGTTTACCTCTCTCCTGCTAAGGAGCACCACGGAGGATGAAGAAAGGCAGGAGCCTGGTTGAGGCAGGAAAATTCTCCCCCCAGCGCGAATATTGGCGGCAAGGAGGGTTTCTATTGCTCGCGCAGGTGAACGCGGCCGCTTTACACGGCCTGCAAGGGATACCCATCGTGGTAGAGGTTGATGTCGGCAGCGGCCTTCCCCAGTTCGCCATCGTGGGCCTCCCGGACGCTGCGCTGCGCGAGGCGCGCGAACGGGTGCGCTCAGCCATAAAAAATGCCGGCTTTGCTTTCCCCGACGGGCGCATCACGGTGAATCTGGCGCCGGCCGACCTGCCGAAGGAAGGACCGGCGTTTGACCTGGCGCTGGCGGTAGGGCTGCTTGCGGCGGCAGGAACCGTGTCTTTAGGAGAGTGGGCGGGTGCGGTTTTTTTGGGTGAACTCTCACTGGATGGCTCGCTCCGGCCCATCGACGGCATTCTCCCGCTGCTTTCCTCACTTAAAGAAGAGGGCTTTCAGCGTTTTCTCATCCCGCGAGCCAACGCGGCCGAGGCCGCCTGGGTGGCCGGCACGGAGGCCTACCCCCTGGACTCCCTCGGCCAGGTGGTGGAACTTTTGCGCGGCGACCGCGAGGGGGTGCCGGCGCCCCCGGCGCGGTTTAACCCGGCTGCGGCCGCCGCCGGCGCCGACTTTGCCGAGGTGCGCGGTCAGGAGCATGCCAAGCGCGCCCTGGAGGTGGCGGCAGCCGGCGGGCACAACGTTTACCTGGTGGGTCCACCCGGCTCCGGCAAAACGATGCTGGCGCGCCGCCTGCCTGGAATCCTCCCGTCGCTCACCTTTGAAGAAGCCCTCGAACTCAGCCAGATTTACAGCGTGGCCGGCCTGCTCAGCGATACCAACTCGCTCATCACTCAGCGTCCCTTTCGCTCTCCCCACCATACGATCTCTACAGCCGGGCTCGTAGGCGGCGGGCACCTTCCGCGCCCCGGTGAGATCACCCTGGCCCACCTGGGCGTGCTCTTCCTCGACGAATTCCCCGAATTCTCTCGCTCCATCCTGGAGGCCCTGCGCCAGCCGCTCGAAGACGGCGTAGTCACCATCTCCCGCGCCCAGGCCAGCTACACCTACCCCGCCCGTCCCCTGCTTGTGGCGGCGAGCAATCCCTGCCCCTGCGGGTACTACGGCGACGTAACGCGCGCGTGCACCTGCACCCCGTATGCCATCCAGCGCTACCGGGCGCGCGTGTCAGGGCCGATTCTCGACCGGCTCGACCTTCACGTAGAGGTGCCACGGGTACCGTACGCCGACCTGGCAGAACCAAAGGCGCGCGCGGAACCTTCGGCCGCCGTCCGGGAGCGGGTGGAAGCCGCCCGCCAGGTGCAACGCGAGCGCTTTCACGGGACGCCCACCCGCACCAATGCGGAGATGACACCGGCGCAGCTCGCGCGTTTCTGCCGCCTGGATAAAGGCGGCCAGGACCTGCTCCGGAACGCTTATGCCGCGCTCGGGCTTTCAGCCCGCGCCCACAGCCGGATCCTCAAGGTCGCCCGCACCATTGCTGACCTGGCGGGCAGCGAACGCATCGCCGCGGAACACGTGGCGGAGGCCCTACAGTACCGCGCCCTGGACCGGGCGATTGAAGCTTAATGGTCGATCCAGTAACCGCATAACGAAATCTCGATTCGGCTTATTACCATCATCCCCGGGAAGACGGTGGAAAATGGACAAGCACTTCAGAGGAGTAAGCAGGGAGGAGTTACTCCAGGCTCACGAAAGATCTTGACATGCTGGAAAGATCGAGTAGACCCTCTATGTCAATAGGTGGTGGCGCAAAGTTGTTTATGCTAGGCTGCACGAGCTTGGTGGGCTGCCCTAGCGTTCAAGAACTCGGTCGGGTTGTACTGTTCATGCTTAAGCCACATGGCGTGGATAATTCGAACCCAGATATTTGACAAAGCACGGACAGCAACACTGTGACTCTTGCCTTCACGTCTTTTGCGCAGGTAGTAGTCTTTGGCCCACAACTCGGTACGTGTCGACTGCCAAGCGAAGCTGTGGAGAGCAGCGCGAAAAGGCTTCACACAGGCATAGCGTTTGTGGGCTCGGCTGTAGCGCCCACTCTGGAAGGGAACAGGAGAAGTCCCTGCAAGGGCAGCCACGCTCTCATATGAGGCGTAGCGGTTACGATCATCGCCCCATTCTGCCAAGAGTCTTGGCGCCAGGCGCTTCCCGGCCCCAGGAAGGCTCTGGAAGATCTCGTTGTCAGGATGAGCGGTAAAAACCTTGTCAATCGCCTTGTCGTATTCCCGAATAGCGTCAACAAGCGGGGCCAACTGGGCGACGATGGCTAGCATGAGCCTAGACTTAGCCCGCTTAGTCACCGGATCTGCATGAAGCTGGGGCTCATGGGCCTTAACGGCGATGTGCTGCGCGGTTTCATTGGGGCGTGGATGCCGGAACTTCTTCAGAAGGGCAGCGATCTCATCCGTGTGAGCCGCCCTAACTGCCTCCAGTGTAGGGTAGGCCTGCAAAAAAGCTAACGTAACCGGTTGCTGGAGCTTAGTGAAGAACTCTAGGGCTACTGGGTAATAGGCTTTTAGGCAGGCTGTTAGCTGATTAACCAAACGGGTTTGCTGTTGGATTAAGGCCATCTGATCCTGAGTCAAAACCTTGAGTTCTTGGATCATGGGGTTGTCCGGCTTAAGAAGTCGCAGCTCATCGAGTCCCTTCAGGCCATGCCGGGCGAGGATGGCAGCATCAATGGCATCTGTCTTAGCCCGAGATGGCTTGCGGTGCCGATCTACAGTCTTAGGGTTGACTGGATAGACTGGGAAGCCCGCTTCCAGCAAGGTAGTAACCAGAAGACCGTGACGGGTTTCAATGATACAGGCAACATCCTCTGGACGCCCGGTCAAACCCCTAAGCCGAATTATGAGTTCCTTGAGGCCGGCCAGAGAGTGCGTCACGCGAAAGCCGGCTTCTAGAGATCCCGTGGGACCCAAAATGACCACGTCGTGGTGGTCGTCGGCCCAATCGATGCCGGCGAAAAACACACCTATCAACCTCCCGCCTCTCTTTGGGCTTGGCTTCGGGGCACGGCATGGCCTAATACACCGGCGCTCACAGCGCGACCCTCTATAACCCGTGATACCCGAATAATGTTCCGGGGAAGGACGGTCTACTCGAAGCGGTCGAGCCGTCAAGGAGGGGTAGCCTTTCCCCGGAAAACCAAGTCTCAGTTAAAAGTTCTGCTATGCTTTCCGATACCCTGCTAGTTCTCCTAAGTTAGTTTAACGTATTAGGAGGGGGCGGCTAGCCCCCGTCCTCTCACACCACCGTACGTACCGTTCGGTATACGGCGGTTCACCAAGCTTGACGAATGCTTTGGTAACGTGCGGTTAAACTCATGAGGCCCTGGGCTTCCCAGTAGGCGATGCCCAGGGCCCTGTTCATTGGCCCATGGGCCATGCGCCAGGGTCCTTTGCGGGCATTGGCAAGCTGGTGGACAACCCGTTCTGGTAGACCCAGTGCGCGAAGTTCGCGGTAGCGCGTCCGAACCCGTCTCCACTGCTTCCAGAGGCACATGCGAAGGCGGCGTCTCAGCCACTCGTCGAGGCTCTGAAAGACGCTGGGAGTTTCAGCCAAGGCAAAGTATCCGAGCCATCCGCCCAGGTAGGCATTGATGCGCCGGATCCGGTCGGTCATGCTCACGGGTTTGCTGCGGGAGGTAAACTCCCGGATCTTGTTCTTGATCCGTTGGGTGGTCTGCGGAGCCAGGCGGATGAGGATTCTCTCCTTGCTCTTGTACATGCTGAATCCCAGGTACTTTAGCTTCCACGGCCGGTCCACGCTGCTCTTTTCTTCGTTGACCTTGAGTTTTAACCGTTTCTGCAGGAAGTTGCGGATACTCTGCATGACCCGCTCGGCCGCCCGCCGGCTTCGGACGTAGATGTTGCAGTCATCGGCATAGCGGACGAACTTGTGGCCCCGCTTCTCAAGCTCTTTGTCGAGGTCGTCGAGGTAGATGTTGGCCAGTAGCGGGCTTAAGGGACCTCCTTGAGGGGTGCCCTCTTCTGTCAGTACGACCACTCCGCCAAGCATGACCCCGGCCTGCAGGAAGCGGCGGATTAGCTTTAGGACCCTCTTGTCCTTCACCTTCCGGGCCACCCGGGCCATGAGGATGTCGTGGTTCACTCTGTCGAAGAATTTCTCGATGTCCATGTCCACGACCCAGTCGTATCCGGCTTCCACGTACCTGCGCGCCACCCTGACCGCATCGTGGGCTCGTCTGCCGGCTCTGAACCCGTAGCTCGCCTCGGAGAACGTTGGGTCGAAGATGGGCGTAAGTACTTGCAGAAGTGCCTGTTGGATCAGGCGGTCTAAAACGGTGGGAATCCCTAGAAGCCGCGTGCCTCCGCCTGGTTTCGGGATTTCGACTCGGCGGACCGGCTTCGGCTGGTAGGTCCCTTGGAGGAGCTGTTCTCGAACTTCGGGCCAGACTTCTCGCAGGAGGTCGCGTAGTTCATCTACTTGGACCCCGTCGATTCCGCCTGCTCCCTTGTTCTCCTCGACCTGCTTCAGTGCAGCCCGCATGTTCTCCCGGGCCACCACCTTCTCCATCAGGCCGTCACCTTGGTCCTCGCGAGGTGATCTTCCGCTTCGTGCCGACGAAAGGCTCCGCCCTTCTGCGGTCCCCCGCGTATTCACCGCTTCCTCCCGCAGACAGGCCCTGCCCCGGGTTTTCTGCTGTCCTTGCCTTCCGTGCGAACTCATCGGGTTCACCTCTGACTTGATGTTCGGGCCTTTCCTGGCCGGGTGTGCGCTGTTTAGGTTCGGCCTATCCGTTTGCTGCCTCTTTCGTCTGGCAGTGCCTCACTAGCCGGGCCGTGCATCGCTCCTCGTTCCAGGTACTATGCCCTCTGCTGACTCCTGCCGGTTCAACCGGGCCTCTCGACCCGGCTTGCCAGTACCCCTGGCGTACCGACAGCACCCACCTCCGGTGGGCCCCCGCCCCGGGTAAGGACGCTGTCTTTCCCTCCATCTACCCGCCCCATATACTCTTGGCAGCCTTCGAGAGCCGCGACTTCGCGTTGTCATGCACGCTCATCCGGCTGCCACTAGCCTCGCCTGGGGTTCGTGGTCCTCGGGCCGGAGGTTTGCCGCCGGCTTCCTTCAGATTCCACCTCGCGGCGGACACCCTTGCCTTAAGCTACGGCTACTGCTACCCTCGCCGTTCGGGACTTGCACCCTAGAGACAGCGCCCATGCCGGGCGCACATGAATTGACTGGCACCGTAGGGAAAACGGTGCCAGTCCTTTTTTAAAGCAAGTTGGGTAAACCCGCCGCAGCCTTGTGGGGCCGGGACTTCTCTCTCCGTCCGCGACGACTGTAGACGACGGGGTTGATGTTCTATTCCGGGAGAAGGAGCAAGAGGCCCACAACGCCTGCTACAAAGCCATTCTTGCAGATATGGTAGTTTCCTGTCTATAGGTGCACCACCTCCAATCCACCCCATTTTCCCTGTAAATACTCCATCACCAGCCGCCGGTGGCAGCGTTTCGCCGAACTCTCACTGCATAAGAGAACAGTCGGGACACTAAAAAGATCCCTGCTTATTCTTTCCTCGATTTTGCGCTCGGTCATGAGCGCGAAAAATTTCCGTTCGAAATCCTCCCACGTATATTGCTTTTTCCTGTAGGCATCGAACATCTCCGGAGTTGGGGCTAACAGAGGTTCGTGAATATACTCTGCTCCACAGAGTTGTTTAAGAAAGAACGCAAGATCATCACGTTTTGTAAATCCTGCCAATTGGGAGGTATTGTTAAGTCGTACATCTACAAGGCGCTTGATTCCAACGTCCTGAAGCTTCCGGAAAAACTCTTCTGCCGACTTTTGGGAAAAGCCCATTGTGTACACGCGCAACTCAATTACCTCCAAGCCTTTGAATAGTGATAATTCCTGTAACCTACGGAACCCAACCCGTTCCTCTGATCTTGACTGAGCCCCAGTTTCTGCCTGACAATCACCTCGGATGTGTAGACGATGATACCCTGCCCAACAGGGGCGCGCCCAGCGAGCAGCCGCCGGTCTTCCAAAAAACCCAGAACATGACTTAAGGTGCGCTTGGAATGGGATAGTACAAACCACACCGTTTCGGCTTTGCTCGTTGGTGCAGTAACTAGTTATGGCCTTCCTGTGACACGTTTTTGCGGCCCATGTCGAGATGACCCGGTAGTGGCCCTCCAGTCCAGATTGCGGCGGACTCGCCCGGCCCTGTGCAATCTGTTAGTACTAAGACTAATCACTGGCAGCGTAAGAACAACAACAGCAGAAGTTCTGTTTCTGATTCTTCCCTTCTCCTTCCCTGCTACCAGGATTCGCGAACCTTCCAGTATATCCTCCTTCCCAGATTATAAAACAGCCACCCCGTCACCTATGGACGGGGTAAGCACGCTTTACCAAGAGATTACGTTTATCGCCAAAGAAGCTTCGTCACTACGTTCAGGCCGTAGCCAGCCGAGACGCGATTCTTCGCGCCATCTTTTTGACGTTCAGGCAGATAAAAGTGAGAAAGACCTGGATAGCCACGTGGAAACGACCCCGAGGGCTGGTTCCCTTCCCTAAAGCCATAATAAAAGAGACAGTTCAGATCACCGCCACCGGGGGTGTGGAGACGTCGGCAACGCGAGGTGGAGCCGAAGCGTTGTCTAAGTACCTGTGGACCCATGGTGATAACCCGGCGGAGCTGTTATCCTCGCCGGCTCCTTAAGCACCGCTCCCTATCCATAGCCAGGGCAGCCCCTTTTCGCAGAGAAGGCATCCACTCTGCCTACAAAAAACGGGGCCACCCCCTAAGCGCAGCCTTAGCAGGGGTAGACCCCTTTTCCGTGATCAAAGTGGGTCTCTTTTGCGTTGTCACAAACAATATACAACGCAACTGTTCCTATCTTCGAAATCCTCGCCCCAAACCGCACAAGACCCTACCAACGTTCTCGCACAGGTAGGATATTGTCTTACCTACGGCCCATCCGTTCGCGGCATCGTATAAGGCTTCTTATACGTATTACTTCCTTGAGAGCCTTTTTCTCCAGAAGCCTCTTACTAAGGCTTTTGTCACTGTTACTGAAATCACTAATTATCTGTTCTATCGCTCACTCCTTTAAAGTTTCGCGCGCCGCTATCAGCGTGTTCTTAAGCAGCATGGCGATGGTCAGGGGGCCTACGCCGCCCGGAACGGGCGTAATGTAACGCGCCACCTCGCGCACCGCCTCGAAATCCACGTCGCCCACCAGCCCTTCCGGCAGCCGGTTGATGCCCACGTCCACCACCACCGCCCCGGGTTTTACCATGTCGCGGGTGATAAGGCGCGGCCTACCCACCGCCGCCACCAGGATATCGGCCGTGCGGGTGAAGGCGGCCAGGTCCCTGGTCTTGCTGTGGCAGACGGTGACGGTGGCATCCGCGGCCAGGAGAAGCTGCACCAGGGGTTTGCCCACGATGTTGCTCCGCCCCACCACCACGGCGTGCCGCCCCGCAACCGGGATGTTATAGGCTGCGAGCAGGTGCATAACCCCCTGGGGCGTGCAGGGTACAAAGGCCGGCAAACCCGCCGCCAGCCGGCCGGCGTTCACGGGGTGGAAGCCGTCCACGTCCTTGGCCGGGTCGATGGCCTGGATCACCCGGTTCGCGTCCAGTTGGCGCGGCAGGGGCAGCTGGACCAGGATCCCGTGCACGGCCGGGTCGGCGTTGAGGCGCCCGATGAGCTGCAGCAGGTGTTCCTCGCCGGTAGCCGCCGGCAACCGGTGGGGAAAGGAGGCAATGCCCACCGCCCGGCAGGCCTTCTCTTTGTTCCCTACGTACACCTGGGAGGCCGGGTCGTCCCCCACCAGGATCACCGCCAGGCCGGGGGTCAGGCCCCGGCCTTTCAGCTGTGTCACCTCTTCTTTGAGCGCAGCCTTAACCTGCGCCGCCACCTTCCTGCCGTCGAGAATCTCCGCCCTCATTTCCCGCCCTCCTGCCTTAAAGATCTCTTGGCCGGCCTAAAAGAGGCCGGTGATGCGCCCTGTGTCGTCTATGTCCATGTCGAGCGCCGCCGGGTGCTTAGGAAGACCGGGCATGGTCATGATCTGGCCCGTAACCGGGATGATAAACCCGGCGCCGGCGGAAAGACGCACCTCGCGCACGGTAAGGGGAAAGCCTTCCGGACGCCCTAGGAGGGCCGGGTCGTCCGAGAGGGAGTACTGGGTTTTCGCCATGCAGATGAGGAGGTTATCCAGGCCCTGGTCGTGGATGGCCTTGAGATCGCGCTCCGCCTCGGGGGTGTACTCCACCCGCGCGGCGCCGTAAACCTTCCGGGCGATGGCGGCGATCTTCGCCTTGGGCTCTTCCGTGGGGTCGTAGAGAAAGTGGAAGTCGGCCGGCCCTTCACAGGCGGTAAGAACCTTCTCGGCCAGTTCGATCCCCCCGGCACCGCCTTTGGCCCAGACCTCCGAGAGGGCAAAGGGCACATTGAGGCGCCTGCAGAGCTCCGCCAGCAGGGAAAGCTCTCTGTCGCTGTCGGTGGGAAAGCGGTTGATGGCCACCACCGGCGGCACGCCGAAGAGGCGCACGTTCTCCACCTGCTTTTCCAGGTTGGCGAAGCCCGCCTCGAGGGCGTCCAGGTTCTCCCGCCCCAGCTCGGCCTTGGGTACCCCGCCGTGGAGCTTGAGGGCGCGCACTGTGGCCACCACCACGGCGGCGCTGGGCTTAAGGCCGGCTACGCGGCACTTGATGTCGAAGAACTTCTCCGCCCCCAAGTCGGCGCCGAAGCCGGCCTCTGTGACGAAGTAGTCGGCCAGCTTGAGCCCCAGCCGCGTGGCCTGGATGGAGTTGCAGCCGTGGGCGATGTTGGCGAAGGGACCGCCGTGGATGAAGGCCGGGACGTGCTCTAAGGTCTGGACCAGGTTGGGCTTTAAGGCGTCCTTAAGAAGAAGCGCCATCGCCCCCTGGGCCTTGAGGTCGCCGGCCGTCACGGGGCGGCCGCCATCGGTGTAGCCCACCACGATCCGCGCCAGGCGCTCCTTGAGCTCGCTGAGGCTGCCGGCCAGGCAGAGGATGGCCATCACTTCGGAGGCCACGGAGATGTCGAAGCCGTCTTCGCGCGGGACGCCCTGGGCCCTACCCCCCAGGCCGATGACGATGTGCCTGAGCGCCCGGTCGTTCATGTCGAGGACCCGCTTCCAGGTGATGCGCCGCGGGTCCAGCCCGAGGGCGTTTCCCTGCTGGAGGTGGTTGTCGATGAGGGCGGAAAGAAGGTTGTGGGCCGTGGTCACGGCGTGGATGTCGCCGGTGAAGTGCAGGTTGATGTCCTCCATGGGCACCACCTGGGAGTACCCGCCGCCGGCGGCGCCGCCCTTCACGCCGAAGCTGGGCCCTAAAGAGGGTTCGCGCAGGGCGATGGCCACTTTCTTCCCCCGCCGGGCCAGGGCCTGTCCCAGGCCCACGGTGGTTGTCGTCTTGCCTTCACCGGCCGGTGTGGGGTTGATGGCCGTCACCAGGATCAGCTTCCCGTCCGGCCGCTCCTTTACCCGCTCCCACACCGCCGGGCTCACCTTGGCCTTGTAGCGGCCGTAGAGTTCCAGTTCCTCAGGCGCCAGGCCGAGGGCGGCGGCCACCTCCGTGATGGGCTGCATCGGGGCCGCCTGGGCGATTTCGATGTCGGAAAGCATGTTTACACCCTTTCTTACCCTATACAGGCGCTTTGTACGGACAACACGGAGTAACTAGAGCTGAGCAGCTGATAAGTGCTGGCTAATCCAGCGGCAGCCACCTCCCCCTGTCGTTTCCGGCCGGACTAGAGACGCGTGGGAGTCTCTTACCATTTCTCTGGCGGTAGAATGCTCCTTAGATTGTCCATCGAGCCTCCTCCGGAAATGGCCTGCATCAACATCTCTTCCGTCTTGGCAGCCTCTAATACCATAGCCACTACCTCATCTAAACGTTCTGCAGGGATAAAGCATACGCCGTTGTCATCAGCTACCACTAGGTCGCCTGGCTTCACCGACACGTCGGCACACTGTACCGGTCCGTTGATTTCCAATGTCGCAACCCGCAGTTTACCTGTAATGGGAGTTATACCCCGGCTCCAGACGCCGAAACCAACTGAGCGCATCAGTCCAACATCCCGGACCCCACCATCAACAATACAGCCAGCAACCCCAGCTTTCAGGGCATAGTGCGTGGAAAGGCCTCCCATCGTAGAAATGTCTTCTCGGCCGCTGTTATCAAAGACCACCACATCGCCCGGTTCGGCAATTGCATACGCATCTTTGTCACCGAGCTGGGCCTTAGCGGAATTGAGCATCGCCTGCCGCGGTACCAGTGGCTCTGCAACATAGCGGATGGTTAAAGCCGGGCCAACCACAACTTTGCCGGCGCAAATTGGATGCAGGATTGTTGCCGGAACAGTACCTGCGATACCTAATTGGTCGAGTATGTCAGAAACCGTTGGAGTCGGATCCTCTATGCCTTTAAGGACACTCAAGACCTCGGGTCTCGGGCGCGGAAAACTCAAGCGAGCGAACCTCTCTTTGGGAACTACTCCAGCAAGCCGGTGTTCGTACTTCTCCCACTCTGCTGCCCCGATCAATCTGATCGCCTCCTTTTCCTTACCGCACGGGGTGCAAGGTTTATTCCAGAGCCACGTTAAGGTGCGGGGCCAGCCCAAGACTATTGGCCAAAGCCACGACCTCGTTCACAATAGCCTCTTCAATGCGAATGCCATTCTTGAGATAGTCCGTCTTCGTCCAGTACTCTTTCTCACCTGGAAGGTAAATTGTCTGGGCGCTCTTACCTAGCTTGGAAGCTTTGAGGGTATCGATGTACTGGTCCACCCTAGCCTTGAACAGGTCTACGCCCATGAACTTACTCACATCAATCGCCACAAATGTGTGCCCTAGGTTCTGCGGGTTGGCCTTTTGATTCGGTTGCTGCAGATGTTTACCCACGAATGGGCCAAATGCGGCTCCTGATAAAACACCGCAGAGCACGTCGATCATAAAAGACATACCGTAACCTTTGTAGCCCCCAATGGGCAGAAGAAGTCCAGTAACCGCCTTTTGAGCATCAGTTGTCTCTTCACCTTCTGGATCGGTCGCCCAGCCCAGCGGTATGGGAATGCCTTTCTCTGCCGCCTGTTTGATTTTGCTTAGGCTAGAGGCGCTTAGCGCTACATCTAGGACTGGGGCCGGTCTTTGGCCAGCAGGAACGGCAATGGCAAAGGGGTTATTGCCCAACAGGGGAGAGACACCTCCGGTTGGCGCTATTGTAGGAGAAGCATTAGTCATTGCCATCCCGATCTGGTTCTCGCTGAGGGCGAGCATAGCATAAAAGGCTGTCATGCCAAAATGATTGCTGTTCCTTACCAAAACCATGGCTATTCCGCCCTGCTTCGCCTTGGCCATTGCGAGTTTCATGGCGCGATAGCCGCTGACATGACCAAAACCTCCACCACCATCTAAGACAGCGATGTTCGCAGTCTCCGCCACGGTTGTTACCGGCGTTACAGGCTTCAAGGACCCGACTTGAATCCTTGCGACATATTTCGGTAAATGGAACATCCCGTGCGTTTGAACGCCTCTTAGGTCTGCCTCAATCAGGCAGCTGCTTATTATGTGGGCATCCTCTTCCGGGACACCAACGCTCTGGAGAATTTCCTCCGCTAGGTGCTGCAGGTCTTTGCTCTGGACGCGAACAAGCGCCAAGTTCTCCACCTCACTAGTTTTGTGTTTCGATCAGGTTGTAGAGCTTCTCTTCTTCACCGGGTATCATGTGGTAGCAGTGCTCTTCACCAGGATACTGGCCAGTAACGACATCATCGACGAAGTTCTTGAAAGCATCTACTATGACTTCCTTTACATTTGCATACCGTTTGGCAAAGCGGGGGACGCGGTCGAAAAAGCCGAGCAGGTCGTAGGCATTGATCATGGGGCTGTCGGTGTACGGGCCAATCCCGGTCCCGAAAATGGGGATCCGAGTCCGCTCGTAGATGATTTTCCCGACTTCGCTCGGAACGCTTTCAATGACTACCGCCACGGCGCCGGCGTCCTCTAGGGCTTTGACCTCGTGGATCAGCTTCAGCGCCGCCTGGGCATCACGCCCCTGGGTTTTGTAGCCCCCGATGGATTTAATGCTCTGGGGAGTAAGACCCGTGTGGGCAATGACCGGAATGCCTGCATCGGTCAGTGCCTTTATTACGGGAACAACCTCAGTGCCTCCTTCAACTTTGACTGCATCCATGTCCGCTTCCCTCAAGTACCTGCCAGCGTTCCTGATGGCCTCTGGAATTGACGCCTGGTAAGACAGGAAAGGCATATCGCCCATGATAAAGGCGGTGGGGGCACCTTTACGCACGGCCTTGGCATGCTCCACCATAACGTCCAGATTCGCTGGCAAGGTGCTGTTGTAGCCAAACGTCACCATAGCGATGGAATCACCAACATTGATGATGTCGATCCCGGCCAGTTCGGCTAGCACAGCCATCGGGTAGTCATAGAGAGCCGTCCGCGGCATTTTTTCCCCTTTCTCTTTCTTTTCAAAGAGGTACTGGATGGTTCGCTTTTGCCTCGGCATCCTCGAGTCTCCTTTCTCTTATTGGTTCGGCATCCGGCGCGTCCATTGACTGGCACCAGGGCCTTATGCGATACCTCTCCTTCGGCCGAAGTCTGGTAAACCCACGGCGGAGTTACGCGTGGGCAGGTTTGGAGCCAGCCATTCTCTTGGACAGCACCGGCCATAATATCGACAAAAGAGTTACCAGCACAATAACGAGTGAGATGGGGCGACGCAGCAGCATCACGAGCAGATTGCCACTTGAAATGACCATTGCTTGTCTTAGGCCGTTCTCAGCCATGGGACCAAGAATCAGCCCGAGAATTGTGGCCGCTACCGGGAAGTCATAGCGCCTCATGAGGTAGCCAAACAGGCCGAAGATCATCATAAGGTAAACATCGGCAAAGTTGTTGTTGATGGCAAAGGAACCTACCACGCCAAACAAGATGATGGTCGACGCCAAGATCTGGTACGGAATTCGAGCCAGGCGCTGGACATAGGGTGCAATGAGTAGCCCGATTACTCCCATGAGTATATTGGCCAGGAACAGCCCCACAATGATCGCGTAGGTTGTCGTCGCCTGAACCGAGAAGAGGTCTCTTCCTGGAACCAGACCGTGGATGAGCAGGCCGCCGAGCATCACAGCTGTGACGTTGCTCCCTGGGATACCCAGTGTTAGTAGTGGAATCATAGCAGATGCACAAACCGCGTTGTTAGCTGATTCAGAAGCAGCTATCCCTTCAACTATCCCTGTTCCAAACTTTTCCGGATGCTTGGATATCCGGCGCGCCTCGTTGTAGCTGACCCAGGTCGCAACGTCACCGCCCGCACCCGGGAGTATCCCTATAAAGGTGCCTATTAATGAGCAGTAGCCGATGATCGGGGCGATGCATTTCATTTCCTGCCATGTCGGCAGGGTAATTTTGATAGCCTTGGCGGTTGGGTTCACCTGAACCACGTTCCCGGTCTCAGCCAAAATCATGGCTTGGGATACCGAAAACATCCCAATCAGCGCCGGAACCAACGGAATCCCAGACTCTAGGTTGATAAGGCCAAAAGTAAAGCGTGGAAATGCCGCCATTGGGTCAAGGCCAATCGTACTTAAAGCCAAACCTAGCAATCCAGCAATTAGTCCCTTTACGAGGTTATTAGAAGCTAACCCGCCAATAATGCTTAACCCAAAGACAGCCAACAGGAAGTACTCGAGTGGGCCAAACTTGAGTGAGATAAGTGATAGAGGTGGAGCAATTAACAGCAATGCGCAGACCCCAACCAAGCCACCTAGCGCAGAGCTAATGGTAGAAATTGTTAGGGCTTTACCGGCTTCGCCTTTCCTGGTCATTTCGTAACCATCGAGACAGGTTGCCGCTGAGCTAGGTGTACCAGGGGTATGAAATAAGATCGCAGAAAAGCTCCCGCCGTAAGTCGCTGCTGTGTAAATGGTTCCCAAGAGGATCAAAGCCGCCGCGCCGCTCATCCCAAAGGTGACCGGAATCAAGAGCGCCACAGCCATTGTAGCCGTCAAACCTGGGATTGCCCCAACTAGCATGCCAGCAAAAATACCCAGCATGGTACTGGCCAGGACTTCGACTTGGAATGTCTGCGCGAGGATATCAGCCATCAACTAACCCTCACCTTCTGAACAAAATGCCTGCGGGAATAGGCACTTGAAGCTGTACGCTGAACAGCAAATACGTGAACAGGTTAAATACGATAATGGCCAACAGCACAGACTTCGGCTGGATGCCGCGAAAATACCATGCTAAGACTGCAATAAGCAAGCCTGAGGCGATATAAAGCCCTACAACGTTGATCAATAAAACACAGAGGACTGAGACGGCGAATGTAAACATAGCCTTGGTCGTAATAACCTGGTTCGTTTGCGCTTGTTTGTTTTCGTCCTTTCGCAGGGTACCGAAGAACAAGAGGACTGATAAAACTAGCAGCACGGCCAGCACCGCGGCAGGGAAGTACCCAACTCTCTCCGGGAAGTTCTTGGTTTGAAGCAGCCCCAAAAGACTCAGCACCAGAAGTAGAAGAGCTATTATTCTGTCATGAGACTTGGGCATAGTGGTTGCACCCCCTTGGCTTCTCGAGAGTGGGGGGCCCAATGTTGGCGCCCCCCGTTCCTCCGTTCTTACCACTGCATCAGCTTCTTGACCTCTTCTTCTTGTGTAAACATAAATTGGGTGTATTCGTCTGGACCCATGAACTGGACCGTCAGTCCCATTTCCTTCATCTTGGCAATATGTTCTGGATTCTTGATGGCTTTCTCTAGTGCCGCGACGAGCTTTTTCTTCACGTTTTCGGGTAGGCCTTTCGGGGCAGCGAACCCGCGAGCAGAAACCGAAACGAAGTTGTAGCCCTGCTCTTTCAATGTTGGCACATCAGGCACAAGCTCTGCGCGCTGTTCTGTTGCCACCCCAAGCATTTTGATCTCTCCATTTTTAAAGGGAACCCTTACTCCGCCAACATTTTCAATCAAGACATCAATATGTCCACCCAATACCTGGGCCACACTCTCGTTCCCGCCCTTACAGTGGACGATGTTGAATTTTGCACCACTCGAGTTCTCAAGTGCCAGCGCCATGAGGTGATCGTCAGTTGCGGGACCAGTGGTGGTAACTGACAGTTTGCCGGGATTTGCCTTAGCATACTCTACTATCTCTTTTACGTTCTGGAACTTGCTGTCAGTCTTAACTGATATCGCGCTAGGGTCTGATACGTGGTTGGCCAAGAAGTCGAAGTCCCTAACGCTATTGCTTCGCTTAAGTTCAGGGTTTAGGTACCCGGTATGGAAGTTGGGAACATTGACGACCGCCAAGGTGTAACCGTCGGGAGCAGCCTTGGCCAGCTCACTCCACGCAACCCAACCGCTTCCACCAGGCTTGTTGACCACTGTGATGGGTTGTCCCAATTCTTTCTCTAAATAGGGGACCAGGAGCCTCAAGCCCACATCGGTTACGCTACCGGCAGCGTAACCGGTCATGATAGTAATGGGTTTAGTCGGAAACTCGGGCGCTGAAGGAGCCTGGTGTTTTGAACTGGTCGAACATCCCGTTGATAGCAGCGCAACGGCTGTACACACACAGAGAATCCACACGACGGACCTCTTTGCAGACTTGGCACCTACCATGACCTACACCCCTTTCGCAAATAATGATCGGTCTCATTAAGTTTGTCCATTGACCACCTCCTTAGGGGATTCCTGTTCCCGTCTTTGCCGAAAGATTCTTATGGCGGCACAAGCAGCATTATTGATGTGCTCTGACATTAAGGCCTGCGCAGTATCGCAACTTCCTGCAGACAGAGCGTCTAGGATCTTCTCGTGCTCGTACAGATTTTCCTCACTACGGTCCGGGTCCAGTAACGTCGTCCCGCGTAGCAGATGAATCTGCGCCTGCAGCGTCTCCAGGACTCCTAACAGCACCTCATTGCTACTTTGTCTCCAGATGGCTTGGTGAAAAGCATATGTCTTGTCAATCATACCTTCATAATCTCCAATCTGTTTGCGCTGCACGGCCTGGCGAGTCAGTTCCCTCAATTCGACCAGAAACTCAGGAGTCCGGTGCTGCGTTGCAAGCCTGGCCGCCAGCCCCTCGAGGATAGACTGGACTTGGTACAGCTGTTCTGCGTATTCCTTGGAAATCTGGTTGACAAAAACCCCTTTGTAGGGACGGCTAACCACCAGCTTCTCTGTTTCCAGCCGCCGAAGGGCTTCTCTAAGAGGAGTTCTACTGACCTGTAGCCATTCGATGAGATCCGTCTCGATCAGCTGTTCTCCAGGTTTAAAATGCCCGGTCACAATCGCTTTCCGGAGTGTGTCATAGGCAGCTTCCATCATCGTCTTGTTCTTGATGACTTCCATTACATTACCCTCCAAGAAGTGTATACTTTGGTATTGTATACATTAATTTCGTATACCATAATGTTAGCAACAATTGTCTACGCTGTCAATCTGTAAAGCCGCAACAACGTAAATAAAAAACAAACTTATAATGCTTACAAGCGCAAATGTAAGGACTGGCGAGAACTGGCTGCTGAATACTTTTCCTCTCCTAATCCAGGTCCCTCGAACCCAAGTTCTACAGCGCGTAGATAAAAAGAGGGCACAAAGCCTTATCCGGCGCCGGTTTGCGGCGTCGGTGAAAAAGTGGCGTGTTACTATACCGGCTTCCTGGCCGGCTCAATAGCGAAGATGAGAGGCGGTTCCTCCACCCCCAATGCGTTGAAGATGGCCTTCTGGCTGAGTGTAAGTTCTGTTCGTTGCAGGGTCCGACCGTCAGGGCTGCGGAAGTCACCCAGGTGCATTTGCGCCATCGCGGCGCGGATGTGGCGCCAGGTTTGGCCTGTCTTCAGCTCCGCTGCCCGAATCATCAAGAGGGCCAGCCAGCAAAGGAGCACATGGGCACGACTTCGGTCGCTCAAACGATGGTAGACAGGTCTCAGCTCCAGCGTCTGTTTGAGACTGCGAAACGCGTCCTCCACCTCAAGAAGCTGCTTGTACCCCAGGGCCACATCTTCAGCCGAGAGCGTATCATCGGACGTACGAAGCAGGTATTTCCCGTCAAGCTTGGCTTCCTGCTTAATCTTGGCCTCGTTCAGCACGGGTTGCCCTTTGGCGTCCGTCTTGACGTAGCGGCCATAGACCGGATGGGCGATGAGCTCAGCAGGCCTTGGTATGAGGCTTCCCCTTGAGATCGCCGATGGCTTGAGCTGCTCTTTAACTTCGGCGATGATCCGTTTCCGCTCTACCTTCTGCTTTTCGACTTCCTTGGGGTTCCGAACCAGGACGTACCGGATGCGCCTTTCGCCTTCGCCTACGACGATTTCTTTGACCTCAAGGTTATCGCGCACCACCTTGTAACGTCCCGCCCGGTTGATGGCCGCCTCGGCCGTCTCCTTCCCGCTCCTTAACTTTTCTCCGGCTATGTACTGCCCGCCGGCGTTTTGAAGGGTGACCAAGTTCTCCTCCGAGACAAACCACGGAACCCAGGGCACGAAGTGCTGGGTAGCCTTATCGATCCTCGCCTATAACTTTAGAAGGGTAGCACGTTAAGCTTCCAGGCGGGGAACTGATCATTAGCCAGGATTAAGAAAAAGTGGATGAAGAACCGTGGTTGCAGAAGCCCAGCATGGTAAGAGAAGATGCTACTGTAAGGACTTTTTCATGGGACTCTAGGTAGCCCCTCCCCGGTTTGTCCCCTGAGAAGAATTCCCGCGCGGCCCACGTTAACTACCCTGCTATCCACCAGGCCGAAGGGCTATACTGGCCCGGGTGAGGCGGTACATCCCTGAATGTGCCCTGTATGACCGGAGATACAGAGCTTTTTCTCGATCTCGTAGCCAACGATTTGCTTACCTAAAAAAAGCGTCGACCCTGCGTCGAGGGCAATGACTATCCTTCCCCGCCTGGTGTTCTCCTAAAGCCTGAAACCCCTTTGTCGATCAATTTTTTGGATTCCGGGCCTGCTGTGGCGAAAATGCTGGAGAGTTCTCATCCAGAATTAACGGACACGCCCGCTTCAGCCTCGCCCAGAGCTTCTAAAAAGCCGCATCTTGCTCTGGGCCAAAGACTTGACCGCTTCCCGAGCCGGGCTCAGGACCTTAAAGAGGTCTTGATTGGTGGCCGGGTCCGAAATCCTTGATTCCAGTTCCTGGAGGAAAGCTAATCTTATTTCCGTAGCGACGTTGATCTTCGCAATCCCCAGTTCAATGGCCCTTCTAATGCTTTCGTCTGGCGTTCCTGACCCGCCGTGGAGGACCAGCGGAACAGCCACGGCCTTGGCTATCGCCCCGAGGCGCTCAAAATCGAGCTTCGGCTCCCACCGGTATAGGCCGTGAACAGTACCGATGGCCACGGCCAGAGCGTCAACTTCCGTCTCCTGGACGAACCTCACGGCGTCTTCGACCCTGGTGAGCGTACCTTCCACGCTCTCCTCAGAGTCTTCGGCCCCGCCGACCCGCCCTAACTCAGCCTCAACGGTGGCCCCCAGTAAGTGGGCTGCTTCAACCACTTTCTTGGTCAGAGCGATATTTTCTTCGATCGGTAAGGCCGATCCGTCGATCATTACCGAGGTAAATCCGTGCAACAAACACTCGAGCACCTGGCCGTAAGAACTGCCATGGTCGAGGTGTATTGCTGCCGGCACAGTCAGCCCTTCGGCCACGGTCGAAATGAGCGAGGCTAGGTATGGCAGCCGGGTGTACCTTAGTGCCCCCTGTCCGACGGCGAAGATCACCGGCGAGCGTTCCTCTTCCGCAGCGAGGGCGACTCCCTCGATTGTCTCCAGGTTATCGACGTTGAAGGCGCCGACCGCGTAACCACTGGAACGCGCCGATTGAAGCAAGGAATACATGGTGCTGATCGTCACTGCTTGACCTCCTCAAAGCTTCCGTCACACTCATCGCCGGTCTTCCTAACGGCTTAACTGGTGGAGGTAGGGCCGGGTGGCCAGGTAGAGCTGCCGGAAAACCCGGTAGTAGTCTGCGTAAAGCCTTGACCGCTCAGCGTTTGGCCGGATTATTCTCTGGGGGCGCGTCCAAGTCTTGACCTCTTCAAAAACCCCTATAGCTCCTGTGGCGATTGCCGCCAGAAAAGCAGCCCCTAACGGCGCCCCCCATAGCTGATCCAGGATTACCTGTTCCAGACCAGTTACATCACTGACGATTTGAAGCCAAAGTTCACTTCTGGTGCCTCCTCCCGATGAGACAACCCGTTCCGGCCGGCAACCGTTCTCCTCCATTACCTCAAGGTTATGAAGGAGGGCGTAAGCCGTGGCCTCGATAAAAGCTCGATAGATGTGGGCCGGAGTGTGGCTCAGAGTCAGCCCAGCGATCAGACCCCGGACCCGGTCATCGAAGATCGGAGTCCGCTCACCATTGAAGTAGGGAAGTACGATCAACCCCTCGGACCCAGGCTCGATACCGGAAGCATCCTGTTCTATCCGGCGTCTCCAATCGTCGGTTTCCGCGTCAGACCCTAATATCCGGCACAACCAGCTCAAAAGCGATCCCGATGCGTTCGTAGCCCCAGAAACCCGATACAAGCCGGGAATAACGTAAGGTCCGATCAGCAACCTGCTGTCGTTTTTGATGCTCTTGACCAACACGCTGACGGTCATCGTCGTCCCGTAGGTTAACGCAGAATCCCCAGGTAGCGTCATTCCCATGGCGAGCCGGTCGGCCAGCACATCGCCCGTCCCCGCAATCACAGGCGTCCCCGCCGGGATACCAGTTTTCTGAGCGGCCCAGGGGGTAACCCTACCGACTACTTCCGTGGCCGGCACGACCCGCGGAAGTATCGCCTGGGGAATACCCAACTCGCAACACCACCTCGGATCCCACTCCAGCTTGACCGGGTCAAACAGCGGATTGAACTCGACAGCGGTAGGCACGTCAATGGTGGCGATTCCCGTTAACCTGTAGACCAAGAAGCCGGTTGCGCTGACGATTGTACAAGCTTTCCGAAACACCTCCGGTTCGTTTCGTTTTAGCCAGAGAACCTTCGGAGCCGCCGACTGCGACGTCAAGGCACGGCCGGTTTCGCCGGATGAAGCCTGAATCTGCTGTATGATCCGGATCTCATCCGCCGCTCGGGAATCGATCCCGTAAAGGATTGCGGGCCTCAGGGGGGTACTGGATGCATCCAGCGCCACCACTGTGGGCATCATTCCGCTGCACCCGATAGCCTTGACTTCCTCCGGTCTGACATCCCCGCGGCTCAGAAGGACACGGCAGATGCGCGAGAACTCCTCCCACCAGGCCTCAGGATCTTGCTCGGCCCACCCGGGTCTCGGGAAAGAAACCTCGTGGGTAACCGCCTCGCTGCCCAATGGCCGTCCACATCGGTCGACCAGGATGCCCTTAGAAGTCGTCGTTCCCAGGTCAAATCCAAGGTACCATCCCAAGCGAGTTCACCAGCCTAACGTCCAGCCGCCGTCGACAAATATATTTTGACCGGTCACGTAGGAAGCAAGATCCGATACCAGGAACAGCGCCACCCCAGCGATCTCCGCCGGCGTCCCCAGCCTCCCCATGGGGATCTTGCGGAGGTTGCGCTGGCGATTCTCTTCGACCGAAAGGTAGGTACGGTTTAGCTCGGTCGGAACGCTTCCGGGCGAGATTACGTTAACGTTGATGTTATAGGGTGCCCATTCAGCGGCAAGACAGCGGCTCATTTGCACCAGACCGCCCTTGCTGGCACCATAAAGGGCCTCGTTGACTTTGACCACCTGTGACAGGATGGAGGCAATTGAAACGATCTTCCCCTTGCGGCGTTCCACCATGCTCCGACCGACAAGCTGGCAAAAGAAGAATGCCCCCTTTAGATTGGTATCCATAATTTTTCGCCACTGCTCCTCGGTCGCTTCAGTTGCTGGAACTGTGATATCCACGCCAGCAGAGTTGACCAGTATGTCAATCTTGCCGAACTGATCCAGAATTGATCCGACCGCTTGCTGAACACTCACGGTATCCGTAACATCTGCTGACACACCGCTACACCTCAAACCCCTCGAGGTGACTTTTGCGACTGCTTTCTCGTTTTCTTCCTGATTGCGGGCGATGATGACAACCTGAGCTCCAGCTTCTGCTAGAGTCTCGGCGATGGCAAAACCGAGTCCCCGGTTTCCCCCGGTGACGATAGCTACTTGTCCTCCTAGGTCGATACTTACCGCCATTTAGCATCCTCCTAGCCTCAATTCTTCTTTCAGGGCTTGACAACCACTTTTAAGCCCTGCTGCTTACGAACTGCTTGTATTCCGTGAGTCAGGGTGTCAAGGGATACCACCTGGGTAATCAACGGCTTAACCTTTACCAATCCGTCGCCGATGTACCTGATCGCCAGCTTCATCTGTTCCAACGTCGAAGCAAAGGAACCCAGTAGGGTGATTTCTTTATAGTGAACGTAGTTCGCATCCAAGGCAATGACTGAGTCATTCTTCGGAAAGCCGGCGAAGAAGAGTATCTTGCTACCTCGGCAGGTGCACTGCAGTGCCTGCTCCAGGGCTTTTTTGGCTGTGCAACAGATGATGCTGACATCTGCGCCCTGCCCAGAGGTTGTCGCGAGGACCTCTTTTACTGGGTCGGTCGTCGACGAGTCGATGGTGAAATCGGGCCTGAACTGGCCAGTCAACGCCAGGCGTTCAGGAGAAACGTCGACGATCCCAACACGGGCTCCTCTCATTCTCGCCAGTTGCATGTGCATCAGTCCGATGGGACCAGCCCCATAGATAACTACGGTCTGGCCTTCTCTCAAGGTCAAGTTCTTCTGCCCGTTGATACAACAGGAAAGAGGCTCGGCTAGTGAAGCCTCCTCCCATGACACGTTGTCAGGGATCCTGATCAAGTTTCCTCCTTTCACGGCTTCGGATGGTATCCTGACGTATTCGGCGAATCCTCCATCGTACTCATAACCGAAAGCGCGTTTGTTGACGCAGAGGTTTGGGTTCCCTGACCGGCAGGGATGGCAGTCGTTGCAAACCACACCCGGGCCCACAACGACGGGATCCCCGACTTTGAGTCCCCCTACTCCAGAGCCGATTTGGAACACGGACCCGGCGATTTCATGACCAATGATGATTGGGGGCTTCAATCGGTCGTTGCCGTGATAATAAATCCGGACATCGGTACCACAAATAGCGCAGGCCTCTACTTTGAGGATCACTTCGCCAGGAGCGGGGACTGGGACAGGTCGTTCTTCGATGACTATGTCTTCGATACCGCGGTACACAGCCGCTTTCATGGTGTTCATAGTGAACCTCCTGGTCCTTTCTATGCTCCCCCGATCGTTACTTCGGGGACAAAATTGCTCAATAACTGCTTGGCCGGTAGAACCTGCTTCTTTTCCAGGGCCGCCTTCCCTTTCAGACGGTAGCGCTTTCCTAAGCGCGCGTACTTGCTCTCGCCAAGTTGATGGAATGGCAGGATGTCAATCCTCTTAATCCCGAGGGACTGGGCGAAAGCACCCAGGGCCGTCAGGTTCTCCTTCGAATCGTTCATCGTCGGAATCACAGGCAACCGAAGCACAACCTCTAACCCAACCTCGGCCAAGCGCCGGGCGTTCTCAAGCACGACCTCGTTACCTTTACCGGTTAAGAGTTGGTGCTCCGTAGAGTCCATGTGCTTTATGTCCAAGAGCACTAGGTCCAAATACCGCGCCATCCGCTCCAAGTGCTTCCAGCTGCCGTATCCCGAAGTTTCCAGGGCGGTGTGGAGTCCCTCGCTGCGGGCAGCTTTGAGCAACTCCAGGGCGAAAGAAGGCTGCATCAGCGGTTCCCCGCCGCTCAGGGTCATACCCCCATGTAACTTACGGTAGAATTCGCGGTCTCGCACCACTTCGGAAAGGACCTGGTCAACGGTCACTTCAGTGCCGTAGACCCTCCATGCATTTTGCGGGCAGATCTCTACGCAACGCCCGCAGAGATTGCACTTCCGCCGATCAACCCTCTTCAGCTTCCCGAATGTCGGCTTGATTGCCTGGCGTTCGCAAACTTTGAGGCAGACGTCGCACTGTTGACACCGGAATTCTAGATGGGCCAGTTCTGGACGCCTACTTTGCGACTCGGGGTTGGAGCACCAGATGCATCGAAGAGGGCATCCCTTAAGGAAGACAGTGGTTCGAATTCCCGGCCCGTCGTGAAGGCTGAAACGCTGGATGTTGAAGATGAGACCGCGTCCAGCCATTATCCCAGCTCCTTAATTGGGGGAAGGACCTTCGGCAGGGGCCCTCCCCGCCGGATTTTTGCTAGAAAGTGTGCTCAGTACGTGCGATGATGGTGTCCTGGACCTCTCGACTAAGTTCGTTGAAGAAAGCGCTGTAGCCGGCAACTCGGACGATTAGATCTTGGTGCTTCTCGGGATGCTTCTGAGCGTCCTCCAGTACGGCCCTGGAAACTATGTTGTATTGAATCTGCATCCCGCCCATCTCGAAGTAGGTCTTGGTCAGCTCCATCCACTTCAGGAGGCCGGCGCGATCGTCGACCATGCCGGGGGAGATTTTCAGGTTAAAGGTAACGCCCCCCGTCAGTCGGATATGATCCAATTTTGCCACCGACTTGACCACCGCCGTCGGCCCCTTGAGGTCAAAGCCGCTGATCGGGGCAACGCCATCAGCAAGGGGCTCCCGGGCCTTGCGCCCGTCAGGGGTGGCTCCCATTAACTTTCCAAACTTGATATATCGGCAACCAGAAATTACGCCAGGGTGGAAGGTGCCGCCCCTGGGTGTCCGGTTTTTCTCCAAAGCGTCATAGTAGCTGGCCATCCGGGCCCGGTGGACAGCATCCACCTCGTCCTGATCGTTTCCGTACTTAACAACTCTCAGGCACTTCTGCCGGAGGTGTTCGTAACCCTCCCAATTAGCCTTGAGGGCCTCGATTATTTCCTTCATACTAATTTTTCGGGTGTCGAAGACCAGATGCTTGATGGCATAGAGCATGTCTCCTGCCGTTGCTGAAGAAGCTGCAAGCACTCCCGACCAGTTATAGTAAGCACCGCCAGCTGACGGGTCGAGGCCCGACTCAAGGCAGCCGTCTAGTAATGACGCCAGGAAGGGCGTAGGCCGATAAGTCGAGTGCACGTAGTCCAGGATATTGGACTCCTTGGCCATGTGGGCCGCGAAGAACTCATCTTGTTTTCGCACGGCTTCCATGAGCTGGTCGAAGGTTGTGAAAGTAGTCGCGTCACCTGTTTGCGGCCCGACCTGAAGGCCAGTCAAGGGATCCACTCCATTATGGAGCGCCAGTTCGACCGGACGAGGCAGGGAGTAAAAGCCCCCAATTCGCGCCCCCCAGGTCGAGCGAGCCAGGTTAGTGTCGGTGGCATTTTCGAGGCAGCCGACCGGGGCATAATTGCGAGCATCATCCAAGGACACACCCCGGCTCAGGAGAGAGGGAATGATGACTTCGTCATTGGCCAGTTGCGGCATTCCCCCGCCAAGCCTGATGACCTCTAGGCCTCTCAGAAAAAGTTCCTGAGGTGTATTCCGGTGGATCCTGAGGGTCAGGGCCGGTTGGAAAAGATGCACGTGTTCGTATGCTTCCAAGCACATGTAGGTTAGTTCGTTGGTGGCGTCGTTGCCGTAGGCGTCTACTCCGCCTACCGTCAAGTTCTGACCCATGGGGAATCCGGCATGCGTGGTGGCGCTGTCATAATCCCAAAGCTTCAACACCTCGTTGAACTTGACGAAGAAAGCCTCCAGAAGCTCTTGAGCTTCTTCAAGCCCATCCGGGTTGTATGATGGGTCGCTGCGCAGGTACTTTAGCGCGTACTGATCAAACCTGCCTACTGAAATTGAAACGCCGTCCATTTCAAGTTGGATAATAATGTGAAGGAACCAAAGAAGTTGCAGAGCTTCCCACCAGGTCTCGGCCGGGTAATGAGCGATTTTGCGGCAAACTCGGGCGATCTTCAGGAGCTCGTCCTTCCTTCCAGGTCCTGCCTCCTGGGCTGCCAGCCGTTGTGCCTCGTCGGCGTATCTCTCAATGAAGATGCTAGCGGCTTGCAGGGCGATCCGTGCTGCTTGTAAATACTGTACCTTGGCAATGTCCGAAAGCCCTTTAGGTCTGGACAGATCAATCTGATTAATAAGGTCGTTTACCCCGGCGATCAGCCCGTCGAGCCCGGTGGACAGAGCCCTCGCGTAATTTGGGATGACGTGACCCATACCGCCGCGTTCGTGTAGTTGCATGAAGAAGACCCCGGCATTCTTCCGGTAAAACCACGTGTCCTCCGGCATTGAACTATCCACGTAATCCTGCAGGGTCTTGCCTTTCCAATAAGGAATGATGCTTTCCCGAAGTTCCTTCTTCACCTCTGGGGGAATCAGGAACCGGTCCTGGGACCTGGTTTCGATCAAGTCTAGTTCAGTCTCGAGCCAATCAACCGAGTTCTCCGGGAAAACCTCGACGCTACGGTGCTTGCTTGCAACCTGTCCGACGATGAGTTCGTCAGGAAGAATGTAAACCGGCATCCCTTCCAGAACGTTCCGGAGCGCTTTGGCTCTTCTGATCACCTCGGGTTGTCCTTCAGTCTCGCGGTAAGACTGGGTCACTAGCCTCGCCCGCTCGATACAGACGTAGCCGACATATTCTCCCTTTCTACCCTTGGCAGCCAGGATCTGGTTCCTCAAGCGTTGGATCCTCTGCTCGCGTTGGCTATCACTCGAAAGAATGTGAGTCTCGGCAAGCAATTTAAACGGAACCATGTCTTTAACTCCTTTCTGTTTAAGTCTTGTTTCCCAGGGATACTCTTGGCCTCTTTCAACGGCTTGTAGTCGCTGCTACGCGTATTTAAGCAAACGCGGTACGAACATCACCACTTCCGGCAGGTACGTAACGACCATTAGAGTCGCAACTTCGGCCATCAGGAAAGGCGCTATTGCCCTGGAAATCCGCTCCAAAGAAATTTTTGCAATCCCAGAGGCCACGAAGAGACACAGCCCTAGAGGCGGCGTGGCGTGACCAATGGTCAGGTTGAGGACCACGATCAGCCCGAAATGTAACGGGTTGATTCCCAGAGACGCAGCAATCGGGGCCAAGATCGGGGCCAGCAGAACAACGCTGGCACCAGCATCCATGAAGGTACCCATGATCAGCAGTAAGATGTTGACCAAAAGGAGAAACACCCCGGGGTTCCCTGATATATTCAAGAAGGCCTCCCCTAGATAGCGCTGGATCTGCAATACCGTGAAAACCCAACCCAGGACTTTAGCCGTCCCAATGATCATGAGCACCGTGGAGGTCAGCACCACCGTGCGGTGAAGCATTGGTAGGAGATCCACGACCTTCAAAGTCTTCAAGATGAAGAAC
This sequence comes from Gelria sp. Kuro-4, assembly GCF_019668485.1. Classification (NCBI taxonomy): domain Bacteria; kingdom Bacillati; phylum Bacillota; class Clostridia; order Thermoanaerobacterales; family Thermoanaerobacteraceae; genus Gelria; species Gelria sp. Kuro-4. Next base: position 1,668,214 of record NZ_AP024619.1, on the reverse strand, counting down.
CCCACGATTAGGCCATATAGGACGGCCACAGCCCCCGCTTCTGTCGGAGTGAACACCCCGCCCAAGATTCCACCGACGACTACCAGGGGCATTCCCAAAGGCCAGATGGCTTCGCGAAGCGTCGACGATACCTCGACTAGCGTGATTCTTTCCTTCCGGGCTGGAAACTTCCCGGCGCGGTTAGTGAGGAGGACAGTGATCATCAGGCCGAGCGCTACAAGGATTCCCGCAGTGATCCCAGTCGCGAAGAGGCCGCCCACGGAAACCCCCACCGTGGCGCCGTAGATCACCATGATGATGCTCGGCGGAATGATCGGCCCCATGGTCGAAGCACTAGCTATTAATGCGGCCGCAAAGTCCACCGGGTATCCCTCTTCCTCCATGGCCGGGATTAAGAGAGACCCGATGGCTGAGGTGTCGGCAGGCGCCGACCCAGTCACTCCCCCGAAGAACATGCAGGCCAGGACAGAGGTGTGGGCCAACCCTCCTGGAGCTTTGCCGACCAGGAGGGCCGCGAAGCGGACCAGCCTTTCAGTGATGCCGGCCTTATTCATTAGTTCACCGGAGAAGATGAAGAACGGGATGGCAAGAAGCGGGAAGTAATTGATTCCGCTAAAGACACACTGTGGTAACACCTGAAGCGGCTGGCCGTGGACGACCACCAGCCCAATGGCAGCGGTCGCTCCTAAGGCGAAGGCGATTGGAACCCCTATGAAGATCAATCCGAAGACTAGACCCAGTAGAATCAGAGCCGTTGTCAACGTAGTCCCTTCCTTCCCGGGGCGCTACTCAACGAAGATTCTCTCGGATTCTGCCGGTTCTGAACCACACGAGCGCGCGAAGATCAATCGCCCGAATTCCACCAGCATCAGGATCGCACCTAACGGGAGCAACCCGTAAGCGATGAACATCGGCAGGCCGAGCATGGGGGAAACCTGTCCCCGGTTTTCGTAGGCGAAGTCCAACCCCGAGATCAACAACATGATGAGGAAGCCACCGACCGTAAAGCCTGCTAACAACCTCATGATCCAGGCCAACCATCTTGGTGCTTTGTTCACCAGCAACTGGAGATCAGTATGCATTCTCTCTCGTAGGGCCACTGCAGCTCCGATCATGGCCATGAGCACAAAGAGGTAACCTACGGCTTCATCGCTCCAAAGGATCCCCGACAAAAGCACGTAGCGTGCGAAAACCTGGATAAGCGTCAGTACGATGATGATCACCAGAGGAATCACTATCAACCACTCTTCCAATGTACGCAGTCCTTTCCATCTCTGACCACTCAAAGAAGGCACCCCCCGTCAAGGTATATCGCCGCCGGGAGGGACCGATGCCCCCCGGCGTTGCGCAATGCTACTGTACCTTCTGCATCTTCTGGATCAGATCCGGGCCAATCTGCGACGCGTACTTGTCGTATATGGGCTTCACTCGATCGCGGAAAGCCGCTTTGTCAACTTGGTTGATTTGAACTCCGCTATCCTTAAGGGTCTTCAGAGAATCCTCCTCATACTTATCCCAGATCTTGAAGAATTCCTCTTCCGTCTGCTGCGCGGCCTTGAGCAGTACGTCCTGGAGGTCCTTAGGAAGGCTGTTCCAGAACTTCAGGCTGATCAGATGCGCGTCGGGGATCAGGAAATGTTCGGTAAGGGAGAAGTACTTGGCCACTTCGTACAGCTTGGCGTCCACGTACAGAGGAGCCGACTGCTCCAACCCATCGATGGTTTTCTGCTGAAGTGCAGTATAAACTTCGCTCCAGGCCAGGGGTACCCCGTTGGCACCCATGGCGTTGACAGTTTCGGCCAGGATGGGATCCTGCATCACGCGGATCTTGAGGCCATTGAGGTCTTCAGGCCTGTAGACCGGCCGTTTGGCGTTGATGATGCTTCTGGTGCCCATCCCCCAGTACATGAGAACCTTGACGCCGCATTGTTCAGCATCCTTGGACAGGATCTCTTTGACTTCCTTATCTCGAAGCACCCTGAACATGTGGTCCCGGTCATTGAACAGGTAAGGCAGGCTGAAAACCGACCATTTCCTGCTGAAACCGGAGAGGTCCGTAGCCGCGACCTCGGTCATCTCAATCGTACCAGCCCTTACCCCCTCCACCATCTGGAGTTTGTCACCCAACTGCGAGCTAGGATAAAGTTGAACCTCGATCCGCCCTCCGGAAAGTTCTTCCACCCTCTTTTTGAAGTCAGCCCCGCCTGCAAGGTGTGGCGACTGGGGGCTGGCGACAAAACCGTACTTGATAACATATTTTTTCTCGGCCTGTTTGGATGCCTGGGCACCTTCACTCCCTTTGGGCGTGGATGAATTGGACGAGCCACACCCCCCCGCGACCGCCACGAGCGACAGAACCAATGAAGCTACGATGGTAAACCTCCAAAAGCAACCTTTGTTAATCTTCATGATAGCACCTCCCTCATTCTGGGCCTAAAACACCATTTGCCTTACTGGACTTTTCGTTGCCTTGTACTACCCTATTTCGTGCTATCGTTTAAGTTGGGCTTCTGTTCCCCAGCTTTTTCGGCCAAAGCACTCCTCCCTTCTAGGTATACCCCCTGACTCAACAAAGCGGACACCAGCTCCTCGGTTCCTAACGCCCTGGGTACAATTCCTTTAGCACTAGCTAATGCAGCGGCAACTCCACTGGCCTGGCCTAGGGCCATGCAGGCGGTCATGTTTCTGGTGGATCCTGTGGCTTCAGGAGTAACCGAAATGCAGCGACCTGTCACCAGCAGTCCATCGATCTTCTTGGGTAGCAGACACCGGTAAGGAATGTCGTACGACGTGCCTGGTTTTAGTCGAGCGAACACTGCGTTGGTGCCGTCGGCCGTGTGGACTCCCACAGGGGCACCGTAACTGCAGACTGCGTCCGGGAATCGGGTGTTGGCTACAATCTCATCTTTCGTGAGGATATGTTCTCCGACGATGCGCCTTGTCTCCCGCACCCCGAGAGACGAGGCTGTAGTTGTGATATACGCGTTCTTAAAGCCAGGGACATACTGGCGCAGGCACCACAAAGCCTGGGATAGCCTCTTCCTGGACACCAGTTCACCCTTGGTGAGTTCTACAACATCGGTGCCGTCGATTTGGGTTTCACCGGTCATGTTGAATATTATCTCACCCGGCCTGGGCGTCGTATAGAACAGGATAAACCAATCGCGCAGGTATTCCATTTCTAGCGGCAGATCTGCATTCTGAAGTTCTTCGTTCAGGCGGAAGCAGTGAAAGCCACTATGCTGCCACCCGCCGGTGAAGTTACCTATAAAGGACGGGTTCCTCTCGTAGAATTCGAACATCTCGTCGAGGTCGACGTTGGCAATCTTGCACAAGAGGCTTACCGGGTGCAAGTCTTGCTTAGCAGCCATCATGAATTCCGCTTTTGCCCGCGCAGCAACGTCGGCATCGCCCGTGGCATCCACTGTGGTCTTTGCCAGGATCGCCTGGCGGCCGGATTTGCTTTCTATGATGACGCCTTTAACAACGTTGTCCTCGACGATTGTATCGACAACCCAGGTATAATAGAGTACTTCGAGGTTCAGTTCGGCTTCGTACATATCTTGTAAGACGAATTTCGCAAGTTCGGTATCGTAGATAGTGAAGCAATCCTTGGAAATGTTGCCAACTACTGTGCCGCCCTGTTCAGCTAGCCGCTCTATGATTTCCAGGGGAATACCTCTAACGATTAACTTCTTTTGGTCACTAAAAGTCCAGGTGGTACCCATGAGCCCAGCGGTAAAGTTTCCGCCCAGACAATTGAGCCTTTCCAGAACAAGCGTCTGTGCCCCCGCCCGCGCAGCTGCTAGGCCGGCCACCATGCCAGCGGTTCCCCCTCCGGCAACCAACACGTCAACTTCACGCAACACAGGAATCGTTCGGGCTGCTTCGCGAATCTCTTTAACTGTTGCCACCATAAACACCCCCTAAATGATTTCCTTGCTGCACGCTTCTACAACCCTCCTTGGCCTTGTGCAGCTTCAAGCCTAGTGTGGAATTCAACTCGGTCACCCCTGAAAACAGCTTCCGCTGTCTCAATGGGGGTCCCGTCACACAGGTTAGTGTTCCGGGTAGTTCTGAAGACAGGAACTCCGGTCGACACTGAGAGGAGGTAAGCCTCTTCGGTCGTAGCACTCCCAATCTCAAGGATCTGATCAGCCCAGCCAAGACAGAGCCCTAATTTGTTCTGAAGCAACTCATAGAGACCGTTCTCCTCTAAGTCTTCCAAGAGCAATCCTCTTACCAAGTGCTCCGGCAGGTAACTCTTGAACAAAGCAATTGGTTCCTGGTCTACGATTATCAACCTCCTTACTACAAGAGCCATTTCCCTTTCGGCCAGTTTCAAACGCGAACGGACAGTTTTTGGCGGCTTGCTCAAGTTAAGTTCCAAGACCTTGCGCCGAACAAACACGCCGTTTCGTCGCATATCCTCGCTAAAGCCGCCTAGCTGGCTGAGCTGCCGTTTGAGTCTTTTGGGGCTAACGTAGCTTCCCGAGCCTTGAAGCCTGTAGATCAGACCCTGTGCCGCCAGCTCGTTCAATGCCTGCTTGGTCGTGATCCGGCTGACTCCATACATCTCCGCCAATTGCGTTTCTGACGGCAGCTTTTCACCCGGCGCCAGCTCACCCTCAACAATTTTTTCTCTCAAGAGTTCGGCCAACTGGCTGTAAAGGGGTAATCCGTTGTTTCTTGGCAGCAACTCCATCTGGCAACATTCCTTTCAGTCAAGACGTATGGGATATATCGAATTTTGAATACCTACCCTAAGTTGGTATATCATTATATTCGCTATCAAGGACAAATTTCCTTCCACGCTTCAAGAATTTTTTCTAGAAAGATTGCGGAAAGGGAAATCTACAGAAATGCCGTGTTCCTCGATTGAAGGAGATACCAGTAAAGCGCCAAGAATCAAACAGTACCTGTCGTGTACACTAGCAGCGGACTGTTAGCAGCTTCACCTGGAATTCCTGGTCTTCGGGCCGGAGGTTTGCCACCGGCTTCCTTCGAATTCTGCGTCGCCGCAGACACCCTTGCCTTGAGCTAACGGCTACTGCTACCTTCACCGTTCAGGACTTTCACCCTAAAGACAGTGCCAATGCCGGGCGCACCGCAAACAAAAAGCCGGGTAAAACCCGGTGAGATTGCTGACAAACCCCTGCAACGTGAAGCGGTGCAGGGGTTTAATCTTAATATCGGGCTTATGAAGGAGAAGAGATGCTGTAAAAGTTGATGTAGGCGAGAACTAGGAGATGGTCCTTGTCCCTGTTTCCACAAGAAGAGGGCCATCTTTTTCATGTTCTGGCAAGCGGCCGTAAGGAGGCACTGCTCTGTGACTTTGCTGCGCCCCCGCATACGGCAATATCTTAGACCATGCAGTTCTTTAGAATCTGCGAAGCTTCTTTTAATGGTTAGCTTCCTTCGCCGGTATAGTTCTTTCCCGCGCACGCTAAGACGATTTTCCCTTATCCATTCCTTATCGTCTTCCCAAACATGTCTGGTTAAAACTTTAGTATGGTTTTTGGAATGTGTACAACGGCTTAGCATTGGGCACTTTTTACATACTTCGGGGTCAGATTTATACTCCCGGTACCCTTCACGATTGGTTGTGCGATAGGTGAGGACGCTACCAGCAGGACAGGTGTAGTGATCCTGTTCAGGATCATATTTGTACTGCCACTTGTGAAAGACCCCTTTCTTAGGACGGAACCTCCTATGAGCGATGACAGCATAAATTCCTTTTTGCCTTAGACCATGGGCAATAGGATTAGTGAGATAGCCTGCATCAAGCGCCACAGCCTCGACTTTAAAACCAAAGCGATGGATTTGCCTGTCAAGTCGACTGAGATAGGGAACAGAATCATGGACATTCCCAGCGGTTACATAAGAGTCTGTGATTAGGTTCAACTTCCCGTCTACAGTTCTATGTTCCAGGTAAAAGAATCCCCGTGGCTTACCTTCCCGTACCATATGCCCGCTTTCGGGGTCAGTTGTACTGATTCGGGTTTGCCTTGTTTCGGGAGGTTCTTTTCCCTTATCCTTTAACGGCTTCTTCCCATGTTCTAAACGGTCATCCTCTACTGCTTTGTCCAGTTCCTCTACGTAGTCCTTTGTTGACTTGGCTACTTTTTCAATGGTGAATTTGCTTTTGCTGGCGTTTGCTTTTAGGAACGTAGAGTCGGAAAACAATTCTTTCCCGTCGATCAGCCCTTTGGACATTGCCTGAAATACTATCTCGTCAAATATCTGCTGGAATACATCTGTTCCATTGAACCGCCGACGTCGATTCTGGCTTATGGTGGAGTGATGGGGTACTAGATCTGAAAGAGAAAGCCCTAGGAACCAGCGATAGGCCACGTTAACTTTGATCTCTTCAACCAAACGACGCTCTGAACGTATCCCATAAATGTAACCAATGAACAACATCTTAAAGAGAATCACCGGATCAATACACGGCCGACCGTTATCCTCACAATATAAGTTCTTGGTCTTCTCTGTGATAAACCCAAAATCTATGTACTTGGTGATCTTTCGAAGTAGATGGTCCTTGGGAACCAGGTCTTCTATGTTAACGAATTCATAGCTCAGTTGTTGGGTTTTACGAGTTCTAAACATCTATCTTGCTTTCACTCCTTTTTCTATTGACTACATTAATATAGTATTCAACAAAAAGAGGCTGCTGACCTTCTTTGTCAACAGCCTCGCCGGGTAAAACCCGGTCTTTCTAAGTCCTATTCTGCTGGAGCACGATCACCTCGGTTACCCTGTGAAAGAAGGCAAAAGCCTGCGGGTGCGTAGCAATCCAGAAGCTCAGGTCTTGGCTCCAAGCGGCTTCGGCGTAAGCGTAACTGCTGGCGCCAAGTACCGCCACGAAGATCTGGGCGGGCCGCACTTCGCCCGTCGCCGGGCCAACCACGGGGACGGTCTGGCCAGTGTAATCGACGAACAGCTTCTCGCCTGCCTGGTGGCTCTAGCGCATGACGACGTTGAGCTTGCGACACCATTTACGTTAAAGCTGACAGAACTGGCTGTATTGATACCCGTCCGGCTGGTTCTACTTGTACTCCAGTCAAAGAAGCTACAGGGTCACGCCTGGACCCACTCCAGGTCCGGCATAGAGCGCGGACGCGCTTTGTCAGTATTGCCGGGATAGACCTTTTTTCCTGGTCGGCTTCGCTGAGGTCGGCCGGAAGCGGCCAGGTGAGGCCTGCCACCTCGGCCCGTTCAAGGAGGTCGCTCACGGTGCCTGTGGGCCACGGAGAGGCTGCGGGCGATCTGCCGCACCCCGATCTCTAGTTCGTAACGCAGGCGAAGAATCTCTTTGATCTTGCGCATGGATACCCTCCTGTTAGCTAGAGTCCCCTGAAAAAGTCTTCACAGTAGTATCAACCCTTATCATCCTGAGCTTTTGCGTCCTGGTTTCTTGTCGACCTTTGCCTCTAATCCCTGTCCTTGGTTAGCTCCCCGCCTCGAGGCTCAGCGTCGCTATTCTCGTAAAGTTATAGGTGAGGATAGACAAGGCCACCCAGCAGTTATTGCCAAGGGTACCCCTAAACAGGCTACGCCGCAAACCATACTTTCTTTTCGGTAGGCCTATCGTGCCTTCGCCACCGGCACGCCATTTCTGCAGGCGCTTAAATCGGGACGAAGACTCGAGCTGCTTTCTTTCCGCTGAGCGTTTCCCTGGCTTGGGGATAGCGAACTGCGGGACGTACTTGCCACGAAGCATTTCCTCATTGTCTTTACTGTAAAAGCCGCGGTCTGTGGATACTGCAAGCGGTGGCCGGTGGAAAACCTTTCGGTAACGGTCGATGGAGTCTTCAAGCAGGGTGTTATCGGACGGATTGCCTTTCAGCACTGGGAAGCCTACTATGATCCTCTCTTCGCTTTCTTCAAGGATAACCTTACGGCCAAACTCAGTGGGGGACTTGAGCTTGCCTTTTTTGATCGGGCGGGCCTCAGGGTCAAACAAGCTGACAAGCTTTTCCGGAATGCGGCGGTTACCTGATTGCACTTCCTCAGTTTGAGCAATAACCTGCTCAGTGGCCGAAACAAACTTCTCCAAGGTGATGGTCAAGCGCGCCACTCTACCATCCGATTTCTCTTTGCACAGCTCAAGAACTGTCTTCGCTTCGGTTACCGTTTTCTTGGCCACAGTGATAAGCTTACCGGTGATCTTGCGCACTTCCTTGACGGCTTCACCACTGCGCCGCTTAAGGACCTTGCCAATGGCCAGGAGCGCCGGCTTAACCGTTCGTGTCCGATCCCGGAAAGAGGCAAGGTTTTCTCCCGCTTTCTCTACAGCAGCCTTTATTTTCTTTACCGTCCAGCTGATAACGCGCACGCCGTCGGCCAGCAGCCCTGCATCCGTAGGGTGTTTGATGTCCGCTTCTACTACGGTGGTGTCAATCCGCAGCTTCTTGGTCTTGATGATGCGTTCCCTTCTTGCTTTTGGGACAAGAAGGGTATTGAGTTCTTCCAAGGTTTTCTCTCCGTACTTCTTGGTCAGCTTGATGAGCGTCGTAGAGTGAGGTACGGCCATATCAAGCGGAAGGCGGCAGAACAGTCGCCAGGTAATGCTGTCTTGAACTTCCGCCACTAAGGTCTCGTATCCCAGTTGATACCGGAACTTGAGGAACATCAGCCGGAGGTACGTATCTACCGGAACCGTAGGCCGACCGATGTGGGTAGAGAACTTCTTAACAAATGGCTCCATGAATCGCTCGTCGTCGAGCCACCGATTGACATCGGTTAATTCCGCGTTGAAAGTACGAACCTCTTCCGGGAGTATCGCATCCCACAGGCTTAGTTGTTCTCGACGGAGTACCAACATGTTTGATCCCTCCAGCAGGATTTCCCTGCCGGCCAGCGAATACGGTTATCGAGGAATCCTCACCGGCGGGGAAGTGTTTTTGGCTTGCTCCCGAACATCTTCGCCAACCGGATTGAGGATTCCTTTTCCATTTCGGCACTATGGTTTTTCAGGGGACTCTAGCTACGGCCTTGACCCCTTCCCCTTACAACTTGCTCCTTGGCAACTTCCAGGCCTGGTCTGGTCAAAGTCCTCAGGCCGAGTGGTCTCCACTCCAGCGCAGCCTTAGCCTTTTCCGGTGTCCCAGCAACGATTGGTCACTTGGTCGGAATAGGTAGTCGCGGGACGCTTTGAACCGGAATCAGCGGTCGCTTTAATTCGGAACAGCTGGACGATTTGGTCCGGAACCGGTTCAATTTGGGCCGGAATCCGCATCAGGCCTAACCAACGGCCCGGATACCATAGCAAAGCTCGCCAATCTTCCGGCATATCCTCCTTGAGATTGTAAGATAGTACCACGTTACCTGCGTACGGTGTACTGTTCGATAAGAAGGCTATCCATTCTGGCAACAAGAAATGGGCCACCCCTCAGTGTAGCCTTAGCCGGGGTGGTTCCTTTTCGTTAGCAAAGTAGGTACCTTGTACAATATAATCGGTTAGGTTCTTGAAAAAGAGAGCCTGATAAGAGACAATTCCTCGTAAGGGTGGGCGACAGCGAAGGGTCCCAAAGGCACTCTCTTGGGCTAGCTTGAACAAAAGACTGCTGCCCCACCCCTACGGGGAACTACGATTGAGCACGTTGCGCAACAGGTTTTCCTGCTTAGCGCGAGTAACCAGCAAGGTTGTGGCTCCGTAGGGCACCGGGAACCTGCCCTTTACTTTGGAAGAAGGAGCTGTTCCCTTGTACTACTGTGGATCGACGTCGCCCGCAGCTCCCGGGAACTGCTCCGGAGCTACCCCACCCCAGAAGAACTGGCTGCTGCTGACCTTTCTGAACTGGTGACCCTGCTTTCGCAGGCCTCCCGGGGCCGCTTTGGTGAAGGCAAAGCCGTAGAAGCCCAAAATCTGGCGCGCAACAGCTTCGGCATTACTATGGGCCTCGACAGTTTCGCCCTCGAGCTCAAGCTCCTCTTTGCCCAAATTAAGTTTCTCGAGGACTAAGTCGAAACCGTGGAAGAAGCCATTGACCAGGTGCTCACGGAAGTATGCGGCGCTCAGAAGGCAGCCGAGGAGGGCGAAAAGGCAACAGAGGCAAAGTCGCCCCAGCATGTCCTTGAAACCATACCGGGTGTTGGCCTGGTGGTTTGGGCGAGATCCCGGATATCTCTGCTTTCACCAACCCCAGGCCCTTCGTAGCTTTCGCCGGTCTTGACGCCAGCGTTCGGGAGTCAGGGGAATTCCAAGGTACCCGCATGCACGTCTCCAAGCGCGGCTCCCCTTACCTGCGCCGAGCGCTCTGGTACTGTGCCCAAGCTACCAAGCGCTTTGACCCGAACTTCTATGCCTTTTATCAGCGTAAACTTCAGGAAGGCAAACACCTAAAAGTCGCTACGGTAGCTCTCATGCGTAAACTAATGGTAACCATCTACTACATCTGGCGCAGTGGTAAGTCCTACGATTCAGAGTACGTGTGGCATCCTGTGGCCCATCAACACGCCTAAGAACGATCCATCCGTCCCGCAGAGTGGGTCGGGCTTATTTGCCATGCCCGTCACCTTGCTGCCGGCAGTCAGGACCGGCGGCTTAAGCCGCCGCCCGACAGGGCCGGAGCGGAGAGTCTTGACGGCCGGCTAAAGGTGGCGATAATCGCAAGCCGGGTTAAAGTGATTCTACAGCAGCTTAGGGACATCACATGCCTACTTAAGCAGATGCGGCAATGCTAGTGACAAAGAAGGCACGTACGTTGTAACAAGCAATGCCACTATCGTAACAACAATAAGAGGAACAACAGCCCTGGAGATTTGTTCAAGGCTTAGCTTAGCAATACCTGCTGCTACATAAAGATCCAACCCAACTGGCGGCGTAATTAGCCCAACGGCTAAGTTTACCACCATTATTATACCAAAGTGCAAAGGATCAACATTAAAGGCCTTGATCACCGGTAGCAAAAGGGGCGTCAATACGATTATTGCCGACGACGCGTCCAATAAACATCCTGCTATGAGTAGAAGAATGTTGATTAACAAGAGAACAACTACACTGCTTTGAGAAATGCTTCTTACCAAGTCTACGAGGAGGGCTGGTACGTTTTCACTGACAATGATCCACGAGAAAATTGAAGCGCCCATGATAATCAACACAACCACAGCTGAATTGATACCTGCATCAACTAGGGCCTTTGGGAACTTTCCCCAGTCTAGTTCCTTGTACACAAACCTTCCCACCATTACTCCATAGACGACTGCAACAGCAGCTGCCTCTGTCGGTGTAAAAACGCCACCGTAGATCCCGCCAAGAATTATTACCGGCGTAAGCAAAGCCGGAAGAGCATCTTTTGCAGCTAACATAGCTTCCCGTAAAGATGGTCTTGAAGTTCCACCCCACTGTTGGTGCTTGGAACGTACATAATTATAAGCAAGCAATGCTCCCCCGAACAAGATTCCGGGAAGGAACCCACCTAAGAAGAGGGCCCCGACAGAGACGTCAGATTGAACTCCATAAACGACCATCGGAATGCTAGGTGGAATGACTATACCGATTGCCCCTGCGGTGGCCATGAGTGCAGAAGCATAGGCAGCATCATATCCGGCCTCCATCATTGCCGGAATGAGAATTGTACCCAAGGCTGCCACAGTTGCTGGTCCGGATCCAGAGATCGCAGCAAAAAACATACTGGTCAAGACTGCAATTGCCCCTAAGCCACCTGTCGTCCCACCAACCACACAGTTTGCGAAGTTAATAAGTCTCCTGGAAAGGCCTCCTGCTTCCATTACTGTTCCCGCCAGCATAAAAAAAGGTATCGCCATAAGTGAAAACGAATCGGCAGAAGCATAAACCATTTGCGAGACAATAACAAGAGGAACCTTATTAGTAACCAATACAGCAATCAGTGAAGCCAAGCCAAGCGACGCAGCGATGGGTATGCTTAAAGCCAGGAACAGCACGAACAGCAATGCAGCAATTAGAGCCATGGGATGAAAACCTCCCTGATATTACTGTAGGCGTTGTCCCGTTCTTCGATTTTCGGGACGGCCGTTTTCGGCGACCGTGGATCGTTCTGGGAAGAGTTCCTTCCGCATCGCCTTCTCCATGACGACCAGCTCCTGGTATCCCTTGATGCGGTGAATGCCCTGTTCGGCCTCCAGGTAGGCCGCCGCCATCCAGCGAAGGATTTGTTCCCCATGCCGCCATCTCTTCACGTTGCGACAAGTCAAGCTTCCGCGCCGCCCAGGACTGCTCGCCTTCAGGCAGGTGCTCCATGACGTTCCGCTTCTTGTGCACGCGACAGCGCTGGATGAAGGCCCGATCCCCAAAGGCATCCTTCACGGCTGCCGCTAGGGCTTTGCTCCCGTCGATGACGACCAAGATGCCCTCGTTGCTCTGTATCCCCTTTCCACGATGTCCGCCAGCAGCGCCTGGTAGACGGCCTTGTTTTCCGTGGCGCCCTCCCACAGCCCAAGGGTGTGCTTTTCCGTTGGCAGCAATCCCTAGGGCGACCACCACCGTATGCTGTGCTACTACCACTCCGTCGATCATCAGGACAAGGTATCTTTCCTGGTCTAGGCGTCGCGTCAGGAGTTCTGCCAGGGCGCTCCGGGCGCCCGCTTCGTAGCTTTAGCTGTCTTGATGCCGGCATCCGGGAATTGGGGGAATTCCAAGGTACCCGCATACAGGTCTCCAAGCGCGGCTCCCCTTACCTGCGCCGAGCGCTCTGGTACTGCACCCAAGCCGCCAAGCGCTTTGACCTGAACTTCCATGTCTTTTATCAGCGCAAACTTCAAGAAGGTAAGCACCCTAAAGTCGCTACGCTGGCTCTCATGCGTAAACTAATGGTAACCATCTACTACATCTGGCGCAGTGGTAAGTCCTACACCTTGTTGCCGGCGGTCAAGACCGGCGGCTTAAGCCGCCTCCCGACAGGGCCGGAGCGGAGCGGAAGGTTTTGACGGCCGGCTAAAGGTGGCGATAAATCCTTCAGCCCGGCCCGACGAAATTTGCAAGGTTACTTGCTCAGGAACTCTTGCTAGTACGTCTTTTGTGGTATGCCAATATGTGTGTAGGTACCTCTTTTACTTTTCTTTCCTACCCCTGTTATATCATGCAGGAGCAGGAGGCCGCCTACGTCTAAATTCCACGAAATCTGGAACAACACCTTACTGCGAGAACTTCTTGGTTATGAGTACCTGTGCGCTTCTTACCCCCAGGAGCATGAAGCCCACTGGAATCGCTAGGGTACCAAAGTACATTGGAATACGCATCGCAGCAGAAAGTTGCCCCGAACCTGCTTGGATTAAAACCAGTCCAATAGAAGCCCAAATCATTAAGCCAGAAAACAGAATAACACAACCTACACCGAACATCTGAAGAAATCGATGAACAGGTCTAGGAAACATGGAAATTACAAAATCCAGGTTCGGGTGTGCATGTCTTTTGATTCCCGCGCTAGCACCTACAACGCTACTCCAAATAAATAGGAATCTGAGTAGCTCTTCCAGCCAAGGAACAGGCAGATGGAGAAGGAAACGAGTTACTACTTGAACAAAGGCCAGGACAGTCATTACTACCATTAACGGAATGAGAAGAATTTCTTCCAGGTCATTCAGGTAATGTGTTACACCCTTCTGGTTCGGCATACTTGTTTCCCACCTTTGAATACTTAACCGTATTGAGAGAAGCGGGCCTGCAGCCTAATGCAGGCCCATGTAAGGTCTCTCGTTTTTCCTATTATCCCTTCTTGGCTTCTTCAATCGCTTTTTTGAATCGATCTATTAGATCTTTCCCAATGGTGTTTTGGAACTCATCATAGACTCCTGAGGTTGCTTTCCGGAACTGCTCTTCCTGTTCAGGAGTGAGCTGGGTAACCTCCATGCCTTTCGTAGCGAGCTCTCCAAGTAGTCGTTCGTCATCTTGCGCTATAAGATTAATCTCGTATTCTCCTGCTTCATTGACAGCTTCTTGGACTGCCTTCTGCAATTCCTGAGGAAGTTCATCGTAGAACTTCTTATTGATGGCCACCAGGGCAGGATCCCAGCATGCGTGCCAAATCGTCACGTGCTTTTGTACTTCATAGAGTTTATTGGACTCGATTACCGACAGTGGGTTTTCTTGCCCGTCTGCGGTACCTTGTTGTAACGCCGTGTAGACCTCACCCATGGGGATTACAGTCGGCTGTGCGCCAAGAGCTTTAAAAGTACTAATAAACAAGTTTGTTTCTGGAATCCTAAGTTTTAAACCGCGCATGTCATCAGGGGTCTTTATAGCACGCTTAGAGTTTGTTACATGCCTGAAGCCGTTTTCCCAGATTCCCAAAAATTTGACACCTTTAGGTTCTAGGAAACTTAGCGTTTCCTTCACCACGTCACTGTTCTCTACCACTTTAAAGGCCGTATCTCGATCAGGAAACAAGAATGGAAGGTTGTATACCATATATCGTGAGTCCCAGTTAGTCCAGATTATGGGAGACTGAATAACCATTTGCAGCGTGCCAGCCTGAACCTGTTCGTTCTGTGTACGAGGATTTCCTCCAGAGAGCTGTCCAGCTGGATACACTTCAACTTTTATTCTCCCATTTGTCTTCTGCTGAACTAATTCTGCAAATTTCTCAAGTCCTTTATTCCATGGATGAGCTGCAGTAAATGGGTGGGTAGCCTTGATCACGTAGACCTTGTTATCAGAATCTTTAGCGGAAGGTGTTGTCTTGCTTTGTCCAGAGCAGCCGCTCACGGCTAGAACTGTAACCAGAACCATAGCCACAAGCCATTTGAGTTTCATCTTACACTCCCCTTTCTCTTCGTTTTGCTTATATTTGCAATACTATAGAAGTTTGATAAATCAATCACTCCCCTCCTCCATTTCCATTGCTCTAAACCAACCAGGGGCTTTCTAGAGATCCATCAACATCAAACTTCATCTCCCATGGTGTACCTAGTACTTCCAAGTCCTTCCGCATTAGTGCGTCTTTTAAGAACTCCTCTGACACCGCAACCGTTTCCAAACTCAAAGTGTCTCTTATCCAAATTACCCGAGCTTCTTCGGGAGCGACCAGCCCGATGGTCAGTAGTGCTTTCTCAAGAGCATCACGGTCACAGCTGCACACAATAGGGAGCCGGGCCTTTTCAACAACTAACCCAGTTATTGTGTTGGTATACATAGCCTTATAATCAATCTTATCAGCTAGGCGTTTTGTGATAAAATCAGCCATTCCTATACCGATAGCATTGCCTTCCGTTTGATCAGTCAGGTCCCGTACTACAATACGGGTAATTTTGGGCTTTTCTGGATCAGGTGTATAAATATTCATTATTCTGCCAACCACATTAGTATCCATACCAGTCCCGCTTATGTTTTTCCCAATTTGATCGACGAGTAGAATATCCATTTCTTCAAAGGGGAGTTTAGCCATGAGCTCGCGTGCCTTCACTAGTAATTCTTTTTCCCGTTGCTCAATTCGTTCGGGCAAAATTGCTTCGACTAAAGCTGTCTGATCATAGGCATCTTCTATGCACGCCAATCCGAAGGCCACATTACACACCTTAAGAACTGTTTTACCCACTGTCTCTATTACATGGCTTCCGCCGTAGGTAACCGCTGCTTGATGATAGTACTGTGCTCCCTTGTGCTTCCCTAGTCCTATAGTCATCATTTTTAAGAGTCCGCTCTCAACCTGACCCCGGAAATCTGTGTGTGGCTTGATCCGGTTAAATACTACAATGTGGTCGGCTAAAACTGCGTTGCTATCAACATACACATCTAGTCCGTCATCTGTTTTTCCTACCTTCTTTACTTCCATTGATGATATAACAGGTGCGCCCATGGTCTTCTCTGTGATCCCGTAATGTTCTAAAATCCTTTTTTGCCCCTCAGCAGTAGCTCCACCATGGCTCCCCATGCACGGCACTATAAACGGCTTACAACCATAACTAATTAGTGCTCTGACAAGTGTTCTAACGATAGAAGATAAATTCGCGATACCCCTACTGCCTACCGTAATTGCCACCGAATCTCCATGCCTTATGTTTGTGTAGGGTAAGACTCTACCTACCTCTTCTCGAACCTTCTCTTCGACATTAGAAATTCCGTGATGAGAAAAATGTTGTTTCAGGGTCACCATACGTGGAAATCTCATTTGATTCGCCACCTTTCTAGACTACTACATAATCGTCCTGTCACTCGCAGAAGAAACCACCTTCGCGTACCGTGTAAGATGCCCACGCTCAACTTTTGGTTCCGGGGCACACCACTGAGCCCGGGCGCAATCTGGCCTCCCTCGAAAGCTTCCAGGGAGAAATGTCCAATTGCCGCGCCACGTGTGGCACCTGAAAAACGGCCATCAGTAATTCAACGCTACACTATCGTCAAGCTCCACCCCGGCCAAAGCAGCAGTTGCCGTAAGCATTTCGTGCATCCCAGGCCACCCTTCTTTCGTACCTAATGATTACTACTCACCTGCATGAACGTTCTTATCAAGAATGGCAGTAACAGCGTCCTGTTCATTATCAAAGTGCCGGGCCTACGTGGTGAAGCATGGACTTAACTACAGCTCTGGACTTCACTACGGCCCCCTTGGGTGCCATTACCCCTTAATGCTGCTATCCCGCCTGTGGGTGAATAGGGATTGGAAACAGAAGAGATAACAGTGTTGTTCTTAATGGTTGCTGCACTTATGATGCCCTTGATTGTTCCCAAAACATCAAGGCATCCTCATGTAGTACCCCAAGATTCTACAGCCGCATCATTACTGCTTGTACACCACCGACATACCAAAAATCCTTTAAGAAATACTCGTCGGCCGGTTTAAGCTTTACGATCCTACTGATTTGATGAAAAGTCTGAAGTTCCAGCCGAACTCCTATTTCATGTGCTACTGCTAACAAATGCAATACCGTGTTTGTAGACCCCCCCAAGACCATGTCAAAACAGATTGCATGCGCTTTCCGTTTACGACACCTGCCAGCGTTGAACCACTGCCAAGGAGGATGGCTGGAATGTCTAGCATTTCAGGAGTAATCTTTTCACAGTTAGTCAGTAGCAGTACACATACCATTAAATATATGTGTGCGGAAACCACAGTTTCAATAGAATCAGCAATGAGTTCATGACTTGGAGCTGGGAACACCATGATCTTAGGCTAAACCATTACATATACCAATTAGGAACATTCACATGGTATACCGCCAGCTGCCCAAATCCCAGCCTTAACACGCTCTGCTAGAGTGTCTATGGTTCCATGACCCGGGTTATATTATCGTGCGCATTGACGACGCGATGAGGTTTATTTATGTCTTTCTCATCGAGCCCTGCAGCATAAAAGAAGATTAGCCACATTTTGTTCTTGACCTGTCGAATTCTTTGTCGTTGTGGTACAGTAATTTTGCGCAACTACATATATACCTATTTGTATTCACTCGGTAGAATACCGGTTAACTTTTTAAACGTGTAGCTAAAATAGCGCGGATCATTGTACCCTACTTTACCAGCAACCTCTTTAATTGATAGTCTCCTTTCCAATAAAAGCTTCTTGGCAGTATTAATCCGTACGAGAGACACGTACCTGGCAAAGTTAACCCCGGTTTCCTTCTTGAATAACCGGCTGAAGTAGCATGGGCTAAGGTACACATTCTTAGCTACTGATTCCAGAGTGAGTTTTTTGTCGTAATTAGATTCCACAAACGAAATGGCCCTACGTATTGCGTCAAGGTTCCCCTCCTGTTTTCTACTTTGGGATATTGATACAACGCTGCTAGTCAATTGCTTTAGCTCCTGTGCCGCCTGAGAAAATGTGTTAGCTAATTTCACCCTGGAAACGTAATCATCAAGCAGGTTTAAATCCTTAGCCCCTTGTTCTTCGGCAGCGCCAACGATGATGTGTACGAGGTTTTGTAAAAACTGCCGAGCCACTTCTGGAGAGCGGTGAGCGATAGACTCTATTTTTTTGAGCAGTCTTTCCAAATGGTGTAGTGCTTTCTCGCAGCTCCCATTTTGTATAGAGCCTGCCAATTCAGATTCCAAGGGTAACAAGTAGAGGTTTTCTGGCCGGTCGCTAATGATGTCTCTAAGAGTTATTACGTTTCCCCTTCCGAGGATAAATTCAAAACTAAGGGCGAGTTGGGCCTGGTGATACGATCTTGGAATATCGCTTGCGTTCTGAGCCACACCTCCGACTCCAATCGTGATTCGAGTTTTGAGTCGTGTTTCTAGGTCGCTTCTTATACCTTCAGCCCACTGTCGAATCCACATTGCATCTTCAGTTGAACCTCGTTCTGCATGAGTTCGAACAAGAAGTACTGCACCCCCTTTAGTTGGCGACGATGTTATTATCTCTCTATTGCTCTTACATAAAGCCTGCAGAGCGTGCCACAAACAACCATGTTCTGTAAGGACGTATTCTGACTTGAGTACTACCAGAAAACTCGGGCAGAGTTGGGATCCTATTATTTGAATGAGTCTCTTGTATCCACGGTTCGTGATGTCCCCGTTAAGAAGCTGACCCATTAGATAAGATCTCAAATATGGCTGTGTTTCACGTACTATGGACGTCATCGTAAGAACCAAGGAGTTACCAAGCTCCCGCTTACGGAGATTATCTGCGCACTGCTGCAATACTCCCTTTAACTCATCCACCCTAACAGGCTTGACCAGGTAGTTCTGCGCTTTAAGTGCAACAGCTTCGCGGGCATAATCGAATTCCTCGTAAGCCGTAAGAAAAACGATTTGAAGATGAGGCAACTGCCTCTTTAATTGCTTGGCAGCAGCAATACCATCCACTTCAGGCATACGGATATCTGTTAGTAAGACATCGGGGTGTAGACTTAGGCCCTGTGCGATTGCTTGTTTGCCATTTGAGGCCTCCCCCACGATACTAACACCTGGGCAATGTTTTGTTACCACAAAATTAACAAACTTCCTAACGGAGGTCTCATCATCTGCAACTAAAACGCGCACTATCTATCCCCCCGAGGACACTATCGAACCCAGGGCAACATTATACTAACTGTTGTTCCATGACCCAAAACAGACCTTATCTCTAAAGAGCCTTTTCCGTTGAAGTAGCGTTGTAAGCGCCAAAAAACTCCGCGAATACCTGAGCCAGGAGGCATTTCACAAGGATCAGACTTTAACCAACTCTGAACTTCGGCCAACCGTTCGGGAGGAATTCCTCGCCCGTCGTCCTCTACGGCGATTCTCGCTATGCTGTTGTCAGCACTTCCAGTAATCTTAAGTGTGCATTTTATTTCCCTGTTCATAGTCAGGGCGTGAACGAAGAAGTTTTCTACAAGGGGTTGAAGTATCATGGCTGGCACTTTGCACTCTTGGAGCTCATCTGATACGTTAATTGAGACTATGAAGCTTCCCGGAAATCGGTGTTCCTGGATGCACAGATAGTTCTTGACATACTGCAGTTCGTCTTTTAGTTTTACTAAATGCCCGACCTGTTTTAGGGAAAAACGCAGTAAACCACAAAGAGCGTAAACCAGCTCGGAGATATCCTCGTCTCCCCTCATAACTGAGGACTCGGCGATAAGATTCAGTGTATTGAATAGAAAATGTGGGTTTATCTGCGATTCTATTAAAGCTAAACGTGTACGTTGGAGATCTGCCTCCAGCATCACCCTGTCGTTTTGTTCCTTCAGGAAACGCCACCGGTAGTCTTTAAGCTCTCTTTCTTTCGCCGCAGTCACAAAGATTCGGCTTAAACTGAATGCTGTAACCCTTAACAGCTCTGCCGCAGAAATAAGACGATTTCTAGTGACTAGTTCAATTCTCTTGTAAAACTGAAGCACTTCCTCTTGTGGGTAGCCGCCACACTTGGCTAATTTGAACACTCTCTCTGTCTCGAGCTGACCAGGTTTGTCCAGCAATACATATCCACACACTATTGACATTACTGGGGCCCCATGAACCTGCACAGGCATTCGAACTGCTACCACGCCATAGGAACACTTTAGTAACTCAAGTTCGTTTTCAGTACAAGCCTCTCGGTGCTTTTCAACTAGAAACTCACACTGCCCATGATGAAGAATGCACAAGCGGCAAAACGCTGGCGGAGCTGCGGGCTCAGTAAGGAGCAGACCTGTCGGTCCGACAATACTTACTGCTAACCCTGTTACAGAAGCAAACTTATCTTGCACTTCCTGCAAATTTGTCTGGTCAGTCAGGTCCGCAATTCTCACAGGTGTAAACGAGCCCTCAAGAACGCTGTTATCGTGTTCCCCGATTTCTGCGGCTTGGGAGACTGGATTGGCCACAAGGAGAAAACGTGCTTCTTCAAGGCTGCTGTTGCTCATGCCGTGGTTCACATACGGTTCCAAGTAGAGCCACGACCCGGGCCCTAGCTCATACGTTTGCTCATTAATATAGTGCGTGCTTGACCCCTGGATACCATAAAGGATTTGTTCGTCAGCATAATGGTTGTGCGGTTCTTGACAGGATCCCGGTAACAGGCTAACAATACCTAAGCTGACGCTTCCTCTTCCCCTGATGCCTGGTGAGTGCAACCATTCTATGTCCCCCCAGGGGAACACTTGCTTGCCTTCCTTTATATTCAATGCCGCTGCCGTCATCAAGAAATCCTCTCCCCAGTATATGAATCTTGGTACTGGTCTCAGGTCAATATCCTATATTTCGACTCGACTCGAAAATTTCCTCTCATCCTGTTGTACACCCAGTATTGATACTTACTGAAGGTATAAAAAGGTCGGGGCACAATATGTCCCCGGCCTTTTCTGCACTTAGTAGCACTCTTCGATAGCTTTGATGAGATGTCTTAGGGTTTGATTAACAGGAGCAGCAACACCCAATTTCTTCCCTTCATCAACGACAGCCCCGTTAATCACGTCCACTTCGGTACGCCGTTTAGCTTGCACATCCTGGAGCATGGAAGAGAGATTTGGCCCTGTGAGCTCTGCCACTTTCAGGCAGTTTGCCACAGGGTCTGGGTAGATCAGTTTAATCCCCTTTGCTGCCGCAACACGTGCCCCTTCCTCCACTGCCAAACGCACCAGCTCCCGCGTCGCTTCGTGTTTCGGCAGTTCGCCGTTGGTAACCCGCAGGAGGGCCGTCACGGCATTAATCCCCACGTTCACGAGGAGTTTGCTCCAGATCAGGCTGTCGACACTCTCCACAGCTCGTGTCTCTAGACCAGCAGCGGTGAAGGCAGCAGCCAGGTTCTCAAGCCGGGGGGTGAGCCCACCTACGAGCTCCCCTAACACCGTTTCACCGCGGCCGGCATGGCGCACCTGACCAGGGCCAAGCATGGTTCCACCGTGGGAGGTAACCCCAGCTACTACTTTCTCCACCCCGACGATGGCACCAATTTTCTCGGCATTGCCCAAGCCATTCTGCAGAGTAAGAACCGTGGTCTCCGGGCCGATCAGATTGGCTACCTCACGTATTGCCGCTTCCGTGAAGGCCGACTTGACAAAGATGATCACTAGGTCCTGCACCGGCAGGCCCACAGGACTGGTAACAGCATGCACGGGAATGGTCCGGTCACCACTCACGCCAGTAAGCTTAAGGCCTTGCTCGTTGAGGGCCTTAACGTGCTCGGCCCAAACATCAATCAGGGTTACATCATGGCCGGCCTCAGATAAGGTGCCACCGTAAATACACCCCATCGCCCCTGCGCCAACTACTGAAATCTGCATTCTGATCCCTTCCTCGTATTCCATTACTCTAGCTTTGCTAGTTCCTCTTCTTTCATTGTGAAGGAGTGTTCCATATCTGGGAAGGTGCTGGCGTTCACCTCTTGAGCATATGCCTGGAAGGCTTCCAGTATAACCTTTCCCACGTTGGCGTATTGTTTAACGAACTTAGGTACAAAACGGTCAAAGAGACCTAGCATATCGTGCGTAACGAGCACCTGGCCGTCACACCAAGGACCTGCGCCGATACCGATGGTTGGGATGGAAAGCTTCTCCGTAATAAGTCGGGCAAGCTGGGCTGGGATACACTCGAGTACAATAGCAAAGGCTCCGGCCTCCTCTAAGGCCTGAGCATCTGCTAGGAGTTTCGCGGCCCTGGCAGCATCCTTACCCTGTACCTTAAAGCCGCCCAGGGCCGAGGCCGTCTGGGGAGTAAGCCCGATGTGCGCCATCACCGGGATTCCGGCGTCCACGATAGCACGGACTATAGTCGCCATTTCCTGGCCGCCTTCCAGCTTTACGCAGTCTGCTCCACCCTCTTTCATAAGGCGACCGGCGTTGCGTATGGCTTCTTCGCGGCTGATATTATACGACATAAACGGCATGTCTCCGACCACTAAGGTATGCGCTGCACCTTTCACCACCGAGCGGATGTGGTGAATCATGTCCTCCATGGTGACAGGTACGGTGCCTTCGTAGCCCAGAACTACCATCCCTAGTGAATCACCCACGAGGATCATTTCGATTTCGCTTTTGTCTACAAGTGATGCCATCGAATAATCGTACGCCGTAACCATCTTTAGTTTACAACCAGTCTTCTTCATCTCCTTGAGCTGCGGGATGGCAACTTTACGCTTTTCCATCATCATTCCTCCAGTCTTATATTTGTGATATTTCCCCACAGGGAAAGGAAAAGGTCAATCTAAGTGCTGTAGTAATCCCCTTGCGACTGCCACCGTGTTTTTGAGCAGCATGGCGATGGTCAGGGGGTCTACGCCGCCCGGAACGGGCGTAATGTAACGCGCCACCTCGCGCACCGCCTCGAAATCCACGTCGCCCACCAGCCCTTCCGGCAGCCGGTTGATGCCTACGTCCACCACCACCGCCCCGGGTTTTACCATGTCGCAGGTGATGAGGCGCGGCCTACCCACCGCCGCCACCAGGATATCGGCTGTGCGGGTGAAGGCGGCCAGGTCCCTGGTCTTGCTGTGGCAGACGGTGACGGTGGCATCCGCGGCCAGGAGAAGCTGCACCAGGGGTTTGCCCACGATGTTGCTCCGCCCCACCACCACGGCGTGCCGCCCCGCAACCGGGATGTTATAGGCTGTGAGCAGGTGCATAACCCCCTGGGGCGTGCAGGGTACAAAGGCCGGCAAACCCGCCGCCAGCCGGCCGGCGTTCACGGGGTGGAAGCCGTCCACGTCCTTGGCCGGGTCGATGGCCTGGATTACCCGGTTCGCGTCCAGTTGGCGCGGCAGGGGCAGCTGGACCAGGATCCCGTGCACGGCCGGGTCGGCGTTGAGGCGCCCGATGAGCTGCAGCAGGTGTTCCTCGCCGGTAGCCGCCGGCAACCGGTGGGGAAAGGAGGCAATGCCCACCGCCCGGCAGGCCTTCTCTTTGTTCCCTACGTACACCTGGGAGGCCGGGTCGTCCCCCACCAGGATCACCGCCAGGCCGGGGGTCAGGCCCCGGCCTTTCAGCTGTGTCACCTCTTCTTTGAGCGCAGCCTTAACCTGCGCCGCCACCTTCCTGCCGTCGAGAATCTCCGCCCTCATTTCCCGCCCTCCTGCCTTAAAGATCTCTTGGCCGGCCTAAAAGAGGCCGGTGATGCGCCCTGTGTCGTCTATGTCCATGTCGAGCGCCGCCGGGTGCTTAGGAAGACCGGGCATGGAAAGCATGCTTCTAACTCCTTTAGCTTTTAATTTCATTTCTTGTTTATTTAGCACTCATTATGTTCCTCGTTTATAGGTGAAGCTCCTACACACTTTCTTGCTCGGGCAGTCGAAATTCTTGCTCGGCTTACAGCCACCTAGTCGTGATTTCAAAAGCGTTCGTCCTCCATTCCCCTCACTAATTTTTTACATCGGATAAATGCCCGGATGAAGAAAGCGTACGCGAGGACACGGATGTTCCGCCAACAACAGCTTCAGCCTATGGACCCCAAAGAACACCCGCAAATATTCTTGGTAATCCACTCAGGCCAATCTGGACATCTTGTACACCGCCAAGAAGAAAACCGCCTTGCGCTGCAAGGCGGTCCAAGGCTGGTCCATTCACGGCAACGGATTTATCAAGGGATTCGGCCGTCCGCTCCAAGCACAGCACGCATCAGGACTTCCACTCCTGTAGCAATGTCATCAATAGGCGTGAACTCGTCCTTGCGATGGCTTACTCCCTTGACGCTCGGCACAAACACCATTCCTGCCGGGATATGGCGCGCCAACGGGCTCGCATCATGCGAAGCACCGCTCGGTATTAACAGGTACTGAACCCCTAGCTCTCGACAGCTGGTCTGGATCACATTCACTAATGATTCGCTCATTCTGACTGCAGGTTTGCGGACCAACAGTTCAAACTGGCTTGGAATGGCAACAGTCGTATGCAGCATCTCTTTAAACTCCCTGGCGCCCAGTTCAGTTGTTGCATCATCGGTTGATCTCAACTCCAGAACAAACTCAACTTCACCGGGTACAACAGCAACCGACCCAGGCTGGATTTTCAGTGTTCCGATGTTGCACACGAATCCGTGGGCATGGTCCACATGATCATACCATCTGTCCAACACACGCACCGCTGCGCGCAAGGCGTCCTTTCTGTTGATCATTGGTGTGGTCCCTGCATGATTCGCTTCCCCTACAATTCGAACTTTGTAACGGCTTATTCCGACTATGGCCGTGGGAATACCGATAGGTATTCCCTTTTCCCAAAGTACGGGGCCTTGCTCGATATGAAGCTCCAAGTAGCAGCAATACGAGTCTGTGTTTCCTCTTGAAGCCTGTACGTCTGCAATTGAAAGCCTGTACTGACCCAGCACCTCATCCGGCATATCCGTAGGAACTTCTCCGACAAAAGCCCTGCTCCCGAAAGTACCGCCCAGGTCACCCCCTTCTTCCGCTATGAACGCCGCCACCTCCAACGAATGTCTAGTCACTAAACCCTGCTCCCTGATCCCACGGACTGCTTCGAGGGCCCCGATCACGCCAACGGCTCCATCATAGATCCCGCCGCCGGGTACCGCGTCCAGGTGGGAACCTAAAAGGATGGTTTTGGTTTCAGGACAGCTTCCGGCAACAAAGCCGAACAGGTTGCCAACCGGATCGACGCGTGTTAGCATGCCTGCTTCCGTCATGAGTCTTTGGACGTAGTCTCGAGCTTCAATGTACTGCTCTGAGTAAGCCATCCGCGCCAATCCGTGTTCCTCCCGCCAGCCTATGGCTCCCAGCCTTTTTAAATCCCTTTCCAGTCTATCTTTGTTGACCAACCTGATCCCTCACAATCCAAGAATCAACAAATCTACTCGGCCGAGCTGATAGACACGTTGAAGTCTCCTTGATCATTCTTTATCCCGAAAAAACGCTCTTGCACGCTCTCGGAAGGAGCAGGAGTAAGGAGGCTGACCACAACTAGAGTAAAAAGTGAAGTAAAGATTGAGGGTAGGATCGGGAACCAACCGAAAGGCTTATCCAGTGCATACCAAATAGCAGCCGTGAGCAAACCGACAAGCATTGCGGCCAAGGCACCCTGGGAATTGGCCCGCTTCCAGGCGAAGCCGGCGAGGACAACCACCGCCAGGGTCGAACCCATTATGCCTACCATGTTGGCCTGTATCCACATGACGCCCGATTCAATGTAAATTGTGGACAGAATTGCGGCTGCACCAATGATCAAAGTCACTATTCTCGACAGCCTCAGCAATTGTGCTGAAGATACAGGTTTGGAGGACAGTTTCTGATACAGGTCGCGGACAAAAGTTGTGCCTCCCAAGAGCAACACCGAGTCGGCCGTTGAAATTGCTGCGGCTAGGATCGAAGCCATCAGGATCCCACCCAGCCAGGGATTAAGCACGTTCTTGATTATCGTCGGCGTTACTGTGTCCGCGACTTTGATGCCGGGGAAAAGTATGCTGCTGGCCAGAGCAATCAGCATTACAGGCAGATAGAAGGCCAGGAGGGCCATTCCAGTATACCCTTGGCTGAGCGCCGCATTCTTAGCGTCTTTCGCCGCATAGAAGCGGGTGATGAATTGTGGAGCACCGAAATTGCCCACACCCCACGTAACCGTCCAGGAAATGGCTACACCGAGTGGTACCGCCCCACCCCCAAACGGGTCCAGCATCCCGGGTTTCGTTTGGGCCAAGGTTCGGTGAATGTTGACAACGCCGCCCGCCATAGATACGACCTTGGCCATTAGAATCCATACACCTACCAGTATTACAAGGCTGCAGAAAGTGTCCGTCCAAGCAACAGACTCCATCCCCCCGAGGACCGTAAACACGATGAACACCGCACCGATGATGACAATCGCCGGTGTCCTGCCCAGTCCCGTAGCCGTTGTCACCACGGCAGATGCGCCGGCAAGCTGCGCACAAGTGAAAAAGACCATCGCTACCAGAATCAAGGCACCGGCAATGAGACTGTGCACCCGTCCATAACGTGCTTCAAGAAAGTCGGGAAGAGTGACTTGGCCAAAGGACCTTATCTTTTCCGCAAACCACGCCGCAGCAACCAAGCTGGTTATTGCCGTTCCCGTCCAGTTCCACCAGCCGGCCCAGCCAACTTGATAGTAGTAGCCAAGGTAGCCGACGATGGACGCAGTACTTATGATCGTCGCAAAATACGTACCGACGAGCGGTACTATGCCCAGGCCACGTCCGGCTATCCACCAGTCCTCTGCGCTCTTTATCTTTCGGGAAACATAGACCCCAATCAGAAACAGGGCTACGAGAAATAGGACTATACTGACCGCAAGTTCCATATTTGCTCACGCCCCTCCGTCGTCTCAATTCTTGTTCTTGTACTTAAGGGTGACAATCAACATGGGCGAAAAGCACAGCACCAAGAACATGATCCAAAACGCCATCAAACCACCTGGAATCATCTGCCCAGTCTCCTTTCCCGCCTTTGCTGTGTACTACCTGACCTCACGAGTAACCCACTGTCCGTAACCCGGTTCTGCGGTCACTTTACCGTCCGAATAAACCACTTGTCCCCTGACAAGGGTTTTCAGCACTTTTCCATAAACAGGCAGCCCATCAAACACGCGGCAAGCGTCCCGTGATTTAGTGAGCATCTGGTGGTGATCAATTACGAAGGGCGTGTTCAAATCAACGACTACAAAGTCTGCGTCGGCCCCTACCGCGATAGTTCCTTTCCGCGGGTACAGGCCAAAAACCTTGCTGGGGTTGGTGCTTAGAAGTTCAATTGCCCGTTTCATAGAGAGCCGCCCTTGCTTCACCGCCGTCAGTATTAGGGGCAAGCGCGTCTCAAGTCCAGGAAAGCCGGCAGGTGCAACGAAAATGTCCACCGAACCTTTGTCCTTCTCCTCAGTCGTGAAAGGTCCGTGGTCGCTGCCGATAGTGTCAATTGTCCCGTCAAGCACGTATCCCCAAAGGGCATCAACCTCCGCCCGAGTCCGAAGAGGGGGGTTGCACTTCGCATAAGGGCCATGCTTTGTGAGTGCGTCTTGTGTCAAGTAGAGGTAGTGTGGGCAAGTCTCTATGAATATCTTTTGCCCGTGCCGACGCGCTTCGAGTGCCAGGGCAACAGCTTCCGGGGTGGAGATGTGGACAAGGTAGAGAGTTGCCCCCGTCTCTTTCGCAATCCGGATCAACTTCTCCACAGCCATCACTTCCGAGAGTGGCGGACGTGACCTGGCATGGTCGAGAGGACTTGTCTTTCCTTCAGCTCGAAACTGGTGTATAAGTCCGGCAATTATGTCGTTATCCTCTGAATGGGCGGCTATCGGCAGACCGGTTCGGCTGACCTCCTTGAAACCGGAATATAGCTCGTAGTTGTTCTTCATGGTCAAACCGACGAATTCTTTTTCTCGGCCTTCTGGGGCCGCATGAAGGAATGTCTTGTAGCCCACAATGCCGGCTGCAGCGATTTGAGGAATGTGCTCAAGCTTCTCTCCGCCCGCTGCCCCCAGGAATGCCACGTCAACAAGTGACTGTCTTTTTGCCGCTTCAACCCTATCCATGAGGATTTCAACGGAATACTGCGGCGGGGAGGATATCGGGTGCTCAATAATCGTGGTGATGCCCCCTGCCGCTGCCGCTGCGCTCCCGGTCTCAAACGTCTCGCGGTGCGCCCCTCCAGGGTACCTGATATGCACGTGGGGATCAACACCCCCGGGTAACAGGTATGCTCCTTCGGCATCAATGGCTCTTGCGGCGGCAGGGAGCGTTTCGTTGCTCCCCAAAGAAACGATCCTGCCCTCGTGGACGGCGACACCTCCTTCGAATTCGCCGTCTTCTGTTACGACGCGGGCATTTTTGATGATCAGGTCAACCATAAGCATCTTCCTCCAATTAAACTTGAAATCTCAACCGGAACATTTGGCTTCAGCCTGAGGAGCCTCGTGTCTGCCGTTTTGCCCACAATCTCCCTTATGAACGGCTTCCAGATGACGCGTCCGGTTCACCTCCTTGTTGGATCATGGATCTTTTTCCGGCCAAAACCCGGCCGGGAAGAGCCCCAGTGGGCATCCCCTCGGCCAGGACCAGTTCGCCGTTCACCAGGACGTGGCTTATGCCCTCCGGCCAGGCCTGGGGCTCCGCATAGGTCGCCCGGTCAAGCACCACAGCCGGCTCGAAGACCACCACATCCGCAGCCAGCCCCTCTTTGAGCACGCCGCGGTCTGTCAGCCCGAAGCTCGCCGCCGGGAGCGCCGTCATCTTGCGGATGGCCTCCTCCAGCGTGAGCGCTCCCTGCTCACGCACATACCGCCCCAGCACCCGCGGGAAAGTCCCGTAAAGGCGCGGGTGCGGCTTGCCCGCGCCCAGGATGCCGTCGGTGCACACCATTACCCAGGGCTTCTGCATCACTTTCACCAGGTTCTCCTCGCAGTTCTGGAAACAAACCATGGTGGCCCGGTTTTCTTCCGCTAGGATGATGTCCATGATGACATCCACCGGGTCTGCGCCCCGTTCTGCAGCTAGTTGCGCGATGCTTTTGCCTATCACCGCCGGGTTACCGCTCCCCAACGACGCGACGATTACGTTCTCCCAGCCCTCGGTTTCACCCCGGTTTTGCCAGTTCGGAATGGTCTCCCGAAAGGCTGCTTTGATTCGCGCCCGTTCTTCAGGGCTCCTCAGCCGCGCCAGCATGGCCTGCGGCCCACCGGCCGGCGCCCAGGGCGGTAGGCAGGCCGCGAGGGCGGTGGAACCGGCCAGGTAGGGGTACTGGTCGGCCGTCACAACCAGACCTTCCTGCTGCGCCGTTTCCAGGAGAGTAAGGGCAGCATCTACCTTGCCCCAGTTCTTCTTACCGATGGTTTTAAGGTGCGAGATGTGCAGGTGCACCCCCGAAGCGCGCGCGAGGTCCACCATCTCCTGAAGCGACTCGAGAAGTGTATCTGCCTCGTTGCGCACATGAACTACGAAGGCGCCGCCGTGGCTGGCCACCACGCGGGCAAGTTCCACCAGTTCCTCGTGCGTTGCGTAATTGCAGGGCGGGTAGATGAGCCCGGTGGACAAGCCCGGCGCCCCCGTCGCCAGTGCCTCGTCCAGGAGGCGTTTCATCTCCGCCAGCTCCACCTTCGTAGCCGGCCGGTCCTCCATTCCCATGGCGGCAATCCGGAGCGCCCCGTGGCTCACGAGAGCAGCCACGTTCAGTATCGTACCGCGGTGCTGGTAGCATTTCAGATAGCTGGCGAAGCTTGACCAGTTCCAAACCACAGCTGGGCTGCCCAGCAGCCCGGCCAGGTGCTCCTGCAACATCGCTTTGGCAGTGTCGGAGTACACCGGCGCCAGCCCCAGCCCGTCCTGCCCCAGGATCTCTGTAGTCACTCCCTGCCGTACCTTTTCCTCGAGCGCCGGATTGGCCAGAAGCATGAGATCGCTGTGGCTGTGGGTGTCGATGAACCCAGGTGCCACGATTTGCCCACCGGCATCAATCGTAGTGGTCGCTGTATCTCTGACGTTGTTGGCCAGCGCGGCGATCTTCCCGTCTTTAATCGCCACATCCTGCCTCAGGCCCGGGCTGCCTGTGCCATCGATCACCGTGCCGCCCCGGATCAGGACATCATACATCTCACAATTCTCCTTCCGACAAGCTTTCTTCACCCAAGAAGCTTGGAAATCTCTGCAGCCGCATTTAGAACCAAGGGTGTGAGCCTTTCAAATTCTCCTCCTTCGAAATCGAATCTTGGCCCTGCTATGCTGAGCCCAGCTATTAGCCTTCCTTTCGCATCAAGAATTGGGGCCCCGATGGCCGCAGCTCCCGGATCCACTTCCTCCACGCTTATTGCGTATCCTCTTTCTCTTATCCGGCGGAGTTCTTCTCTAAGAGATCCGGGCTCAGTAATGGTTCTCGGCGTAAAACGCTTCAACGGCTTAGTCAGTACTTCTTCTTGAACGGCAGACGGCAAGAACGCGAGAAGGACTTTGCCCGAAGCCCCGGCATGCAATGGGATTGAAGAACCGACTTCAGAAACAAGCTTGATTCGGTTCTTTGAATCCACTTTGTTGACACACCTGCCAGCTACGCTATCTTCAACAACCGAAAGTATGGCTGTTTCTCTCGTATCGGCAGCCAGTTTTTCGAGGACTGGCATGCTTTGTTGAACAATTTCGAGATTCAAGCGCCAGCGATTAGCAAACGACAGCAATCTCAAGCCAATCCTGTACTTGTCGGTCAACGGGTCATGGAAAGCCCATCCCTCTTCCTGCAACGATGCAAGCAAGCGAGAGACAGTGTTGCGTGGAATTCCACTTAGTCTAGCAAGTTCCCTCACCCCAATACCCGAGTCTGAGTCTGCGAGTAATTCCAGAAGGTCGGTTATTTTCTCAACAAGTTGTATCTTGGCACTCATTGTGTCCCACCTTTCGGGACATGTGTCCCAGTGAAATTAGTTGATGAATCTAATTCTGTACTAGCCCCCAAAAATCCTTCTAGTTTTCTATATTTTTTTGTAAGGATATCTGCCGAGTTTTATGGGGCCTCTTGCCAACACGTCAGAGGTGTGGATTCCGGCCCAAAGCGAGCACCGGTTCCGAAGCAAATCGTCCACCCGTTGCGACTGAAATCGTCCACCCGTTCCGGCCAAACCGACCATCAGTTGTTGGGCCGGAAGCTCTAAAGCAGCGCTGGAGACCACTCGGCCAGAGGACTTTAGTCCCGAGGCCCGGAACTAGCAAACAAGCAAGTTTTACGGGGAAGGGGTCAAGAGCGTGGCCAACAGGAGGTTATCCATGCACAAGATCAAAGAGATTCTTCGCCTACGTTACGAGCTGGAAATCGGAGTGCAGCAGATCGCCCGCAGCCTCTCCAGGCGCACAGCACCGTGAGCGGCCTCCTTGAACGGGCCAAGGCGGCAGGCCTTACCTGGCCGCTTCCCGCAGACCTCAGCGATGTCGACTTGGAAAGAAAGCTGTACCCCGGTAATGCCGACAAAGCGCGTCCGCCGCTTCTGCCGTGCTAAGCCAGCCGACCGTGGAGAAGCTGGCGTAAGCTCAGGCTGACGGGGATGGCAGAGGGCTTTCTTGCCCAGCTTCAAGCACTGGACTATGATTGAGCAACACCCATGCCGAGCGAACAAAAAGGGGCCCTTTCTAGAGCCCCTTAAGCACTCAACCTAGTCTCTCTTAAATCAAACTACCCTGATGGCAAACTCTGGACATACTGGGTTGCAGTATCCGCACAGTATGCACTTGGTCGGATCAACTTGTGCACGACCGTTACGCACTGTAATAGCCAGATTAGGACAGGCCCTGGCGCACGTGCCGCAGCCCTTACAAAAGCCCATAATCACAACCCGTTTCTGATCCCTGCCCAGATTTCCTGCTGATTTCGTCGGCATTTTTCCACGGGTGAACAGTTCCACATTATACAGTAATTCCTGCTCGTTAACCATTCCTACAGCTACGGCACTAATTCCAGGCAAACTGCGCACGTAATTGATGCTCGAAGGAACATCGGATACGAGGTGCCCCCCTGCCAGGGCTTTCATTGCATAAACACCCTTGCCCGCACCGGCTGCATCACGAATTGCGGCTTCCATTTCCCCTCTCGAACCATCCTGAATACCGCGTCCGGCTTTATTAATAATGGGGAAAATAACATCTATGTCATTGCGCTTCGCCGCTGCTTCAACCACTGCTACAGAATGAGTCGATACACCGATGGCCCGAATTCGTCCCTTGGACTTATACTCACTTAAACAACCAATAGCTCCTGCTCGCGAAGCGAACACAGTCGCCGTTTCGCGTGAGGCATGAAGATGGTATATATCAATGTAGTCAGTCCTAAGTTCAACCAGGGACTTCTCCACGCTCCGGCGCATGTCCTCATAGGTCGTCGCAGCCGACTTCGTCGCCACCACTACTCTACTGCGATCCCACCCTTTTAGTGCTTTGCCGAGGTACTCCTGGGTTCCGTATAGTTCTGCAGTATCGAAAAAGTTGATCCCAAGTGACAAGGCATGTTGTAGCAACGATACTATGCTTTTCTCATCCAGGTTTTTCTGCAAAGGCCCGAGCGGCAGCAAACCAAAACAAAGTTCCGTTACCCTGAGGTCCATTGGCCCTAGGGCGCGAAATTCCATGTGCCAGGTAGCCTCCTTTCCGGCAAAATCACCCCCATTCATACAGTCCCTTCAGCCACCGACACCCCAGAAGAAAAACACCACTTCGCTGTCATGCGGAACAGGAATGGTAAGGTCGCCTTGGGAATAAACCTCCCTGCCGTTCAAAAGCATAGAAAACGGGGCGATAGCCTCTTCCCGCGGCTTGTAGAGAAGACTGCGCAGTGGGGGCAACGTCTCTGCAAGCTTCTCTATGAGCTGCCCCAAGCTGTAAGGCGGGTCTATGGCTACGTCTAATTCATCGGTTCCCGCTACGTCCCGGAACTCGCCGAGAAACTTAACATGTGCCATCTGTTTAAACATGGGCCATCCCCTTTGCCCGACTATTAAGGCCAAAGTTCCTCTGCTACTTGGTCGAGTCCTAATTCTAGCAACTTGTCGCGCGAAGGAATTCCGTCCCGAGTCCACCCTCGGATCTCGTAGAGTTCGTCTTTCATTTTTTCCAGCTCCTCCGGCGGGCAGTACATGCCCTCGGAGGGGCCTTCCGGAATCGGCTCGTGCATGAAGCGGTAGGGTAGAACATCATCTTTGCGGCTCATACCCTCGCGTACATTGAAGGCGCGCTCCAGGTTCCAGATTCTGTCCGCCAGCTGCTGCACCTCATTCACGGAGAGGTTCAGGCCGGTTACGGCATTGACCATTTCCGCATGTTTTTCCGTGATGCCCACGCGCCCGACCACATCTTCGATCATAGCGCAGTAGTTTAGGGTATCACGAATAGTTGTTGTGGAGGTGATATCGTAGTTGAGCTGTGCTTTGCCGCTGGGGTCGCGTCTATCGAATAACCCGGCACGTTCAGGAATATGCCGCATATCCTGGTGGCTACCACCGCGCGTGCTGGTGGCATAGCCCAAGCTCATGCCTTTATAGCCCCGAACGCTGTGGCCGGCCAACTCCAAGCCCTTGACATTGATGGCATACTTGTACGTTTCCCGGCCCAGGACTTCCGCCGCCCGCTTGGTACCTTCACCCAAGAGTTTATAGATGCCGCGGCGGGCCACGATGGACTCCAAAGCAGCAAGCAAACCCTCATCATTGCCGAAGGTGAGATCCAGCCCCCCCAGCTCTTCGTAGCTCAGTATGCCCCGCTCGTAAAGCTCCATGGCAAAAGCCACGGTGACCCCGGCCGAGATAGTATCGAGACCCATCGCATTGCAGTACTCATTGGCCTTGGCGACAGCCTTAATGTCTGTAAGGCCGCAAACTGAACCCAGGCTGTACATGGTCTCGTATTGCGGACCGATGGTGGTGGTGCCGGCATACTTGCCTTCTTTGATTCTCGAAAAATGCGTGCACCGCAACGGACACTGGAAGCAAGCCAGGTTCTTTTCGAACAGCTCTCTGAGGCAAGCATCTCCGTCGATGCTCGAGGCGTGTTCAAAGGTTTCACTTTGCCAGTTGCGCGTTCCCAAAATCCCCGAGGTCTGGTTCGCCTTCAGCGCTCCTGTGGTGCCATACTTGGGCATGCCGGTAGCCAAAGACGGGGTTTCTTGAATGTGCTGGTAGATCTTCTCTGCAAGCGCCAGCACAGCCTCGGGATCGGCAACCGGGATCGGGTTCTTTCTACCATACACAGCGATGGCCTTGAGTTTCTTGCTGCCGAGGACCGCCCCAACGCCACCTCGTCCGGCGGCATGCGACATGTCCACCATGACGCAGCTAAAGCGCACTAGTTGCTCCCCGGCGGGGCCTATAGAGGCAACGTGCACGGCGTCGTTGTTTAGATCGCGACGGACGGCGGCCTCTGTCTCGGGTACCGAAAGCCCCCACAGCTTGGAGGCGTCACGTAGCTCAGCCTGACCGTCCTCAATGTAAAGCCAAGTGGGAGCCTCGCTGGCACCTTCTATAATCACGCCGTCAAAGCCGGCGAACTTGAGCTCTGCCCCAAAGTGCCCGCCGGCATAAGAATCCATGAAGCCGCCCGTGAGGGGAGACTTGGTGAAGAAACCAACCTTAGGGGTGCACGGCACCACAGTACCCGTGAGGGGACCGGTAGCAACCACCACCTTGTTAGCGGCCGAAAAAGGGTCAATTCTTGCCGGAAGTTCGTTGTACAGGATGGCGGCACCGAAGCCGTTGCAGCCGACGTACTTTTTTACAAACTCCTCGGTCAATTCTTCCGTGGTTATTTTCTTGGCCGTAAGATCTACCCGAAGAAAGCGTCCACAGTATCCCCCGTACTTCAACATACAAACCTCTCCCCCTAGTTAATCTTGCACCGTCAGAGCCTGGGCCAGGCAGTGCTTCACGCAGGCCGGATCGCCCTGGCACAGGTCGCATTTGTCCGCCTTACCTGATTCAGTATCCAGGCGGATAGCGCCATAGGGACAGGCTTCCAGGCAAAGGCCACAGCCGACGCACTTCTCGGCGTCCACCACCCAGGCGCTGGTCTTACCGTCCTTTTGAATAGCCCCTTGGGGACAAGCCAGGGCACAAGGGGCGTTTTCACATTGACGACAGTAGATCACATGGCTGTCTGTAGGGCTGACGTAAGCGAACTTGATCCGGGTGCCGCCTGGGTGCACTAAGCCTTTCAGCCTAAAAGAACAGACGCTAGCACACACCGCGCAGCCGGTGCACTTGGATTGATCATACGCCAGTTTCATGCTCTGTCTCCTCTCCCGAGAAAGATTCCTTGCCTACTGCCGCTCATACTTCTGCAGCAACTTGGCAGCCCGATCGGGGTTAAAGATGCCGCACACACAGGGCCGCGCCATCTCCTCTGCGGCCTGTCGAGGGGTACGGCGCCCCGCCTTTACGTCGGCGATCAGTCTCTCCACCAAGCTGGCCGAGATCATACCGTGACCGCACATGGTAACGAATTCTAGGACCTCAGGGGAGGGCAGTGCCTCGGTCTTGCCGTGGATGCCGAGGGACAGGTTGATCGAGTGAGGCTGGATGTTTACGGCTTGCGTTATGTCCTTGATCTCGTCCACCAAACCGCTGACAGTTACAGACAGTCCGAAGTCTCGTTCCTTGATAAACTCAACCAGCTTTTTCACCTTCTCTTTGCTAGAAAAGCAAACCCGTACCCTCGGTGTTTCCGACAATTTCTCCTTGATCTCTTCGATGGTAGCTCCAGAAAAGACGGTACCCGTTTCGTACGAACCAATGTTGGTCGGTCCGAGGTCAAAGATAAAGTCGAGGATTTCCCTCAGCTTGTCCTGGCTTCCTTTGTTGTTTATGCCAACGGCCGGTGTAACCAAGACGACGAAATCATCTTTTAGGTTTTCGGGCGTTCCCGTTCTGTGAAGAGAGTGCGTCATTTTTAGTCCTCCTTCAGCGGTCGACCGAGCCCCAAGTTAACCTTGGCGTTCGGTCTGGGCGTAATCCCTAGGACTTCCAACTGTGGGGCTACTGCGATAGTAGGCTCGTTTTCTAGGCGCGAAATGAGATCCAAGGAGAAGACGGTGTCTATCTCCTGCGCGACCTCTTTGATGGTAGCCAGAGTACGCTCCAACATCTCATCCGGAATGGTGAACTCGATGATTGCAGACACCACCCGGCACTGTTTGGCTTCGTCGGTAAAGATGCCCTTCTCGGGATCTGCCATGAGATGTGTCAGGGGGTTGTCCCGCTCGAAGCGGGTTATGCCTTCCCGCGCCAGGGCCATCGTCACTTTCTCAATGTCCACAAACGAAGCCCCCAGGCACGGACGCCCCATCTCAATGGCGATACCAAACTGCCCCTTTTTCACCCGCCCAGTAACATCGTTGGTCTTTACCTCTTCTGTGCCGCGGCCTGGAACCTTCGTCTCCACATGGTAGGCCATGGGATCACTGAAGTACTTCCTGATGGAGCGCGGCCGCTGGTAGACGTCCTCGTCTTCGTGAATGGCTCCGCGAGGGCACCGCACTACCCGCGCCCGGCCACAGGTTCCGCACTCCAAGCACTTGTCCCGATCAATATGCGCCTTCTTGTTTTGGATGCTGATAGCGCCGGCGGGGCAGTAGGGCATGCAAACCCCGCAACCTATACACTTGTCCTCGTCGATACGCATGTTAACCCTCCTCCACAACCGGACTTAAATGCTCGGATAGATATTTGTAAATGCCGGAGATGTCCTTAGCCCCATAGCCTTGGTGTTTTGCCGCCTCGAAAAGCTGCAGTCCTAAGGCTCCAAGCAGCAACGGTTGTCCTGCTTCTAGAGCAGCCGACACAGCCAGTCTCAAGTCCTTGGCCGCCAGCTCCAGACTGAACCCCGGCTCGAAGTTGTCAGCAAAGATAAACTTGGGGCACCTGGTTTGTAGGGCATAACTGTTCCCAGCGCCGGCGCTGACGACCTCGTAAACTACGTTCTGATCCAATCCCAAGGCTTCAGCAAGTTTCAGGCCTTCCGCTAGGGCTGCCATATTGACCCCGAAAAGGAGCTGGTTTACCAGCTTGACTGCCTGTCCCGTACCAACCGGACCGACATGCACGATTTTCTTGCCAAGCACTTCGAGAATCGGCCTGGCCCGTGCCACCAGCTTTTCCGGCCCGCCAACCATGATGGTCAGGGTGCCGGCTACGGCCCCAGCCACGCCGCCGCTTACCGGCGCATCCAGAAAGTCTACGCCGATGGCTTGGCCTTGGGCGGCGATCTTATGCTCACTTTGGGGAGTGGATGAACTGAGGTCAATCAGCAGTTGCCCCGCTCGCGCCGCAGCGAATATGCCCCCGGAGCCCAGGACAACGTCTTCAACGATGGCTGGGTTGGGCAAGGACAGCAGGATGATGTCGCTCTCCTTCACTAGCTTGGGAAGCTCTGCCGGTATGGCTCCCGCCTCTGCCATGGCTTCCATGGCCGCCGCATAACGGTCGTAGACACGCACCTCGTACCCGGCCCGCACCAAATTGCTGGCCATGGCCCTGCCCATGCGCCCTACTCCGACAAATCCCAGGCGCACTGCTCTAGCTTGCTGTTCCATGTTCTCGATCTACTCCTCTCCTGACGCGCCCGCCCGAGCGGACAGTTCACCCTCGGGCAAACGGATCAACTTGTATCCTGTCATGTAGATGTGCTCGCGCATCAACCGTTCGGCCGCTTCGCCATCCCGCGCCTCCAGGGCCTGTAGGATGGCGTAGTGTTCCTCCTCGGCCTTGTGTACTCGCCCCGGCACTTCCAATGACGACACTCGTAACCCGTCCAGCTGCTCGGTAACCGTTGAGATCATCTTGGACAGCGGTACGCTCTTGGAACCAAGGTAGATCAGGCGGTGGAACCGCCGGTTACGCTCCGCCACTTGGCACATCCGCCTCTTGCTAGCGTAAAGCGTCGCCTCGTCCAAGATGTCGCCCAGCATTCGCAGTTCTTCAGCAGTCAGGCGCTGCGCCGCGATACGGGCAGCTAAGCCCTCCAGCATACTTCTTACAGTGTAGATAATCTCGATGTCCTGTGGCGACAGTTCCACCACTACCGCCCCGCCATTCGGCGGGATGGCCACCAGCCCCTCCTGCTCCAGCTTGTGAATGGCTTCCTTAACCGGAGTGCGGCTTACCTGCAGCTGCTCCGCTATGGCGCTGACGTTGAGCCGTGACCAAGGGCCGAATTCCCCGTGCAAAATGGCCTGTCGGAGCTCTTTGGCGATCTTGATGCTCAAAGGTCCAGCTTCGTTTATTTCCTTGTGGTCCACTTTCCTGGCAGGTCACCCCCTCTCAAGCTAGATTCATAGATCCGTGGATTCACTCTGGGCCAAAAAGCAGCGAGGTTTAAGGCTTAGCCGGCATGGGATTTACCTAGCTTCTGGGTTTGGCCCGTTTGGCGCCCATCGGCGCCTTTCACGAGCGCGATGCCGGAGATCACGATCAGCCCAGCCGCGGCCTGTTTCAGCGTGATCACTTCTCCAAGGAAGATCACCGAGCACAGGGCACCGACGACCGGGACCAGGTACTGGTAGACCATGGCGCCCGTGGCCCCCACCGCCTTGAGCCCCGTGTACCACGCGACGAAGGCAAAGACAGTCGACAGAACGGTGGTGTACATGAGGGCCAGCCACCCGGAAGCAGGCACCTGCTGCCAATCGAGCCGTACTACCTGAACTAGATTCAAAGCCAAAAGCACCACGGTACCGAACAGTGCGGCATAAGCTGTCACTTTCAAGGGCGAGTGTTTCCGCAGAATAGGTACACTCAGCGTCGAGTAGACCGCGAAACAGGCCGCACCAGCCAGCCCTAAAGCATCGCCCAGGAAGTGCCTTCCGCCCAAAGGCAGGGATGAGGTTCCAATAAAGGCAGCGACGCCGAAAAAGGCGAGGAGCATGCCCGCGTACTTGACTAAAGAAGCCTTCTCCTGGCGGCTCACTACCGTGAGCACAGCCCCGAACAGCGGGGAGGTGTTGTTGAGAAGGCTGGCGTTGGTTGCTGTGGTATAAGCCACGGCATGGATGAAGAACATCTGGTACATGGCTACGCCCGTGAGGCCCAAAAAGGCCAGCGGGATGAGCTCACCACAGTCGATGCCAGCCTTCTCTTCCCGAAGCTTCAGCAGCAGAAACAGCAGCGGCGTCGCCATGACGTACCGTACGGTCACGAACACGGATGGGGGAAAGTAGTTCATCGCGACCTTAGACACAACGAAGTTACCGCCCCAGATTAAAACAGTCCCCAAAAGTGAAATCTCGGCCAAGTAGGGTGAGGGAACGATCAAACAATCACTCCTTTACCGGCAGCCTCCTTGGCCACTTTACCCTCCAATTTCGCCGTACAAGTTGCCACCTTTCCCTATGTCTTGCGCTCCGTACTCCTTAAGGAAGATCGTCACCTTACCTGGTTCCACCCCCAACGCCTTTACCACCGCGTTGGTGATCCCACGGACGAGGTTGCGCTTTTCTTCAGCACTTTTCCCACCTAGCATGGACACATGGATTACCGGCATGCTGCACTTCCTTCCTGCTGTGGGGGAGCCTTTCCTCGGCCTTGGCTAAGCCTTACCGTGGACGCAGGAAAAGGCTCCCGCCGTCTTAGCTGTGCTCCAACCGTTACTTCGTGTTCAAAATCTGTTCGATCAGGTCTTTTGCGTTCAGCTTCTCTGCGTACTCGTCGTAAACAGGCTGTACAGCTGCTTTGAAGGCTTCCCTGTCAGGATTATGCTCGATCTCCATGCCCAAACCAGGTAGCTCTTTCAAAGCCTTGTCTTCCAGATCCTTAACGTAATTGCGCTCCCAATCGGCCGTCTCCTGCGCGGCTTCCACCAGCACCTTTTGCAGGTCAGCAGGGAGTTTGTCGTAGGTCTTTTTGCTCACCATAATCACTGCTGCACCATAAACGTGGCCCGTCAGGGAGATATACTTTTGCACTTCGTAAATCTTCTGGGTGTAAATGGTCTGAATGGGGTTTTCTTCGCCGTCCACCGTCTTTTGTTGGAGGGCGGTGTAAACCTCCGTCCAGGCCATTGGGGTGGGGTCAGCACCGAGTATCTTCCAGAAAGAAACATGCAGAGGAATCTCCTGCACGCGAATCTTTAGGCCCTTGACGTCGTTCGGCGTCTTGATCGGTCGTACGGAGTTGGTCAGGTGCCTGAGCCCATTTTCCCAGAAGGCCAAACCT
Organism: Gelria sp. Kuro-4; assembly: GCF_019668485.1. NCBI lineage: Bacteria > Bacillati > Bacillota > Clostridia > Thermoanaerobacterales > Thermoanaerobacteraceae > Gelria > Gelria sp. Kuro-4. Next base: position 1,628,275 of record NZ_AP024619.1, on the reverse strand, counting down.
ACTATGCCTTTTTGGTCAAAGTCCTTTAATACTTCTTTGCCGATCGGCCCGTCCAGGACTTTGTAAGCGTGCTGTTGATCACGGAAAAGGAAGGGCAGATCGAACAGCTGCAGCCGGGGAACGAAACCGACCAGGGTGGCACTCCCGGCCACTTCCATATCCAGCGTCCCCATCTGCATGGCCTCAGCCAGGGTGCGGTCGTTTCCCAGCTGACCATTGGGGAAAATCTTAACTTCAAGGCGTCCGCCGCTCTTTTCCTTCACAGCGCGGGCAAACTCTTCCGCACCCTTGTGGAAAGGACTGGCTTCATTTAGGACATGACCAAGCTTCAAGACAATGGGTCCCTCTTGCTGTTTTTCCCCGGCATTGCTGCTCGCCTTATTCCCACTTCCACCACAACCGCTTAGCACAAGCAGTCCAACGAGCATCGCAGCCATGAACGCGAACGGTTTTTTCCTCAACACTAACACGTCTCCTTCTTCTTCGTCTCTGTGTTACCGTCCAAACCCCTCAGCCCCGTTATCCTCAAGAGCCAGAACGAACCACTTTTCTGCCCACCCCCTTCCACACTCAGACAGACAGCTACCGACCTGCCAAACGAACGAGGAACAAGGAAAGCTGTGGAATATAGGTAACCAGAAGAAGCGGGACCAAGGCAGCCCCTAAGAGCGGGATCAACCACCTGGTTACTTCCTCGATCTTCATCTTTGCGATCCCACAAGCTACGTAGAGGTTAACGCCAAAGGGCGGGGTCACCAAGCCCAAGCAAAGGTTGGTCACCATAACAGCGCCCAGGTGAACAGGATCCACGCCCAGATGGGTAAAGATGGGCATAAGGAGTGGCGCAAGGATAACGATAGTTGCATTTAATTCGATGAAGCAGCCGGTAAACAGTAGCAACGCGTTCAGGAGAATAAACAGCACATTGACATTGAAATTGCGCTCAACCACGAATCTTGCAAGGTTGCTCGGTATCTCCGCGTTGGAGAGAACCCAGCTAAGTGCAGATGCCGTTGCAATCACATACATAACCATGGCGGAAGTGATGGCGGACTTGACCAGTATACCTGGAAGATCACGAAGCTTGAGTTCCTTATAAACAAACATGCCCACGAGCAATCCGTAACCGGCAGAGACAACAGCTGCTTCCGTAGGCGTAAAAATCCCACCATAGATCCCGCCAAGGATCAGCACCGGCAAAAAGAGAGCCCAGGAGGCTTTTAATGTTCTTTGCCAAAGCACAGTGCCGGTTACCTGCGTCTCGGTCCCCACGTATCCCCGTTTCTTAGAAATGACGTATACGGCCACCATAAGTGATAGTGCGGTAAGAATCCCTGGCACAACTCCTGCCAGGAAGAGATCGCTGATGGATATGCCGGTGGCCACTCCATAGGTTACGAAAAGGATACTCGGAGGGATCAAGGGACCTAATGCTCCAGCGATTGCCTCAAGCGCTGTGGCAAAGGCCCGGTCATAGTTGTTCCTCTCCATGGCTGGTATCATTATGCTGCCGATGGCAGCGGTAGTGGCCGGTCCAGAACCTGAAATAGCCGCAAAGAAGGCACTGGTCACAACAGCGATCTGCCCTAGGCCGCCGGCCAGGCGTCCTACGAAAAGTTCGGCCAAGTCGACCAATTGGCGGGAGATTCCGCCGCGCTCCATGAAGTTCCCGGCGACAATAAAGAACGGTATCGCCATCAGGGGAAAGGAGTCTACAGCCGCATACATGCGTTGCGCGATGATGGCTGGGGACGTACCCGTCGTCATAGCAAGACTGAGCAAGGTCCCGGCCCCGATAGCTACAGCTATTGGCACGTTGAGCAGCATGAAGAAGAGGAGAAGGACAAAAACCAGAATTCCTGTCGCCATGTTTCCACTCCCCTTATCCGATCAGAGATCGTAACAGCGGGGCCGCTTGTAGCAGGAAGCGCACAGCCATGGAGAAGCTGCCCACTACCACAGCAAGGTAGGGCCCCCACATAGGTATTTCCATTGCCGGCGAAAGCTGCTGGGTCTCAGCCTGAAGTGCCACCAAGCCGTACCCAAAGTAAGCGATGGCAGCGCAAAATGCAGCACTTATCATCGATGCTATGATGTTGACCAGCAGCGCTGCCTTTTTGGGCAGCCGATCCACAAGCACTGAAACCGATACATGCGCCTTCTCGGCCACACCCACGCTGGCCGCGAGAAAAGATATCCATATGAAAGAGAAACGCAGCAACTCCTCTGACCAGGGCAAAGAAGAATGGAACACATAACGTGCTGCTACCTGCATGATGCCGACAACAATCGTCTCTGCCATAAGTAAAGCAATAATTCCTTCCTCAGCGCGCCGGACTCCTCGTGTTAGCTGGTCGAGCATGCCGATACCCCCTTGTACCAGATTTCCAGGCAACTGAGCCTATCTTGCATAGTGTGTCAACCCAAGCCTGGACAAAGTTCGTCTAGGCGTCACGCCGTCATTGCGTGCCGTGTAGCCCGCTGCGTGGAATCGGGCGAGAGCTTCCTCAACGTCCTCCGCCGCTACTGTGCAGGCTTGGGTCTTGTAGGTCCGACCAAGCTGATCGTACTTTCGCACACCCAATTCGTGATAAGGCAAGAGATGAACTTCGCGTATGCCACCGATAGAGCGCAACAGTTGGATGGTTCTCTCAACGGTCTCAGTATCCGCGTTGACTCGGCCGATGAACGGTATCCTCGCCACAACCGTTGCCTGGTGTTCCGCCAAATACCTTAGATTGGAGATGATTTGAGCATTGCTGACGCCTGTGTAAGCGCGATGCTTGTCCTCGTCGGGGTGCTTGATGTCAACCAGCCATAGGTCTATCAAACCCATTAGCTCCGCGATTCTTTCTTCCGGTGCATACCCAGAGGTTTCAATGGCCGTGGGAATGCCTCTCTCCCGGCAAAGGAGAGCAATTTCCTGCACGAATTCAGCCTGCAGGAGGGGCTCTCCACCCGAGAAGGTAACGCCCCCGCCTGACGCACGGTAAAAAGGCTGATCTCTTTCGATTACCTCTGCAATCTCACGGGCAGATTTGTGTTCGCCTGACCAGCGCAGTGCTTCGGCCATGCATTCGTTCACACATAGCCCGCACGCAGTGCACTTTCTGCGGTCGATTATGCGTTGACCAGCTGTCCCCGAGACAATCGCTCCTTGGGGACAGACGGCAGAGCAGGTCCCACAGTGCAGGCAGCGGCGCTCCAGGTACATGATCTGCGGTTCCGCTGTCTGCGACTCGGGATTAGAGCACCACTGGCATCGAAGAGGACAGCCCTTTAAAAACACCGTTGTCCGGATGCCCGGGCCATCGTGTAAGGAAAAACGCTGAATGTTAAACACAATGCCACGCATGGTGCTATCCTTCACAGCGCATGTTCTGTGCGATCGATGATGTCATCTTGCAGATCGCGGTTGATCTCCACAAAAAAGGCACTATAGCCGGCAACGCGGACGAGCAAATTGCGGTAGTCTTCAGGGTGTTCTTGGGCTTGCCGCAGCGTTTCTGCCGAAACGGTATTGAATTGGACATGGTTTAGCTTGAGGCTGCAGAACGTCCGCAAGAAGGCACACAGCCTGGTAAGCCCATCGTCACCGGCGAGTGTATCTGCCTGGAACTTTAGGTTCAGCAAAGTACCGTTCGTTGCCAGCACGTGCGGTACTTTTGCGACTGATTTGAGGACGGCGGTCGGCCCAAGCCGGTCAGACCCGTGGCAGGGCGAGATCCCATCCGCGAGCGGTGTAGCGGCACGTCGCCCGCTAGGAAGCGCTCCTACCACACGACCCAGTGGGACGTTCGAAGCTACGGGGTACAGGCCAGGCCGGTATTTGCCGCCCCTCGGGTTTTTGTATTTCTTGACTTCCAGGCAATAGATGTCGCCCACCAAACGCGCGAGTTCATCAGCGTAATCATCATCGTTACCGTATTTGGGTGCCTTGTTTAGCAAGCGCTGGCGTACCAGTTCGTAGCCCTGAAAATCATGCTCGAGAGCTGCATTCAATTGGTCCCATGTAAGGACCTTATCCTCGTACACCAACTTTCGAATGGCCGCCAGCGAATCAGCCACATCTCCTAAACCGATCCCTTGGGGACCGGTATAGTTGTACTTGGCCGAACCGGCCGTCATGTCTAGACCGTTCTCGATACAGCCGTCAGTAAGAATGGAAGCGAACGGAGTTGGATTGACCTCTGCCTGGACGATGTCCCAGGTGTTGAGCATTGTCACCATGTGCCGGACAAAGTAGCTGATTTGGGTTTTGTATGCCGCCAAGACGTCTTCGAAAGTGGCCATTTCTCTCGGGTCTGGCGTAACGGGACCAACCTGCTTCCCAGAAAGCCGGCACACGCCGCGATTGACCGCTAATTCGAGGCATTTGGCCATATTGAACATTGCGGCGTTCGTCCAACCGTTGCAGTTGTAAGAAGGAGCAGGTTCAACACAACCCACTATGGCATAGTTCAAAGCATCATCAAGAGTAACGCCATCACTCAGAAGGGCCGGTATGATAGCTTCGTCGTTGTAAACCGCTGGCTTTCCGTCCCCGAGCCTTATGACTGCTGCAGCCCACCGGAGGAACTCTTCCGGCGTGCCTTGGTGGATACGAATGCTCAACGCTGGCTGATCCAAACGAACATGGCTTTCAGCCACCAGGCACATGTACGAAAGCTCGTTAGTTGCATCCCGTCCCTGGCCGTCAACGCCACCTAAAATCAAGTTTTGTGACATGCTCACGCCGCCAAAGTATTTTGTCGCCGGGGGAACATCTGCAAGCTTTATGACTTCACCGAACTTGACCCAAAGGCAATCAAGGAGTTCTTGGGCCTGGTCCTTAGTCAATCTCCCGTTTTCCAGGTCAGCTGCCAGATAGGGATACACGTACTGATCGAACCGTCCCGGGGACTCGGCAAGTCCGTCGGTCTCAATATGAACAATAAGATGAACAAACCAGAACGCTTGTAATGCCTCCTGGAACGTACGCGCCGGGTGCTCCGGCACCCAGTCGCACACCTCGGCGATCTTCTCCAGCTCACGCCGCCGCTCCTGGTCCGTTGTCGTTCGGGCCAACTCCCGCGCTTTTGCGGCGTAACGATGTGCGAAGTTCACCGCCGCCTTGGCCACAATCTTGCCGGCATAATAGAACTGGAGCTTTGCGATGGCTTCCGGATCGGTCTGGTCCAGGCGCTTTTCCTGTTCCTCGATCTTGCGGTAGATCCCCGCAAACCCAATCCTCAGGACTTTAGGGTAATCAACGATTAGATGGCCGACGGAGTTTCTTAAATAAAGGGTTGGGGAGACTACCGGGTACTCCATGTCAAAGACTTGGCGTGTTTCTTCGGGGAGCATGGCCAGTGCGCGTTCTTGAACGGTTTTACCTTTCCAATAGGGCAGTATTTGCTCCTGAAGTTCTTTCTTGGTTTCTTCAGGCACATCAAAACGGTACTTCTCCCGTTTATCAAAATAATCAAGTTGCTCGCCCACCCAAACAGCCGCCGTCTCTGGAAAGACAGGCGCCCAGCGCGGATGGCTCGCCAGGTTACCTACAATCAATTCCCCATCGGAAATGTAGATCGTCATCTCGTTTAGGATTCTGGCAAGTGCCTTTGCCTTACGAACGACTATCGGGTCGCTTTCCGTTTCGCGGTAAGACAGCGTAATCAGCCTCGCCCTTTCGACACAGACCGCCGGCCTACTGTCACGAATTAACGTGCGAAGCTTTTCAATCCGCGGGCTCGCTTCTGTCACCAACATGCTATCCCCTCCCCTGACAAGCTGTTTAAGGCACCAACGCCACCCTGATACAGTCCCCAGGCGGGTTAAGGAACAACTTCATGGCATCTTCCGTTCTTTCTAGCGGAAAGTGGTGCGTAATAAGCTTCTCAAGCGGGTACTTGCGAGAGTTGAGCAACCTGACTGCATCCTCCACCTCCCAGGCCTGCCCGTGTCCACCAATAACCTGAAGTTCTTTGTTCACGATCTGGTCTGTGACCAGCTTCACCTCCTGCCCGCCGGTAACACCGGCCAACACGTAACGGCCCTCAGCTCGCACCAAATCTAAACCCATCACGATGGACGCCGGCGCCCCGGCACATTCCACAACCACGTCCGCCATCTTACCTCCGGTAAGCTCACGAACTTTTTCCTTCACGTTTTCCGTCTCGAGGTTGATAGTCGCATCTACGCCCAACTGATGCGCAACCCGAAACTTCGCCTCATCGCGGGTAAGGCCGATGACGACCACCGGTGAAGCCCCAGCTTCCGCCGCCGCGACAGCCGTAGTCAGGCCCAAGGCACCAGCTCCGACAATAATTACCGATTCGCCCGGCACAACTCGGGCCTTGGTCCGAATCCAGCGAATACCATTGCCAAGGACGGAAGAAAGGCAGGCAGCCTCAGCCGGGACATCGCCATTTACCTTGTGCACTTTACTTCCTGGCCCAATGTACATGTACTTACTGTATCCTCCGAGGAGATACGGCGGCTCATCACACGTGAAGCTCACCCCATAGTTCTTGCGCGGCTGGCAAGCAGCATAGTTGCCCGTGAGGCAGTGCTCGCAGTGGCCGCACATTTGGTACGGTTCAGGCGTCACGCGATCCCCCTTCTTAACCCCGTAACGCTCCGCTGCTTCTTCCCCCACCTCTTCCACGTAGCCGACTATCTCGTGGCCCAGGATTTTGGGGAAAGAGGAAGCTTTGTGCGTTCCCCGAAACAGCAGCCGGTCACTTCCGCAAATGGATACCATCTCGACACGCAGGAGAAGATCCCTTGGACCAATTTCAGGCAGAGGAAATTCCTTGAGGTAGAGTTTCTCTGGAGCCTCCAGAACTACCGCCAACGATGTTCTCTTCGACATTTACGCTCTCCCTTTCAGCGGGGCCCCGGGGCTCACGCATGCCCAGTCCCATTTATCAGCCCACTTAGTCCCAAGTAGGTCGTTGAGGGAGAGTACGTGCGTGACGAGAGCCGCGAACGCATACTGCCGTTTTTCCAAGAGATTCCTAGCTCCTTTAACATCCCAGCTAGGGCCGCTGATGGATTTGAAAGCTATCTCCTTCTTCATTCCATACTGGAATATCTCTTTGGGCACACCGTCCACGGTATCTACGACGACCACTGTCCCCCCTGGAACTAGCGCCTTAACACCGGACGTAAACGTCCGCGCATCACATGATGTTACCAAGAATAGGTCTGGAGCTGGCATATTCTCTGGAAGATCTTCCACTTTCTCTCCTCGCAGAAAGACACGCAGCGCTCCCATCCGGGTGGCCAGGTCCTTATTCGTGTCATCACAGTTCATCACAATCGGCTGCAGGCCGCTTTCCCGTGCCAAGGCAGCAGCCAAAAGGCCAGGAACAGTGGGAGCATCGATAAGGATTCCCTTGCCCAAACCGGCTTTACCGACTTCAAACAGGGCATCAAAAACCCAAATCGCTTCTGGAAGCAGAACTGCTGCACGCTCGTCCCAGGAGTCTGGTACCTTGTGAACCCGTGATCCAGGACGAACATACATGTACTCGCTGTAGGCGCCGCCTAAACCTGGGTGTTCCGTCAGGGAGAACCCTGCACCATACCATCGCTTGTGCGCGCAGAGCCGACGCTTGGCTGTAAGGCACGGCTTACACCGGTAGCAGGTGGTAAAGGGCTCAACCACTACCCTGTCACCCGTCTTCACTTCATAAAAGGAGGCAGCTTTCTGACCAACAGCTTGAACATACCCCAGTGCGATGCAGCCAGGAATCACAGCAGCCGTCAATTTTTCCCAGGAGAGCACTGCTTTATCCCGTTGCGTGATGCGTGCCAGTTCCACTTTCAACAGGAGTCCATCTTCGGGAACAGTAGGCACAGAGAACTCCTGTATTCGTCGATTAGCATCCGGTTCCAGCACCAACGCTCGAGAAGTAGTCAACTTTCTGCCTCCTCTGGGCTCAGCTGCTCCGACCCGGTTTCTTCGTAAAACCGGCGCCTAAGAGAAACCCCCGCTGTTTCCAAGAGAGCAACTTCCATAGTGAGTAGCACCGTGGTAGGTTTGAAAATGTGCCCACCGTAAACGTGATCCAACTGGTCCGCCAAGGCTGCATGTATATGAATGTAATAGTCGTCACGTTCTGTTCGAGCGACCGTACCCTCAGCTGCCAAAATGTTTAGAGGACCTGGAAGCACAAAAGGAACTCCTTTCCCGGCTCCAAGCTTGCTATCTTCCTTAGGCACGATGTATGTAAACTTAGCTTCAGACAGACTGCCGGTAAGGCCAAGGATAACTGCAGACTTAATATCGTACTTACTGCAAATGTCCTTGATGCCTTCAAGAAGGTCGGTTTTTGCACCGATTCGGGCAACCACCAGTCGACCTGGCTGGCCGCATGCAGATACGATTGTTTTCACTTCTTGTCATCCTCCACACAACTATCATTTCTTCATCTTGAGAACTTCATAGGCTGCTCTTACGATATGCTCCGGACTCATCCCGTATTTTGTTAACAGTTTCTCGTATGCGCCGGATTCTGCAAAGGTGTCGGCCAACCCTATACGCTTAACGGGAACCGGACAACCGTCACTGACAGTCTCTGCGACCGCCCCGCCAAGGCCATTGATAATGTTATGGTCTTCAACCGTCACAATTGCCCCTGTTTCTTCGGCGGCGCGCAGCACAGCCGCCTTGTCTATGGGCTTGACTGTATGCATATCAAGGACGCGCGCCTGAATACCTTCTCGTTCGAGTCGCCTTGCCGCTTCCTCCGCCCAACATAGCATGTCACCGAGGGCAATGATTGTCAGATCTGTTCCATCTCGTCGCTGGATTGCTTTCCCCAGCGCGAATTTCTGTTCCTGAGAGTACATAACCGGAACCGGGCCCCGCGTAAGCCTCACGTAAACAGGCCCTTCCCATGCAAGAGCTTGGTCAAGCAGCGCTTTCGTAGCAACTTCGTCAGCAGGCATAACAATGGTCATGGCCGGGATCGTTCGGAAAATGCCTATGTCCTCCGTGGCCTGGTGCGTGGGCCCATCACTTCCAGGGGTCACCCCTGCATGGCTGGAAGCAATCGTCACATTCAAACAGGGGTAAGCGATAAATGTCCGGACTTGTTCACAGGCACGCATACTTGCAAATACACCATAGGTGCTAACCAAAGCTCGCATTCCCGTACTGGCAATCCCTGCTGCGGCGCCCATCAGGTTTTGTTCAGCGATCCCAACGTTGACAAACCTGGATGGGTACCGCTCTGCGAAATGAATCGTTTGAGTTGATTTCGTACCGTCTGCCTGCAGAACGACGAGGTCCGGGTATTTTGCTCCCATTTCCACCAAGGCCTGCCCAAAAGCCTCTCTTGTAGACAACCCGAGCATTACGCCACCCCCAGTTCACGCAACGCGGCCGCCAGTTGCTCATCAGTGGGGGCTTTCGCGTGCCACTCGCGTACGTTTTCCATGAATGACACGCCCTTCCCCTTAATCGTGTGGGCAATCACCATGACCGGTTTGCCTTCGATACTTCGCGCCCAATCAAGAACACCAACAATCTCTTCCATGTTGTGTCCGTCTATCTCTCGGACCTCCCAGCCGAACGCCTTCCACTTTTCCGCCAGGGGTTCAACAGGCATAACGTTTTCAGTAAGCCCGTCCACCTGCATTTTGTTCCGATCAATAAATGCGACCAGGTTGTCCAGCTTGTATTTAGCGCAGGCCATGGCCGCCTCCCAAACCTGGCCCTCTTGAACCTCTCCATCCCCTAAGACCACGTACACCCGAAAACCTAAACCGGATATCCGACTCGCCATCGCCATTCCGAAAGCCAGGGACAAACCCTGGCCCAACGAACCAGTGGTCATGTCAACTCCGGGAGTCTTCTTCTTGTCCGGGTGTCCTTGAAGCATACTGTCAAGCTGGCGAAGAGTAGGGAGTTGATCCTTTGGGAAAAAACCGCGTTCTGCCAAGGCAGCATACCAAGCAGGGCAGGCATGCCCTTTCGAAAGAATGAAACGATCCCTTTGTGGCCAGGCAGGGTTCGTGGGGTCAATATGAAGCTCATAGAAATAGAGTGCCGTTACAATGTCTGCCACCGACAAGGATCCCCCTGGGTGCCCTGCGCCGGCGGCATGGATCATTCGTAAGATGTTTGCCCTCAGCTCGCAGCTTTTCTGGACTAACTGCCGGATAAGTTCTCTCCTCTGCATAATACAGCCCCTTTCTATTGCTCAAAGAACCGATTCTTACCGTTGTTCAGATGTGTCTCCATGAGGAGTTGAGCTGATGGGCTGTCGGTTCCGTTTATCAAGGCGTGTAAAATCGCCTCATGTTCTTCTATGGTTTGGCGCATACGTTGCTGATCGCGAGCAGCGTATATGCCACACTGTATCATGCGATCTCGCAAGTTCTCTAGAATAGCTACCATTTTTGTGTTGCCGTATTTCTTCAGCAGGTATAAATGGAAAGAGAAATCCAGGGTTACAAAGTCCGTTACGTTGCCTTTTTCCGCTATCTTTCGTTGTTCCACCAGTAATGTTTGCAGCGCCTCAACATCTTTTGAGTTTAGTCTATTCGGCAACCTCTGAGCAGCGTGGGCCTCCACAGCAATACGAAGGTCGAAAATGTCCCTGACCTCTTCGGCAGACATGTCGTTGACGATGGCGCCTTTCTGAGGAACTATTTGTACGAAACCCTCTTTGCTCAGCCTGACCAGAGCGTTGCGGATCGGGCTCCGACTCATCCCCAAGTCTTCGACCAGGCCATTTTCTGATAACATTTCCCCGGTCTTGTAGGTGTTGGTCAAGATCCGTTTTTTAATTATTTCGTAGGCTTTTTCTTGAAGTAGCAACCTATCTCGGACCTCCCCAAGAGCTCTGGTATACTAGTACTTTACTTGTATACTAGTATATCGGTTTAGGTATTCGGCATGTTTCCCCATTTTCCTCTCACAGTATAATAAATCTTTCTGCATATCTTATAACGGTTTATTATTGGATCGTGTCAAGGCACCGTAGGTCAATGCACATGAAAAAGACCGGCCCGGCTCCCAGGCTCACAGCTCAAAACCTCAGTCACGAACCTGGCGGGGAACTATCGCTCAGGTTGCATGCCTTAGCAAACGCACATAGTAAGGCAGCCCGCCCTGAACAAATCAGGACGGGCCGCCTTATTATCCACTTCATGCCTGGGCAACGCACCTTTTCCCCACTTCGGTATCTAATTAAGAGTACAATACCTGAACAACGTTGTTACCTCCCGCCAAGAGCGCCTGTAAAAGGTCAGGTTTCTGCCCGCCGGTTGTTAGGAACCACTGCACCTTACTAAGAGTTCTTTTGTTTCTCCGGCAACCACTTAAACGTGATCTCAGACTCCACCTTGTGAAACTCGGGGTCGCCTGTGACAACGGCGGCCCCCTGCTGCTTAGCCAACGCCAAACAGAAACAATCGGCATAGGCTATAGGATATTTGGCCTTGTAAAGCGCTGCTGTCAAAGCGAGGTCTCTGGAGATGGAGACAACCTCTATTGGCAGGAGGTCCAGCAGCGCCAGGGAGGATCGCATGGCCCTGCCTCCTGCTTTTCTCTTGACACTGTACGCTACTTCGCCGTAGTTCACAGCCGACAGAAAAAGGACCGCCTCACCCTGGGAAGCCTTTCTGAACAGGCTTTCCACCTCATCGGCACCGGGTTCATCCTGGAAGTAGACCAGGAGCGCGTAACTGTCCAAAACGTAAGGAGTCATTTGCTTTCAATCTCCAGTTCTTCTGCTTCCCTTTCTGTGGCACGATTGAACAAAAGGTCCGAAGTGAGATCATGTCCCTTTAGAATACCGCGTCCGGTTGCAATGGGATCGCGTGGCACAGGAAGTAACAAAAGCGCACCCTCTTGCTCCACAAACATAACCTTAGAACCGGCAGCAAGGCCGTAGTGTTTCCGCAGCTCCTTCGGTATAACAACCCAACCTTTTGGGGATACCCGGGCAATGGACGGCATGTCATCACCCCACAATGTAATACTTCCAGTTTGAGTTTAGCACCTTGGCAGTTACTTTTCAAGACCGGGTATCCGGCGATAGTGTCCAGGCAGGAACCGCTGGCACCAGAAGATCGCCGGCGGGTGCCGCCGCCGGCACCTCCACCTCGCACTGCTCCTCCTCGCTGGGAAGATCGCTGCGGTCCATGTGGAGGAACTCGGTACGAAAGAGGCCTACTCCCTAAACAGACTGATCTTATCCTGCACCAATTGTTTTACGGCCGCTATTACAGGTTTAAGCACTTTTCGTGGATCGGTCTCCTTCGGTTGTTCATCAAGGGATCGCCTGAGTTCCCGGGCCCACGTGAGCTTAAGGTCCGTGGCGATGTTTACCTTGCAGATGCCTCGGGAAATCGCATCGCGCAGTTGTCTGTCAGGTACTCCCGAGGCGCCGTGAAGAACCAAAGGAACGTTCACGGCAGACTTGATCAAATCCAGCCGGTCGAGATCAAGATGCGGCTCGCCGCGATAGACCCCGTGTGCTGTCCCAATCGCCACCGCCAGGCTGTCTACTCCGGTTTCAGCCACGAAGCTTCTTGCTTGTTCAGGGTCAGTGAGCGAGGTTGATCCGCTTCCCGGCAGCTCTTTTTCTTCTGTTCCCCCCACTTCTCCCAATTCCGCTTCCACCGCAGCTCCCTGCTTCCGGGCCAGGGCGACCACCTCACGCACTAAAGCCACGTTTTCTTCATAAGGCAACCTGGAGCCGTCGATCATTACGGAAGGATATCCTGCTGCCAAACACTCTTTCACAATTTCAACACTGTCCCCATGATCCAAATGTAGTATCAGGGGAACCTGCGCCTGCTTGAGTGCTTCTTTAAACAATGCAACCAGATAACCTGCGCCAATGAAGCGCACCGTGCCCGGCGTCGTCTGGATATAAACCGGCCTGTGCGTTTCTGCTGCCGCATCGGTCACAGCGCGAAACATCTCGAGGTTGTGTATGTTAAACGCGCCCACTGCGTATCCGCCCTGCTGTGCAGCCTGGAGAATGTTGCCCACGTTTTTGCCCATGTCTTGCACACTCCTCTCCACCCGGGCCTCCGACCTAACCGATTTTCTCCACCTGGACAACCTTGGCCAGGTGTTGAACATCAGCGGGCGACAAGACTCCTGCACCCACCTTTGTGACGCCGGCCGCAGCGCAGGCCGTCGCGTAGCGCAGAGCTTCGGCAAAATCGCCCTGTCTTAACCACGACAATGCGAACCCCGCTACAAACGAATCTCCCGCACCCACGCTACTTATTGCCTTTACCTGCGGCGGCCGGACGCTCCAGATACCATCTGCGCAGCCCCCAATGACCCCATCTTTACCGAGCGATACGGCCACTGCCTCCAACCCGTCGGCCAACAGTCTCTTTATGCCCTCAACGACAGACGATTGACTGTCCAGCGGACAGCCAAGGAGCTCTTCAGCTTCTACACGGTTGGGCTTGACCATCCAGGGGTGGGCAGCCAGACCAACCCTCAGTGCTTCCCCGCTCGTGTCCAGAATGACAGAGCGTTGTCTTGCCTTTGCCATTCTGATTAGCTCCGCATAGGCAGAAGAAGGCAGGCCGGCGGGAAGGCTCCCGGATAACATGATCATATCGGCCTTGTTGAGCTGGCGAGCAAAATGGTCCTTGAACCTTTCCCAATCTTCCCGGTCAATAACCGGCCCGTGTTCATATAGCCCCGTCTCGGAAGAACAGATAGGGTCGATTATGCTGATCGTGACCCGGGATTCGGGTTTTACCCTCACAAAAGCTGAGGGAATCCCTTCAGCCGCAAGGCGCTCTTCAATAAAAGCCCCGTTGTGCCCGCCGATAAAACCCGCGGCGAGAACATCGCCGCCCAGTGAATGGATAACCCGGGAGACGTTGATTCCCTTGCCCCCGGGAAGGGCTTTTGTCTCCTTTACGCGGAAAATCTCCCCCGGTTTGAAGCCTTCAATAACGTACGTTTTATCGATGGCGGCATTCAACGTGACACAGAGAATCATCCCACCATTTCCCCTAACCCCCGCTCGATCAGATCCCTTAGAGTCGCCGCGGCTGCAGCCTCATCCTTTCCGTCCGCTACAAGTTTTAGAGAAGTTCCTTGTTTCGCGCCCAGCGACATCACTGATAAAATGCTCTTAGCGTTAACCCTCCGATCATCTTTTTCAAGCCAAACGGCAGCTTCGAAGCGCTCTGCCGCTTGCACAAAGGCCGCTGCGGGGCGGGCGTGCAAACCCGTAGGGTTTTTTATTGTGACAACGATCTGAACCAAGAACAAGCCTCCTCCATCCCACTATTCCTTCTGCAGACTGTCCCAGACGATTGTCCCTCTAACCATGGTCAAGACCACATTGAAGTCCTGATCAAGCACCGTAATGTCGGCATCTTTCCCCGCGGCAATTTCTCCTTTCTTCGCGCTTACCCCCAGCACACGGGCCGGGTTCACCGTCGCCCATTGAACGACTTTCTGCAACGGAAAACCGGTAAAGGCCACCGCGTTCTTAACAGCCTTAACCAAGGTAAGTGTGCTACCGGCCAGGGAGCCGGTCGGTAATTTCGCCACCCCATCCTTAACGCGAACGGTTAAACCGCCCAGATCATACTGCCCGTCAGCGAGACCGGCCGCGCGCATGGCGTCAGTGACAAGGACCAGATCGTCCGGAGCTTTCAGCGAGGCTGTAAGCCGTACCGTGGCCGGGTGTAGGTGATGTCCATCGGCGATTACCTCACAAGTAACCCCCGGCCTGGTTAGAATGGCTCCGACTACTCCGGGTTCACGGTGATGCAACGGCCCCATTCCGTTAAAGAGATGAACCCCGTGGGTGAGCCCAGCTTCGAACGCTGCGTTCATAGTGGCAAAATCAGCACTGGTGTGTCCCGCTGCGGCTGTGACTCCTTGCCCTGCCATGTACTTAATGCAATCAAGCGCCCCTGGCAGCTCAGGCGCCAGGGTGACAACCCGTACCAAACCAGGAAAGCGGTGAAGCAGCGCCGCGACAGCGTTAAGGTCCACGCCTTGGATGGCCGCAGGGTTGTGCGCGCCCCGTTTTTCAGGGTTTAGGAAAGGACCTTCAAGGTGCAAACCCAGGATCTCGGCTCCAAGAGTATTGCTCTTCTTTGCCTCCACCGCAGCACTTGCAACTTTCCCCAGCTGCTCCCAGCCGGCACTCACCGTTGTCGGTAAGAATGAAGTAGTCCCGTTTTTCGCCAAGAAGCGCGCTATGGTCGAGATAGCCTCGGGTGCGGCATCCAGCGTGTCCGCTCCAAGAGCACCGTGGATGTGCATGTCAACAAAGCCTGGAACTACAGTCAGTCCTCTCAGATTCAGCACTCGTGCACTTGAGGGAAAGTCATTCAGTGCAGCAGGTTTCGCTTCCACTATTTGCCGTCCTTGGATAACAGCCGTTCCAGTCTTTATTTCAACATAAGGTGTGAGAATACGCCCGTTTGTCAGAACGGTTAACGTGTCAGATTCATTCCCCGCCGGCCGCATTTACAGACATTTGACCCTCCCTCTGTACTCTTTAATATAGCGGGAATTGATTTGATCACCTTGGTCCAGGTTGGAGCTGACCCATACAGGTGGTGTTATGCCTCGAGCCAAAAGCTTTTCTATGGCCTCCACAATTACAGCCTGGAGAATAGCACACCCAACGACTGTCGATGTCGGCCCGGCCTTAAACGGTATGCCCTCAAACCCTATTACCGCGTCACCGCTGACACCGCAATTGTCCAACACTACATCCGCCAGCTCATACAGCAACTTGCCGCTTGCGTGACGGGACTTAACGCTTCGCGTGAAAGCCATGGAGGTCAAGGCAATCACCTTGAGGCCCATATCCTTGGCTTGGAGGGCGGCGTCGATTGGCACTGCATTCCTCCCCGACGTAGAAGCGATAATCAGCGTATCGCCGGGTTGCGCAGGTTCGTTCTTCAAGATTTCTTTACCGTAATCTGGGCAGCGCTCGAACCAAGTGCTTTTGGGTGCCTCCGGCCGAAGCGAAAGGGCGGGCTCCAGTATGGCGTTTACAGGAACCAGGCCGCCTGCACGGTAGAAGAGCTCCTCGGCGTACATCTGGGAGTGACCGCAGCCGAATACATGAAGTAAACCGCTGCCCTCAATGGTATGGGCCACAAGCTCCGCAGCCTGCTGGATGGCTTGAAGCTGGCTTCCTTTGACCTCCTTCAAGATTGTCTCTACCTTATTCAGGTATTCTAAAGCTTTCATTTTTCAATTCAACCTCCAGATAGATATAATAGGGGGAAACCGGTGTGCCAGTTTCCCCGTCGCCTGCAACACTAGAAAATGCTGGCAATAGCTTTGATAATTGCTAAAACAGCCAGCCCATCCGGGACAAGCATGGCAACCCCGGTGATCCCATACTTGGGGAGATCGTACAGTGGGTAGAAAAGTGCGACTGGAATTGTAAGGATTAAGCCGTAGACAAAGCCTGCGATGACAGCGCCTCGCCTTCCTCCTACAGCATTACCAAAGATACCCGAGGTACCACCCGTAAAGAAGCCCCCGATGATCGAGGGAAGAGGTATTACGGTTCCGAGCAGCCGGGAGACAAACATGCCGACGATCATGCCCATCACAGAACTAACAAACCCCAGCATTAGAGCTGTAGGGGCATAAGGAAAAACCACCGGGCAGTCCAGCGCAGGGATCGCACCAGGAACCACCTTCAGCGCAATACCACGAAAAGAGGGGATAATCTCGCCCAGGAACATTCTTACGCCTTGCAGGAGGATGAGCACTCCCGCCGTGAAAGTCAGGGCCTGGACAACAGCGTAGGTCAGCGGTGACTGACCACCCGATGCCTTTGCCACAGCGGCAGGGCCAGCAACAAGTACTGTAACCACGTATATAACAAGCATCACCACGGAAATCGAGATCGCGGTGTCCCTGAAGAACTCAAGGCTTTCCGGCACCTTTACGTCCTCACTGCTTTGCTCAGGATCGCCGAAGACTTTTCCGACCAGGGCTCCAGCCACCACCCCTAAGGTCGTGAGGTGCCCGTAGGCAAACTGGTCGGATCCGGTCACCCGCCGCATGATCGGTTGGGCAATAGCTGGAAGCAGAGTCAAGACTACGCCTTGCACAAGGGATCCAATTACCACGATGCCGGTTTCAGAAAAGCCCAGATCGAAGAGGGCAAATGCCAAGAACCCTGCCATGATCCAGATCATGTGGCCTGTGAGGAAAATGTACTTGAAAGGAGTAATTCGCGCGACAAGCAGGTTTACCAGGAACCCAAAGGCAATAATCAACGAAGATGTTTTCGCCACGACCGCGATCTTCTGTATGACGGCGCCTGTCACTGCTTCGTCAAACGGGACTATACCTGTGAGGTTGAAGGCTTTTGTGAAAAGGTCGCTGAAGGGGCCAAGCGATTGCACGATGACGCCCGCCCCGCTGCTTAAGATAAGAACCCCAAGGATAGTCTTAAAGGTCCCAGTTATACACTCCGATGCAGATTTGCGCTGCAACAGCAAGCCAAGTAGGGCAACGAACCCGAGCATAATCGCCGGCGTCGTGAATACTTCCACCAATGCCTTAACCATCCAAATCCCCCCTTGATTGTTATCTTGGTAGTTCCCCAAGGAGCTTAGCCCTGATCTCAGCCTTGTCGGTCAAATTGTTGATAAGCACAACCTTCGGGAAACTATTGGCAAGATGCTTACCGATGTCTCTTGAAGCCACAACAATGTCCGCCTGCTTGCCCTTAGCGGAACCTACATCACACGCTTCTGTACTGGCCTTTATCCCCTCCTCCTTCAAAATATCATCAATCGTCATCTTGAGCATCAAACTCGTACCAAAGCCCATGCCACACACGGTAACGATCTTCATGGTTTTCCGTTTCACCTCCTGAGCTAAAGTCTCACAACTTGGGTTAGGTGCTGCGGCACATCGGGGTCGAGTTTTTTCGCAATGGCATGGTAATAGCCGAGCAACTGCACAAGCGGCATGGCCGCCAAACCCCGTGCAAAAGCATTCACCCCTTGGGGCAGAACAACGTTCCACTCGCTGACGGCATCCTCCGCACCAAGTGTAAGTACTTTAGCACCGTAGTCCATCATCTCTTTCAGGACATCCGCCTCGAAGCGCCACGCACTAGGTGAAACAAAAGCTACCACCAAAGTGTTATCGTCGACGATGGATTTAGGGCCGTGGCGCACCTCGAGTGAATGGTAAGCTTCTGACCAGGCGACAGCCTGTTCCTTGACTTTCAGCATTGCTTCCAAAGCCAGGCCGTAAAAAGAGCCCGAGCCCAGGAAAACAAAGCGGCCGGTCTTCGGGTCAGAGGCAAGGGTTGCCATCATTTGCTCATACCCCGCAATAACTTGTTGACCGATTTGCGGGAGCGATGCCAATTCGTCAAGGATACCCCTTTGCTGTCCAAGCGCGGCTGCAACCAGATCAAGGAACAACAGCAGGCTGGAAAACGATTTCGTCATGACCACGCTTTCTTCTTGCGCTTCCGGAATCGTCCAGACCTTTTCTGCCTGCCGGGTGATGCTGCTACCGGGATAACACGAAAGCGCGGCACTCGTTCCACGGCGGTTCTCCTTTACGTAGGAGAGTGCCATGACTGTCTCGCTGCTCTCCCCCGACCTGGAAACACCGATGACCAGCGAGTCGTTCCCTGCGGGAAGTGTTGTTTCCGGTTGCAGGAATACTTCCGATCCCGGAACACCTTGAGCTGGCTGCCCAGCCATGGCCCGAAAGGCCGCTGCCGCCGCCAAGGAGAGATAGTACGAGGTTCCGCAGCCTGTAAAGAGAATTGTTGCCGGAGCTTTTTCCCTAATCCACTCCACCGAATTGCCGAGATCCCCATTGAACCGTTCAACCGTGCGCTTCCAAGTCGCCGGTTGATCCAGGATTTCTTTAAGGGTTTTGTAGCCAGCAGTCTGAGTCATGGTGAACATCCTTTCTTCTTGGATTCAGTTTTCTTCGGAGACCTGAGAAACCAGCGCCAGAATCCCCTCCTTGCTGCCGGCTTCTCTAATGACTTTCAGGCGATTTGGGTTATTAACAAGTTTAGAAAGCTGGGCGAGAAGCTTCAGATGAGAGTCACTGTCAACGGCGCTCAAGCCGATGATCAAATCAACAGGATCGTTTGTTGGGTTACCAAATGAAACCGGGTTCTTGAGCCGAACCAGACTCAGCCCGATCTTTCGTGCCCCGTCTTCCGGGCGGGCATGCGGCATGGCGATACCCGGCGCTATTACAATGTAGGGTCCCAGTTCCTGGACCGCCTTGATCATACTGTCCACGTAGCGTTCTTCGATGGAACCACTTCGCACCAACAATCCCCCGGCAAGGCGAACGCCCTCTTCCCAGTCTTTTGCCTCTACATCTAGAGCTATGGTTTCTGCCACCAGCACGTCAGAAAGCACCGGTTTTGTCCCTCCCGAAAAGCCATGTTTGCTTTCTAAACCTTCTTTTTGCTTCACCCCGGGCTCACTTGAGCCAAAACCAAGTGCGGCCCGGAGTTCCTTGATTTCTTGGGAAGTTGGAATGCCGGACAAGACAATTGTCTGAACCCCACAATTCTTAATAGGAACGGTCGAAAGGACTAAATCGGGTTGAAGGCTCTTTATCTGCTGGGCAACGCAAAATGCCGAGCTAAAACCGACAAGCTCGATCTCCGGGATTTCGGACTCCAAAACGCTTGCAATGAGTTGTGATGTACCCACTCCACTGCCGCACACCACAAGAGCTCTTGGCCGGATACGATACCTGGTTTTCAGTCGCTCCACGGCTGCCCCCAGGTGCAGGGTGAGGTAGCCGATCTCTTCTTCGGGGAGGTTATTGCCCCAAGTGTCTTCAAGTGTCCTTGACGCCTGTTTAGCGACGAAGAACAGGAAGGAGAACTTCTGCTTGATTTCATCGAGGAGTGGATTGCGAAAGGGAAGGCCAAACTTCACTCGCGCTTGGACAGGTTGCAGATGGATTGTCAGCCCATCCAAAAGTTGCGTATCTGTTGAGAGTTCCACACCCAACAATGTCTCCGCACGACGTATGAATTGGGTTGCCAAGACCTTTATTCCATCTGCTTTACCGTCATGTCCCTTATAAGCTTTTTTCCTGTAAGAGCACAGCTTGGCCCCCATAAGATGCAAACTAATGTACCCTATCTCCGCCGGTGGCATCTCTACCTTGTACTGCTCGCGCACAGCCAATGCCACTTCGCCGGCTATGCCAAACTCAGGACTTTCCTTGATCTCGTCCAGGTCCGGGGAAAGCATCACGATATCCTTACCTTGCTTGAGACGCGTAATGGCAAGCGCGAGATGGATCACAAGGCCGACCATTGAACTGTCGTTTAAGGCAAGCCCGTTGCGTCCGCACACCTCCGTTACGATTTTCTCAAGCTCGGTCAAGTTCACTTCACGAAAAAGAGTCAGAACAAGCATGATACCGCCGTCCGGACCTTCTCGTCGCCATGGTCCGGACCCTGAACTCATCTCTGTAAGGTAACGAATCAAATGCTCTTCCCCGGCGGATCCTGTGAGAAGATCGCTGACAGCCCGCCGCCAGTCTTTTTCCGAGCTTTCTTGGTAGTATCCTACGTTGGGCTTACTGTGAAGGGAAATACCCCGGTCGGCAAACCAGCTGCGGACTTTCTGAAGGTCCGATACGACAGTCGCACGGCTGACCATGAGTCTGTCCGCGAGCTCTTCCGCGGTTAAAGGCCTGTCGGATCGCAAGAGCAAGGCAGCCAGCAGCTCCTGCCGCTCTTTCGGTGACAGCGAACAGTCATAGGAAACAGTCGGTCCCAATTCGTGTTGCAGCGCACACAATAGCTCCGGGTCGCCTTCAAGCCAGATACCTTGGTTTGGTTTACGGATAAGGTTAACATTACGTTTCTCAAGCCAGGACTCCAAGGAATCGAGGTCATAGCGGACGGTCCTTTGACTAACCCGAAGTCGTTCGGCCAACGCACGAATCGTTACACGTTCTGGAGATTGCAGAAGAACCCCTGCCAGTTTCCGCTGTCTTTCATTCAGGCTCAACACTGCCACCTCGCAATGTGGCAAATCTAGTCTTTCTATGTCGCCTCTGCATCCAGTCGGAGCTCTGTTCTTAATGTCATTTTAGCATATCCGGGAGCCGCTGACGGACTATTCTATTGCTATCTAAATGTGGCAATATTATACTAATATGGGGCTGGTCTTCGCCAAGCTCCGACCCTGGTGAAGACCAGCCCCGACGACGAGCGCTTCATGAAACCTTTTGTCAAGAAGCTCCATATGTATGCTACCGCGAATCAAGGAGCCGCCCCCGCACAAACAGCGCAGGAGCGGCTCCTTGTAGCTAACTGATATACTCCTCCAAACCGAGCTCGCGCAGCTTGGCATGTGTTGGGATGCCCTCTTCGCTCCAGCCTCGCCACGTGTAGTACTCGCTCAACATCTTGCCTAAAGGCGGCAGATTATCGGCTGCACCACCACTGCCGCGTTTGTGGGTCAGAATGCGGGGCGGCAAGATGTCGTCCTTACGGCTTATGCCGCAGCGCACGTTATACAGGCGCTTTAGGTTAAAGATGCGCTCCCCTGTCTTGAGGAATTCCTGTAGCGAAACATCCCAACCAGTTACGTAATTGAGCCATTTGATCATGTGGGTGACCTTCACCCCGCCCGACAAAGAGAACTTGCACATTTTTAGTGCGTCCATCAGGCACATAAGGTCTTGGCACTTGGCCGTCAGCTCACCCTTGCCCTCAACGCCGAACCGATCCTGGATCTCGTCGTAGCCGAGCTCGGGCATGGTGACGCTCTTTTCGAACATATGGGTGAAGCCCTGCAGGTGGCATGCTCCCCTGTTCGAGGTAGCATACCCGACCGCCACGCTGTTATAGGCACGCGGGTCATGCGCGGGAAATTCCAGGCCCTTGACATGAATGGCGTATTCCTCCGCCCGGGGACCCAAAGCCTGGGCGGCCGCTCGGACTCCGTCCGCCAACAGCCGGCCGAGCCCCTCGCGCCGGGCAATGGCCTGCACCAGCGTCAGCATTGCCTCAGCGCTTCCCCACTCGAGCTTGAGCCCGTCGGTATCTTTCGCAGTTATCAGGCCATGCTCCCAGCACTCCATGGCAAAAGCGATGGCGGAGCCGGTGGAGATGGTGTCCAGCCCGGAACGGTTGCAGTATTCATTGGCCAGGGCTACAGCTTCCAGGTCATCCACCAGGCAGAGGGCGCCAAGTGAAGCCAGGGTTTCGTACTCCGGTCCACCCTGTTCGACTCCGGCGTACTCCCCGCGGCCTAGCTTGACTACCCGGCCGCAACCGATAACACAGGCTCCACAGTGGTAATTCCGCGTCAGAATGCTCTCGGCCATACGCTGGCCGCCAATCTTAGCTGCTCCTTCCGGCCAACTGCCCTGACACCAGTTGCGGATGGGCAGGTCGCCCAGCTCCTCCATGGCCTGGAGGCCGCCGGCTGTTCCAAAACGGCTCATTCCCTGAGTCCGGTCTCGTATGGCAGTGACCATCTCTTTGGTAAACGTTTTGAGGTCTTCTTCTTTTGCCGCCATTGGGCGTTTAGTGCCGTACACTGCGACTGCCTTGAGGTTCTTGGATCCCATGACAGCCCCTAAACCGCCCCGCCCGGCTGTACGGCCCTCACGTCCATCACTCATAATTACAGCAATCCTGACGAGGTTTTCCCCTGCCTGGCCGATGGAGCTTACAACTGCCTTGGGATGCGTTTCGGCTTTAATCAAGTCCGCCACCTCAAAAGTGTCCTTACCCCAAAGGTGCTCAGCCGGACGGATCTCGACGCCCTGTTCGTGAACCCAAAGGTACACGGGTTCTGTGGCCTTGCCTCTAATCAGAATACCGTCAAAACCAGCCCGCTTCAGCATTACTCCCCAAGTTCCGCCGGCATCCCCTTCAGCCCAAATTCCGGTAAGAGGCGACTTAGCCGCCACAGCGTGCCTGCCCGAGTTCGGCACCACAGTGCCGGTGAATGGTCCCGTCATGAAAACAAGTAGGTTATCCGGCCCGAGCGGGTCAGTGCTGCCGTCCGTCTCCTCGTACAGATACTTGGCCGCAAGCCCGCTCCCTCCAATGTATTTGCGCGCAACCGCCGAGTCCAGGTCCTCTACGCATGTTTTCTTTTGCGTAAGATCAACACGCAAAAGTTTTCCCATGTACCCATAAGGCATTCGCAAGACCCCTCCCCTGAAAAACTGCTTGCTGGAACCTTATAACCAACACGCGTTTCTGTAGGCGGTCTTGAACCAGAGCGAAGACTCCAGCCACTCCTTGTCTTTGCTGTAAAACTCACGGTCTGTGGATACTGCTAACTCTGCGTTCCTAAGGCTCGTTCTCTTTCAGCCTCAGGGTCAAACAAGCTGACGAGCCTATCAGGAATGTGATACTGTACGTTCGCTTTACTATTCAAGAATCTTCCTGGCCTTGACCGCCCACTGCGGATCAGCAAACTGAGCCCTTCCAACACCGATGAGGTCCGCTTTACCATCGCGCACAATGCCATCGGCCAGGTGCGGTTCTCTGATACCACCAGTACAGATCACTGGAACAGAGACTACCTGCTTGATCGCACTCGCCAGGGGCAAAAAGTAAGCTGGCCCGGCACCTTCTGGGCTATACCCCCCCAGTCCTCCCGAGATGTCAAGAACATCGACACCGGCAGCAACTGCTTCTCTAGCGACAAGCTTGGACTCGGCAAGGGTAACCCCGCCCGGCAACATATCATCGCCTGCTAAGCGAAAAAGGAGTAGGTAGTCGGGGCCCACTACACGGCGGACTGCCTTCACTATTTCTAAGGGAAGGCGCATGCGCCCCTCCAAATCTCTCCCATACCTATCTTGCCTTCGATTCGTTATGGGTGACAGAAATTGGTTCAGGAGGTAACCGTGGCAACAGTGAATTTCCACTCCATCGCAGCCAGCAGCCTGCGCTCGGAGAGCCGCCTTAGCAAAGGAATTAATGACGCTCTCTATATCCTGCATTTCCATTTCCCTGGGTACCGTGTGGCTTTTTGGATGCTCAACCGCAGACGCGCCCAAAGGTTGCGCCCCGATAAGCTCAGCTCTAGTGTTGCTTCCTGCATGATTTAGCTGTGCCACCACCTTGGCCCCGGCCTGGTGCAAAACCCCGACCAGTGCAGCCAGTCCTGGAATCTTGGCGTCGCTGTCAATCCCCAGCTGGTTTGATCGGGCCTTCCCCTGCGGTGTGATGAAGGCATGCTCAAGAACTATGAGGCCTACCCCGGCCTGAGCCCGAGCCAGATAATGCTCTCGGTGCTCTTGCGTTACTCCTCCATCAGCCGTCGCCAGATAAGTGCCCATGGGAGGAAAGACAAGTCGATTCCGCAGGTGAATTCCCTTTATAGTTATCGGTTCAAATAGCATTGCCATGTCCTAATTTCCCTTTCCCGAGCCAATTTTCTCACTACAAAAGCTTGGGTAGCAACAGGGAGAGCTGCGGCAAATAGGTGAAGAGCATAAGGTTGATGATAAGAATGGTCAACATCGGCAGAACGGCTTTGACGAGCTTGTTGAAGGTCACCAAGCGGTCGAGTCCGCAGGCCACAAACAGGTTGACCCCGAGCGGCGGCGTCAAGAGGCCGATGGTCATGTTAACGACCATGATTATCCCAAAGTGAATAAGATCAATGTTTGCTTTCGTCACAAGCGGAAGGAAGATCGGGCCCAGAATCACGATGGCCGCGTTCAGCTCCATTAAGCAACCAGTAATGAGCAGGATGATGTTAATAACGAGCAAGAGAATTACCGGGTTGGTCGCCAAAGGAGCCATGCTTTGGGCCAGTTTCGTCGGAACCTGCTCGGTGGTCATCACCCACCCCATGGCAGTAGCCGTAGCAATGATGAGCATCACCATTGCGGAAGTGACCCCAGCCTCGTAAAAGACTCTAGGTAGCTCATTGAACTTGAGGACCCTGTAAACGAAAAGACCAACGATTAAACCATAAACGCACGCGATGCCGGCTGCCTCTGTCGGCGTAAACACCCCGCCGTAGATACCGCCTAGGATGATGATCGGCATAAGGAGTCCCCAGATCGCGTCCTTGAAAGCGGTAAGAAAACCTTTGAAGGTAGGTTTTATCGAAGCCTGGTAACCGCGCTTCTTGGCAACGTAGTAAGAGTAAATCATGAGGGAAAGCCCCATGATGGTGCCCGGGATGAATCCCGCCAAAAAAAGATCTCCAATCGAGGTGTTCATGGTGATGCCGTACGTGACAAAGGGAATGCTTGGGGGAATGATGACACCGATGGTCCCAGCGGAAGCCAACAGGCCTGCTGCAAAAGCGCGGTCGTAACCTGCTTCAACCATTGCGGGAACCATGATGCTACCGATGGCGGCCACGGTCGCCGGGGCCGAGCCGGAGATGGCGGCAAAGAACATGCACGCCAGGACTGAAACCATGGCAAAACCTCCGGGTAACCACCCGACGACCTGAGCAGCCAGGTCGACGAGACGGCGCGAGATTCCGCCTCGCTCCATTACCTTGCCGGCTATCATGAAGAGGGGAATTGCCAGAAGAGGGAAGGAGTCGAGCCCGGTAAACATCCTTTGCGCCACCAGAATTAGGGGTACCTTGCCGCCTGCTGAAAGCAACGCCACCGTGGTGGCCAAGCCAAGGCAAATACCAATCGGGACGTTGGCGATAACGAGAAGGCTAAACGTTAAGAGTAGGGCATTCGCCATCGGTTGACTCTTCCTTCCCTTTGAAAATTACGCCGACATCCTGGACAACAAGCATCAAGTAACGCACGCCCATGAAAAGCGCACCGACAGGAACCCCGGCATAAGCCCACGCCATCGGAATCCGCATGGCCGGGGAGAGCTGTTGGGTGGTCAGGAGCTTCTCGGTAAACTGAAAACCGGTCACCGTTACAAAGGCGACAAAGGCCAGGCAGGCAAGGTAAGTGACCAGGTTAACACAGCTGCGGGCCTTTTTCGGTAGGAGATTGACAAAAGCCTCTACGCCGATATGAGACCCCCAGCGCACCCCGAGGCTCGCGCCGACGTACGTGGCCCAAATGGTCAGGTACCGCGACAATTCTTCGGACCACTGCAGGGAGCGTTTGACAATAAACCGGTTGACAACCCCGTAAAAAACGATACACATCATGAGCGCAAGGCAGATGGCCACCACAGATTTTTCCACGACGGTCATCACTTTGTCTACCCGATCAGCGAATGACATGGTCTCTTTTTCCTCCTTGAACATAAGAGGGAGGAGGTATCTCCTCCCTGAGGCTGTTGACAAAGAAGGTCAGCAGCCTCTTTTTGTCGAATACTATATTAATGTAGTCAATAGAAAAAGGAGTGAAAGCAAGATAGATGTTTAGAACTCGTAAAACCCAACAACTGAGCTATGAATTCGTTAACATAGAAGACCTGGTTCCCAAGGACCATCTACTTCGAAAGATCACCAAGTACATAGATTTTGGGTTTATCACAGAGAAGACCAAGAACTTATATTGTGAGGATAACGGTCGGCCGTGTATTGATCCGGTGATTCTCTTTAAGATGTTGTTCATTGGTTACATTTATGGGATACGTTCAGAGCGTCGTTTGGTTGAAGAGATCAAAGTTAACGTGGCCTATCGCTGGTTCCTAGGGCTTTCTCTTTCAGATCTAGTACCCCATCACTCCACCATAAGCCAGAATCGACGTCGGCGGTTCAATGGAACAGATGTATTCCAGCAGATATTTGACGAGATAGTATTTCAGGCAATGTCCAAAGGGCTGATCGACGGGAAAGAATTGTTTTCCGACTCTACGTTCCTAAAAGCAAACGCCAGCAAAAGCAAATTCACCATTGAAAAAGTAGCCAAGTCAACAAAGGACTACGTAGAGGAACTGGACAAAGCAGTAGAGGATGACCGTTTAGAACATGGGAAGAAGCCGTTAAAGGATAAGGGAAAAGAACCTCCCGAAACAAGGCAAACCCGAATCAGTACAACTGACCCCGAAAGCGGGCATATGGTACGGGAAGGTAAGCCACGGGGATTCTTTTACCTGGAACATAGAACTGTAGACGGGAAGTTGAACCTAATCACAGACTCTTATGTAACCGCTGGGAATGTCCATGATTCTGTTCCCTATCTCAGTCGACTTGACAGGCAAATCCATCGCTTTGGTTTTAAAGTCGAGGCTGTGGCGCTTGATGCAGGCTATCTCACTAATCCTATTGCCCATGGTCTAAGGCAAAAAGGAATTTATGCTGTCATCGCTCATAGGAGGTTCCGTCCTAAGAAAGGGGTCTTTCACAAGTGGCAGTACAAATATGATCCTGAACAGGATCACTACACCTGTCCTGCCGGTAGCGTCCTCACCTATCGCACAACCAATCGTGAAGGGTACCGGGAGTATAAATCTGACCCCGAAGTATGTAAAAAGTGCCCAATGCTAAGCCGTTGTACACATTCCAAAAACCATACTAAAGTTTTAACCAGACATGTTTGGGAAGACGATAAGGAATGGATAAGGGAAAATCGTCTTAGCGTGCGCGGGAAAGAACTATACCGGCGAAGGAAGCTAACCATTGAAAGAAGCTTCGCAGATTCTAAAGAACTGCATGGTCTAAGATATTGCCGTATGCGGGGGCGCAGCAAAGTCACAGAGCAGTGCCTCCTTACGGCCGCTTGCCAGAACATGAAAAAGATGGCCCTCTTCTTGTGGAAACAGGGACAAGGACCATCTCCTAGTTCTCGCCTACATCAACTTTTACAGCATCTCTTCTCCTTCATAAGCCCGATATTAAGATTAAACCCCTGCACCGCTTGACGTTGCAGGGGTTTGTCAGCAATCTCAGGGAGGAGGTATCTCCTCCCTCCCGGTTGAAAGCTGAAGACTAAATTCCGTTAGCCTCCTGAGCCGCTTTCAGTACTTTCTCCATCAAGGCGGGGTCAAGCTGTTTGGCAAACTCGTCGTACACGGGCTGAGTCGCTTTGCGGAATACTTCCTTCTGTTCCGTTGTCAATTCATCAACCTGCACGCCGGCGTCCTTCATCAGTTTCACACCGGCCTGTACCTGCTCTTCGTTCAGCTTCCGCTCGACGTCCCTCCAGAGCGCCGCTGCTTCCTGCAACGCCTTCTGGGAATCCGCATCTAGTGACTGGAAAAACTTGTCATTGATGATTAGGAGGTAGGGGTTATACACGTGACCGTCCAACGTGCAGTACTTCTGCACTTCGTGGAACTTCATCGAGGTTATCAGCGAAACCGGGTTTTCCTGGCCATCCACAGTCTTTTGGGCCAGGGCCGTGTAAACCTCGCCAAACGCCATGGGCGTGGGGTCGCCGCCCAGAGTGCGGACGATAGCCATGTGCGCCGGGTTTTCCATAGTGCGGATCTTGAGGCCCTTTAGGTCTTCTGGCTTAAGTATGGGGCGGACGTTATTGGTAAAGTGGCGGAAGCCGTTCTCGCCCCAAGCGAGAGCCCGGATGCCGGTCTTTTGCAGCAGGCGGTCGAGGATCTCCTGCCCCACCGGGCCGTCCAGCACTTTAAAGGCCGCTTCGCGTGAGAAGAACAGGTAAGGCATGTCAAATACCATGATGTCCGGGAAAATGCCCGGGAAGGGGCCGCTGCTCAGGGCCGCCATCTCGATCGTACCCATCTGCACGCCTTCGAGCTCTTCCCGCTCTCCACCCAGCTGGGAAGCCGGGTACGTCTGTACGATGATTTTACCGTTTGTCTTTTCCTTTACCGCTTTAGCAAATTCCTGGCACGAAGCCTCAAGACGGTCGTTGGTAGCTGGAGAAGCGTGGGCTAGCTTAATGGTAATCGTATCCTGGGATGGTGCCGTACCGGAGCCTCCTTGCGGTTGAGCTTGCCGCCCCCCACCGCAACCGGAAAGCAACGATATGATGAGCACAGCCACTACTATGAAAGCGCAGAATTTTTTCACCCTAAACCCTCCTTCATGTGTTCTAAAACTTAAGCTTCTTACTCGTAAAAACCAGCTTAGCGCAGCTTGCCAACGTTTCTGCTTAGAAAGCCCCGGCTATCGCGTCCTGATACAGTTTACGGATGTCCTGAACCGTAGTCTTGCGAGGGTTAATCAAAACGTTTCCGCTGCGCATGGTGTCCTCGCAGAGCTTGTCCAGAGCCGCTGTCGTCACGCCAAGGCAACCAAGGTTATCCGGGATACCGATATCCGCGTTCAGCTCACGGACAAGCGCCACCGCTTTGAGCGCCGCCTCCCGCGGTGTCAGCCCTGTCACATCGGCTCCCATAGCGGCCGCGATGTCGGCAAATTTCTCCGGGCAAGCCAGGGCATTAAACTTCATGACGTACGGAAGGAGGACAGCATTGGCAATGCCGTGAGGTATGTTGAAAACGCCACCCAACGGGTGCGCCATGGCATGTACGTTTCCAAGTTTAGAGACAGCGAAAGCCATGCCTGCAAGAAGACTACCCATCATCATGTCGCCGCGGGCCTCCCGGCTGTCACCGTCGAAGACGGCGCGGCGAAGGCTGCGGCTGATGAGCCTGATGGCGTGCAGGGCAAAAGCTTCTGACTGCGGAATAGCTTCCTTGGAAACATAAGACTCTATGGCGTGGGTTAGGGCATCCATTCCAGTAGATGCCGTAAGAGCCGGGGGAACGGATAGAGTCAGTTCTGGATCGACCAGCGCGTACTCAGGTATAACGTTGAAACTAATGACTGCCATCTTGATCTGCCGCTGCCGGTCTGTAATCACAGACGACGCCGTGACTTCACTACCGGTCCCGGCGGTCGTGGGAATGGCTATGACCGTCTTCTTCGGCCTCGTTACTTTGTTATAGCCCTCGTAGTCGACAATGTGACCACCGTTGGTGGCAAGCACGGCAACGGCCTTCGCCGTGTCAATGGAGCTCCCGCCTCCCAGGCCAATTACCACGTCAGGCTTATACTGCTGATAGATAGCAAAGCAGGCCTCAACGTTTTCTATGGAAGGGTTTGGTTCTACCTGATCATAGCAGCTGAACGTAATACCTTCTTCTTCCAGCATGGAGCTAATAGTTCTCAACAAACCGGCCTTGACTAAGCCGGGATCGGTAACTATGAGGGCACTCCTGCTGCCGACCTCTTTTGACAATGCACCGATTGTCTTCGCAGCTCCGAAACCATACCTAACCTTGGTGGGTACGGTAAACTCGCGGATACCGGTCATAAGCCTATACCCTCCTCTTACTGCGTAAAGACAGTAGCTCATGCCACTTGGCTCTTTTTCCCCACCCCCCAACTCACTTTGTACATTGGTGCCCAACGGGCCGGCAGTACTTCTGCCAATGGTGCAAGTGAAAAAACATGCTCCTCTGAGCCGCCTCACAATCACCTCGCTTAAGGTCGTCTAATATTCTTGAATGTTCTTTAATAGCTTCGGTATGGTGGTATTCTATAGCCATCGCGTAGGAAAGCCCTTTCTCCTTGGCGATAATTGCTATCTTCTCGCTCATTTGCGCCGCAATGAGTTCGCTCATCGTTTCCATCAAGCTGTAAAGGATCTTGTTACCGGTCATCTCGACTATGCCAAGATGGAATCTAACGTCCTCGTCGAAAAATTCTTTGCCCTGCCCGATAAGAGTGCGTAACGTCTCGATACTCTGTTCCAACCTGGCAACTTTCTCCCTTGTTGCACGCTCCGCTGCCAACCCAGCGATTCCCACCTCTATAATCTTGCGGGCCTCATAAAGCTGGTAATCACTACTCCCGTAGATAAGCGAGGCACTTAAGACGGTCAACGCGGGAAGTTTCCCAGGTTTGTCATTTACAAAAGTTCCTTCCGGTGTTTTTTTCAAAATGCCCATAAAGGTAAGAGCTGACAATGCTTCTCTAATAGAAGCACGTCCAACACGTAGGGACTCAGACAGTTCTTTTTCTGTCGGCAACTTATCTCCCGGACTCAGTTTCCCCCGCAGGAGTTGGTTTTGAAAGTAGCCAATTAACGAGTCGCGTACGGTTATCCTTTTAATTACATCCAAAAAGATTCCTCCAAACATATGTTCATTCTAGAGAACAATTGTCTTTTTGGAAAAACATGTCTGGTTGTAGCCTTGTCCGACAATCATAGTGTTCGACACGCCTCCTCATATTCCTCTTGTTCTGCCAATATTTTTTCTCATAGCTCTTATAAGCGGTATTAGATGCAAAACTGTGCATTCTGATTAAAGTGACCACCCATTCACTTCAAAACAGGCCCAAAGTGTGGGCCACCAATGCTCAAATGCGTTGTGAAAGGAGAAGTTCACAGGGTGCTGGATTGTTTTCGATAATGTAAAAAAGACCACTTAGCGGCCTTTCGCCAACGCTAAAGGGGACCACCCTAACACGTCGAATCCTGTTGCTTAAGATCACTAATCTTGGCAACAGGAGGAAGAAGAGGTGCTAGAAGATTATATCCGGTGGCTACATGAGCGGCGAGGAAAGTCGATCCACCAGATCGCCCGTAAGCTGGGCCACTCGCGGAAGACGGTAAGCCCAGGCGGATCAATCTCTTCTGCATGCGGCTCTGCACGGTTTCGTTCGTTACCGCGTTCCTACACGTGAGTTCGTCCATATCTTCTGTCTTGAATGCTTCTTCGGTGAGCCGACGCTCAAGACAGCAATTGAGCAGGCTCTGGCTACCGGCAGTTACTCCTTTGCCACCATCCACGAGGTCCTATCCCAAATGGCTCGCGTGGGCCCTACAGAGAGATCGGCAGGCATACCCCATTCACCTACGGTGCAAAAACCTAACGTGGCCCGCTTTAACGTACTCTTGGGGGAGTAACAGTAAATGGACCGCAATATCTTACTTGAGGCGAACTTGAAGCGCCTAAGGCTCCCGGCCATGGCCCGCCTGTATCTATATCCCTGGCCAGAGAGGCTGTAGAGAGAAATGAGAAGCACGTCGACTACCTGGCTGCACTTACGGAACGAGAAATCATAGGGCATGAGAAAAGCAGCCTCCGCCGGCGTGTTAAGGCCGCCCGTTTTCC
The DNA here is from genome assembly GCF_019668485.1 of Gelria sp. Kuro-4. Lineage (NCBI taxonomy): Bacteria > Bacillati > Bacillota > Clostridia > Thermoanaerobacterales > Thermoanaerobacteraceae > Gelria > Gelria sp. Kuro-4. Next base: position 1,596,323 of record NZ_AP024619.1, on the reverse strand, counting down.
GCTTACGAAAACTCTCACTCTTTGCCGCCATCCCGTTGCTCAACAAGAGCAAGGTGCTCCTTCTAAGCCAATGTAAGTTCTGGTAAAACTGGTAAACCCATCTGGCCATCGCTCTTGGTATCTGTGCTTGCTGCCAAGGCCTTAAGGTACGCGGTTTTGACGTTAGTAATGACTCTGTGAGGTGATGTTTTTCACTCTACCCTTCGCAACTTCGATGCGTAACTTGCTTTGACCACGTCACTTATTAACCACTGCCATGGTATTACCCTAGCCGCTTTGGTACCTGTAACTCGGCCACACCAGGGCCTGGAACTATTAACCCCGAAGACAACGTTTCAGTAGCTTACATCTTTGGTGCTATTGGCAGTTACTTACACTCTACACCCTTCGTTTTTATACGGCCCGTTCTCGCCTCAATTATAGGCTGGACTAGGGCCCGGGTTAAGAACATCGGTGATTTATGCGGGTCCCACTTTCCGCGCTTCGCGCTGCATGTTTCTTGATTTGTTAGGCTTCGGGGAGGCATGGTTGCAGGGCCTGCCTGTCGAAGAAGAAAAAAGGCCATCCCTCAGTGAAAGGGTGGCCCTTTCGGATCGTATGGTCTATGCCTTATGCGCACGATACGCCTGTGATCATCAAATCGCAGCTCATAGTACCATCATCATCATCCGCCGACACCCCAGAAGAAAAAGGTCACCTCACTACCATCCGGAACTATTTGGGAAAGATCTCCCAGCGAGTACACCTCTTTTCCATTTAAGATCATGGAGAATGGCGCAAGGCCCTCTTCTCGGGGTTTCAAGAGGAGGGTCTGCAGCATTGGTACACACTTGCACAATTGGTGAATGAGATCTCTCAGGGTATGCCTGCTTTCCAATACGACCATCATTTGCTCTGTGCCAGCTAAGTCGCGAAACTCACCGAGAAACTTAACGTTAACCGAGCGTTTATCCATAGCCTAAACGCCTCCATGCGGGCAGACCTATTACGGCCACAACTCCGCCGCCACGTCATCGAGTCCAAGATCTAGGAGCAATTCCTTAGACGGTATGCCTTCCGGTGTCCAACGGCGAAGTTTGTAGAGCTCGTCCTTCATCCTCTCCAGTTCTTCGGGCGGACAGTGCATGCCCTGCGACGGCCCTTCCGGAATGGGCTCGTTCATGAAGCGGTAAGGAAGAACGTCGTCCTTGCGGCTCATACCCTCGCGGACGTTAAAGGCCCGCTCGAGGTTCCAGATCCTATCTGCGAGTCGCTGTACGTCTTGAACTGAGAAATTCAGTCCGGTAACAGTATTCAGTAACTCAGCATGCCGTTCGTTCAGGCCGACTCTTCCAATCACATCTTCTATCATGGCACAGTAGTTTAGGGTATCGCGGATTGTGGTTGTGGAGGTGATATCGTAGTTGAGCTGCGCCTTCCCGTTGGGATCTCTTCTGTCGAATTGCCCAGCTCGTTCCGGAAGATGCCTCATGTCCTGATGGCTTCCTCCGCGTGGGCTGGTGGCATAGCCAAGGCTCATACCCTTGTAGCCACGACCGCTATGACCCGCCAGCTCAAGGCCTTTGACGTGGACGGCATACTTGTAAGTTTCCCCACCGAATATTTCAGCGGCACGCTTAGTCCCTTCTCCCAGCGTGCGGTACACGCCGCTACGAGTCACTATTCTTTCCAGCGCTGCAAGCAGGGCGTCATCATTACCGAAGGTAAGTTGTAGCCCACCCAAATCTTCCGCCGTCAAAATGCCCCGTTCATAAAGCTCCATTGCAAAGGCTACCGTAACACCGGCCGAAATGGTATCCATCCCCATTGCGTTGCAGTATTCGTTAGCCTTGGCCACGGCTTTGATGTCCGCAATTCCGCACACCGAGCCTAAGCTGTACATAGTTTCGTACTGCGGCCCGATGGTTTCTGTTCCAGCGTACTTTCCTTCCTTAATCCGGGAAAAGTGAACGCAGCGCAGCGGGCATTGGAAGCAGGCAAGATTTTTCTCAAAGAGTTCTTTAAGGCACGCATCACCGTCGATATTGGAAGCATGCTCGAACGTTTCGCTCTGCCAGTTGCGCGTTCCAAGAATGCCGGAGGCCTGGTTTGCCTTAAGCGCCCCGGTGGTCCCGTATTTGGGCATCCCGTCGCGTAACGCGGGCGTTTCAGAAATGTGTTGGTAGATACGATCCGCTACAGCCTTCGTTGCCTCAACATTGGCCACCGGCACTGAGTATTTTGTGCCATGAACGACAATGGCCTTGAGCTTTTTGCTACCCAGGACCGCGCCTACCCCCCCTCTTCCGGCAGCGTGCGACATATCCACCATGACGCAGCCGAAACGTACCAGACGTTCCCCGGCCGGTCCAATAGAAGCTACGTGAACCGCGTTGTTGTTCAGCTCGGCTCGAACAGCCGCCTCCGTCTCAGGAACCGAAAGGCCCCACAGTTTGCCAGCATCTCGGAGTTCTGCCTGACCGTCGTGGATGTACAACCAAACTGGGTTTTCGCTGACGCCTTCAATAATCACACCGTCGAAGCCGGCAAACTTAAGCTCTGCTCCGAAATGTCCGCCAGCATAGGAATCCATAAAGCCCCCCGTCAGCGGTGACTTGGTGAAAATGCCCACTTTGGGAGTACATGGTACTATCGTGCCTGTCAGAGGACCGGTGGCCAGCACAACCTTATTTGCCGGCGAAAAAGGATCGATTCGTGCCGGCAATTCTTTGAACAGTATAGCAGCACCGAAGCCGTTGCAACCAACATACTTCCTGATGAAGTCGTCGGTCAGCACTTCTGTGCTTATTTTTTTCGTGGTAAGATCAACGCGCAGCAAACGTCCGCAGTAACCGCCGTAGCTTACCATTGTTCGCTCCTCCCTTTTTCTTATTCGTCGGCCAACTTGAGAGCCTGGGCCGCGCAGTATTTCACGCAGGCCGGTTCCCCTTGGCACAAGTCGCACTTGTCGGCTTTGCCGTTCTCTGCATCAATGTAGATGGCACCGTAGGGGCAAGCATCAACGCACAACCCGCAGCCTATGCATTTTTCGACATGCACCATCCAGGTGCCGGTTGCGCTGTGGCGGGTAATGGCCTCTTGGAGGCAGGCCTTGGCACAAGCGGCATCCTCGCACTGATGGCACACTACAACGTAGCTGTCCGTGGGGTTAACGTAAACGAATTTAATCCTTCCGTTGCTTTCATTGACCGGCCGCACATAACCCTTCCGGCAGAACGAGCAAACGCTCACGCATACGGCGCAGCCGGAGCACTTAGCCTGGTCATAAACCAACTTCATCGCCGTTTCTCCTTTCCAGGTATCTTCTACTTTCGACTACTTTTGAACATACTTGGCCAATAGCTTAGCAGCGCGCTCGGTATTAAAGATCCCGCACACACACGGGCGAGCCATTTCTTCAGCCGCCTTTTCCGGCGTGTAACGGCCCTCCTTTACACCTTCGATCAACTTTTTCACCAGGCTGGCAGAGATCATGCCGTGGCCGCACATGGTGATGAACTCCAGGACCTCGGGAGAGGGTAGGTCTTCTACCTTGCCGTGCACTCCCAATGACAGGTTAACTGAGTGCGGCTTAATCCCAAGTTCACGGGCCATGCCTTGGACTTCATCGATCAGCCCACTGACCGTTACCGATAGACCGTAGTCACGCTCCTTAATAAACTGAATCAGGTGTTTTACTTTCTCTTTGCTGGAAAAACACACTCTTACCCTTGGCGTTTCGCTGAGCTTAGCCTTGATTTCTTCGATTGTAGCTCCGGAAAAGATGGTACCCGTTTCGTAAGAGCCAATGTTCGTCGGCCCCAGATCGAAGATAAAATCGAGAATCTCGCGCAGCTTGTCCTGGCTGCCTTGGTTGTTAATACCAACCGCAGGCGTGACCAGTACTACGTAGTCCTCCCGCAGGCTTTCCGGAGTTCCAGTTCTGTGCAGGGAATGTGTCATTGTTAAACCTCCTTAAGTGGCTTACCTAAACCTAGATTGATCTTGGCGTTCAGCCTGGGTTTAATTCCTAGAGACTCTAATTGGGCCATAACTGGGATAGATCCGTTCTCATCCAACCGACAAATCAGGTCCAGTGAAAACACAGTATCAATTTCCTTCGCTACCTCTTTTAGAGTGGCGACCGTACGCTCGAGCATCTCTACGGGAATGGTAAATTCTATGATGGCCGATACAACCCGGCACTGTTTGGCTTCCTCGGTAAAAATGCCTCGCGCAGGATCGGCCATCAGGTGTGTCAGGGGGTTATCGCGTTCGAAAGTCGTGATTCCCTCTCTGGCCAGAGCCATAGTTACTTTCTCGATGTCGACAAAGGAGGCCCCAAGTACCGGCCGACCCATTTCAATGGCAATTCCGACCTGGCCTCTTCTGACGCGGCCGGTTACGTCATTGGTCTTGACTTCTTCCGTTCCCCGCCCCGGCACTTTGGTTTCGACGTGGTAGGCCATAGGGTCACTAAAGTACTTTCTTATCGACCGTGGCCGCTGATATACTGTTTCCTCCTCGGTTATAGCCCCTCTTGGACAGCGTACGACCCTGGTACGTCCGCACGTCCCACACTCTAGGCACTTTCCAGCGTCAATGCGCGCTTTTCTGTTCTCAACAGTTATCGCGTTAGCTGGGCAGTACGAAACACAAATCCCGCAGCCGATGCACTTTTCTTGGTCTATGTGCATTATTTTACCTCCTCAAGACGCCTACTAAGATGCTCAGACATATAGCACTTGAGCTCTGCCCCTAAGTGCCCCACCGGCATAAGAATCATGAAACCACCCGTGAGGGGAGACTTGGTAAAGAAACCAACTTTTCTTGCACCGTCAGGGCCTGGGCTGGGCAGTGCTTCATATAAGCCGGATCACCCTGGCACAGGTCGTGTCCGGCTTTACCTAATTCAGTATTCAGTGGAAGGACGCCACAGGGATAAGCCTCCATCCAAAAGCCACGAAGCTTCTGCCACCTAGGCGCCAGTCTTATTTTATCGTCCTTTGGGATGGCCCCTTGGGGATAAGCCTGAGCACAAGGGGTGTTTTGTCACGGCAGTAGATTACATGGCTATCTGTTGGGCTAACGTAAGCGAGCTTGATCGGGGCGCCGCCGGGGTGCACTAACCCTTTTAGGCTAAAAGAACAGATGCTAGCACACATCACACAGCCCGCTGCAGTTGGGTTGATCATACGCTAGTTTTCGTGTTCTCTCTCCTCTCCTGAGAAAGATCCCTTGCTTACTGTCGCTCATACTATTGCAACAGTTGGGCAGCCCGATCAGGGTTAAAGACGGCCGTACACGCAAGGCCGCGCATCTCCTCTACCTCCTGTCGATGGGTTCGGCGCCTCAGGCGCGAAATGAGATCCAAGGAGAAGACGGTGTCTATCTGCTGTGCAACCTCTTCGATGGTAGTTAGAGTACGCTCCAGCATTTTATCGGGAATTGTCAATTCAATCATTGCAGACACCACCCGGCAATGTTTAGCTTCGTCGGTAAAGATACCCTTCGCGGGCCATGAGTGCGTTAGCGGGTTATTCTGCTCGAAACAGGTTATGCCTTCCCGGGCTAGGGCCATTGTGACTTTCTCCGATGTCAGCAAACGAAGGCCCGAGGCACGGACGCCCCATCTCAATGGCGATACCGAACTGCCCCTTTTTCACCCGCCCAGTAACATCGTTGGTTTTTACCTCTTCTGTGCCGCGGGCTGCAACATTTGTCTCCACATGGTAGGCCGTAGGATCACTGAAGTATTTCCGAATGAGCGCGGCCGCTGGTAAACGTTCTCCTCCTCGTGAATGGCTTCGGCAGGGCACCGCACAACCTGCGCACGGCCACAGGTTCCGCACTCAAGGCACTTGTCCTGATTAACCTGCGCTTTCTTGTTCTAGACACTAATGGCTCCGGCGGGGAGTAGGGCACACACACCCCGCAGCGTATACATTTAGCCTCATCAATCTGCACGTTAACCCTCCTTAATAACCGGACTTAAATGTTCGGATAGGTATTTGTAAATGCTAGAGATGTCTTTAGCCCCATAGCCTTGGTGTTTTGCCGCCTCGAAAAGCTGCAGGCCTAAGGCTCCAAGTAGTAACGGTTGTCCGGCTTCTAAGGCAGCCGACACGGCTAGTTTCAAGTCCTTGGCCGCTAGCTCCAGACTGAACCCCGGTTCGAAGTTATCAGCAAAGATAAACTTGGGGCACCTAGTTTGCACGGCATAACTGTTCCCAGAACCGGCGCTGACCACCTCGTAAACTATGCTCTGGTCCAATCCCAAAGCTTCAGCAAGGTTCAGGCCTTCCGCCAGGGCTACCATGTTGACCCCAAAAAGGAGCTGGTTAACCAGCTTAACCGCCTGTCCAGAACCTATCGCTCCTACATGCACGATTTTCTTACCTATGACCTCTAGGACTGGCTTAGCTCGGGATACTACCTCTGTCGGTCCACCCACCATGATGGTCAAGTTAGCAGCCACCGCTCCGGCTACACCACCGCTCACGGGAGCATCAAGGAAATCCACTCCAATCTTCTTTCCTTGAGCGGCAATCTTCTGTTCGCTCTGAGGGGTAGATGAACTAAGATCAATAACCAGTTGACCAGGCCAGGCTGCAGCAAAGATCCCCTCCGGTCCAAGAACGACCTCTTCCACGATTGCGGGGTTAGGGAGAGAGAGTAAGATGACACTGCTTTCCCGTACTAGCTCAGGTAACGCTGTCGGCAGGGCCCCTTCTTGGGCCACCGCGTCCATAGCCAGCCTGTGGCAGTCAAATACGCGGACTCTGTACCCTGCTTTCACAAGGTTCGTAGCCATAGCTTTGCCCATACGACCTACACCAACAAATCCCAGGTTTTGTTTCTCCATCACGGTTTCTCCTTCCAGAATGTGATCTAATGGTTCCCTGCTGCTGTCAGAGGGTTCTTGCTCGCTCTTCCGGCAACCAAAGGCCAGGTGAGCGACATAACTATTAATACAATCAAGACCACTGAAAGCGGCCGAGTAAGGTAGAACAGCAGCACACTCCCTTTAGCTAATAGCAGTGATTGGCGAAAGCCTCGCTCTGCCATAGGGCCTAGTATAAGGCCAAGCACCATAGGTGCTGGATGGAAACCAGCCTCTTTAAGGTAATACCCTGCTGCTCCGAACACAAGCATAACACCGACATCGAAAAGGCTATTATTGATTGCATAAGATCCAACAACACACAAAATGGCAATGATGGGCGCCAGGATATTCGTTGATACCCGCGTTACTAGGACAGCATATCGTGAAAACGCTAAGCCAACAAAGAACATCACGATATTTCCGATCAAGAAGCCAATGATTAACGTGTATGTTATGTTGGCGTATGTGGTGAAGAGTTCGTGTCCCGGCACAAGACCATGTATTAACAGTCCACCAAGCATCACAGCAGTAGCAGCGCTTCCCGGAATACCTAACGTTAAGAGAGGTATCAGGGTTCCACCAGTTACTGCGTTATTGGCGGTCTCCGGAGCGGCTACTCCTTCAATTGTCCCGGTACCGAACTTCTCGGGATTCTTGGAAAACCGTTTGGCCTCGTTGTAACTGATCCAGGACGCTATATCTCCGCCTGCACCCGGGAGAATGCCGATGATTGTCCCAATTACTGCTGAGCGCAAGATAAGTTTCCAAAGTCTCTTAAGCTCGTCCCATGCTGGCAGAATGCGCTTGTCTCCTACCTGACCTGCGCTTTGGCTGGCTATAGACGAACGGCTTTCGCTAAGAGCCATAACTTCAGACAGGGAAAATAGTCCAATCATAGCCGGAACAAAGTTAACACCTGATTCCAGGGGAATAATGCCAAAGGTGAACCGGGGAAAACCTGAGAGCACGTCTACTCCAATCGTACCTAGCATGAGACCGACAAGTCCTGAAAGCAACCCTCTTAGGACAGACCCACTGGTCAAGCCACCTACGGTAGAGAGCCCAAAGATAGCCAAGAGGAAATACTCAGGGGGGCCGAACTTTAGGGCAATTTGTGACAGAGGCGGTGCAATAAGGAGAAGGGCTACCGCGCCAAAAACTCCTCCAATGGTTGAAGCTGTAATGGACATTCCCAGAGCTTTTCCGGCTTCCCCTTTCAAGGTCATCTGGTAGCCGTCCAAGGTAGTTGCGCAGGAGGAGGGCGTACCTGGGGTGTGAAGAAGAATCGCTGAGATAGAACCACCATAAGTGGCAGCGGTATAGATAGTTGCCAGCATTATTAGTGCCGGGGCAGGTCTCATCCCGAAGGTCAAGGGGATCAACAAGGCAATGCCCATGGTTGCACTGAAACCTGGCAACGCTCCAATAACTAGTCCACTAATTGTGCCTACTAGAATAGCAAACATAGTGTCCGGTTTAACAAGCTCTAATAAAACTGTACCCATAAGTACTTTTAGTACCCCCCTTCTAAATCCCCCAAATACCTTTTGGTAATGGAACATGTAACTCTATCACAAACACAAAATAAATGAATAGCTCAACCCCTAGGGTGCACAAAGCAATTGTGAGCCACTTACGGACGCCCTGAATGTACATTAGCGTAGGGAGAAAGATCGCTGTTGCAATACCAAAACCGACTAGGTAAAGCAAAAAGAAATATCCCAGGCAAACTGCAAACGTAATAAGGGGTACCCACTTCCATGAAACATCTTTGGGTCGCCGCAGGTCACTTATGAATAGGAAGACAGAAAGAGCAACAATGATAACCATAAGGGTCCTAGGATAAATTGCAGCTTCTGGAACGTAAGGGAGAGACTGATACCAAAGAAAAAAGCAGCATAAGATAAAGGCGAGGGCATACCACCGGGCTTTCATTATTACTCCTCCCGCTTCGAGTTAGGGAGGCCCTGGCAGGGTTTGACCAGGGCCTGCGGAATCAGGGTACTAGCTATTACCAGCCCATAAGCTCCTTAACAAGTTTCTCTTGATCTTTCAGGTACTTCACATACTGGTCGCCAGACATCGGATCCACAGTCAGCCCCAGTTTCGCCATCTTTTCAATATGCTCGCTGTTCATTATCGCTTTCTTAAAGGCGTTTTCCAATACATTGCGAACCTTTAGGTCAAGCCCGGCAGGAGCTGCAATACCCCGGCTTACCCCTCCCACGACGTTATAACCGAGTTCTTTGAAAGTTGGGACGTGAGAGGCAAGATCACTCCTTTTCTCGCTCATAACTCCAAGGATTTTGATCTTCCCTTCTTTTTCCAAACTAATCATCTCACCAAGATTTGCTACCAATAGATCTACATGGCCGCCTAAAACTTGGGCAATACCTTCAGATGTGCCATTGTTCTGAATAACCTTAAATGAACTTCCAATAGCCTTGCCAAAGGCCACGGCTGCTAGGTGGTCATCGCTACCAACGCCTGTAGATGTCGTTGTTAGTTCATCCGGGTGCATCTTTGCATAATCAACTACTTCTTTCAATGTTTTAAACCTGCCATTGGCTTTTACAGCCACAGCGCTAGGGTCTGTTACATGATTGATAATTGGTACGAAGCTTTCTAATGACTCCTTTCGGTTGAGTTTAGGGTCCAAGTATCCGGTAATAATAGTAGGAACGTTGATGTAGCCGAGAGTATAGCCATCTGGCTTCGCATGTGCGAGTTCTGTCCAGCCGACCCAGCCTCCCCCACCGGGCTTGTTAACAACGACTAACGGCTGCCCAAGTTCTTTTTCTACATAAGGCTGTAAGGTGCGGGCTCCTACATCTGTTCCTCCACCTGCTGCATACGATACAATAAGGGTGATTGGTTTATCCGGAAACTTTGTTTCTTGTTTCTCTGGAGCAGTTTCCCCCTTGAATCCTTGCCGACTATTACAGCCGACAGCTGCAATTGTAACAAGAGCCAACAGCAGTGACACCGCAAAGCTCTTCCTAGACATGTTCTTACCCCCTCGTAATATAGTTCTTGGACCGACCTCCAACAGCTTTACGGCGGACTAGGAGCTTGGAGCAGAAGAGCTGTTTCCCGTTCCTTCCCTAAAGCCCCAATAAGAAGAGGGTTTAGATCACCGCCGCCGGGGCTGTGGAGATGTGGGCAACGCGAGGCGGAGCCGAAGCGTTGTCCAAGCGCTCCTTCCAGCCTGGCCCGCATCCGTTTCGTAGAGAAGCAGATCAAGGCGGTGGACAAGCAAATCGAGCGGGAACTTACTGCGGTCAGCAATCCGCTTCTTTCGGTGCCCGGCCTGGGCCGTGTCTTTACCGCCGGGATCATCGCTGAGATTGGCGACATCTCCCGTTTCGCCACCGAGGCCGCTCTAGCCAAGTACGCCGGGCTGACCTGGCGTCGCAATCAGTCGAGTGAGTTTGAAGGTGAAGATCGCCCCCTTACCAAAACGGGCAACCATTATCTCCGGTACTACCTGGTGGAAGGTGCCAACAGCATGCGGGTGCACAATGCTGAGTACCAGGCGTACTACCAGAAGAAGTACCGGGAAGCCACGCGACACCACCACCGCCGGGCCGTGGTCCTCACAGCCCGGAAGCTCGTGCGGCTGGTTCATGCTTTGCTGCGCAAGAACCGACTCTACAAGCCGCGGAAAGGAAGATGATCTCTTAACTGGGTCACCGAAAACTTGATCGCTAATGCTTATTTTCCCAGTTAACTTATTCCTGGGGCTTAGTTAAATGTTGCCTTCTTGCCGCAACCGACCTTTCTCGAACATGTTTTCTGACATGTTGCCTCGTTACTAAATCGAACTTACTACTTCAGCAGCTTACCATCAGAAGCTTACCAACCGAACACTAGCCAAATTGGCCTCAGGCCTCTACTAAATGCCAACTCTAATCAAATCCCTAATTCGTAATTCCAACACTACGTCAATTACGACACCCCCACTTCAATTTATTTGGTACATAATGTCAGCCTTAAGATGTTCCGGCCTCCTCGCTCCATTATTGGCGTTGTCACGCTCGTCGTAGATTTTCGGGACGGGCGTTTTGGTGATTTTTAGGGTCCTTAGGCGACTGGATAGTTCTGTGAACAGTTTTCCTCCGCATCGCCTCCTCGGTATCCCTTGATGCGGTGAAAGCCCGGTTCAGCCTCCAGGTAGGCCGCCGCCATCCAGCGGAGGATGTGTTCCCTATGCCGCCATCTCTTCACGTTGCGGCAAGTCACCCGGACCTTGTCATTAGCACACTCAATGATGTCGGTGAGCTCAGGCTGACAAAGAGCTTTTCGGGGAGATGGAGGCAGACCGCTGGTCTGCTCGCCTTCAGGCAGGTGCTCCATTCCTGCGCCCCGGCGTTGATAAGCTGCCCGTACCGTCCTCGCCAGTCTGTCAATCCCCATCCATCCCTTGGCGATGGTTCTTTGTTGGTGCAGAGCACACTAAAGGGGAAAAGAGATCCTCCACCCGCCCGCCGAGAGCAGCTGCGATAGCCAAGGCAACTTTGAAAGAGGGAGGTCTTCCCGACTCGATATGGGCGTATGTCGAACGTTCAATGCCTACCAGTTCCGCAAGCTGTTTCTGCGTCAGCTTGGCTTCCTTTCGGGCCCGTCTTAGCTCGTAGCGCATGCGGTCCACTCCCGATGACTTGTGCTGCGCTAGCACAATTATATCGTGCTTTTTGCGCACTGTCAATGTTTTTTGTCGTATGTTGTTTTTATTTAGCACCTTCGTTGTAATACGGCACCCGGCACATTAACCTAGGGATGGAGGTGTGGCAAATGAGCACATTGGGGCAGCGGATCCGTGTGCTGCGGAAGGAAAAACGGTTGACCCAGGAAGAATTGGCCGATAATCTCAATGTCGCCCGTGGTACTCTGGCTAACTGGGAAGTGGATCGAACTAATCCAGATCCCCAAACGTTGCAGCGCCTGGCCGACTTCTTTGGGGTATCAACCGATTACTTGCTTTGCCGCACCAACGACCCTCACGGCACTTATGTGCCGCCTGGTACGCGCCCTGTCGGTTCGATGGTCCGAGTTCCTGTGCTTGGTATTATCCGGGCCGGCATGCCGATTTACGCCTGCGAACATGTCGAAAAGTACGAAGTCGTACCGGCAGCCGAGGTTGACGGAGCGGAATACTTTTTCCTTCGGGTGAGCACTGACAGTATGACCGGTGCCCGGATTTACCCTGGCGACCTGGCCTTGGTAAGAAAGCAGGACTGCATAAAGGACGGTGAAATCGTGGTGGTGATTGTGGACGGAGAGAATGCCACTTTAAGGCGCATCTACTTTCAGGGTGATACGCTTATTCTGCAGTCGGAAACAAAGAACTCGACTCAAAAACCCATGCTATTCCAAGGAGAAGATAGGAAGAACGTGCATATCATCGGCAAGGTGGTAAGGGTCACATTTGAGCCAAAATGAGAGTGCCTGGTACTTGGAAGCGGGCGGAAGAACGTAGAAGAGACCCCACCGCCCTCAGCCAGGACGAGGACCGTCAGAGGTCGGGCGGTTGACGGCGTCCTTATCACACGAAGTATAGTATACGGCTCTGGGGAAACGTTGAGCTTATTTGCTCTCGAAACCATTCTTCCACTTCCCTCATTGTGCCTGCAGGATATACGAACTTGCCGTAACCGAACTGCCCGTACTTGAACTGGCGCTCGCTTTCTTCCAGGGGCAACTCCGTGTCCGGATATACCTGTCGAATTACGCTCTTCGCCCGTGAGGTGAAGCGGTGCGTGATCAGTTCAAACGTGGGCGGGCCGGCAAGAGCGGCCTCCAGGTATTCCCTTGCTGTTCGCAGAAGGTTGAGGTAGTTGTCTTTCCAGCCGGGAAAGAGCAGGATGGGCGCAATCAGAAGGCCCAGGGGATATCCGGCCCGGGCTACTTTGCGGGCCGCCTCCATGCGCCTTTCCAGCCCGGGAACCCCTTTTTCAAAGTGGGAAAGCACGTAATCAGAGTTGATACTAAAACGAATCTCCGTCTTGCCCCGGTGATCCAAACCAAGCAAACCATCAACCGCGGTGAACTTGGTGACGAAACGAAAACCAGCACTTTCTAGTCGAGCGAAAAAAGCGATCGCTTCGGCCACGGAGCCGGTCCAGCCCTCCACCGCGACAGGATCGGAAGTGGCGGACCCCTCAAATATCGTCGTCTCCGGCCGCCTGGCCTCCGTGTAGCGTTGAGCTTGAGCTAAGATTTCCTCAGTGTTAACATACACCCGGACATACGGCCTATCTCCCAGATTGGTGGACAGGTAGCAGTACTCACACAAGCCCGGGCAACCCGACACCAGGGGGAGTTGGTAGTGAGCTGACGGCCTGCACGTTTGAAAGTCCCGCTGTGCCCAGACCCCAATCACCAGAGTCCTCTTAAGCGCCAGGAACTTGTCTTTGGCGCTCCGGTAACGAAGTGCCGGCACTTTGCGCTCGTAGACTTCGGTGGGAATCCCGCGCGAGCTCAGCTTTCTAACCAGGCGCTCTCCTTTTTCGTAGGCGAGGGCGGCTTTCTGAACGAACACCCGTTGAGGTACAAACTGTTCCACGTAGAAACCTCCTCAGGCAGCCAGCGCTATCAGCCCGTCAACGCTAGTATGATAAGGTTCCGCATTAGAGATGCGCCCGCTTAGGGCTTAACCACGGCAAGCACAGGCCGGGGGCTCAAAATATCCATGCCCGGCCTTCCAGGCAAAAAAAAATGGCCCGGGCAACGCCGGGCGGAAAGAGTATATGAAGAAGGGGGGTATAGGATAGCTTGGTTATAGGATAACAGGACATTGTTAAGATCGTATGACAAGATGATTACTGCCCGCTTAAAAAGCGCCGCGGATGAGCTCGGCTTTTGCTTCCCCGCCGGGGCCGAAGGTGACGGCCAGGACATCAAAGCGGCAGGGCCGCTCCAGGCCCCCGTGCGTAAGGAGGTAGTACTGGGCGAGGCGCCGCAGCCGGGCCTGCTTCAGAGGGGTCACTGCCTCCTGCGGGAGTCCAAAGCGGCCGCTACGCCGCGCTTTAACCTCCACAAAAACCAGCACGCCCCCGTCCTCGGCCACCACGTCGATCTCGCCCAGGCGGCAGCGGAAGTTGCGTTCCCGGATGCGGTACCCGCGCGCTGCCAGGTAACGCGCGGCAATATCCTCGCCCCGCGCTCCCAATAGCTTGTTATTCACCAAGCAAACCCTCCCGTAGCTCGCGGATGGGGCGAAAGCTGGTGCGGTGTAAGGGGCAGGGCCCGAGCCGCTGCAATGCGGCCAGGTGTGCGGGCGTTCCGTAGCCCTTGTGCTGGGCGAAGCCGTAGCCGGGATAAACCTTCTCCCACGCCTGCATGATGTGATCCCGGCGCACCTTGGCGACGATGGAGGCCGCTGCGATGCTGGCGCTCAAGGTGTCGCCCTTTACGATCGCCGTCTGGGGCAACTCCAGGGCCTCCAGCCGAACAGCGTCGAGGATAAGGTAATCCGGCCGCACGGCCAGGTTGGCCACGGCCAAGCACATGGCGTGCTTCGCGGCCGCCAGGATGTTGTGCTTTTCTATGTAGTACACGTCAGCCACGCCCACGCCCAGGGCCACGGCTTTCTTGCTGATCAAGCGGTAAAGTTGCTCGCGCCGTGCCGCCGTGAGCTGCTTGGAGTCGTTCACGCCGGGAAGGTCGGCCCCCGCCGGCAGGATCACCGCCGCCGCCACCACCGGTCCGGCCAATGGCCCGCGCCCGGCTTCATCTATGCCGGCCACGTAGCGGTAGCCCCGCCCCCAAAGGCGTTCTTCCCACACCCAGAGGGACGCCTCTTTTCTCAAGCCGGGCCACCTTCTTCACCCGGCGCCTCCAGCGTTATCCGGCCCAGCTTCCCCTGCTGGAAGTCCGCGAGCATAATGATCGCCGCCCTTTCCAGGTCCAGGCGGCCGCCGCTTACGTACAGGCCGCGCCGCCGCGCCACACACTCCAGCACCGCCGCCGGCTCGGCACCACCGGCGTCGTAAGCCGCCGCCATGCTTTCCGGTCGGAGCGCCTGGAGCTTACCAGCCAGCCACGCCGCCACCTCCTCCACCGGCAGCACTTCCGTGCGAATGGCGCCCACCGCCGCCAGCTTAAAGCCCACTTCTGCACCGGTCAACTTCGGCCAGAGCAGGCCCGGCGTGTCCAAAAGCTCTAGGTCTCCCGTCACCCGCACCCACTGCTCCCCGCGCGTAATCCCCGGGCGCGCCCCTACCCGGGCGCTGCGCCGCCCCACCAGCCGGTTGATGAGCGCCGACTTGCCCACATTAGGAATGCCCGCCACCAGGACCCGCACGGGGCCCACACGGCGCGGCGCCGGGCGTTGGGCTGCGTCCCTTATGTACTTTATCAGCTTCTTCCGCCCTTCCTTGAGGGCCGAAAAAGCCGCGGCGGCCGTACCCTGTGCCTTGAATGCCTCCAGCCAGGCACGGGTAAGTTCTGGGTCGGCGAGGTCGGACTTATTCAGCACCAAGAGGTGCCGCCTGCCTTTAGCCAGCGACCCCAGGTCCGGGTTGCGGCTGGCCGCCGGCACCCTGGCATCGGCCACCTCCAGCACCAGGTCGACGAGCGGCAGGCGTCCCGCCAACCGGCGCTTCGCCCTGGCCATGTGCCCGGGAAACCACTGAACCGGCACAGGCTCACCTCCCCGCGCCGCCGATCAAGCTTAGCCGTCCCAAAGGCCAATAGCGGAGGGCTGCCTTGCCGATGACGCTCTTTAAGGGCACCAAGCCCACCTCCGGATAACGACTATCCTGGCTGTTGTTGCGGTTGTCCCCTAAAACGAAGAGGCGCCCCTGGGGAATGCGGACCGGTCCGAACTGCCCATAGGTAGCTTCGCTAAGGTAGGGTTCTGCCAGGGGCTTGCCGTCTACCCAAACGCGCCCGTCCCTGATCTCCACCGTCTGGCCGGCCACGGCGATGACCCGTTTGATGTAATCGTCACGGGGGCGCACTGCCGGGTGAAATACGACAATATCGCCCGGTTTAGGCTGGGTGAACCGGTAGATGAACTTATTGATCAGCAGGCGTTCACCGCTGTGCAGGGTCGGCTCCATCGAGGGACCGGTAACAATGAAGGATTGTACCACGAAGGTTATGATAAAAAGTGCCAAAGCAAATGCCAGGAGGATGCTCTGAATATACTCCCACAGCACCTTGTGCATTTTTTCCACACCTTACCCCTCCCCAACCCGGTGCGGCCGCGGCCGGCCCACCGGCCCGCCTTGGACGCGCAGCGGGCCGGCATAACGAAAGCAGGGACTTTGCAGTCCCCCGCTTAGCTTCGCTTCTCCTTGATTCGCGCTGCTTTACCGCGCAGGTTGCGCAGGTAGTAAAGCTTCGCCCTGCGCACTTCGCCCTTGCGGACCACTTCGATCTTTTCGACCCGCCGCGAGTGGACCGGAAAAATACGCTCGACCCCCACGCCGTAAGAAACGCGCCGTACGGTGAATGTCTCCTGGGACCCTTTCCCCCGGCGACCGATGACCGTCCCCTCGAACACCTGAATGCGTTCGCGGTTGCCTTCGACTACCTTAACGTGCACACGAACAGTATCCCCAGGCCCGAAGTCCGGTATGTCCGTCCGCATCTGCTCTCGTTCCAGCGATTGTAAAAGGTCCATCCCTTCCGCCTCCTTTCTCTCCGCCTCGGCTCGGGCTTTGACCAGCCATACACCGCCGCTTCTGAGCATAGAACAAAGGTTATTATACCATGTCCGCCGGGCCAAAACAACTATTCCCGGCCGCGCTCCCGCTCCCGCTCGATTTCGGCAAGCAACCTCAGGTCCTCGTCGCTCAGCCTCGCCTGCGCCAGAAGATCAGGCCGCCGCTTGAGCGTGCGCGCCAGGGCCTCGCGCCGCCGCCACAGGCGAATATCTTCATGATTGCCGGAAAGCAGCACCGGCGGCACCCACCGTCCTTCCCACACCTCAGGCCGGGTGTACTGCGGGTACTCCAGGAGCCCGCTGCTGAAGGAGTCTTCGACCGCGCCCTCTTCCGCTCCTAAAGCTCCCGGGAGCAGACGAATCACCGCGTCGGCGATGAGGAGCGCCGGTATTTCGCCCCCGGTGAGCACAAAATCCCCCACGGAAATCTCGTCCGTCACCAGCGCTTCCCGCACGCGCTCATCCACGCCTTCATAATGGCCGCAGATGATGATGATGTGCTCTTCGCGCGCCAACTCCCAAGCCATGGCCTGCGTGAACAGCCGGCCCTGGGGACTCGTTAGGATCACCCGGGCCCCGCCGGTCGCAGCCAGCGCCCGCACCGCGCGGGCAATGGGCTCTACCTGGAGCACCATACCGTCGCCGCCCCCGAAGGGATAGTCATCGACAGCGCGGTGCTTGTCGGTACTCCAGTCCCGGATGTCGGCGACCCTAAGCTCAACCAGTCCCTTTTCCCGCGCCCGTTTGATGATGCTCTCGTCAAAGGGACCGGCGAACATGCGCGGGAAGAGCGTAAGAATATCCAGGCGCACATCTTTCCCTCCTTCAGCGCAGCCCGGGCAGGAGTTCCACCTCGATGCGCTGCCCCGGAAGGTCGATCTTCTTAACCACCTCATGCGTGGCGGGAAGAAGAAGCTCACGGCCGGTTTCATCTTCCACCACGTAAACGTCGTTGCTGGGAAGATCTATAATCCGGCTCACCCGCCCCAGGTATTCGCCGGCGGTGCTGTAGACCGGCAGGCCTA
The DNA here is from genome assembly GCF_019668485.1 of Gelria sp. Kuro-4. Classification (NCBI taxonomy): domain Bacteria; kingdom Bacillati; phylum Bacillota; class Clostridia; order Thermoanaerobacterales; family Thermoanaerobacteraceae; genus Gelria; species Gelria sp. Kuro-4. The sequence goes on along the minus strand of NZ_AP024619.1, from coordinate 1,578,760 downwards.
CCACTTGGAAGTAGTAGTAGTGGCCGGGCGGCAGCTCCACCGCTTCCCCTTTGGGGACCGCCACTTCCCAGCCCTTCAGCGCCTGGGCGGCCTCGCGGGTGTCGATGGTCCCCAGCTTCAGGATAGCCCTCCCGCCGGCCAGGCGGGCCCTCTCCACCCCGTACGGTCCCTGGACGTTTTGCGCCGCCAGGAGATAGACCTCCTTCAAGCGCCGCACGCGTTCCGGGAAATCCGTGAGCAGGGCCAGGTTCAGCTCCCCCCGGACGCCGTGCGCCGACGTCACCTGACCGACGGTCACGAGGTCCCTCCTATTCATGGCGCAGCTCCACGACTTTGCCATTTTGGGTCACGATCTCAGCCCCCAAAAGGCGGGCGATGCTATCGCCGGTCTTGATCTCCACCCAACCCTCCAGCACTCCCTGGACGATCTCACTGCCGATCTCCCAGCCCTTGACCTCTTCCATCTTTTGGCGCAGGCGTGCGCGCATTTCCAGGCGTTTCTCCTTTTCCTGCTCCACCTGTTGTTTCGCCGCCAGCACCTGCTGGTGACCTTGTTTTTCGGCCTCGATCAAGAGCCGCTTCCCCTGGAATTCGATCTGTTGCAGCTCCAGTTCCGCCCGTTGCAAGGCAGTCTTAAGATCCAGAAGCATTTCCTGCTGGAATTCGGGGGTAACCACTGCCTTCAAGGTAATCGTCCGCTTGACCAACATCGTTCGCACCCCGCTTCGATCCCACGGGCCTGTGCGGCCCCAGCCAGGACACCTTAAGCCCTCAGGAGTGCTCAACAATCTCCACCATCACCCGGCGCCCGTCGCGGGCCGCCGCCGCCCGGATTACCGTGCGGATGGCTTTAGCGATGCGCCCCTGCTTGCCGATTACCTTGCCCATATCGTCCGGGGCCACTTTCAGCTCCAGGATTACCGAGGTTTCTCCCTGCACCTCATTCACCTGGACGGCATCAGGGTTATTCACCAGCGCCCTGGCGACAACCTCGAGAAGTTCCCGCATCAGGTCAACCCCCTTTAGCTCCGGGTAACCCCCTGGCTCTTTTGTTTCTGTGCGGCGAATTTCTCCCATACCCCGGTCTTTTTTAAAAGCTTAAGCGCTGTGTCCGAAGGCTGGGCGCCGCGCGCGAGCCAGTTCAGGGCCTTCTCCTCGTCCACCTTAACCACCGCCGGCTCACGGGTGGGGTTGTAATAGCCAATGCTCTCCACAAACCTGCCATCGCGAGGCATGCGGGAATCGGCCACCACCAGGCGGTAGAAGGGAGCTTTCTTAGCGCCCATGCGGCGCAGGCGAATTTTTACAGCCAAAGCGTTCACCTCCTTTCGCTGCCCTGCCCTCAGCGGGCAAACGGGCCCAGCGTTAAACTTGTTTTCCCCTTTTTACCCAAGCGGCCAAACTGCTTGAGGACTTTTTTCATGTCGTTAAACTGTTTGAGGAGGCGGTTCACATCCTGGATGGTGGTGCCGCTGCCCCGGGCGATACGCCGCCGGCGGCTGCCATCGATTATTTCCGGATGCACCCGTTCTTCGACCGTCATGGAACTGATGATGGCTTCCACGCGGGTAAGCTCCTTTTCATCCACCTCAATACCCGGTACCTTTTTCACCTGCGACCAACCCGGGAGGTGGGCTAAGAGCTGGTCCAGCGGCCCCAGCTTACGCACTTCCTTCAACTGCGTCCGGAAGTCCTCCAGCGTAAACTCTTCCCGCCGGAGCTTTTGCTCCAGTTTTTTCGCCGTCTCTTCGTTTAACGTCTCCTGCGCCTTTTCGATGAGGCTGAGGACGTCGCCCATCCCGAGGATCCGTGACGCCAGGCGCTCCGGGTGAAAAACTTCCAGCCCGTCGATTCCTTCGCCGGTGCCGGCGAACTTAATGGGTACGCCCGTAACCGCCCGCACCGACAAGGCGGCGCCGCCGCGGGCATCCCCATCGAGTTTCGTCAGGATAACCCCATCCAGCCCCAGCTTTTCTTGGAACGCCCCCGCAGCCGTAACGGCATCCTGGCCGGTCATGGCGTCCACCACCAGAAGCGTTTCCTGCGGCTTTACCTCCGCCTTCAGCCGCTCCAGTTCGGCCATCATCTCGTCGTCGATGTGCAGCCGGCCGGCCGTGTCAATGAGGACCACGTCAAAGCCCTCGCGCCGCGCTTTTTCCACCGCCGCGCGGGCGATCAGCACCGGGTCGCGCTCGCCTTGGCTGAACACCGGGACCTTGAGCTTAGCCCCCAGGACCTCCAGTTGTTTGACGGCCGCGGGGCGGTAGACGTCCGCCGCCACCAGAAGGGGTCGCTTACCCTGCTTCACCAGGAGGTGGGCCAGCTTGGCCGCCGTGGTGGTTTTACCGGCACCCTGCAGGCCCACCAGCGCGAAGACGCTGGGCGGCTCGGCCGCGAAGGTCAGGCGGCTGGCTCCCCCACCGAGGAGGGCCGTCAGCTGTTCATGGACCACCTTAACCACCTGCTGAGCCGGGGTAAGGCTGGCCAGAACCTCCTGGCCCACCGCCGCCTGGCGCACCTTTTCAATAAAATCCTTGACCACCCGGAAGTTGACGTCCGCCTCCAGCAGGGCCAGGCGCACCTCTCGGAGCGCCTCTTTAACGTCGTTTTCGGTCAGGCGGCCTTTGCTCCCCAGTTTGCGCAGCGCTCCCTGAATCCTTTCCGCCAGGTTCTCCAGCACTTTAATCCACCTCCCGGCCCATGGCCTCGAGTAGGGCCGTCATTTCCTGCACCAATGCCTCCTGCGGCGGGGTCAAACCTCGCTCCCTGAGCTCCTCGAGCAGCGCGCGCAGCCTTGCATAGCGCCGCTTTTGCCTTTGGTACTGCCTGAGCAGCCCCAGTTTCGCCTCCAAGGCCTCCAGAGCCGCCTCCGAACGGTGCAGGATGTCGTGCACCGCCTGGCGGCTGATTTGGAACTCAGCCGCTATCTCGCCCAAGGAAAGATCCTCGCCGAAATACAGTTCGATAAAGCGCTGTTGCCGTTCGGTGAGCAGCGGGCCGTAAAAGTCGTACAGCAGACTGGTGCGCACGCGAGCATCCATTCTACCCGCCCCTGTTAAGCACCTTTACTTTACACCTACAGAAGACATTCTAAAAGAAAGGGCGGCCCCTGTCAAGCCTCAGCTTCCGGGGAAGCCTCCCCGAGGAGGGCCGCCACAAAGGCCGCCGGCTGAAAGTCCGCCAGGTCGTCCATTCCCTCGCCGACCCCGATCAGCTTAATGGGCAGCCCCAGGTCGCGCTGCACCGCCACTGCGATGCCGCCTTTGGCCGTCCCGTCCAGCTTGGCTAAGATGACACCGGTGAGCGGCACCGTCTCCCGGAAGAGCCGGGCCTGGCTGAGGGCATTCTGGCCGGTGGTGGCGTCGAGGACCAGAAGCACCTCCTGGGGCAGGTCGGGACGCACGCGGTTTAAGACCCGGTGGATTTTGCCCAGTTCCGCCATAAGGTTCTTCTTGGTCTGCAGCCGGCCGGCGGTATCGACGATCAAAACGTCGGCCCGGCGCGCCAGCGCCGCCTGCAGGGCGTCGTACGCCACCGCCGCCGGGTCGGAACCCTCCTGGTGCTGGATGAGTTCCGCGCCGGTGCGCTGCGCCCAGACCGCCAGCTGGTCCGCCGCCGCCGCCCGGAAGGTGTCGCAGGCGGCCAGGATGACCTTTTTGCCCTCGCGCCGGTAGCGGGCGGCCAGTTTGGCAATGCTGGTCGTTTTCCCGGCGCCGTTCACCCCCACCACCAGTATGGTGAGCGGCGGTTCTACGGCGGCGGCCAGGGGGGTGTGCCCCTCGGCCAGCAGTTCCTCCAGCCGCTTCGCCAGGGCTGCCCGGAGGCCCGCCGCCGAGCCCACCCGTTCGCGGCGGACGGCCGCCAAAAGGTCCTCGGCCACGGTCACCCCCACGTCGGAACCGAGCAGAATCTCCTCCAGCTCTGTCAGCGTTTCCTCCTTAACCTTTCCCCCCAGGGGCACGATCTCCTGTAAGCGTTCTGTCAGTGCGGTCCGGGTCTTCGCGAGCCCGGCGCTCAAACGGCTCCAAAATCCCGCCAACTCCGTTCCTCCTTACCTAAACTGCTTCCTCCAACCGGATCGACACCAGGCGCGAAACCCCGCTGGCCCCCATGGCCAGGCCGTAAAGCGACTTGGCCCGGAGCATGGCCTGCTTGCGGTGGGTGATCATGATGAACTGCGTGCTCACGGCCAGCTCCTCCAGGTACGACAGAAAGCGGGCGGCATTGGCCTCATCCAGGGCGGCGTCAATCTCATCCAGGACGCAGAGGCTGGATGTGCGCGCCGTGAGCAGAGCAAAAAGGAAAGCAATGCCGGTGAGCGCGCGCTCCCCGCCGGACAAAAGGCTGAGCGGCTGCATTTTTTTGCCCGGCAGCTGGGCAAATATCTCCAGACCTGCCGTCAAAGGGTCTTCGCTGCCCGTGAGCACCAGATCTGCCCGCCCGCCGCCGAAGAGCCGCTGGAAAACCTCCTGGAAGTTTACCCGCAGCTCTCCGTAAGTATCCTCCAGGCGGCGCGCCACCGTGCGGTCGATCTCGCGCATCATCTTCTCCAGTGAGTCCCGCGCCGCCATGAGGTCCCCTGCCTGTTCCGCCAGGAAGCTGCAGCGCTCCTCAAGTTCCGCCAGCATCTGCGGCGCCTTAAGGTTAACCTCGCCCAAGGCGGCGAGCTCGGCCTTAAGCTCCGCCACCCGGGCCCGGGCTTCCTCTACGCTGAGCTCCAGCGCCGGAAGCGGAGCGCCCTGAGGAACACCATGGGTCTCAAAGAGCCGCCGCTCGGCCGCAGCGTGTTCTGCCGCCAAGCGCTCCAGGGTCACTTCCTCTTCGTGCACTGTCTGGCGCAAGGCATCCTCCTGCCGGCGCAGAGCGCGGCCCGCCTTTTCCTCCTCCTCCAGCGCCCGCCTGAGGTCCCCCACCCGCGCCGCCAGCTTATCCAGTTTGGCACGCAGCGCCGCCCAGGCGGCCTGGTGGACCGCCTGCTCCTTCTCCAGCTGCCGCCGCTGGCCGGCGGCCGCCCGGTCAAGCTCCTGCATTTCCCGGACGCGGGTTTCCTGTTCCGCCAGCTCGCGCTCCAGGCGAAGCAGCGCCTCTTCCCGTTCCTTTTCCCGCAGCGCCAGGTTCCGCGCCTTCTCTTCCAGCGCCGCCAGGTCAAGGCGCATCCGGGTGACCTTCTCCTGGGCCGCAGCCGCCGCAGCCCTAAGCCCGGCCTCCCTGTTTTCCAGGCTGTGCGTCTCCTCTTCCCAGCGCTCGATCGCAGCTGCCAGCTGGGCCCGTTCGTCCTCGGCCCGGGCGCGCTCGCCGGCCAGTTCCCTCAAGCTCTCCGCCAGAGCCGCCGCCTCCTCCTCCCAGGTGGAGCGGGCGTGCCCAAGCTCAGCGAGCTGGGCCTCGTACTGGGCCAGGGCACGGGCGCCGGCGCTGTGCGCCTGCTCCAGCTCCCGCAGCTCCTGCTCCAGGCGGCCCAGGGCCTCCCGGAGCTCGGCGGTACGCTTCTTCGCCTGTTCAGTCCGCGCTTCAGCCGCGGCGAATCTCTCCCCGGCCGCCTCAACTGCCTTCTCCAGTTCGCGCACCCGCCGGGCGCGCGTAAAAAGCGAGCGTTGCTCCCGCCGGCGGCTGCCGCCGCTCATGCTGCCTCCCGGGCTGAGAACATCGCCCTCCACCGTGACGATCTTCAGGCGGTAACCGGCCGCCCGCGCCACCGTCCGGGCGGCGGCCAGGGTCTGCGCCACCAACACCCGGCCGAGCAGGTGTTCCACCGCCGCCCGGTGCCGGGGCGCAAAGTCCACCAGCTCCGCCGCCCACCCCAGCACATCCGGGTGCTGGCCGAGCTTCCTTTCCTCCGGCCGGGGAGAAAAGGGACGGACGGTGTTGAGGGGCAAAAAGGTGGCCCGGCCCAGCCCTTTTTCTTTGAGCCAGGCAATGGCCGCCGCCGCTTCCTCATCTGTCTCCGCCACCAAGTACTCCTGAGCACCGCCCAAGGCCGCTTCCAGAGCCAGTTCGAGCCCCGCCGGCACCTCCAGGAGGTCCGCCACGGCCCCGTGAATGCCCGGAAGCTTCGCCTTGAGCACGGCGCGCGGCCCCTGGCTGTAACCATCGTGGTTTTGCAGCAGGTTCTTCTGGGTGGTGAGCTCCGCCCGGGCCCGCTCCAGCTCCCGCCAGGCGTCCTGGCTTTGCCGCCGCTCCTCCTCCAAAACCCCCTGCAGGCGCTCCAGCTCTTTTTCCAGCGCCGCCCGCTCCTCCTGGCGCGCAGCCAGGTCTTTTTTGCGAGCCGCCAGGCGCGTGTTTTCTTTATCCCGGGCCGCCGCGAGCTCCTCCGCCCGTGCCTCCGCAGCCTTACCCGTGGCCAGGACGCGCTCCCGCCGCTCCTTGAGCTTCTTTTCCTCGTGGTCCAGGGCCTGGAGCGCGTTGGCTTTGGCTGCCCGTTCGCTGAGCAGGGCGATGGTTCGTTCCCGGCGCTCCCGAAGAGCTTGGCCGGTTGCGCTCAGTTCCGCCTCCGCCCGGCGCGCCGCATCCTCCAGCGCGGCCAGGGCGGCCTGCCTCTCTTCCAGGGCCTGTTGCACGGCCGCCTGTTCGTCCTTCTCCTGGGCCATGAGCCGGCCCAGCTCCTGCCGTTCCCGGGCAATCTCCTCCCGGCGCCGTGCCAGCGCTTCCACCCGGGCCGCCCGTTCCCGCCCCGCCGCTGTAAGCTCTGTTCTGCTCCGCTCAATCGCCGCCAGCTTTTCCTCCAGCCGGTGCAGCGCGCACCCCTGCTCCTGCCAGGCGGCCTCCTTCCCGGCGAGCTCCAGTTTTTCCTTCTCCAGGCGCGCCTCCAGCTGCGAGCGCCTTCCGGCGAGCGTCGCCAGCCGCAGGCGGTCTGCCTCGGCCTGGGCCCGGGCTGCATCGAGCCGTGCCGCCAGTTCCTTGATCTCGGTTAGTCCGAGAAAAACCTCCAGGTCTTTCAGCCGCCGGCTCTTTTCCAGACAGCGCTCGGCGCGGCGGGCCTCCTCCTCCAGGGGGCCGCGCTGGCGCTCGAGTTCCGCCTGCACATCGTTCAAGCGGACCAGGTCCTGGTCAATCTCTGCCAGCTTCGCCGCCGCCTCTTTCTTGCGCTGCCGGTACTTCCATACGCCGGCGGCCTGTTCCAGGAACACCCGCCGCTCTTCCGGTTTGAGGTTCAAAACTTCATCGACGCGGCCCTGGCCGATAAAGGAGTACCCTTCCCGCCCCAGGCCGGTATCCCAGAAAAGCTCCTGGATATCTTTCAGCCGGCAGGCAACCCCGTTCAGCAGAAACTCGCTGTTGCCCGAGCGGTAGGCCCGGCGGGTAACGCTCACCTCCGAATAGGGAACGGGAAGCCTGCCGTCGGCGTTGGCAAAAACCAGGGTCACCTCGGCCAGGCCGTGCGCCCGCCGGTGATCCGACCCGCTGAAAATAATGTCCTCCAGGCGTTCGCCGCGCAGCGCGTGCAGGCTTTGTTCGCCCAGCGCCCAGCGGATGGCGTCCACGATGTTGCTCTTGCCGCTCCCGTTGGGGCCTACGATGGCGGCTATGCCCGGCTCAAAGGTAAGCTCCAGGCGTTCGGCAAAGGACTTAAAGCCCTGTATCACCAACCGTTCGAGGTACATCCAGCCCCTCCTCCCCACTCTTTCCATTTTATCACAGGCCGTCGGTCCCGCCTAGCCCCACAACAAAAAGGCCCACCCTCCCCAGGCAGGCCTCAAAGCCCTCTCACCCGGCCGGCCGCGCTCAACGCGGGCCGATGAGCAGCTTAATCGCCGTGCGCTCCTCCCCATCGATCTCAATCTCGGCAAAGGCAGGAACACAAACCAGGTCCATGCCATTCGGGGCGACGAAGCCGCGCGCAATGGCCACCGCCTTGACGGCCTGGTTCACCGCACCGGCGCCCACCGCCTGAACCTCTGCCGCGCCGTGTTCCCTGAGGACAGCCGCCAGAGCACCCGCTACTGATTTAGGGTTGGATTGAGCTGAAACTTTGAGTACTTCCACCTCTCTGCCTCCCTTAGTTAGATCGACCATAGGGCTCGTTAATTCTATTCGCCTCCTGCCGAAAAATTCCTGCTTTTCCCTGGCAGAGAAAAGGATGAAGTACGCTTTTTCTGCTGATAAAGTACTCAAGCAACCGGGTCGCCGCCGCTGCCTGCGGCTAGCCCGCCCCGAGCTCCTGCAGCAGGCGGCAGGCCGCCTCCTGCTCGGCCTCCTTTTTGCTCGCGCCTGTACCCCGGGCCCGTTCGGTCCCGTCGACAAAAAGGCCCACAGTAAAGGTGCGGGCGTGGTCCGGCCCGCTGGCGGTGAGCACCCGGTATTCGATGGCCACTTCCCCGCCTTGTTGCAGCCGTTCCTGCAGCTCTGTCTTGCAGTCCGTCTTTATCTCCTCTATTCCGTTCCAAAAGGGAGCCGCCAGCCGCTCCACCAGGGCCCGCGCCGCCGGCAGCCCGCCGCTTAAGTAAACCGCACCCAGGAGGGCCTCCACGGCATCCGCCAGCAGCGCCGGCCGCTGCCGCCCGCCCTGGGCCTCTTCACCCCGCCCCAGGTATACGGCCTCCGCCAGAGCGAGTTCGCCGGCCCACACGGCCAGGGTGGACTCACAAACCAGGGCGGCCCTAAGGCGCGTCAGCACACCCTCCGGGTCCGCCGCCCGGTCCTTAAAGAGCTTTTCGCTGATCACCAGCTCCAGCACCGCATCGCCGAGAAACTCCAGGCGCTCGTTGGAACGGGTCCCGTGTTCATAAGCGTAGGAGGAATGGGTTACGGCCTCCTCCAGCAGGGCCGGCTCCACCGGCACCTGCCAGGCCGCCAGCGTGGCCTTTAGTTTCTCCAACCCGCGCCCTTCACTCACGGTCCAACCTTCTCACCACTAAAGCTGCGTTGTGCCCGCCGAAGCCGAAGGAGTTGCTCAGGGCGGTTCGGACCTGTGCTTCCCGCGGTGTGTTGGGCACATAGTCCAGGTCGCAGTCGGGATCGGGGGTGGTGTAGTTGATGGTCGGGGGAATAATCCCCTCTTCCAGGGCGAAGAGGCAGGCGATCAGCTCCACCGCCCCAGCCGCTCCCAAGAGGTGCCCCGTCATCGATTTGGTGGAACTCACCGCCACCCGGTGGGCCTGCTCGCCGAAGACGCTCTTTATCGCCTGGGTTTCATAAAGGTCGTTGTAGCCGGTGGAAGTGCCGTGGGCGTTTACATAATCCACCTCCACCGGCGTCACCCCGGCATCGGCTAAGGCCAGGGCCATGGCCCGCGCCGCTCCTTCCCCTCCCGGCGCCGGGGCCGTTATGTGATAGGCATCGGAGCTGGCCCCGTAGCCGCAGAGTTCAGCGTAAATGTGCGCGCCGCGCGCCCGGGCGTGCTCCAGTTCCTCCACCAGGACCACCCCGGCCCCCTCGCCCATCACAAAACCGTCGCGGTCGCGGTCGAAGGGCCGGCAGGCATGTTCCGGGTCGTCATTGCGGGTGGAGAGGGCCTTCATGCTGCCGAAACCGGCCAGGCTGACCGGCGTGATGGGGGCTTCGGTTCCCCCGGCCACCACCACATCCACTTCGCCCCGCTGAATGAGGCGCAGGGCGTGGCCGATGGCATCCGCGCTAGAGGCACAGGCGCTCACCGTGGTCAGGCTCGGCCCTTTGATTCCGAGGAAGATGGAAATCTGGCCGGCCGCCATGTTGGGGATCATCATCGGGATGAAAAACGGGCTCACCCGCCCCGGACCCTTTTTATCGAGCACCAGCACCTGCTCGGTAAAGGTTTCAATCCCGCCGATGCCCGAGCCGATGGACAGGCCCACCCGGCACGGGTCTTCCTCCTCCAGCTTAAGCTGCCCGTCCGCCACCGCCAGGCGCGCCGCCGCCACGCCCAGCTGGCAGAAGCGGTCCATCCGGCGGCTCTCTTTTTTATCCATGTAGTCCGCCGGCTCGAAGTCACGGATCTCACCGGCCATCTGGCTGCCGAAGGGCGCGGGATCAAACCGGGTAATGCGGCCGATCCCGTTGCGGGCTGCACGCAGGCCTGCAAAGAAGCCTTCTTTGCCACATCCGATCGGGGTAAGGGCACCGATACCCGTTATAACCGCCCTCTTGCCCACAGGTTCCACACTCCTAACTTTGTAACGTAAAAGCAGGCTCTATGAAAAGTCCCGTAGCGTAAACTACGGGAACCTTCCTTAGCTAATCCCTACGAATTCGCCTTGATGTATTCCACCGCATCACCTACGGTAGCGATCTTCTCAGCGTCCTCATCGGGAATCTCGATCCCGAACTCCTCTTCGAGCGCCATCACCAGTTCAACGATATCGAGGGAGTCGGCTCCCAGGTCCTCGACGAAAGAGGCCTCTGGCGTCACCGCCTCCTCATCTACCCCCAACTGGTCAACAATGATCTCCTTGACGCGGTCGAAAATGGCCACAACCTTCACCTCCTTTCGCGTGCCCGCGCTACCTTAGGGTAAACCGAAGCAGGAGGCAGTATGCCCTACATCGCCAGCCCGCCGTCCACGGCCAGCACCTGGCCGGTTATGTAGGCGGCCGCTTCGCTGGCGAGAAAGGCCACAGCCCGGGCTACGTCCTCCGGCTCCCCGAAGCGCCCCAGGGGGATACGGCTCCGGTACGCTTCTCGTACCTCCGCGGGCAGCTTGGTCGTCATCTCGGTGGCGATGAAGCCGGGCGCCACGGCGTTGACCGTAATCCCCCGTCCTGCAACCTCCCTGGCCACCGACTTGGTAAAACCAATGATCCCGGCCTTGGCGGCCGCGTAATTCGCCTGCCCGGCATTGCCGGTCAGGCCCACAATGGAGGCGGTGTTCACAATGCGCCCCCGGCGCCGCTTCAGCATGCCCCGCAGCGCTGCCTGCGTACAGTGAAAGACGCCGCTTAAATTAGTATTTAAAACCGCGTCCCAGTCTTCTTCCTTCATGCGCAGCAGCAGCCCGTCGCGGGTGATGCCGGCGTTATTGACCAGGATCCCCACCGGCCCCAGGGCTGCTTCGGCCTCTGCCAGCAGCCGCCCCGCCTCCGCCGCTTGGGCCACGTCGGCCTGTACGGCCACGGCCCGGCCGCCTGCCGCCGTGATAAGCTCGACCACCTCCCGGGCCGCTTCCGCCCGGCCGGCGTAATTCACCGCCACTGGAGCCCCCAGGCGGGCCAGCTCTAGAGCGATCGCGCGGCCGATACCGCGCGAACCACCGGTGACTACGGCGGCCCCTGGAATCAATACCATTTTATCCAACCCCCTCAAGCTCTGCAAGGGTATTTTGGAGCGAGCTCAAGTCGCCCACCTGGAGGCAGCGGGCCCGGCGATCGATCTTTTTGACGAAGCCCGAAAGGGCTCGTCCTGGTCCCACCTCGATGAAGGTATCCACCCCGTCGGCCAGCATCCGCTGCACCGAGTCCTCCCAGAGCACCGGGTGGCTCACCTGCTTGACCAAGAGGTCTTTAACCTCTTCCTTGTCCCGCACGTACTGGGCCGTCACGTTGGCCACCACCGGCAGGTCGGGGTCGCTCAGGCTGACCCGCGCCAGCTCCCCGGCCAGGCGCTCGCCGGCCGGCGCCAGCAGCCGGGAGTGAAACGGCCCGCTCACCTTGAGGGGAATCACCTTCTTGGCGCCGCGCGCCAGGGCGAGCTCCGCCGCCGCGGTCACCGCGGCGGTCTCCCCCGCGATGACGATCTGCCCCGGGCAGTTGTAGTTGGCCGGCTCCACCACCCCCATGCCGGCAGCCGCGCGGCAGACCTCCTCCACCTCTTCCCGGCTCAACCCCAGGACAGCCGCCATGGTACCCTGACCGCTGGGCACGGCGCTTTCCATAAACTCGCCGCGCTTGCGCACCAGCCGCACCGCTTCCGCAAAGTCCAGCGTCCCGGCGCTCACGTGGGCCGAGTACTCGCCCAGGCTGAGGCCGGCGGTAACGGCCGGCTTGACCCCGTAATCCTTCAGAATCTCCCAGCAGGCTATACTGGTAGCCAGGACGGCGGGTTGGGTATTGGCGGTGAGGGTCAGCTCCTCCTCCGGGCCTGTAAAGCAGAGCTCGCTTAAGGGAAAGCCCAGCGCCGCATCGGCCTCGGCAAAGAGCGCCCGTGCCTTGGGATACCGGCGGGCCAGGTCCTGGCCCATGCCCACGTACTGCGCACCCTGGCCGGGGAACAGGAGCCCTATCTTTGCCACGTTCACACCTCCAGAATATGCACGTCTCGGGCGTTCGAAGCAGCCCGCCGGGCCAGTTCCGCCAGCACCGCGTCTGCTTCCTGCACCATGGTGGCGATGATGTCCCGCACCGGTAAAACTTTAGCGATGTACCCGGCGATCTGGCCGGACATCACCGAACCGTACTCCACGTCACCGTCGCGCACCGCCGCACGCAGCTTACCGGTGCCCAGCTTTTCGAGTTCCTCCCGGCTCGCCCCGGCCCGCTCCCGCTCAAGGAACTCGCGGGCCAGTTTGTTCTCCAGCACCCGCACCGGGTGCCCGGTACTGGCCCCCGTGACCACCGTGGAGCGGTCCCGGGCCTTGAGGAGGGCCTCCTTGTAGCGCGGGTGTACGGTGCACTCCTCGCTCAGGACGAACCGGGTCCCCATCTGCACGCCCTGGGCGCCCAGGGCCAGGGCCGCCGCCAGGCCGCGGCCGTCGGCGATGCCGCCGGCGGCGATCACAGGTATGTCCACAGCCGCCACCACCTGGGGCACCAACGCCATGGTGGTGATCTCACCGATGTGCCCCCCGCACTCCATGCCCTCGGCGATGAGGGCGTCGGCTCCCACGCGTTCCAAGCGCTTGGCCAGGGCCACCGAGGCCACCACCGGGATCACCTTGGTGCCGCCGGCATGCAGCCGTTCGATGTGCTTGCCCGGGTTGCCCGCGCCCGTGGTCACCACCGGAACGCGCTCGGCGATGACCGCTGCCATCACCTCTTCCACAAAGGGCGAGAGATAGTAGACGTTGACGCCAAACGGGCGGTCCGTGAGCGCCCGGCACTTGCGGATCTCAGCGGTGATGAGCTCGCCCGTCATGTTGCCGGCACCGATGATGCCCAGGCCGCCGGCATTGGACACCGCCGCCGCCAGCTCCGCCGTGGCCACCCAGGCCATGCCGCCTTGCAGAACGGGATAATCAATGCCGAGCAGGTCGCAAAGAGCTGTCCGCATCCTCTTCACTCCTTTATAGGTTTACCAGCGTACTGCAGCAGCGCCCCAGGTAAGGCCGGCGCCAAAGCCGACCAGCACCAGGATATCGCCGGGGTGAAAGCGCCCGGCGTCGGCCGCCTCCGCCAGGGCCACCGGGATAGACGCCGAAGACATGTTGCCGTAGCGGTCCAGGTTCACCAGCACCCGTTCCGGCGGTAGCTTCAGCCGGCGGGCGGCCGCGTCGATGATGCGCAGGTTGGCCTGGTGCGGCACCAGGTACGTCACATCCTGAAGCTCCAGGCCGGCGCGCTCCAGGGCCTTAACCGCCGCTTCACCCATGATCCGCACTGCAAACTTAAAGACCTCCGGTCCGTTCATGTGAATGTACTGCCGGCCCGCCGCCAGGTTCTCCGGCGTGAGCGGCTGCCGCGAACCCCCCGCCGGCAGGCAGAGGAGCTCGCCGCCCGCGCCGTCGCAACCGAGATAGGTGGAGAGAATACCCTGGCCCGGGGCCGCCGGGCCCAGCACCACCGCACCGGCGCCGTCGCCGAAGAGCACGCAGGTGTTGCGGTCCTGCCAGTCGGTGATTTTCGAGAGTAGATCCACCCCGACGACAAGGACATGATCGTAAGTTCCGCCGGCGATAAACTCCCGGGCCGTTGCCAGCGCGTACAGGAAGCCGGAACAACCGGCCTCCAGGTCAAAAGCGGCGGCCCGGCCGGCAGCCAAAGCGCTCTGCACCAGGCAGGCCGTGGCCGGAAAGGCCATGTCGGGCGTCACGGTGGCAACAATGATGAGGTCGATTTGCGCCGGCGCCACTTCAGCCCGCTGCAGCGCCTCCCGGGCAGCGACCACCGCCAGGTCGGAGGCGGCCGTCTCCGCTGCGGCGATGCGCCGTTCCCGAATGCCCGTACGGCTCACAATCCACTCGTCCGATGTCTCTACCATTCTTTCAAGGTCCTGGTTGGTAAGCACCCGCTCAGGCAGCGCCTGACCCCAACCCAGTATCTTGACCCCGCGCTGCTCGTTCATGTTTAAGCCTCGCTTCCTGCATCATTAGGCGCAGCTTGCGCCAGGGCGGCTATTTTGCCCACCACATCTTGTTCCAAGGATTCGCGCGCTGCCCGGATGGCGTTATGAATGGCCCGCGCGTCCGAAGAGCCGTGGCTGATGATGGTCAGGCCCTTTAGGCCGAGAAGTGGTGCGCCGCCGTATTCAGCGTAGTCCATTTTCGCTTTCAGGCGCTTCAAGGCGGGACGGGCCAAATAAGCGCCGGCCCGGGTGCTGAAGCCGGCCAGAAGTTCCTGCTTGAGCAGGCTGAAGAGGCCCTCTGCCAAGCCCTCGGCAAATTTAAGGAGGACGTTGCCGCTGAAGCCGTCACAAACGATGACATCGGCCGCCCCCAGCGGGACGTCCCGCCCCTCGATGTTGCCGATGAAGTTCAGGCCTGAGGCCGTAAGCAGCCTGCACGCTTCCTGCAAGACCGGCGTTCCCTTCCCGCTTTCCGCGCCCACGTTGAGCAGCCCCACCCGCGGGCGCGTCAGCTTAAGTACGCTCGCGGCATACAGGCTGCCCATCTGGGCGAACTGGAGCAGGTAATGCGGCTTTACCTCCACGTTGGCCCCGGCATCGATGAGAACGGCAAAGCCCCGTGTGGTGGGAAAGGGCGCGGCGATGGCCGGCCGCTCAACGCCGGGCAGGCGTCCCAGGGTAAAGAGCGAAAAGGCCATAGCTGCACCCGTGTTGCCCGCTGAAACCAGGGCCCCCGCACGCCCTTCCTTCACCAGCCGCGCGCCCACCGCGAGGGAACTGTCTTTCTTGTGCCGCAGCGCCTCCGCCGGATGCTCGCCCATCGCCACGCGCTCCCGGGCCGCAACCACCTCAACGCCGGGGCAGGGCAGGCCGGCCTCGGCGCCCACCGCTTCGATGGCACCCGGCTCCCCCACCAAGAGGATCTCCGCCTCGCCGGCACGGGCCGCCGCCACGGCCCCCCGCACCACCTCCAGCGGGGCAAAGTCGCCGCCCATGGCGTCCACCGCAATCTTCACACGGCACCGCTCCCTTCGTCCAGAGACACCATGATGAACTTGGCGCGGAAAACCTCACGTCCCTTTTTCTGCGTGCGCACGGTTACAAAGTACTTGTTCTGCCGCCGCCGGGTAACCTCGGCGCGGGCCACCAAGGTATCGCCCACGCACACCGGCAGCTTGTACTTGATATTGGCCACGCCGGTAAGCGCCACCTCGGCATCGATCACGGCCAGGGCCAGCGACTCAGCCTGGGCAAAGATAAAGTGCCCGCGCACCACTCCCGACTTTTCAAAGACCATGTCCGGGGTAGTGGTCAAAACCGAAAGGGCGCTCACACCCCGCTGGAGCTCGTACAGCTCGCCGACGATTTCCCGGCCGCGCACGGCGCGCAGCTGGCGGTACGCCCCTTCGGCCACGCGCCGGGTGCGTGCCCGCACTTCGGGGATACTAAGCTCCAGGCGGTCCAGGCGGATGGTCTGGCTGCTGACGCCGAAGCGCCGTGCCAGTTCCTCATCGGTGAGAAAGGGGTCCTCCTCCACCGCGCGCCGCACGGCGGCCAGGCGCTCACTCTTCGGCCACCGGCGCGTACCCATGTTTAGCACCTGCCTTTATGACCTGGTCATATATGCAGCTTGTAATAAAGTATAATGGAGCGTCCGAGGGTATGCAAGCCAAAACCTGGGGCAGGAAGTAAAAAGAGGCAGCCCTAGCTTACGCTAGGGCTGCCTCAGGCTTTTTCTACTCCGCTTTCTCTACTTTTACTACTTCTTTAGCCCCGTAATAGCCACAGGCAGGGCATACGCGGTGCGGCAGGGTCAGTTCATGACACTGCGGGCAACGGATAAGCCCCGGAACGGCCAGCTTCCACTGGGCACGCCGCCTATGAGTGCGGGCGCGGGACATCTTCTTTTTTGGTTGCGCCATACCGGCACCCCCTATCCATTATTTTCCTTCTTTGAACAAGTCGCGGAGAACAGCCAGGCGCGGATCCACCTCGTCTCCCCGGCAGCTGCAGGGTCCCTCGTTGAGGTTCTTCCCGCAATGCGGACACAGGCCCCGGCAATCCGGCCGGCAAAGAGGTTTCATGGGCAGTGCCAGAAACAGCGTATCCCTTACATCCTCGGTGATGTCGATGCGGTCGCCGCTGAACCCTCTGACCTCCAGATCCTCGTTCTCCGGTTCTTCTTCACTGCGGTGTTTCTTTCGTTCCTTGTAGCCGATGACGAACGGCGCTTCCAGGGCGTAAGGAAAAGCTTCCAGGCAACGGCTACACGTGAGCAGCAGCGTGGTCTTGAGCGATCCATCGGCCAGGATAATCTCGCCTGTATTTGTGAGCGTCAGCTTGACCGCAACCGGGTCGAGCACCTTTACCTCGGTACCGCCCCAGGCAAACGAGCCCCAGCGCTCCTTGAGTTCCACCTTAAGGACGGCGCCGGCAGAATACTTAATCGAGCCGACATCTACCTCCACGCGCCTCACCCACCAACGTTTGTATTATACTTTTCCCGCCCGCCGCTGTCAATGCAGCCTCAGCCGACGAGCTCCGCCGTTTCCTGGGCGATCATGAGTTCCTCATTGGTCGGCACGACCAGGATGCGCACCTTTGCCCCCGCCACGGCCACGTCAACCTCTTGGCCGCGTACCTTGTTTTTCTCCCGGTCGAGCTTCGCCCCCAGGAATTCCAGGCCGGCGCAGACACGCTCCCGAATCGTGATACTGTTTTCACCAATCCCGGCCGTAAAGACGATGGCATCCAGGCCGCCCATGGCCGCGGCATAGGCACCGATGTATTTGCGGGTCAGGTAGGCCAGCACGCTCAAAGCGAGCTCCGCCCGCTCGTTACCTTCTGCCGCTGCCGCCTCGATATCGCGCGCGTCGCTGGAGACGCCCGACAGCCCCAAAAGGCCGCTCTTTTTGTAGAGCACGTCGTTCATCGCCGCCGGGGTCAGGTTCTCCTTCTCCATAAGGAAAGGAATGATGGCCGGATCCACGTCACCGCAGCGCGTGCCCATGATGGTTCCGGAAATGGTGCCGAAGCCCAGGGAAGTGTCTACCGAGACCCCGCCTTGCACTGCGGTGATGCTGGACCCATTGCCCAGGTGACAGGTGACCAGCTTGAGCTCGCTGAGCGGCCGGCCCAGGAGCTTGGCCGCCCGCCGCGAGACATACTTGTGTGAGGTCCCGTGAAAGCCGTAGCGCCTAAGGCCGTACTTTTGATAATACTCGTAGGGAAGGCCGTACATGTAAGCTTCCCGTGGCATGGTCTGATGAAAAGCCGTGTCGAAAACGGCCACCTGGGGTGCGTCGGGTAAAAGTGCCCGGCAGGCCTCGATGCCGATGATGTTGGCCGGGTTGTGCAGGGGAGCCAGTTCGGAACACTCCCTGAGCGCCGCCATAACCGCCGCATCGACAACCACCGAGCGGGCGAATTTTTCGCCGCCGTGCACAACGCGGTGCCCGACAGCGCTTATCTCGCTCAGGTTTTTCAGCACGCCGTACTGGGGACTGAGGAGCGCGTCGATTACCAGCTGGATGGCAACCTTGTGGTCGGGGATCGCCTGCTGGATTTCGGTCTTTTGGCCGTTGGTACGGTGGGTGAGCAACGAACCTGCAATACCGATGCGCTCCACCAGGCCCTTAGCCAGCACCTGTTCGCCTTCCATGTCGATAAGTTGGTACTTTAAAGATGAACTGCCGCAGTTGATCACCAGGACCTTCACTTTTTCACCAGCTCCTTTTCCCAGGGCTGCGCCCGGGCAGCGCAGCTTTTCCTTATACGCCGGAGGACGGCTTGCGCCTACGCGCCCTGCACGGCGGTGATGGCAATCACGTTGACAATATCTTCGACACTGGCGCCGCGGGAGAGGTCGTTGACCGGTTTGGCCATGCCTTGGGACACCGGGCCGATGGCCTCCGCCTTGGCCAGCCGCTGCACCAGCTTGTACCCGATGTTGCCCGCCTCAAGGTCGGGGAAAATGAGGACGTTCGCCCTCCCCGCCACGGGGCTGCCCGGGGCTTTACGCCGCCCAATCTCCGGAATGATGGCCGCATCCAGCTGCAGCTCGCCGTCGAGAAGAAGCTCGGGCGCCTTTTCTTTCGCAATGGCCGTCGCCTTGGCCACCTTGTCCACCAGCTCGTGCTCGGCACTGCCTTTGGTCGAGAAGGAAAGCAGCGCCACCCGCGGCTCCATTCCGACGAGCGACCGGGCCGTTTGGGCCGATGCCAGGGCGATGGCCGCCAGTTCTTCGGGATTCGGGTTGGGGTTAAGGGCGCAGTCGGCGAAAACGAAGACCCCCTCTTCCCCAAGTGAGCAGTCCGGCACCACCATGACGAAGGCGCTCGAGACCAGAGGGATGCCGGGCGCTGTCTTAATGATCTGCAGCGCCGGGCGGAAGGTGTTGGCGGTGGTGTTCACCGCTCCCGAAACGTAGCCGTCGGCGTCGCCCTCTTTTACCATCATCGCGGCGTAGTACATGGGATCGGCAACCAGCTTTCGGGCATCCTCCAGGCTGAGGCCCTTGTTCTTTCTCAGTTCGTGGAGGGCCTCGGCATAGGCCGGCGCCTTGGGCGAGCGGGTCGGGTCAAGAACCTCCACGCCGTCGGCCTCGCCGCCGGCTTTCTTCAGCGCGGCCCTCACCTCATCCTCCCCGCCGAGCAGGATGGGCCGTGCCAGCCCTTTTTCTTTGGCGATCAGCGCCGCACGCACCGTCCGCTCTTCGGCACCTTCCGGAAGTGCAATGGTCTTCCCCAGCCGCCGGGCTTCTGCATAAATACGGTTCATAACATCCATAAAAATCCTCTGGCGACCGCCCGGGACATCCCGGGCCGCCTCCCGCTGCCAGTTACGCCCCTTTCTCACCCATAGTTGCCCTTCTTGCCGAAGGGCGTGTTGTGGGAGGCCGTTTTTTCAAGCCCGTGGGCCAACCTTGCTGCGGTGCTCACCGTCTATTCTTGGCCCCCAGGCAGAAAATATGTTTCCGCACCCTTCTTCCTCTTCGACACCGCTTGTTAATCTCCTGCTTGTCCTCCCCGCCGGCCTGGTGCATGGTTCTTTCGCATACCGTTCGTCGCGTAGGTGAGGCAATAAAAAAGCGGGGCATCCCCCCGCGCGTGCCGGATTGCTATTTGTTTTTGCCGGCGGCCTTGTACACCATGGCCTGGTGCTCCGGATCTACTTTGGCGCTGCCATGGGTCTTGCTGCCGAGAAAATGCAGGCAGATGTGCCCCGGGAAGTTGTTACCGGAAAGGTCGCCGCTCCCGTGCGGCATGCCGTTTATCGACGCCGCCACCGGTCCCGCCCCGTAGTCCACCAGTACGGCCCGCCGCTCCCAGCTCCAGCGGCCGTATATCTTCCTCAGTTTTTGGGTGTCCTCGGCGGTGGCAGGCTCAACGTCGGCATGGTAGTGCCCGCCCCGCCGCCGCACCCGGAAGGTAAGGCCCGTTTCCACGTCGGTAACGGTCGCCGTCGTCCCATCGCGAAAGGCGCGCGCCGCCTCCTCCCACCGTACCAGGCGACCCGACCCGGTGCCGGCCGCCTGGCCGCGGTCGGGGGTAGGTGCACTGCGCAGAGCAAGCGGCGGCAGGCGCAGCTTCTCGCCCGCCACCAGGCCCCGCTCCTGCAGCCCCGGGTTGGCCTCCGTCAGGGCCTCCACCGTGGTAGCAAACCGCGCGGCCAGAGCAGGCAGGGTATCACCCGGCTGGACCGCGTAACGTACGCGCAGCAACGCCGCCCAGGTGTCCGGCCCGACGACACCGTCCACCGGCAAACCGTGTCCGGCCTGGAAGGAACGCACCGCCTGTTCGGTAACGGGGCCGTAAACCCCGTCCGGAGTGACGGCAAAGAGCGCCTGCGCGCTCAAAAGTTCCTGGAGAACCCGCACGCCCTCGCCGCGGCTGCCTGGCTGGAGCGCTGCGGCGGGGCTTGCCCCCACCGGCAGCGCGCCCGCCAGAAGGATGGAGACGATTAGTGTCGCCGCTGCTGTTACAAGGCCTGCGCGCCGCATGCCTTGCCCCTCCCCTCCTTCTTACCGTTTGCCGCCAACCCTTACTTTATTTTTATTCGCGCTCTTTCTTACCAGTTCCTGCCGCTTTCTTCCTTCCCGCCGGCTTTTTTTCTAAAGCTTCTTTAATAGCCGGCAAAGCCGCCTCGGCAGCCGCCCGCCCCCGGCGGATAAGTTCCGGCCCGCGGTCCAAGCGCAGCGGGCTGAACTCACCCACCGCCGGCCGGATAAAGACATCGGCGGTGCAGGCTTTAAGCCGCATTACCTCTTCCTGCATGATATCGATGGCCTGCATGGTGATTTCCGGCAGGGTACGCAGCCGGCTGGCCTTAAGGCTGGGACCCACATCTACGGCCACCACCGCAGCCGGGGCCAGCTCACTGGCCACCCGTACCGGAACACGGTCCACCAGACCGCCGTCCACCAGGAGACGCCCCCTGTGCCGTACCGGCCGGAAAACACCGGGAATAGCGCAACTGGCCAGGACCGCATCCACCACCGGTCCTTCCTTCAGTACCACCTCTTCCCCCGTTTGCAGGTCGGTAGCGACCACCGCAAAAGGCAGGTAGAGATCGGCAAAGGTTTTGCCTCGCAGAAGCAGGCTGAGCAGGCCGCGCAGCTTTTCGCCGCCCACCAGTCCTTCCTTCGGGAGAACGAAATCGGCCACGTGTTTCAGCCGCAGGTGGCAGGCCAGCTTTTCCAGTTCGTACAGGTCAACGCCGGCGGCAAACAGGGCCCCCACCAGAGCGCCGATGCTGGTACCGGCCAGCCAGCCGATGTTTATGCCGGTTTCCGCCAGCACCTGCAGTACACCGATGTGGGCCAGGCCGCGGGCTGCGCCTGCGCCCAAGGCCAGCGTAACAGCTGGGTTCATGTTCTCCCCCCTCACAAGCGCCGTCGCGGGCCGCGGCGCCGCTGGCATATTGCCGCAGCCCGGCCAATATAATCTCAAGAGAAACATTCCAGCCCAGACAAGGGGGCAACACGCACATGGTCCGCCTTCCCAGCCGCCGCCGCTTCAAGAGCTACCTTGGGACGTACGCCCTCGCCGGCATAGCCGTCGTCCTTACTGTCTGCATGGTGCGCTACCCCGACGTGGCCTTCCAGGCGGCCGTTCATGGCCTGGGCGTCTGGTTTGAAATTGTCTTCCCCGCCCTGCTCCCCTTTTTCATCGGTTCAGAGATTCTCATGGGCCTGGGCGTGGTCCACGGCATGGGCGTTCTCTTGGAGCCTTTTATGCGCCCGCTTTTCAATGTCCCCGGTGCGGGTTCTTTCGTCATGGCCATGGGTCTGGCGTCCGGTTATCCCATCGGTGCCGTTCTCACCGCCCGTCTGCGTAAAGAGAAGCTCTGCACCCGCGTTGAAGCGGAGCGCCTGGTCAGTTTCACCAACACCGCCGACCCGCTCTTTATGATCGGAGCGGTGGCGGTGGGGATGTTCAGCATCGTCCAGATCGGAGTGGTGATCTCCCTGGCGCACTACATCGGTGCGATTCTAGTGGGGTTTGTCCTTCGCTTTTACGCCGCCGGCGACCGGGAGCGCATCCCCCAGGACAGCGGGCAAGGCAACATCTTGGTGCGGGCACTGAAGGCCCTCTACCGAGCACGGGTGGAAGACGGCCGCCCCTTCGGCCGGCTCCTCGGGGACGCCATCCGCCAGTCCGTGAACACGCTCCTTGTGATCGGCGGGTTCATCATGCTGTTTTCGGTGATCATTCAAATCGCCACCGCGGTAAAACTTACTTCCTCCCTGGCCGGGGCGTTTGGCCGGCTCCTCCTCTTCTTCGGCCTTGATCCTAATCTCGCGCCGGCCCTCGTCAGCGGCTTCTTCGAAATCACCATCGGCAGCGACCTGGCGGCCAAGGCCACAGACCTCAGCGGTACCGCCCTGCCGCTCTTGCAGCGGGCAGTGGTCGCAGCGGCCATCATCGCCTGGAGCGGGCTCTCGGTCCACTTCCAGGTGGCCGCCATGGTCAACGAAACCGACATCAGGCTGACGCCTTATGTAATCGCCCGTCTCCTGCATGCCCTTTTCTCCGGTGTAGTGGCTTACTTCTTGATGCCACATGTTATGAAAGCCAGCGCCCCCCTGGCTGCCCCGGTTTTCGCCCCCCTGGACGCAGGCGGTACAGCAGTCCTGTGGCGCTGGCACCTTTTATACCTGGGAGCCCTGCCGCTCCTGACCCTCCTCTTCTTGGGGCTCCTTTACGGTCTCGCGGCCACCGTGCGCCAGGCGCGCATCGTGTCTTTTCTCTGGCGCCGCTAGTTTACTGTTCCTTCGGTTTTAAGGCTTCCCGGCCCTGGCGGATACTGCTCAGCGCCTGCGTCAAGTACTCCTCCAGCCGCCCCAGCACGCCCTCGGCATACTCGTTGGCCCCGGCCCGGATCTCCCGGGCCGCCTTTTGCGCCTGGGCAGTGATCTCCTGCGCCTTTTGCTGGGCCAGCTTCAGCACCTCGTGTTCCTCCACCAGTTTCTGCGCGTAACTCTGGCCCTGCTCCGCCAGCTTGCGCGCTTCTTCCTCCGCCTCTTTCAGGTACCGCTGGCGCTCCCTAACCAGCCAGCGCGCCTGCCGGATTTCCTCCGGCAGGCTGTGACGGATCTGTTCGATCAGCTCAATGACCTCGTCTTCGCTGAGTACCAGCTTTCCTGTCAAGGGTATCCGCGGTGCCTGTTCCAGCATGGCTTCCAGTTGATCCAGTTGGTCGAAAATGTCCATCCTCGTCTCCTCCCCCCGCCTCCAGGCCTAGACCCGGTACTTTTGCCGCAGCCACTTCTCCACCACCGGCGGAACCATATCGCGCACGCAGCCGCCGTAACTCGCTACTTCTTTGACAATACTGGAGCTGAGAAAGCTGTATTCGGAACTCGTCATCATAAATAGGGTTTCGACGTTCTCGTCCAGTTTCTTCGTGGTGAGCGTCATTTGGAACTCGTAATCGAAGTCCGAAATCGCCCGTAGGCCCCGCACCACGATGTGGGCCCCACGGCGGCGCACGTACTGAACCAGGAGCCCGTCGAAGCTGTCCACTTCCACGTTGGGGAGGTCCTCGGTAACCGCCTTCAGCATCTCCACCCGCTCCTCGGTGCTGAAGAGCGGCTTTTTGTTGGCCTGCCGGCCTACGGCGACGATCACGCGTTCAAAAATGCGGGCCGCACGGCTGATGATGTCCAGGTGTCCGTTTGTCACTGGGTCAAAACTTCCCGGGTAAACTGCTATCGGCATGGAAACCTTCCTTTCGCATCGCTTCTAGGTAGGGGAAGTAGCCGGGCCGGGAAGGGTTGCCGTTTTAAGGCTGTAGAAGCTCAGCATGGTGTCGCCGTAGCGCTGCTGCCGGAGGCGCGTAAGGTCCCCCGCCGCTTCAGGCAACTCTTCACCGCGGGCATGCTCGTAGACCACCAGCCCGTCCCGGGCCAAGAGAGCAGGATTTATCGCATGGAGCAAAGCCGCCCCCATACCCGAGCGGTAGGGGGGATCAGCAAAGATGATCTCGTAAGGCTCATCCCGACCGCCGGCGCGGGCCACGTAGGCCAGGGCATCGGCTTTAACCACCTGGGCCCGGGCCGCGAGCCGGCACCGTTCCAAATTAGCGCGTACCACAGCCAGGCTGGCCGGATGATTATCCACAAAAACAGCGCAGCGGGCCCCGCGGCTAAGCGCCTCAATACCGAGTGCGCCGGTCCCGGCGAAAAGGTCCAGCACCTTGGCTCCCGGTACCCGGTGCTGCAGAATATCAAAAAGCGCTTCGCGCACGCGGTCCGAAGTCGGTCGCACGCGGCGCCCTGCCGGGCAGAGCAGGCGCCGGCCGCGCTCTCTTCCTGCGATGATGCGCACGGTGTCACCCCTCGCCGGCTTTCCTTTATTCTACCACAGGCTTCCTCGGAAAACCACCAATTCGACATAATTTGGGGGCGCGATGCCGCCCAGCTGCTTCATCGCGCCCCCCGGATGCGAAGGGCTAAAGCTTCATTTCCGGTACCGGTTCCTTAATGATGAGGTCGGCCGCAGTAGCTGCCTTCACCTGGTCCACCGTCACCCCTGGAGCCACTTCTTTAAGCACCAGGCCCTCGGGGGTCACTTCCATTACGGCCAGCTCGGTGATGATAATGTCCACCGCCTTGGCCGCCGAAAGGGGCAGCGTGCATTTCTTGAGGATTTTCGAGCGGCCCTTCTTGTCGGTGTGCTGCAGGGTGCAGATGACCTTTTTCGCACCCACCAAAAGGTCCATGGCCCCGCCCATGCCCGGCGTCCATTTGCCGGGCCCCAGGGGCAGCGCCCAGTTGGCGATGTTGCCCTCCTGGTCCACTTCCAGTGCACCCAGGATGGTAGCGTCCACGTGGCCGCCGCGGATGATGGCAAACGAGGTCGCCAGGTCGAAGGTGGAGCCGCCCGGCAGCACCCGGGTCGGTTGGCAGGCCGCGTCGGCGATGTACGGGTCTTCTTCGCCCTGGCGGGTCACCGTCTCAAAGCGCAAGATGCCGTTTTCGGCCTGCAGGATCACCTCCACGCCCTCGGGAATAAACGAGGCGGCCATTACGGGGATACCGAAACCGAGGTTCACAACGTACCCGTCTCTGAATTCCTGCGCCGCCCGGCGGGCGATGAGCTCACGTGCGTCCATCGTTCCTTCCCCCTTTACGCCAGTTTCTTGTTCTTGGTCCAGAGGTCGCGGAAGATCTCCCGCGTCTTCTCTTCGCCGTAACCCCTGACCACGGCGTCGACGAGAATACCCGGCGTGCCGACGCGATCCGGTTCAATTTCCCCCGCCTCTACCACGTAGTCCACCTCGGCGATGACGTAGTCGGCCGCCAGGGCCATGATGGGGTTGGAATTGGGCGTACCACGGTAAAGGATGTTGCCGACCTTATCGGCTTTGTAGCCGCGGATGATGGCCACATCGGCCTTGAGCGGCGTCTCCACCAGATATACCCGGCCGTCTACCGTAACCTTCTGTTTGCCCTCTTCCATAAGCGTGCCGACGCCGGTGGGGGTAAGGATGCCGCCCAGCCCGGCCCCGCCGGCCCGGATCTTCTCGATCACCGTGCCCTGCGGGTAGAACTCCACCTCAAGCTCGCCGTTTTTGTACTGCTCGACGGCGGCCGGGCAGGTGCCGATGTGAGAGCCGATGTACTTCTTCACCTGGTGGTTCTCAATCAGTTTGCCGATGCCAAAGCCGCCCCCCGGGTAGGCATTGACGGCGGCAATCAGGGTAAGGTCCTTCACCCCCAACTCCACCAAGCGGTCGATGGCGGCCAGGGGGGCGTTGAGGTCGAGAAAGCCGCCGATCATGATGGTCATGCCGTCCTTGACGTGGCTTAGGGCGGCATCCAGGGAAACCTCTTTCGACTTCATGTGGTCCACTCCCTTCTGGCGTTTAGAGTGCAGTGCTATTCTTCCCCGCCGGCGCCGCTCTTACTTCCTGGCGTTCAGCTGCGCCAAGAGGGCCGGGATAACCTCGCGCACATCGCCGACGATGCCGTAGGTGGCAAAATTGAAGATGGGGGCACCGGCGTCTTTGTTGATGGCCACCACCAATTTGGCCTTCTCCATGCCCACCGTGTGCTGGACCGCGCCCGAGATACCGCAGGCAATGTACAGCTTGGGCGCGATGGTCTTGCCGCTCTGACCGATCTGGTAGGCGGCATCGATCCAACCTTCGTCCACCGGCGGCCGCGTTGCGCCGACGACCCCGCCCAGGGCCCGGGCCAGCTGATAAAGGAGGGCGAAGTTTTCTTTGGAACCCATGCCGCGCCCGCCGGCCACCACCACCTCGGCTTCTTCCAGTTTAGAAGCAGGCTGTACTTCGGCCAGCACTTCCCGCACCCGGGTACACAAAGCCGCGCTGTCCAGGGAAACGCCGACCTCCTCGATACGGCCCCGGCGCGCCGCATTCTTCTCCGGCTGTGGAAAAACGTGCGGCCGTACCGTAGCCATCTGCGGGCGGTGCTCGGGGATCACGATGTCCACCATTACGTTGTCGCCGTAAGACGGCTTCGTCTGCACCAGGAGGCCGTCCTTGTCCAGGCTTAGGTCCAGGCAGTCGGCGGTAAGCCCTGTCCGCAGGCGGGCTGCCAGCCGGGGTGCCAGGTCACGCCCCTGGCTGGTGGCCCCAAAGAGCACAATGGACGGCCGGCGGGCCCGGATAAGGCCGGCCAGCACCTCAGCGTAAGGCAGGGTCCGGTAGGAAGCGAGCTCCGCGTGATCGGCCACAAGAACGGTGTCAGCGCCGGAAGCTATCAGCTCGGCGGCCAGTCCTGCGACCGGGTGGCCGGCCAGGACCACCGTCACCGCAGCGCCCGCAGCCTCTGCCAACGCCCGCGCCTTACCCACCAGCTCCAAGGTCACCGGCGCCAAACGCCCCTGGTTGGTTTCTGCAACAACCCAAATCTCCTGCATCCTCACAAACCTCCCTATGCCTGCAACACTTTGAGCTCCCGAAGCTTGGCCACCAGCGTGGCTGCCGCCTCTTCCGGCTTGCCGGGCAGTATTTCCACATGGGAGGTTCGCTGGGGCGAAAACAGCCGGAGCACGCGGGTGGGCGAACCTTTAAGGCCGATCTGGTCCTCCTCCACAGCCAGGTCTTTGGCCGTCCACACCGCCAGCGGCTTTTTCGCCGCCCGCATGATGCCGAGCGGGCTGGGATACCGCGGGGTGTTTATTTCCTTGTCCACCGTCACCACCGCCGGAAGCGGCACCTCCCAGACGGCGGTACCCTCTTCACACTCCCGCCAGGCAACGACGGTCTTACCGTCGCACTCCAGCTTCTTAACCAGGGTCGCCTGAGGCAGGTTCAGGCGCTCGGCCAGTTCTGGGCCCACCTGCCCGGTATCGGCATCGACGGCATGCCGGCCGCAAAGGACGAGATCAAAAGGAGCCAGCCGCCTGATCCCCTGGGCCAGCGTATAGGCGGTGGCCAGGGTATCGGCACCACCCAGCGCCCGGTCGCAGAGGAGGAAGGCCTCGTCCGCACCCATGGCCAGTGCCTTGCGCAGGGCCTCCTTCACCTGGGGCGGCCCCATGCTGATCACGCTCACCTTGCCGCCCAGTTGCTCCTTGAGCCGCAGGGCTTCTTCCAGGGCGTTTTCGTCGAAGCTGTTGATGACGCTCTCGGTGCCTTCCCGGATCAGGTTGTGGGTAACAGGGTCCACCCGCACGTCCAGCGTAGCCGGGACCTGTTTGATGCACACAACGATATGCAACTGAGCCACCTCTCGTTACGCTAGTTCTTTCAGGGTAGCGCCGCCGATGATCATGCGCATAACTTCCGAAGTACCCTCGCCGATCTCGAGCAGCTTCGCATCGCGCAGGTAACGTTCCACCGGGCAGTCGCGGGTGTACCCGTAACCGCCGAAAATCTGAATCCCTTCTTTGCAGGCCGCCATGGCGACCTCGGCCCCGAAGACCTTCGCCATGGCCGCTTCCTTGGAGTAGCGCTGGCCCTGATCGCGCAGCCAGGCCGCCCGGTAAGCCAGGAGGCGTGCCGCCTCAATCCCCGTGGCCATATCCGCCATCTTGAACTGGATGGCCTGCAGCTTGCTCAGCGGGCCGCCAAAGGCCTGGCGCTGGTTAGCGTAGCGTCCGGCCGCCTCCATGGCAGCTGTGGCACCGCCGACACCCATGGCACCTACACAGATGCGGCCGAAGTCCAGGGTCGTCATGGCTACCTTGAAGCCTTCGCCCTCTTTACCCAACAGGTTGGCCGCCGGCACCCGGCAGTTATCCAGGACAAGTTCCGTCGTCACCGAACCCCGGCAGCCCATCTTGTCCTCTTTCTTGCCGATGCTGAAGCCGGGGGTACCCTTTTCCACGATGAACGTGGAAATACCGCGGGCACCCTTGGTCTTATCAGTCTTGACGGCTATAACATAGATTTCGGCCGCACCCCCGTTGGTGATAAAGGCCTTGGTGCCATTCAGCACCCAATAGTCGCCATCCCGCACGGCCGTGCTGATGATCCCGGCGGCATCCGAACCGGCCACGGGCTCCGTCAGGGCAAAGGCCGCCAGTTTTTTCCCGCCGACCAAGTCAGGCAGGTACTTCTTTTTCTGCTCCTCGGTGCCGAAAAGGAAGATGGGGTCGACAGCCAGCCAGTGCGCATCCAGGGTTAAGGCCACGCTGGCCGAACCGCGGGCCAGTTCCTCAATGGTGATCACCGCCGCCAGTGAACCCATGCCGGCGCCCCCGTATTCTTCCGGATAAGGGATACCAAAGAACCCGTTGGCGCTCATCTTCTGGATGATGTCCCAGGGGAGGTCGTTCGCCCGGTCCATCTCAGCGTCGTGCGGCGCCACTTCCTTCTCCGTGAACTCCCGCACCGTCCGGCGCCACATTTCCAGCTCTTCACTGAGTTTGAAGTCCATACGTCTAACCTCCTAAGCGCTTTTTGGGCCGCCGCTCCCGGCCGGCAAGCGGCGGACCGCCCTTTTTTATTGCAACTCTTATGCCACGTTTCGGCCCCGAAATAAAAACGCCGACCCGCCTTAATTGACAGGTCGGCAACGTAACAAAGCCGTCTGCGCTGGAGTCCACTGCATGTGCATTCTTGCATAGTTCAGGCTGCTCTGCAGGCGTGTCGTCGGCGGATTCAGGACTTACAGGCCCTGTCGCCGCGTTTTCTCGGCGGGCGTGTTGTGCATATTTGCACATAGCTTGCACAAATGCCTCTGC
Source organism: Gelria sp. Kuro-4 (assembly GCF_019668485.1). Lineage (NCBI taxonomy): Bacteria > Bacillati > Bacillota > Clostridia > Thermoanaerobacterales > Thermoanaerobacteraceae > Gelria > Gelria sp. Kuro-4. Next base: position 1,549,970 of record NZ_AP024619.1, on the reverse strand, counting down.
TGCCGGCGGTAACGTTGTCGTTTTCTCGTCAAAGTCGAGACGTCTATCCCCAAGGCTTCCGCCGCAGCGGCCAAGCTCGGGCTGGCCTGCAGCACTTCTTCGATGATTTCGCGCTCAAACTCCGCCACCGCCTCTTTCAGCGGTTGCCCGTGCCAGCGGTTCTCACCGCAGCCGGCCAGCCGTTTCAGCCGCGCCGGCAGGTCACCCCGGGTAATGGTGTTGCCGGGGGTGAGTACCGTAAGCTGCTCCAAGAGGTTCTCCAGCTCGCGCACATTACCGGGCCAGGCGTAAGCCTGGAGGCAGGACAGGGTATCGGGCGCCAGCTGTTTTTCCAGGTGATAACGTTCATTCAAGCGGTCCAGGAAGTGACGGGCCAAAAAGGGGATGTCCTCGCGCCGTTCCCGCAGCGCCGGCACGTACACCGGCAGCACGTTGATGCGCCAGTAGAGGTCCTCGCGGAAGCGACCAGCGGCCACCATGGCCTCCAGGTTCCGGTTGGTGGCACAAATAAAGCGCACGTCGCTGTACCGCGGCCGCGTTGATCCTACCCGCACGAAGGTTTTCGACTGCAACACCTCGAGCAGTTTCGGTTGCAGCTCCAGCGGCAGCTCCGCGATTTCGTCGAGGAGCAGCGTCCCGCCCTGCGCCGCCTCCACCAGCCCCACTTTGCCCTCTTTGCGTGCCCCGGTAAAAGCGCCGCCCTCATAGCCGAAAAGCTCCGATTCCAGGAGCGTCGCCGGCACCGCGGCACAGTTGATGGCGAGAAAACGGCCCCGCCCGGAGCGGGGACTCAGGGAGTGCAAAAGACGCGCCAGCATAGTTTTCCCGGTTCCCGACTCACCGGTAAGGAGGACGGTGGAATCCACCTTGGCCACCTGCACCAGGGAACGAAGCAGCGACTGCATGGCCCCGCTGTGCGCCGCCAGGTTCTTGAGCTCGGGAATCTCCTGTGCGCGCTCCTGCCACTCCGCCGGCAACCGTTCCTTTAGGTAGCGGCTGTTTTCCCAGGCGGTGTAACCGGCCTCCAGCTCCACCACGTCCTGGACGCTGCAGATGACCAACTTTATTTTGCCATCGGCTCGCACGGGTATGGCCGTGGCCAGCGCCTCGGTGCCGTTGCGGAAACGCACCAGGGACGCCGCCGTCTGCCCTTCGCTCAGGGCCTGGGCCACCACCGAATGCGAGTAGTAACCTTCACGGACCAGGATGCGGACGTTGCGCCCTTCCACTTCCTGTCGTTCCAGGCCGCTGATCTGCTCCCAGTTCCGGTTGGCCAAGAGAATAATCCCGGCGGCATCGGTGAGAATAACTCCGTCGGAAAGTGAGTCCACCAGGAGGCGGAACTCATCCTGGCTGAGCGTAATGGCCCCCACCGCCGCCAAGGCCCCCGCCGGATCGCCGCGCGCCGCCGGTTTTTTCCCTTTGACGGCCGGCGCCTGCCGCATCAGCATCACCTCCCAGCTGGAATATATTACCTTAACATTTCAGGTATAAAACCACCATTTACCGGCCACAATTTAGGTAGTAAAATTTTACTTCTCCCCCATGAGCTCTTTCCTCCGGTTTCTCCTCTCCCAAATGGCGGCCCTCCCCGGCCGCCATTTAAACTTTCGCGGGCCAGCAAGGAGGTAACAGGATGACCGCACATGGCCTCATTCGAACCGATCTGGCACTGGAAGCGCGCGAAGCCCTGCTTAAGGAAGCCCGGCGTGAGGTGGCCGGCATCGAGACCAGTGGGCGCACCACGGCCCACACGCGCGTCACCAGGGTAAAGGTAACCTCAGAGGCAGGAGCACGCCGGCTCGGTAAACCCCCCGGCACCTACATCACCATTGAAGCACCCGAACTCCGGCAGGGAAGCCGGGTAGTAGCGAGCGAGGTGGCCGAGGTGCTCACCGCAGAGCTCGGCGCCCTGGCCGGCCTCCCGGAAAAGGCCGGCATCCTCGTCATCGGCCTGGGAAACTGGAACGCCACCCCGGACGCCCTGGGGCCCCGGGTGGTGGACAGCGTTATGGTCACCCGGCACCTCTTTGAATACGCGCCCCAAGAGCTCAAAGGCGGGCTGCGGTCCGTGGCCGCCCTCGCCCCCGGGGTGTTAGGCCTTACCGGCATCGAAACTGAAGAAATCGTCAAGGGCGTGGTGCAACACATCCGGCCCGATCTGGTCGTTGCCATCGACGCCCTGGCTGCGCGCAGCCTGGAACGGGTCTGCACCACGGTCCAGCTCAGCGACAGCGGCATCCACCCCGGTTCCGGCGTCGGCAACAAGCGCCTCGGGCTGACAGCGGAATCCCTCGGTACCCGGGTAATCGCAGTCGGGGTACCCACGGTGGTCCACGCCACCACCTTAGCCAGTGACGCGCTCGACCTTATGCTGGGCACCCTCTCCCGGGCCGACGGCGGCGGGGCCAAACTGGCCGAGGCCTTCACACCGGCCGAACGGCAAAAGCTCGTCCGGGAGCTTCTCCCCGACCACTGGGAAGACCTTTTTATCACGCCCAAAGAGATCGACGCCCTAATCGCCGACACCGCGCGCGTGCTGGCCAGCGGTCTCAACGCCGCCCTGCACCCGCGCGTCACCGCCGCCGAGGGCGAACGCTATCTCCAGTGAGGCCGCCGGCTCTTTATTCCACTGAAAGGATGTAGTAATAAAGCGGCTGACCGCCCGGGTGTACCTCCAGCTCGCAGTGCGGGAAACGCTCCTTGATACGCGCCCCCAGTCGCTCGGCCGCCGCGGAACTTACGCCCTGCCCGGCAAACACCGTTATCAGCTCGCTTTCCGGGCCTACCATCTTCTCCAGCACTTCCTCGGCCACCTGCTCCACCTCGCGGCCGGTGGCCACGAGCTCATCGTCCACCAGGCCGAGAATGTCGCCGGCGGCGATCGTACGGCCGTTCACCCGCCTGGAGAGCACAGCGTAGGTGATCTCGCCCGTTTTCACCTTCTGCGCGGCTTTTTCCATGTTGCCGGCGTTGGCGGCCAGGTCGAGCTCCGGGTTGAAGGCCAAAAGGGCCGCAATCCCCTGCGGTATGCTGCGCGTGGGCACCACGGCGACCTTCTTTTCCGTCAGCTCCTCTGCCTGGCGCGCCGCCAAGATGACGTTCTTGTTGTTGGGTAAAATGAGGATACTCCGGGCCGGAATCCGGGTGATGGCGGCGAGGAACTCTTCGGTGCTGGGGTTCATGGTTTGACCGCCGCTCAGCACCTCGTCCGCCCCTAAGCCCGAGAAGGCAGCCTTGATACCTTCCCCCTGGGCCACCGCCACCACGCCCAGCTCTTTTTCTCCTTGGGGCGCGGGCGCCGCCGGCGGCGGCACCGCCACGGATTCGCGATGCTGGTCGCGCATATTATCGATTTTTATGTCGTGGAGTGTACCGCAGGCCAAAAGTTCTTCCAGCACCTGTCCCGGGTGGTTCGTGTGGATGTGCACCTTTACCGTATCGGCCCCGCCCACCACCAGGAGGCTGTCCCCGTAGCCGGCCAGCCTCTGCCGCAGCCCGGCGACCTCCAGCCGCTCACCGCGCAACAGGGCTTCGGTGCAGTAGCCGTAAACAAGCTCGGCGGGCACGGCCGGAACCGGCTCCTCCTTGGCCGGGGGCGGGGCCGCCGGCACCACCGCGGGAGTACCTGCTTCTCCCACCCCGGTGCCCTCCAGCGCAGCCAACGCCCCGGTCAGGATATAGACCAGCCCCTGGCCCCCGGCGTCCACCACGCCTGCCTCGCGCAGCACCGGCAGCAGCGCCGGCGTCTTGGCCAGCGCCTCCCTGGCCCCGGAAACCGCGGCCCGTAGCACTCCCTCCACATCGCTGCCGCTGCGCGCCGCCAGAAGCGCCTCCCGCGCCGCCAGCCGGGCCACCGTGAGGATGGTCCCCTCCACCGGTTTCAATACCGCCCGGTAGGCCGTGCGCGTGGCCTCTACCAGGGCCTGCGCCACCTCCTTAGGACCGGCTGTCGGGTGCTGGGCCAGGCCCTGCGCGGCCCCGCGGAAGAGCTGGGATAGGATCACCCCGGAATTGCCTCTGGCGCCCATGAGCGAGCCGGTGCTGGCCGCCGCAGCCACGCTGGGCACATCCTCCGCCCCCTGCAAGGCCTCCCGCACCGCCGCCGTCAGCGTAAGGAACATATTGGTACCGGTGTCGCCGTCCGGCACCGGAAAGACATTCAGGGCGTTTACCTGCTCCTTGTTTTTCTCCAGGAGGGCCGCCGCCCCCTGGAGCATGGCCCGCAGGTGGCGCCCTGTAATCGCGCCCACTGTCACCGCTTTTGCCCCCCTGGTCGCGCCTGGCTGAGTTGCACGCCCTGTACATAAACGTCCACCCGCGCCACCTTAAGGCCGGTGACGCTTTCGACCGCATACTTGACCTTTTCCATTACGTTTTTCGCTACCTCAGAGATGCGCACCCCGTAGCTGACGATGATATGCAGCGTGACATACACACGGTCCTCTTCCAGCTTAACCTCAACGCCCCGGCTCCAGTTATCCCGGCCCAGGAGCTCCACAAAGCCATCGGTGATCCGGCGCGAAGCCATGCCCACCAGGCCGTAGCACTCCATCGCCGCCGCTCCGGCCAAGGTGGCGATCACTTCGTCGCCGATGGCGATACTGCCGAACTCATTGCGATTTTCGCTGAGCATTTGCGCGCCCCCTTCCCAGAATGTGCTCCTATCAAGTATAACTTGTCCGGGCATCAAGCTCAAGCGCCGTGGCAAATAAAAAGCCCCCACCCAGTGGGCGGGGGCCAGGAGAATCAACCCGGTCCGACAAGCCGCCGAGCCGGCGCAGTCGTCTATTTCCCAGCCAGGGTTGTGCCGGCGGGCAGGGTCTTGAGCTCGCCCTCCGTGGCCGCCACCACCACTGCACCCGCGCCGTCGCCGGTGACGTTGACACACGTCCGGGCCATATCCAGCACCCGGTCGATGCCGGCGATGAGCAGAATGCCGTCGAGCGGGAGACCCACCGCCTGCAGCACCATGGTGAGCATAATCATGCCGGCGCCCGGTACGCCCGCCGTGCCGATGGACGCCAGGGTGGCGGTGAGAATAATGGTCAGGTATTGTGGCATACCGAGCGGAATGCCGTAAACCTCGGCGATGAAGAGCGCACACACGCCTTGGTAGATGGACGTGCCGTCCATGTTGATGGTGGCGCCGAGCGGCAGGGCAAAGCTGGCGATGTCTTTGGGCACCCCCAGGTTCTCCTGGGCGCAGCGCAGCGAAACCGGCAGCGTGGCCGAGCTCGAGCAGGTACTGAAGGCCACCAGCGAGGCGTCGAAGAAACCGCGGAAGTACCTGAGCGGATTCATCCGCGCAAAGATGGAAACGGCCGAGGAGTAGACAACGGCCGCGTGCAGGAAGCAGCCCAGGTAAACCACAAAAATAACCTTGGCCAGCGGTACGAGCACGTCCGGGCCGTTGGTGGCCGTGACCCAGGCCATAAGGGCAAAGACGCCGATGGGGGCAAACTCCATGACGATCCCGGTGATCTTGTACATCACTTCGGCCAGGCTGTCAAAAAAGGCGTGCACCGGCTTACCCTTGTCGCCGATGAGAGCGATGGCGACACCCATAAAGAGAGCGAAGGCGATGATCTGCAGCATGTTGTCCGAGACCATGGCGCCAAGGGGATTGGTGGGAATAATGTTAAGGAGCGTCTCCACCAGGCTCGGGAGGGGCTTGGCCTTGTAGGTTTCCGTTGGAATCTGGAAGCCGGCCCCGGGATGCAGTAGCGTCGCCAGGATAAGACCGATGGTGACCGCCACGGCAGTGGTTACCAAGTAGTAGGCCAGCGTTTTGGCCCCCACCCGCCCCAGTTTACGCACATCGCCCATGCTGGACGCTCCGATCACCAGCGAGGAGAACACCAGGGGGACGATCAGCATTTTAATAAGACGAATAAAAAGATCTCCCAACGGTTTTAAGGCGGCAGCCGGTGGCCCCACCAGCAGCCCGACGATCGCACCCAGGACAAAACCGATCAGGATCTTGGCCCACAGTTTCACGTTCTTTCCCCTCCCCTTTCTCGGCTTAAGGCCTCCGGAACCAGTCTTTCCTCCCCGGCATCCCCCCTCTCGACTTGCGGGAGCCAACCCGCCCCTTGCGGAGTTCGTTTTCCTGTGCTAGAATTCTTTTATGGGCCTTGGCCCCCTAAGCGCGAGCAAATTCCGGAGGTGAAAACGTGGCCAAAGTGTGTTTTGTTTGCGGTAAGCAAAGGCAGATGGGGTTGCAGGTGAGCCACTCGCATATTCGCACCAAACGGCCCTGGCGGCCGAACATTCAGCGGGTGAAGATCCTGGTGGATGGAACCCCGCAGCGGGTTAATGTGTGCACCCGGTGCCTCCGGTCTGGAAAAGTCAAGCGAGCACTGTAAAAGCGCCTAGTGCGCTTTTATTTCTTCTTCTCCCCTTCCAGGCGTTCGCGCCGGGCCGCAGCGTGGGCCAGGATCCCGCTCAGGCTAACAACAGCCCGTTGATGAGTGCCGTGCCCAATTTCTCCCATCTCATCGTAGGCCCGGAAACGGAAAAAAAGCCGGTTATCCTGCACTTTTTCCAGAACAGCCTGGACAGTAACCGTTAGCCCTTGGGGCGTGGGCGCGGTGTGCCGGATTTCAAGCCCTGTTCCTACCGTTACCAGACCCTCAGGCAACTCAGCGTCGACGGCCTTGACCGCGGCCTCAATCACCAGCGCCGCCAGGACCGGCGTGGCGAACATGGTCTTTAACGCACCACTGCCGAAGTGAAGGGCGGTGTCGGCCTCGGTGACCCGTTTCTGCACGACGGCGCTTATTCCGGGTGAAAGCTGCAGCACAGCCATGCTTCGCCCCTCCCCGTTACAGTATTTTATGTTAATATTGTAGCACCTCTGACCAGGTAGAGCAATCCCTAAAAATGGAAAAGGAGGTTACCTTTCACTGACCGGTAACCTCGAGCTTGTAGTAAACCTCTTTGACATTGTCAGTCTCTATTTTACGGTAAATCTGGTTGATCTCCGCCAGCAGCACCTCATAAAGGATCAAGCGCCGGTATGCTGTGTCGACCAGCCGGTAGCCGCTGGTTTTGCAGAGGAGCCTTTCACCCACCTTCCTTCTCTCCCTTCCCCGTCTCACCCCCCAGGAGGCCTAGCACACCTTCATTCGCCGCGGTGAAACACGCTGAGCAGGCCCATAAGGATGCTGCCGAGAAACTTGGGCACCCGGATCACATGGATACGCATTTTGCTCCCTCCTTAACCAGACCTGACAAAGAGATACCCTCCCAGCGCGGCCAAGGTAAGTCCCAAGAGCATTGTCCAGAGCCAACCGGGGATGGCCAGGGCGAAGATGATGGCCCCGCCCGCCGCTAGTATTCCTCCCACGATCTTGATCCGGAAACGCGTGCGCCGTCTCACCTCCTTACCACCCCCCTTTGGTACTAGCACCCCCCTGGATTTGTTACATTATATTCCCGCCTCCTGGATTTGGCTCCTCGGCGCGCCAAAAGAAAAAGCCCGGTTCGCCCGGGCTTTTTGCCTTCACTCCTCCTGCCGGTAATGAAAAACCAGGAGCACGCCGCTTCTTACCGTGATCCTTCCCTCGCGGCTGCTGAGTTCGTTACTTACGCCTAGAATGTCGGAGTCCTTCAGGGTACGGTCGTTCAAGGCGTACTTAAAACCCTCCTCGGTAACCCCCACGGCGCTGCCGAAAACGGGGAACACGGAAACGGTGTCACCCGGCCGCCCACAGATGGTCAACCGGCTGCCGGTGGCGTGCACTGTAAGGGGAGGAGTAACGGCCTGGGCCTCAATTCCCCGCTGCGCCAGCCGGGCCAGAAGCACCAGGTTAGCCCAGGTGTGGTCCAGGCGGGACCCGATACCCCCCAGGAGGGTTATGGAACTGGCGCCCTGCTCCAGCGCGCAGCGTACGGCCAGCTCGGTATCGGTCTCATCCTTTTCCGGGCGTACCCGCACCAGCGGGCAACCCAGGCTTATGAGACGCTCGCGCGCTTCCTGCGCCAGCGAGTCGAAATCGCCCACGGCCACCTGGGGGACCATCCCCAGCGCCAGCAGAGCCGCCGCCCCGCCATCGGCCGCAACTATCATGTCGGCTGCCTCCAGGTAGGGACGGACGCGCTCATCCACCCTGCCGCCGAACGCCACCACCGTAGCCCTCATCGGCCGGCGCCCTCCCCGGCGGCGGCCCTTCTTAAGCCGGCCACCGCCGCCTGGAGGTCCGCCTGCCCGAACACAGCCGAACCGGCCACCAGCACCCCGGCCCCCGCCTGCACCGCCGGCCGGGCGGTGGCGGCATTGATGCCGCCGTCCACTTCAATGGGGATCGCCCGGCTGCGTTCTTTGAGCAAAGTGGCCAGCGCCGCGATTTTAGGCAGCACCGCCGGGAGGAACTGTTGCCCGCCGAAGCCGGGATTCACCGTCATAAGAAGAATGAGACCCGTCAGGTCCAGCACATACTCCAGAACCGTGAGCGGCGTCGCCGGGTTCAGCGCCACCGCCGGCACCTTACCGAGTTCCCGGATTCTTTGGAGCGTCCGGCTGAGGTGCAGGCAGGTTTCCGCATGCACGGAGATGATGTCGGCGCCCGCCGCCGCAAACTCCGCCAGGTATTCATCCGGCCTGGTGATCATCAGGTGAACGTCCAGGGGCAGGCGGGTATGCTGCCGGATCGCCCGGACCGCCTGGGGCCCGAAGGAGATGTTGGGAACAAAGTGGCCGTCCATGATGTCCAGGTGCAGCAGGTCGGCCCCCGCCGCCTCCGCTCGTGCCGCCTCCGCACCCAGGGCGGCGAAGTCCGCCGCCAAGAGCGAGGGCGCAATCTTTACCATCTGTTTTTCCTCCTTCGTTCCCTCAGTTCCTGTGCCATCTCCCGGTAGGAGGCCAGGCGGCTGGGGGCAACCTTGCCGACTGCCGCGGCCGCTCGCACGGCGCAGTCGGGCTCCTCCTCGTGCCGACAACCGGGGAAACGACAGGCGGGGGCATAGGCCCCCAGCTCGGGGAACAGGTACACCAGCTCGTCCACTTCTACGGCAGGGAGTTCCAAGGAGCTGAATCCGGGCGTGTCCGCCACCCAGCCGCCTTGAGGCAGCGGCAAAAGCTCCACCCGCCGCGTGGTGTGCCGGCCGCGCGCGGTGCGTTCGCTCACCTGCCCGGTGGTAAGCTTCAGACCGGGCGCCACGGCATTGATGAGGCTGGACTTACCCACCCCCGACTGCCCGGCCAGCACCGTAACCGCGCCGGCCAGCTCCCGGGCCACCGTGTCAATGTTAAGGCCGGTTCTGCTGCTCACCGCGTAGGTGGCGTAACCCGCCAGGCGGTAGGGCCAAAGAAGCTGTTCCACCTCGTCCGGGCCTGCAGCCAGATCCACTTTGTTGAGGCACATGGCGGGCCTGATTCCTGCCGCCTCCACCTGGACCAAAATGCGGTCCAGTAAAGAGAAGCTGGGGGCGGGGGTTCGCGCTGCAAAAACCACCAGTGCTTTGTCCACATTGGCCACCGGCGGGCGTACCAGGCGCAGCGTTCGCGGTTCAAGGGCAACAACCAGCCCTTCTCCCGGTGCCGTGGGCCTCAGCACCACCCGGTCGCCCACGAGCACCTCTTGCCTTTTCTTGAGGGTTCCTTTGATAACACAGCGGTACGTCGTGTCCTGACAGGCGACGAAGAAGAAACCGCCCACCGCTCGCACAACGATGCCGCGTTTACTGTCCACCGCCACCCACCGGATACTCCTTCCAGACACGGCCGTCAATGATCACCCGCACTGTGCCCGGGGTGTTCACATCCAGGGCCAGCTCCACCGTTGTGCCCGGGGCCAGGCGCTGCCGATATTTTCGCCGGCTGTCTTGACCTTCCACCACCCACACCTCCACCAGCTGGAGCGGCGGCCCATCCGGCACCGTAAACTTGAGGTTATAGGTGGTCTTTTGCGGCTGGGGCTCCGGCGGCGGGCCCTGGCTCACCACCAGGTCCACGCTGCTGCCTTCGGCCACCTCTGCCTGCGCCGGCGGGTCCGTCCGGATCACCTTGCCGGCGCTGAAGATGTTGCTGGGCTCCTGGGTAATTTGGCCCTCCTTCAAATGAAGGCTTTGCAGCGCCTTTATTACCTTATCCAGGTCCTGGCCTTCAAAGTCCGGCAAGATGCGGTTCATGGGCGGCGGACCCAGCGATACCACGATGGAGACCCGACTTCCCGGCCCCACCTGGGCCTTGGGTGCGGGTTCCTGGCTCACCACCAGTCCGGCGGGCGTCACCGCGTCGTACTCCTCCCGCACTGTGCCCAACACCAGTTTCCGCTCGGTGAGGGCCGCCTCGGCGGCGGCGCGCGTTTGCCCGCGCACGTCCGGCACCTCCGCCTTTTCCGGTCCCCGGCTCAGCACCACGCTCACGGTTTCACCCACGCCGCTCTTGCGCGGTGTGCCCGCCTCCGGATCCTGGGCCAGCACCGTGTCCGGCGCCTTGTCGCTGTACTCGGAGCGCAGGATCTTGTACACCAGGCCCTTCTCCTCGATCAATCGCCGCGCCTCTGCCGCGCTTTTCCCCACCACGTCCGGCACCTTAACCACCGGCACCAGGAAGTAGGAGCGGAAAGCCAGCATTCCTCCTCCCAAGACGGCCAAAAAGAGCAGCACCGCCACCGCCCAGAGAAGACCGCCGCGCCGTTTCGGCACGGCCACCTCCCGCTCGGCCGGCAGGGCAGTCGCCGGCGACCGCAGGACGCGGGTCGGCTCGTCCACCGGGAGCGCCGTGCCTAAAAAGGTCTCCAGGGCCAGCTTGAGCTCGCCGGCCGTTTGGAACCGTTCCGCCGGGTCCCGCGCCATGGCCTTCATAACAATGCGCTCGAGCTCCGGCGGCACGTCCGGGCGCACCTCGCCGGGGCGCGGCGCGTCGGAATCCAGGTGCCGCAAGGCAATGGCAATGGGGGAATCGCCCTCAAAGGGAAGCCGGCCCGTAAGGAGTTCGTAGAGTACCACACCCAGGGCGTAAATGTCCGAGCGGCTGTCCACCGCTGCCCCCCGGGCCTGTTCCGGGGAAAAGTAGTGAACAGAACCCAAGACCACACCGGTTTCGGTAAGGCTGGAGGCGGCGGCTGCGCGGGCGATGCCGAAATCCGTCACCTTCACCTGGCCCTCCGGGGTCATTAAAATGTTGTGTGGCTTGATATCGCGGTGGATAATGCCACGCTGGTGGGCATGTGCCAACGCCCCGGCGATCTGCCGCCCGATTTCCGCCACCGTCCGGGGCGGGAGCGGCCCCTGGCGGCGCAGGTAGTCCTTTAGGTTCTGTCCCTGGACGTACTCCATCACGATGAACTGTTTGTCTCCCTCTTGCCCCACGTCGTAAATCAAGACGATGTTCGGATGGGACAAGCGCGCTGCCGCCCGCGCCTCGCGCTTGAAGCGGTCCAGGAACTCCTGATTGGCGGCATATTGGTCCCGCAGCAGCTTAATGGCCACCAGCCGGTCGAGTAGCGTGTCGTGGGCTTTCATGACTACCGCCATGCCGCCCGCGCCGATCGTCTCGAGCATCTCGTACCGGTGCGCCAAAACGTCGCTCATTTACTGTCTCACCACCTCGAGGGCCGTCTGCAGCAGCCGGCGCGCGATGGGCGCCGCCGCGCCCCCGCCGCTGCCGCCGTTTTCCACAATCACCGCCACCACCACCCGCGGCGCCTCCGCCGGCGCAAAGCCCACAAACCAGGCGTGGGGCGCGCCGTGGGGGTTTTCCGCCGTTCCAGTCTTGCCGGCCACCGCCACCCCGGGCAGCGCCGCGGAGCGCCCGGTCCCGTGCTGTGTCACCCCCACCATCATGCGGGTGATGGCAGCCGCCGTGTCCGGGGTAACGAACGTACTGAGCTTTTGCGGGACGGTGTCATCCACCACCAAAGCGCCCAGCCGCCGTTCCTGAACCAGATACGGGCGCATGATGCTCCCGCCGTTGGCGATGCCGGCCGTAAGGAGTGCCATGGTAAGCGGCGTTGCCAGTACCTCGCCCTGGCCGATGGCGCGCTGGGCCGTCTCTCCCGCGCCCGGCCTGCCCCGGGGAAAAGAACTTACCGCCGTCGGCAGGTCAAAGGGCACCGCCTTGTTGAAACCCGCTTTTTCCGCCTCTTCCGCCAGCGCTGGATTGCCCGCCGCCAGGCCCAGCTTGGCAAAGGTGACGTTACACGAAACCGCCAGCGCCTGAGCCAAATCCACGTCGCCGTGGGCGCGCGGGCAATGCACGGTATACCCGGGCAGAACCAGCTTCCCGGGGCAATTGTAGCGCTGCTCGCCGGCAGCCGGCTGCCGGCTGAGCACCGTGGCCAGGGTAAGGAGCTTGAGCGTAGACCCCGGCGGGTAGAGGCCCTGCGTCGCCCGGTTGAGCAGCGGTGCATCCTCGTCTTTGCTTATCTTTTCCCATTCCTGGGCCACGCTCGCCGGGTCGAAAGCCGGCCGGCTCGCCAGTGCCAGCACAGCGCCCGAGCGTGGATCCAGTACCACGGCAGCGCCCTTTTTCCCGGCCAGGAGGCGCATGGCCTCCTCCTGAACACCTCTATCCACGGTGAGGATCAAGTCTTCGCCCCGTCCGGTCAGCGGGAAGCTCAGCCCCAGGGCCGACCACACCGCCGGGCGGCCCGTCAGCACCGCCGCGTACCGCGCCTCCACCCCGCTCGCGCCCAGCCGCGGGTTAAGGTAACCGAGCACCGGTCCAAAGGCCCAGCTGTCCCGGTAGCGACGCGGGCCGCCGGCAGATTCAGTTTGGGCTAAAACTTCGCCACTGCGGTCGTAAATTCCTCCCCGCCGGCTCTGGTTATCCCACCCAGCCAGCCGACGGCTGTTGGCCGCAGCCGACATCAGCTCTTCCCGCTGCAGGACCGTAAGGTTGGTGAGCACCAGGGTGACCACCGCGAAGGCCGCCACCAGGGCCCGGAACAGGTAGTTGATGTTGCGTTTCATGGCGTCCGCCCCTCCGCTGAAATAAGCAGCAAAAGGCCGAACCCGCCAAGCGTGCTCACCAGCGAGCTGCCCCCGTAATTGAAAAGCGGCAGGGTGACCCCGGTGAGGGGGATCAGGCGTAACGCGCCGCCTAAAATCACCAGGGACTGCAGGGCAAAAAGGCCGGAAATCCCCACCCCGGCCAGGGTCGAGAAGCTGTCGCGGCTGCTGAGTGCGGCGCGAAAGCCCCGCTCGGTAAGGAGCAGGTACACGGCCAGGAGCGCCAACGACCCGGCCAACCCCGTCTCCTCGGCCCAGGCGGCAAAGGTGAGATCAGTGGTGACGGCCGGAATGAGCAGCGGCTGCCCCTGGCCCAGGCCGGCACCCAGGAGGCCGCCCGCGCTGATGGCCAGGAGCGACTGCACCAACTGGTACCCGGGGCCGCTCGCTTGCGCCCACGGGTTCAGCCAGACATCAATGCGGGCCCGGACGTGTCCAAACAGCCGGTAACCGATGGCGCCTCCGCCGAGGAGGGCCGCCGCGCCCAAGAGCAGGTAATCCAGCCGCGGTGCCGCCACATAAAGCTCACAGGCAAAGAGGCCGAACATAAGAAGCGCCGTCCCCAAATCCCGCTGGCCCACCATGAGCACCAGGGCGAGGAGCACCACCAGAAGCAGGGGGCCGAAGTAGGCCGGGTGGGGCAGGGTAAGGGGCCCGAGACGCCAGCCGCGCACCATAAGGAGCTCTTTGCGCCCTGCCAGGTAGCCGGCCAGGGCAAGGCTGAAAAGCACCTTGGCCGGCTCGGAAGGCTGGAAGCGCACCGGCCCCAGCACCAGCCAGCTGCGCGCCCCGTAAACCTCCACACCGAAAAGCAGCGTTGCCGCCAAAAGAACAAGTCCCAGAACAAGAAAGGCCGGCCACCACCGCTTGAGGCCCGCCACACCCGGAAGAAACGCCGGCACGGCCAGAGCCAGCCCCAGACCCAGTATCGCCCACACCACCTGCCAGAAGGCGCTCCAACGGTCCAGGCGGTACAAAGTGGCCACCGAGAGAAGCAGCGGCACCGCCAGGAGCGGCAGCAGCAACTCGTCGGCTGTAAGGTCCAGCTTGACGAGCGCCAGGTGCACCAGCCAGAACGCCACCGACACGGTCAGCGGGTACAGCCAGGCCAGCGGCTCCAGCGGCCGGGAAGCGGCCCAGACCGCAGCAAAGGCCAGCCCGCCCAGGACAAAGGCGGAGGAAAGCAGCGCTCCTTCGGTGCGCCGCGCACCCGTCGTCTTCATACGGCTGCACCCACTTCAACGATGACCACGGTAACGTTGTCCCTCCCGCCGCGGCTGTTCGCCAGCCGGATGAGCTCGGCGCCCGCTTGCGCCCGCGGCGTGTTTCTGAGCGTCTCCAGAAGTTCCGCATCGCTCAGCGTCCCCGAAAGGCCGTCCGTGCATAAAAGCAGTACGTCGCCCGGCCGCAGCTCTTCGTGGCGCGTATCCACCTTGAGCACCGGCCCCGTCCCCAGGGCCCGGGTCAGAATGTGCCGCTGGGGGTGAAAGCGCGCCTCGCCGGGAGCAAGGGAGCCCTGGTTGACCAGCTCCTGGACCAGGGAATGGTCCTCCGTGAGTAGTTCCAGCCGCTCCCCCCGCAGGCGGTAAGCACGACTGTCACCCACGTGCGCCAGTTCCATCTCCCGCCCGTGGATCAGGGCAGCCGTCACAGTGGTGCCCATGCCGGCCAGACCGGGCTCTTTTTGGGCGAGCCGGTACACCTCATCATTTGCCCGGGCGACGGCCTTGAGAAGCAGCGCTCGGCAGGCGGGCCCGTCTTTACCGGCGGGGTCGGCGCTTTCCACCGTCCGGCCGATAACCTCCGCCGCCACCCGGCTGGCCACCTCGCCCGCCTGGTGACCGCCCATGCCGTCGGCCACCAAGGCCAGGTACCAGTCCCTGCCACCGCCTTCCCAGAACGCGTCTTCATTGTTGGCACGCACGCGCCCCACATCGGTTTGCGCCCAGGTCTTCAGCAATCTCCTCACTCTCCTGCCGGGCCCTCACGGCGGCCACCCCTGGGGTTCTTCTCCGTACCGGCCGCCGCGAGGTCCCGTTCGATGGCTTTGACTATACTGTAAAGAAAGCGGTAGAAAAAAGCAAGGAAAAGAAGGTGTACTGCCAGTCGCAGGATGCTCATGACGGACATGCACCATCACTCCCGGTACTCAAGGCAGGTTGAACCCAGAGTAATCTGATCGCCCGGCTCGAGCAAAGTCTCCGTAACGCACTCGCCGTTGACCCAGGTCCCGTTAAGGCTGCCCCGGTCTTTTATCCGCCACCCGTCGGCCGTCCGCACGAGCTCCAAGTGAACGCGGGAGATGCCGGGGTCATGCAGGACGACGTGATTTGTAGCGCGCCGCCCTACGTATATTATATCGCCCCACAGGGTGAAGGTAGAACCCCGGTCCGGTCCCGCGAGCACCACCAGCGTGCCCGCCTTCCGGGGCCGGAGGCCTTGCACCCTGTGCGCCGGGCGAAAGGTGAGCGTCGCCTCCAGCTCCTTTTTTTCGGCCGGCTCCGGGGGCGGCCCAGGCCGCTTCGTTGCCACAATGCCGATCGCAAGCCCCTCTCCCTTCACAATCTCCACCGTCACGGGCCCGGCCAGCGGGTAACCGCGCCGCCCGGCCTCTTCCGCCAGCTCCCGGGCCAGGCGGTCGGCCAGGTCCGGCCAGAAAGCAGCGCTGGCGTAATCGGCCGCCGGGAGACTTAATTCATAATGGTTGGCCCGCACCTTACCTCCGCCTCTGCTCTCCTCCAGCGCAGCCACCAGGTTGAGGCGCAGCACCTCCGGTAGCCGCTCCCGGCGCCGCACCGCCATGCGGCGGCGCCACCTCTCGCGTAAGCCGTCCAGCAGCCGCAGCGCTTTCACGCTCTCCCCTCCTCGCCGAGGACGCGGTGCCGGAGCTGCCCGCAGGCCGCGGAGATGTCGGTGCCCAGTTCACGCCGCACCGTGGTCGGTACTCCCCGGGCCCGCAGGATCGCAGCAAACGCCGTGATGCGCCGCCGGTCCGGGCGCGCCAGCCCCCGTTCGGCCACCGGGTTGAGCGGTATAAGGTTGACGTGGGCCGAAAGCCCCCCCACGAGTTGGGCCAGCGCGCGGGCCTGCCGTGCGGAATCGTTTACTCCGGCGATGAGGGCGTACTCAAAGGTCACCCGCCGCCCGGTTAAGGCGGCGTACTCGCGGCAGGCCGCCAGGAGCTCGGGGAGGGCATAGCGCCGGTTCACCGGCATCAGCCGGCTGCGCAGTTCATCTGTGGGGGCGTGCAGGGAAACGGAAAGGGTTAAGGGCAGCCCTTCGCGGGCCAAGCGGCGGATCCCCGGCACCAACCCACAGGTCGAGAGTGAAATGTGGCGGTAGCCGATCCCCAGGCCCTCCGGCTGGGCGATGAGGTGGATGAAGTGCAGCACGGCCTCGTAGTTGTCCAAGGGTTCGCCGGTGCCCATGAGCACCACGCTGCGCACCCGGCCGCCCTGGGCGCGCGCCTCCCGCGCCAGCGCCACCACCTCGTCCACCATCTCCGCCGCCTCCAGGTTGCGGGCCAGGCCCCCCAGAGTCGAGGCGCAGAAGCGGCAGCCCATGCGGCACCCCGCCTGGGAGGAGATGCAGGCGCTGAACCAGTTGCGGTAGCGCATCAGCACTCCCTCCACCGCCTGGCCGTCGCGCAAAGAAAAGAGGAGCTTCACCGTACCGGTGGCCTGGGAAAACTCGCGGCGGGTTACGGTAACGGCGTTCAACTCCGTCTTGTCCGCCAGGCGCGCGCGCAGTTCGGCGGGAAGGTCGGTCATCTCGGCGTACGACCGGGCCAGCCGCCGGTACAGCCAGGTGTAGAGCTGGGCGGCGCGGTAGCGCGGCTCACCCCAGGAGCCGAGCAGTGCGGCCGCCTCTTCCCGGCTTAGGCCTTTGAGAGCGGTCTTTTCCACTCACCATCACCTCCCTTGCCGGCGCAGGCGGGCCAGGAAAAAGCCGTCCACCCGGTGCCGGTGGGGATAAAGCTGTAGATAACCCTGGTTCAAAGTCTCGGCGGACAGGTGCCGCCCCAGCTGCGGCGCAAGGCCCTCCAGCCGAAAGGCGCCGTTTTGCGCCAGAAAAGCCCTGACCACCGCCAGGTTCTCTTCCGGCTCGATACTGCAGGTGCTGTAAACGAGGACACCGCCGGGGGCCACCGCAGCGGCAGCCCCGGTCAAGATGGCCAGCTGCAGCGGCGGCAGGGAGGCAATCTCCTCCGGCGACTTATGCCAGCGCAGGTCCGGGCGGCGCCGCAGCACGCCGGTCCCGGAGCAGGGCGCGTCCACCAGCACCCGGTCGAAGCGACCCTGGTAGGCCTCAGGAAGCCGGCGGGCATCGCCCATCTCGGCCTGGATAATACTAAGACCCAGGCGGGCGGCGGCGGCCTGAACGAGTTCAACCTTGTGCGGGTGCACGTCGAGAGCCGTAACCTCCCCCGCATTGCCCATGAGTTCGGCCAGGTGCGTGGTCTTGCCGCCGGGGCCGGCGCAGGCATCCAGCACCCGTTCTCCCGCCCGGGGAGCCAGCGCGTGGGCCGCCAGCATCGAGCTTTCATCCTGCACCGTGAAGAGCCCCTCGCTGAAGCCCGGCAGGCGCTCCACCGCACCTGCTTCTTTCAGGTGCAGGGCTTCGGGCGCGTACAAGAAGTGGCCCACGGCAAAACCTCGCTCTTCAAAGTAGCCCACCAGTTCGCTGCGGCTGATGCGGACAGTGTTCGTCCTCAGCGTCAGGGGTGGTACCTCGTTGTTCGCCCGGCAGAGGCGGATGGTCTCTTCCACCCCGAGCCGCTCCAACCAGCGGGCGACCAGCCACTCCGGGTGAAAGTACTTCAAGGCGATGTGCCGCACCGGCTCTTTGTTCAGGTCAGGGTAGCTCAGCCGGTCCCGCTCACGGGCCAACCGCCGTAGCACGGCGTTGACGAACCCGGCACTGCCGGCGTGGCCCACCTCTTTGGCCTGTTCCACCGCCGTGTAACACGCCGCCCGGGCAGGGACGCGCGTGAAAAGGAGCTGGTAGGCCCCCAGCCGGAGCACCGCAAGCACAGGCGGGTCCAGTTTGTCCAGCGGAATACTGCTCCACCGGCTTAAAGCCCAGTCCAGGGTGCCCTGGGTGCGTACCGTCCCATAGACTAATTCGGTGGCCAGCGCGCGGTCCCGCGCCTCCAGGCCGCTCGAAGCGAGGGCCCGCGGCAGCAGCAGGTTGGCATAAGCCCCGCCCTCCTCCACGCGCCGCAGCACCTCCAAGGCCACAGCCCGGGCCGACCTCGCTTTTGCCACGCCGCTTCCCTTCTTTCACTCTCAGTGTTAGACCAGCCGCCGGGTGCGCACGAAAAACTCCGTCGGCAGGACCTGCCAACCCCAGGAAACAAACGCCGGGCGCTCTGGGCTGTACTCCACCCCGACAATCACGCGGTCGCGCACGTCCCAGTTTGTGGTGAGATGCGCCTGCAGGAAGTCCCCCAGCAGCGGCCCGCTTAAATTGGCAACGGCCAGGGCCAGGATGACATTGAGCAGATTAAAGTGCCCGCTGGTCAAAAGCAGCAACAGGAACACCGCCGAAGCGACAAAATTGGCGGCGGCAATGGTTGTTCCACAGCGTTTGTGAATGGCCAGATGCCGCTCGCCCGCCACCAGGCGCCCGTAGCCGATCTGCGCCGCCTCTTCAATGAGGCGCGGGTCGGCCGCCCCGTGGATGTAAAAGCCGTCCTCCGCTGCGTTACCAGCGAGGTGCTGCGGTCCAAAGCGTTCTTCCAGGACGTTGATGGTGGCATGCTCCAGGGCATGATTCTTCCGCAGGTTCGGGTTCAGGGCGATACGCGCAAGCTCACCGGGGACGGTAAAAAAGTTCCACAGAGAGCGCAGCGTAAAGCCAAAGGGCAAAAGGAGCAGATTCAGGAGAAAGAACGCGGCCAGGGGTAAAATCAGCCAGGGGAAAAAGACGATGAGGAAGAGAAAAAAGAGAAGGAGCGGCACCTACACCGCCCCCTTTGCCGCCGGGCGGCCGATGAGATCCAGCACCGCCTGCCGTACCCGTTCGATGTCCACGCGGGTGTCCACGCAGGGGCCGTAGGGGCGTTGGTTTAGAATCCCCAAGGCCGGCAAAGGATAGACATCCTGCAGCCCGCTGGTGAGGTCCCGTTCACAGGCCACCGCCACCACCGCCCGCGGCCGCAGTTCCTCCACCCGTTTGCGGGCCAGGGTTCCCCCGGTGACCACCGCCAGGTTAACGCCCAGCTCCCGCGCCAGGAGCACCAGGTCCTTCACCTGACAGCGCCCGCACAACCGGCAGTTGTTGACGTCCATGGTGATCTTGTGCGGGCAGCCTGAATACTGCAGGCAGTGGGGGGCCAAAATGAGAAGCCGGGAGGGCGCCACCGCCACCTGGCGCGTCCTGACCAGGGCGTTGTTAATCTCGATGAACGAGCGTTCCAGTTTTTCCTTGGCCACATGGAAGAGCCGGCCCAGGTACATCACCAGGGGCAGTAAGCGCGTGATCAGGATGCTCACCGGCCGCTCCAGGAAGGGAAACGGCCGGTGCCGGAGGATGATGAGCACCACGCCGACAAGTCCCAGGAAAGCCGTCAAAATGACGATGGCAAAGAAAACCCCCAGGCCGAAGAACACCAGCCGCGACAGCCCGTCCAATCCGTGGAAAAACACATGCCAAAGCCCGGCGGTGAACCCGGTGAGCGCCAGGAGCAGGCTGAGCGCGATTCCGAGAATGAGCCTTTTCCTCGCCAGCATCGCTTTCTCCCCCCTCAAACCTCTGGCTCAGCGGCCCCAAACATCGCCTTCTGCAACCCGGTAGCCGCTGGCGAACGCCGTCGCCGGCATCGCCCGCCTGCCGGCCGGCTGCACCTCCTCCACCAGCAGCGCGCCGGCCCCGCTCCCGACCAAGATACCGCCGCCGCCCTTGACGGCGAGCACCCGGCCCGGCTCCCCCGCCGCTTCTTGCACCGGGCGCGCCCGCCAGATCTTAACCGCTTTGCCGGCCACCCGGGTCACGGCGCCCGGCTGCGGGTTAAGGGCGCGCACCCGCCGCGCCAAAGCGAGGGCGGGCTCCTGCCAGTCAAGCACCTCGTCTGCCCGCGTGAGCGGCGGCGCGTAGGTGGCCTCCGCCTCGTCCTGCGGCCGCCGCGGCGCCTGCCCGGCCCGGATGGCGCGCACAGTGGTAAGCAGCAGCTCCGCCCCGCGCGCCGCCAGCCGGGCGGCCAGGGTGCCGGCCGTATCATCGTCGCGAATCGCTTCCTCTTCCTGCAGGATGATGTCCCCCGTATCCAGGGCCGGGGCCATGTACATGGTGGTCACCCCCGTCAGCGCATCACCGTTTAAGAGCGCCCACTGGATGGGAGCCGCGCCGCGCAGGCGCGGCAGCAAGGAGGCATGCAGGTTGACGCAGCCCAAAGGCGGCAGGTCAAGCAGGGCAGGCGGCAGTATCTGCCCGAACGCAACCACCAGGATAAGATCTGGTGCCAGCTCCTTCAGCTGCGCGATAAAAGCCGGCTCGCGCACCTTGGGCGGCTGCAGGACGGTCAGGCCCAGGGCCAAGGCCTGCTCCTTCACCGGCGAAGGGAGCAGCCGCTGCCCGCGCCCGCGCGGGCGATCCGGCTGGGTGACCACCGCGGCGATCTCAAAGCCCGCCGCGGCCAGTTTGTCCAGAGAGGGCACGGCAAAGGCAGGTGTTCCCATAAAGATGAGCCGCATGTTTATCTTCCCCCCTGGCCTTCATCCATTTCTCCTTCGCTCTGGGCCGGGCGCAGGTTGCGGGCCTTGTCGACAAAAAGGATCCCGTCCAGGTGATCGATTTCATGCTGCAGAGCCCGGGCCAGAAGCCCTTCCCCAACGATTTCGCGTTCCCGGCCCCGGGCATCCAGGGCCCGCACCGTCACCTTCTCGCTGCGCACCACGTCGCCCACCAGCCCGGGCAGGCTGAGGCAACCCTCGACCCCGTCCTGGGTACCTTCCCGGGCGATGATCTCCGGGTTGATCAGCTCCAGCGGTCCTTCACCCACATCGATCACTACCAGGCACTTGAGCACTCCCACCTGCGGTCCAGCCAGGCCTACTCCTTCCGCCGCATACATGGTACGCAGCATGGCGGCCAGGATCCGCTTCACCCCGGCATCCACGCGGTCAACGGGCTGGGCCTTCTCGCGCAGCACTGGGTCACCGTAAAGGCGAATCTTTAGGGTATCCATGCTGTCCTCTCCTCTTCCTACTACAGGTAAGACATGGGATCAACGTCAACGCTCAGCCGGGCGCCCTGCCGCCGCCAGCCGGCGTTGAGCTCCGGCACCTCCACCGCCAGCCGCCGGCGCAGCTCCCCCAAGTCCGTACCCTTAAAGATCGCCTGCCAGCGATAATCGTCCCCGGTCTTCGGAAAGGGGCAGGGCGCCGGCCCCTCCACCTCGACCGCGCCGGCTGCCAGGCGTGCCATTAGTTCCTCCAGGAGGCGCCGGGCCGCCTCCTCGCTCGGCGCCAGGGCCCGCACCAACACCACCTCAGCAAAGGGCGGGTAATGGTGTCGCCGGCGCCGGGCAAGCTCGGCACGGTAGAAACCGCCATAGTCGTGTCGCCCGGCGCATACTATGCTGGTATGCGCGGGATTGTATGTCTGGAGGATCACCCGGCCCGGCGCCTCCCCCCGCCCGGTACGTCCCGCCACCTGCTCCAGGAGCTGGAACGTCCGCTCCCAGGCATAGGGGTCGGGAAGGTGCAGGGCCAGGTCGGCACTGATGATACCCACCAGGGATACCCGGGCGAAATCCAGCCCTTTGGCCACCATCTGCGTTCCCACCAGCACATCGGCCTCATGCGCGGCAAAGCTGCTGAGAATCCGGTCGTGGGCCCCGCGCCGCACCGTGGTGTCACCGTCCAGGCGCAGAATGCGGGCAGCAGGCAGGAGCTGGGCGGCCGCGGCCGCCACGCGCTCCGTACCGCACCCAAAATCGCGGATATAGCGGCTGCCGCAGCGCGGGCAGGTACGGTAGGGCAGCGCCGTGTAGCCGCAGTGATGGCAGACGAGCCGCCCGCTGTCTTGGTGCAGGGTAAGGGCGAGTTCGCAGCGCGGGCAACTCGCCACCAGTCCGCACTGCCGGCAAAGAACAAAGGTGCTGTAACCGCGGCGGTTCAAAAAGAGAATGGCCTGCTCTCGCCGGCCGACGGTTTCCTCAAGCGCCTGCGCCAGGTTGCGGCTGAAGATGCTGCGGTTGCCCGCCGCCAGCTCCGCCCGCATGTCCACCACCGTAACCTCCGGCAACGGACGCCGGGCAATGCGCTCCGGCAGCGTCAGCAGCCGGTAACGCCCCTGGGTGGCATAGTAATATGTCTCCACCGCCGGCGTGGCACTGCCCAGGACGAGCACCGCCCCTTCCTGCCGGGCGCGCCAGCCCGCGACTTCGCGCGCCAGGTAGCGCGGACTCTCCTCTTGCTTGTAGGCCGGTTCATGTTCTTCATCCAGGATAATCACCCCGGGGCGGGCCAGCGGGGCAAACAGGGCCGAACGGGCGCCCACCACCACCCGCGCCTCGCCCCGGCGGATGCGCTCCCACTGGGCGTATCTTACCCCGGCACTCAAAGCGCTATGTAGCACGGCCACTTCCCGGCCGAAACGCCGGGCGAAGCGCTCCAGGGTCTGCGGCGTCAAGGCTATCTCGGGAACGAGCATTATCCCGCCCCGTCCCTCAGCCAGCGCCGCTGCCAACGCCCGCAGGTAAACCTCCGTTTTGCCGCTCCCCGTCACCCCGTGCAGGAGAAAGGCCTGGTAGTTCCCTTCCTTCACCGCCGCGCCGATGGCGGCGGCAGCTGCGGCCTGCGCCGGCGTAAGCTCCGGCGGCACCCCGCAGGACAAGTCGGCGCGGAGGGCGTTTTTTCCTGCCGCTGCCGGCGCTTCAGCGGCCAGAGAAACGGCGCCACGCCGGAGCAGCCCCTTCAGGCTATCAGCCCCTGCATCCGCCAGCGCCAGGAGCCGGGCGCGCGCCAGGGGGGCCGGCACCTCCGCCAGCGTTTTAAGCAGGCGGGCCTGAGCCGGGGCGCGTCTTTCCAGTTCCCGGCTTAAGGCCAGGGCCTCTTCCGGCGGGACGGCCAGCCCCACCTTAAACTGCCGGGCGCGCGCCGCCTGCGCCCCGGCCCGCGGCGGTAGGATAAGGCGCAGGGCTTCCACCAGGTGGCAGACGTAACGCTCGCTGAGCCAGCGCACCAGTTCCCAGCCGGCCGGTGTAAACAGGCCCTCGGCCAGCACGGCGGCGATGGACCGTACGCCCTCCACCGGCGGCGCCGCCTCCGGGACCACGTAGCCCGTCAGCCACCGCTTGTTAAATGGTACGCGGACCGCGGTCCCGCAGCGCACCCGGCCGGCCAGCTCCACCGGGACGCTGTACGTAAAGGCCCTGTTCGTCCCCGGGTTTACAAGGTCCACCACCACGGCGGCCAGCTCCGGCATCGCTTCACCCTCCCCCGTGGTTATTTCGGCGCCGCGTCTGCCATATCCTTTCGCGCCGCCACCGCCCGGTTCCAGATGGCCGCAGCCACCTCCTCCTTCGCGGCCCGCGGCAGCTCCTCCACCCGCCCATCCGGCCACAGTATCTTCACCTCATTGGCATCGCTGGCAAAGCCGGCGTCGCTGCGAGTGATGTCGTTGGCCACAATGAAATCCAGCCGCTTCCTTAGCAACTTCTCCCGGGCGTTCTCGGTAAGGCGCGAGCTTTCCGCGGCAAAGCCGATCACCAGCTGTCCCGGCTTTTTGCGCGGCGCCACCGCCGCCAGAATATCGGGCGTCCGCTCCAGCTCCAGGAGCAGGGACTTATGCTCGCCTTTCTTAATCTTTTCCGGGCTGAAGGCCTTGGGCCGCCAGTCCGCCACCGCCGCCGCCATCACCAGCGCCGTTGCCCCGGAAAAATGCTCCAGCACGGCGGCGCACATCTCCGCAGCGGTGGTCACCTCGACCCGCTCCACCCCGGGCGGGACCGCCAGGGCCGTCGGCCCGCTGATTAAAGTCACCGCCGCGCCGCGGGCCGCCGCCACCTGCGCCAGGGCATAGCCCATCTTGCCGCTCGAGCGATTGGACAAAAAGCGCACCGGGTCGAGCGCCTCGCGCGTCGGGCCGGCCGTCACCACCACCCGCCAGCCCGCCAGGTCGCAGGCCGGCCTGAGCAGCTCTTCCGCCGCTGCCACAATGGCTTCCGGGGCCGCCAGGCGTCCGGGGCCGCTCGTGCCGCAAGCCAGCCGGCCGGTCTCCGGCTCCACCATGTGGAAACCCCGCCCGCGCAAAATGGCCAGGTTCTGCTGCACGGCGGGGTTAAGGTACATGCTGCTGTTCATGGCCGGCGCCACCAGCACCGGCGCCCGCGTCGCCAACACCGTCGTCGTCAACATATCGTCGGCCAAGCCATGGGCCAGTTTGGCCAGCACGTCGGCGGTGGCGGGAGCGATGAGCACTAAATCCGCCGCCGCGGCGTAAGCGACATGGGCGACGTTCCAGACCGGCGGGGCAGCGAACATGTCAACCACCACGGGCTGGCCGGTGAGGGTTTGAAAGGTAAGCGGTGCCACAAAACGGGTGGCCGCCTCTGTCATAATCACCTTAACCGTATGCCCGGCCTGAACCAGGCGGCTGGCCACCTCCGCCGCCTTATAGGCGGCAATGCCGCCGGTTACGCCGAGGATCACCGTCTTTTCCGCCACCGGTCACCCCTGCCTTTTATCCTCAACCTGGCCCTCCGCTCCCGGCGTCACCACGGTCACCACACCGGCGGCAAATTCCTCCAGCGCCATGGTAACAGCCTTGCCTTCAACCTCTGGAAGGCGAGGAGCCGCACCGTTCATGAGTTGCCGGGCACGCTTGGCCGTAGCCGCCACCAGCAGGTATTTGTTCGGGATCCTCTTCCGCAGCGTTGCCAGGCTTGGTCCTTTCATACCAACTGTCCCCCCAGTAGTTCCTTTAGCTCGGCATCGCTAAAGCGCTCCACCCGGGTATGCTCCGCCAAGAGAATGGCCTCCACCCGGGCCACAGCTTGCTCCACCTTGTCGTTGATCACCACGTAGTCATAAGAACGTACCTGAGCGATTTCGCTCTGGGCGGCCGCCAGGCGGCGCGCCCTTTCTCCCAGGTTTTCCGTGCCCCGGCGCGTTATCCGCGCCTCCAGTTCCACCAGGGAAGGCGGCAGCAGGAAAATAAACACCCCTGCGGGGTAGTTCGTCTTCACCTGCATGGCTCCTTGCGTGTCGATCTCCAGCAGCACGTCCTGCCCCCCGGCCAGCTTTTCCTGCACGTACGAGCGCGGCGTTCCGTAAAGGTTGCCGTACACCTCCGCCGACTCCAGAAACTCCCCTGCCGCGCGCTTGGCGAGAAACTCTTCCCGGGTGAGAAAGAAATAGTTGACCCCGTCCCGTTCACCGGGACGAGGGCGCCTCGTGGTGGCGGACACCGAGTAGGCCAGGGCGGAATTGCGCTGCCGGAGCAGCTGGCAAACAGTGCCCTTGCCGGCGCCGGAAGGCCCCGAAAGCACCACCAGCAAGCCCTGCGGCACTTACCTCACCCCTTACTCTTCTTCGTCGTCCTCTTCATCGTGGTCCGCCAGGCGGTTGGCCACCGTCTCCGGCTGCACCGCCGAGAGGATCACGTGGTCGCTGTCGGTGATGATCACCGCCCGCGTGCGCCGCCCGTAGGTGGCGTCAATGAGCATGCCCCTGTCCCGGGCCTCCTGGACGATGCGCTTGATGGGCGCCGACTCGGGGCTCACAATGGCCACGATGCGGTTGGCCGAAACGATGTTGCCGAAACCGATGTTGATGAGACGTATTTCCACCACTTAAACCTCCTCCGTAGGCTGGACCGCCGCGCCGGTCCCCGGGCAGCGCTCTTTCCTACTCGATGTTTTGCACCTGTTCACGCATCTTCTCCAGCTCCGCTTTGCACTCAACCACCAGCTGGCCGAGGCTGAGGCCCTGCGCCTTGGCACCGATGGTGTTAACCTCGCGGTTGGCCTCCTGCAGCAAGAACTCCAGGCGCCGGCCCACCGGACCCTCCCCTGCCAGCGCTTGTACGAGCTGATCCAGATGGCTCGCCAGCCGCACCAGCTCTTCGGTAACGTCCGCCCGGTCGGCCAGAAGCGCCACCTCCTGTGCCAGCCTGAGCTCGTCGATACCGCCCGCCACCTCTAGTGTAGCCAGACGTTCCTTCAGCCTATCCCGGTAGAGGCGGGGAACTTGGGCGGCTTCCCGCTCGAGTGCTGTATGGAGCTGACGCAGGTTAAGAGCACGCTCCCTTAGATCGGCGGCCAGGGCCTTCCCTTCGCGCGCCCGCATCGCCAGGACCTGCGCCAGCGCCTCTTCCAGGGCCGCCGCGCAGGCCGGCCACCAGGCCTCCAGGTCAACCTGCTCCTCCTCCACCTGGACCACCTCGGGAAGGGTGAGCAAGAAGCCCGGCGTAACCCCCGTTTCCGTGTTAAGCTCCGCCGCCAGAGCTTGGGCTGCCTGCCAGTACGCGGCCGCCAGCTGCTTGTCCACCCGTACCGTTTTGGGCCACGCCCGGCCGCTCACCGTAACCCACACCTCTACCCGGCCGCGGGCCAGCGCCCGGCCGAGCCTCTGGCGCAGGCGCTCTTCCCACTCGCCCAGTTCGTGGGGCAGGTGCAGCATCCACTCGACAAAACGGTGGTTGAGGGTACGAATCTCCACCGTGAACGTTGTGTCGCCCGCTCGGGCGCTGCCCCGGCCAAAGCCGGTCATGCTGTGCACGTTATCGCTTCCCTGCAAAAGTGATGCCCGCCTGCCGCAGCCGCTTTACCGCCTCGGCCAGGCGGTCTTCGTCCACGGTAAGGGCAATGCGGAAAAAGCCCTCGCCCTGCTCACCGTAGCCGTTGCCGGGCGCCACGTTCACCCCGGCCTGCTCGAGTAAGAGCGCGGCAAACTCTTTAGAGGTGTAACCCGCCGGCACCGGCGCCCAGACGTAAAAGGTGGCCTTGGTGGGCTCCAGCCGCCAACCCAAGCTGTTCAGACCTTGGATGATGACGTTGCGCCGGCCGGTGTAGATCTTGTTCATGCGCTCGATGATGTCCTGCGGGCCGGTCAGGGCGGCGCGCGCCGCCAGCTGCACGGCGTCAAACACGCCGGAGTCGACATTGGTCTTGATGATGGAGAGGGCCGCCAGGACTTCCTTGTTACCTACGGCAAAGCCCACGCGCCAACCCGTCATGTTGTACGGTTTGGAGAGGGAGTTGAACTCGATGCCCACCTCTTTCGCCCCCGGTGTCGCCAGAAAAGACGGCGCCCGGTAACCGTCAAAGGTGGTCTCGCAGTAGGCAAAGTCGTGGCAGACGATGATGTTGTGGCGGCGGGCAAAGTCCACCACTTCAGCGAAGAACTCGGGCGGCGCCACCGCCGCGGTGGGGTTGTTCGGGTAGTTGAGAAAAAGGAGTTTCGCCTGCTCGGCCACTTCCGGTTCCACGGCCGTAAGGTCGGGCAGGAACCCGCGCTCGGGGGTCAGGGGCATTGTGTACGGCCGGCCGCCGGCGAGGAGCGTACCGGTGCGGTACACCGGGTAGGCCGGGTCCGGTACCAGGGTGACATCCCCGGGGTCCACGAAGGCCCAAAAGACGTGCGCAATACCTTCCTTGGAACCGATGAGTACCAGCACTTCGTTTTCCGGATCGAGCTTTACCCCGTAGCGCTCGTCGTACCAGCGGGCAATGGCTTGCTTGAGCTCAGACAGGCCCTCATAGGGGGGATAGCGGTGCGTCGCCGGGTCGCGGGCCGCCGCGGCCAGCGCCTCCACCACATGCTCGGGTGTAGGCTTGTCCGGGTCACCGATCCCCAGGTCGATCACATCCACGCCCCGCGCCCGGGCCGCGGCCTTGAGTTTGTCGATCTCGGCGAACAGGTAGGGCGGTATCGCGGCGATACGCTTGGCACGCTGAATCAATGTTTTAACCTCCCTCAACAGCTTGTCATCGGTCGCTTTTTATCAGTGCTTTTCATTTTTACGCTGGACCCGAGGTTGTCGGCCTCCGTGGGGGAATGGCCCTCGGGTTGCCCTTCTCACGCCAGGGTGGCAAGGTCCAGCAGGTACTCGCCGGTAAAAACCGTGGCGGCCGGCCCCGTCATGTACACGTGGTCGTTTTCGGCCCAGAGGATCTCGAGGTCCCCGCCGGGGAGGTGCACGGTAGAGCGGCGCTCGAGCCGCCCTGTGAGGGAAAGCGCCACCACCGCGGCACAGGCACCGGTACCGCAGGCCAGGGTTGCCCCAGCCCCGCGTTCCCACACCGCCACCTGCACCTCCTGTGGGCCCAGTACCTGGGCGAACTCGACGTTGGTCTTGCGCGGGAAGGCGCTATGGCTTTCCACCGCCGGGCCCAGGGTTTGCCACGGCAGCCGCGCCAGGTCATCCACCTGGATCACGGCGTGGGGGTTGCCCATGGAAACCGCGGTGAAGGTGAGCTTGGTACCGTCCACCGTAAGCTCGGCCTCGCGCACCGGTCCCGGGCCGAAGCCCGCCACCGGAATCTCGGCGGCGGTAAGGCGCGGCCGGCCCATGTCCACCCGCACCTCCTGCACCTCGCCCCCGCTGACCTTAAGCTGCGGCTTAATGATACCGGCAAGGGTTTCCACGGCCAGGTTCGTCTTCTCTGTCAGGCCTTGTTCGTAGACGTACTTGGCGAAGCAGCGGATGCCGTTGCCGCACATCTCGGCTTCGCTGCCGTCCGGATTGAAGATCCGCATGCTAAAATCGGCCTTTTCACTGGGCAGCACCAGGATCAGGCCGTCGGCGCCGATGCCAAAGTGGCGGTCGCAGAGCGCGCGCGCCGTCCGGGCCAGGTCGTGCCGCGCCGGATCCAAATCCCGGGTAAGGACAAAATCATTGCCTAGACCGTGGATTTTATGAAAATGCACGTTCAGGCCCCACTTTCATGTATTATTACCCATTATATCAAGCTGGCGCTTTTCTGTCCACCCAGAGGCCCAGAGTAGTCCCCGGCCGAGAAACGACCCGCCGGCCACCAGAAGGAGCAGGGCCCACTCGCGGCCCGTCAGAGCTGCGGTGGCAAAGACCCGGCTTAAAACAGGATGATAGAGAACGGCCCACTGCATACCGAACGAGACGGCCGTAGCCCCGAAAAGATACGGGTTGCTGAACAGGCCGACGGCGAATACCGAGCGGGTCTCCGAACGGCACTCGTGCACATGAAACAGCTGCTGTAAAACCAGCACGGTAAACGCCAGGGTGCGCGCCAGCGGCAGCCCGCCGCCGCCATACAGGCCCAGCATGAACACGGCCACCGTGAAGACTCCAATCGTCAGGCCGCGCAGCAGGATCTTACGCGCCAGGCCGCGGGAAAAGACGCTTTCCCCCGGGTGGCGCGGCGCTCGCTCCATAATGTCGGCAGTCGGCGGGTCGAGCCCCAGTGCCAGGGCAGGCAGGCCGTCGGTGACCAGGTTCACCCAGAGGATCTGCGTGGGAAGGAGCGGCAGCGGCATCTCCAACAGGGCGGCCAGCAGCATGGTGACGACCTCACCGATGTTGCAGGCCAAGAGATAGCGAATGAACTTCCTGATGTTGTCGTAAATGGCACGCCCTTCTTCGACCGCAGCGACGATGGTGGTGAAGTTGTCATCCTGGATGACCATGGCGGCAGCCTCTTTGGCCACAGCAGTGCCGCTCTGCCCCATGGCCACACCGATATCGGCCTCCTTGATGGCGGGGGCGTCGTTGATGCCATCGCCGGTCATGGCCACCACGTGGCCCCGGCGCTTCAGCGCCCGCACGATGCGCAGCTTGTGGCGGGGACTGACGCGGGCATAGACCGAGAGCCTTTCCACCTTCTCTTCCAGCTCGCGCTGGCTCCAGCTCTCCAGCTCGGCCCCGGTGGCCACCCCGTTTTCCCAGGGCAGGCCCAACTCTTTAGCGATGGCCACCGCCGTCGCCTGGTGATCGCCGGTGATCATCACCGTCTTGATTCCGGCCCGCCGGCAGCGCGCGATGGCCTCCCGCACGCCGGGCCGCGGCGGGTCGCTTAAGCCCACGAGGCCGACAAAAACCAGTTCGTTTTCGAGTTCAGGACCCGCTTTCGGCTCCAAGTCAGGCAGGTCCCGGTACGCCACCGCCAGCACCCGCAAGGCCTGTCCCGCCAGGGCCTCGTTCCGGCCAAGCCACGCTTTCCGCGCGCCGGCGTCCAAGGGCCGTACCTGCCGCCCGTCGTGGTAGGCCCGGCAACGCTCCAGGACCACGTCCGGGGCGCCCTTGACCAAGAGCCGTACCCCGGCACCCCAGCGGTGGGCCGTGCTCATGAGTTTACGGTCAGAATCAAAGGGCACCTCGCCAAGGCGGGGGTGCTCCTGTTCCAGAAAGCCGCGCACCAGCCCGGCGGCGGCCGCCGCCGTCAGCAGCGCTGCCTCGGTGGGATCGCCCGTAGCCATCCATTTTTCTTCCCCTTCCAGCCGCCGGCGCCACAGGTTGGCCACCGCCGGCCCGGCGCGCGTGAGGACGGCGTTATTGCAGAGGGCACCGATGGTAAGGGCGAGCTCCCGGTCCTCCGCCTCGATCCGGCGCAGGCTCATCCGGTTCTCGGTCAGCGTCCCGGTCTTGTCGGCGCAGATCACCGTGGTACAGCCCAGGGTCTCCACCGCCGGGAGCCGCCGGACGATGGCCTGCCGGCGGACCATGCGCTGCACCCCCACCGCCAGGGCCAGGGTCACCACCGCCGGCAGCCCCTCGGGGATGGCCGCCACCGCCAGGCTGATGCCGGCCATCACCAGTTCCAAGGGGGGGCCGCCGCGCCGGAGCCCGAGGAAGACCACCACGGCGCAGATGGCGATACAGCCCGCCACCAAAAGCCGCCCGAGCTGGTCGAGCCGCCGCTGCAGCGGCGTAAACTCTCCCGTATCGCGTTTTAAGAAACGCGCTATCTGGCCCATTTCCGTGCGCAGGCCGGTCGCCACCACCACGGCTTCGGCCTTGCCGCGCGTCACCAGGGAGCCGGCAAATACCATGTTGCGCCGCTCGGCCAACGCTGCCGCCGGGGGCAGCTCCCTTACCTCTTTGGCCACCGGCAAGGATTCTCCCGTTAGGAGCGACTCGTCGCAGGCCAGATCCCAGCTCTTAACCAGCCGCGCGTCCGCCGCCACTCGGTCCCCGGCCGCCAAGAGCAGCAGGTCTCCGGGCACCAGCTCGGCCGCCGGAACCTCCACCTCCAGCTCCCTGCGGCGGCAGCGGGCCCGGGGGGCGTTAAGCTGCTTTAAGGCCGCCAGCGAGCGCTCCGCCCGGTACTCCTGAAAAAAGCCCAAGGCCGCGTTCAAGATGACGATGGCCAGGATGGTGACGGCATCGTTCCACTCGCCCAGAAGGGTCGAGAGCAGGGCCGCCGTAAGGAGCACCAGCACCATGAAATCCTGAAACTGCGCCGCAAACACCTGCAGGGCGCTCTTCTTGCGGCGGGCGGGGAGCTCGTTGCGGCCGTACTCCAGCTGCCGTTGACGTGCCTGGGCCGGTGCCAAGCCGGTGACCGGGTCGGTTTTTAGGTAGGCAATGAGGTCGGCAAGGGGCCGAGCATGCCATGGTTGCACCGCATTCTCTCCTCCCTGGGACTGGTTCCAAGAAAATCCCTATGCCCCAGGGACGGAAAAAATAACCCGCCCAAATTGACCCCCGTTCCCGGCCGGGTTATACTGAAGTGTAACCTGGAAAAAAAGAGGATGATGGTTATGGCCTTCGATGCTGCAATGCTAAGCGCCTTGGAACCGGAACTCCACGCGCTGTGCGGAAGCCGGATCCTGAAAGTTTACCAGCCGACCCGCCTGGAGCTCGTCCTCACCCTGCGCCACGAGCGGGAAAACGTGCGCCTGCTCGTCAGCGCTCATCCCGAACGGGCGCGGCTGCACCTCACCACCCGCACGCAGCCCAACCCGGCGGTACCGCCTGCCTTCTGCATGTACCTCCGGCGTCACCTGGAAGGCGCCCGCCTCGTGGGCATCCGCCGGCCGCCGGCCGAACGCATCATCGGTCTCCGCTTTGAGGGGCGCGATGAGCTGGGGGAGCGGCAGGATTTAGAGCTTATCGCAGAGATCATGGGCAAGCACAGCAACATCATCCTGGTAAACACCAAAAGCGGCCTCATTTTGGAGGCCATCAAACACGTCACAGAAGAGATAAACCGCTTCCGGGAGGTTCTGCCCGGGCTGCCCTACCGTAATCCCCCGGCTCAGGACAGGGTGCCGCCGGCTGAACTCACCGAGCTGGCCTTTTATTCCGCCCTGCAGGCCCGGGGGAAGGCGGTGGTGCCGGCCCTCGTTGGCACCCTGTCCGGCTTCAGCCCGCTCCTGGCCCGGGAGGTGGCCGCCCGGGCCGGCGTGGACGAGCGGCAAAACGTACGGCAGGCCACCCGGGCCGAGCTGGGGCGCCTGTGGCACGCCCTGGAGGAGGTGTACGCTACGCTCACCAACGGCGCCTGGCGGCCCACCGTCTACTTTACCCCGGAAGGCCGGGTGCTGGAGGTAGCCCCCTTTCCCCTCGTCCTCTTCGCGGGGATGGCCGCGCAAGGCTTCTCTACCGCCAGCGCCGCCTTAGACTGTTTTTACGGCCGGAGGGAAGAGGAGGAACTCATCAGCACCACCCGGCACAACCTCCTCGCGGTGGTCACCCGCGCCAAGGAGCGTGCCGAGAAAAAGCTCGGCCTGCACCTGGAAGCGCTCGAGCAGGCCGGCGCCGCTGAAGCATACCGCCGCTTCGGCGAACTGCTCTTCGCCTATGGCCAGAACGTGCCGCCCGGGGCAACTGAGTTCGAGGCCGAGGACTGGGAAAGCGGCGCCCGCCTGCGCATTCCCCTCGATCCCCGCCTTACCCCCGGGCAAAACGCCCAGGCCTACCTGCGCCGCTTCACCAAAGCCAAGAAAACCTTAAGCGCCGCACGCGAGCAGGCCATGCACGACCGGGAAGAGCTCGCCTACCTGGAGAGCCTGGCCCTGGCCCTGGAGGAAGCCCGGGACCTCACCGACCTGGAAGAGATCCACCTGGAGCTCGAGAAGGAAGGGTATGTCAAGCGGCCGGCCCCCGCCCGGCACGGGGCCGCACCCCGGGCGCCGCGCTCGGAGCCGTGGAGTTTTCTTTCCACCGACGGCTGGACCATCCTGGTCGGCCGCAACAACCGACAAAACGACCGTCTCACCCTGCGCCTGGCCCGTCCCCACGACCTCTGGCTGCACGCGCAGAACATCCCGGGTTCCCACGTGGTGGTGCGCTGTCCCGAGGGCCGAGAGCCGCCGGAGACCACCCTGTACCAGGCAGCGCTCCTCGCCGCCTACCACAGCCGCGCCCGCCTCTCCTCCCGGGTGCCGGTGGACTACACCCGCTGCCGGCACGTGCGCAAACCCGCCGGTGCCCGCCCCGGCTTTGTCATCTACGACCACCAGCGCACCCTCTACGTAACGCCCTCCGCAGAAAACCTGAAAGCCCTCCAGAGCGTGAGCTCCTAGAGGGCTTCTTAGTTCTTAGACCTCCTGAAGCGCCCCTTTTCACCGACCCCCGGCGGCGGCCTTGGCCGGGGAAGCTTCGTGCGCCGCCTGCGCCCGGTCTTCCGGTTCGCCGGCCGGTGCCGGGCCCGTCTCCTCTTGCGCCGTAGGGAGAATCAGGTTGAGCACGATGCCGATGAGCGTCGCGAGCGGCATGCCGCTGACATTGAAACTGCCGATGTGCAGTTCCGCTCCGCCGATGCCGATGACCAGGATCACCGAGGCCAGAATCAGGTTGCGGGTTTGGGAGAAGTCCACCTGGCTCTCCACCAGCATGCGCACGCCGGCGGCGGCGATGGTGCCGAAGAGGAGGATGGAAATGCCGCCGAGCACCGGGGTGGGTATGGTCTGGATGGCCACGCCCAGCTTCTGCACGAAGGAGAGGACCACGGCAATGGCGGCCGCCCAGCCGATCACCCAGACGCTGTAGACCCGCGTGATGGCCATCACTCCGATGTTCTCGCCGTAGGTGGTGTTGGGCGGTGCACCGAACAGGGCCGCCAGCGAGGTGGCCAGGCCATCGCCCAGGATGGAGCGATCGAGCCCGGGATCTTTGGTAAAGTCGCGGCCGACGATGTTGTTGGTGACGAGGAGGTGTCCGATGTGTTCCGTGATGCTCACCACCGCCACCGGGGCGATGAGCAGAACGGCCGGAAGCGAGAAGCGCGGGGTTACAAAGGGCGGCAGGGCAAACCACTCGGCCGCGAGCACCGGCGTCAGGTCAACCAGGCCCTGGGTGAAAGCAAAGCCATAGCCGGCGAGGATACCGATGAGGATGGGGATCACGTTCAGGATGCCCTTGAGGTACACCGAGGCGATCACCGCCACCGCCAGGGTGAACATGGCGGTCCAGACCCCGGGGGAGGTCAAAAGGTTGATCGTCTGGCCGTCCTTAGGCAACAGCCCCGCCATGTCCACGGCTGTGCGCGCCAGAGCCAGGCCGATGACGATAACCACCGAGCCCACCACCACAGGGGGCAACAGCCGGTCCAGCCAGCCCGTACCGGCCTTGTGGATCACGGCGGCCACCGCCACGTACACCAGGCCGGCCACCAGGCAGCCGCCCAGTGCAGCTGGAACCCCGTAGTACTTGCTGGCCACAATGATGGGAACAATGAAGGCGAAGGAAGAGCCCAGGTAGGCGGGGATTTTACCGCGGGTGCAAATGATGTAGGTGAAGGTGCCTAAGCCGCTGCCAAGAAGAGCCACGGAAGGATGAAGTCCGGTCAAGATAGGAACCAGGATGGTGGCGCCGAACATGGCGAACAGGTGCTGGATGCTCAGGGGGAGGGTCGTGAGAAGGGGCAGCCTCTCCTCAGGGTTGATGATGCGGCGCACGTTAACTCCTCCTTTGGGTGATATAGAAAAACCTCCTCGCCGGCCTGCACCGGTAAGGAGGTTGTGTCCTTCCCTCCCCTTACCGGCCTCACAGGACCGCCTTAAAGGGGTTTTCACCTAGGGTTCCAGAAGAACCACCCGGTCTTCACCATCGGTTTCTTTAAGTTTTACTGCTACTTCCTCGCGATGCGAGGTGGGAACATTCTTGCCGACGAAATCGGGGCGGATGGGCAGTTCGCGGTGACCGCGGTCGATGAGCACGGCCAGCTGGATGGAGCGCGCCCGCCCCAGGTCCATCACCGCATCCATGGCGGCGCGCACCGTGCGGCCCGTATAGAGCACGTCATCCACCAGCACCACCCGCTTGCCTTTCAGGCTGAAGGAGAGCCCTGTAAGCTCCCGCGGCGCCGTGCCGGCCGGTTCGCCCCGGTCGTCCCGGTACGGCGTGATGTCGAGGTGGCTCACCGGTATTTCCTGTCCTTCAATCTCGTGGATCTTCGCCGCCAAACGCTGCGCCAGGGGGTAACCGCGGGTACGGATGCCCAGGAGCACCAGGTTCTCGGTGCCTTTGTTGCGCTCTAGAATTTCATGCGCAATGCGGGTCAGGGCACGGCGCACCGCATCGGCGTCCATCAGCTGCGTTTTTTCCTTCGGCACCTGCATCGGCCCCCTAGCTTAAAAGCCTTCCCGCGGCTGGCGGAAAGGCTTTGCTGCGCTCCTTACCAGCCTCACGGGACTAGTTTCAAGGCCCTTTTATCGGCCTAAGTTTACCATGCCGCCTGCAAATCGTCAAGGATTTTTTTCGTCCTCTTTCCCCGCCCGCAGGGCAGCCAGCACCGCCGCCAGGTCGGAAGGCAAGGGGCTGGTGAAGGCAAGCTCCTTCCCGTTCACCGGGTGAACAAAACTCAGGCGCGCGGCGTGCAGGAACTGCCGCTTAAGGCCCAGGTTCCCCTGGCGCCGTCCGTAGACGGGGTCACCCACCACCGGGTGGCCGATGAAGGCCAGGTGCACCCGGATCTGGTGGGTGCGTCCCGTCTCAAGCCGTGCCTCCAAGAAGGTGTAGCGGGAAAAACGCTCGCGCACGTAAAGGTGTGTCCGCGCCGGGCGGCCGTTGTGTTCCACCACCGCCATCTTCTTACGCTGCACCGGGTGGCGCCCGATGGGCGCATCCACCGTGCTCACATCGGGTGCGAGCACCCCGAAGGCCAGGCACAGGTAGGCGCGCTCAACCTCATGCACCTTGATGGCTGAACTGAGACCCCGCTGTGCCGCCTCGCTCTTGGCCACCACCAAAAGACCGGAGGTGTCTTTGTCCAGCCGGTGCACGATGCCGGGGCGCAGCACCCCGCCGATCCCCTTAAGGCCGGGTCCACAGTGGGCCAGGAGGGCGTTCACCAGCGTTCCCCCGGCATGGCCGGGCGCCGGGTGCACCACCACGCCGGCCGGTTTGTCTAGGACGATAAGGTGCTCATCTTCATAGACGATGTTGAGCGGCAGCGGCTCCGCCTCCACCGCCAGGGGGAGCGGCGGCGGCACCACGGCTCTTACTTCCATGCCGGCCGTAAGTCTGAGGCTGGCCTTCGCCGTCTGCCCGTTCACCGTAACCCGGTCTTCAGCTATCAGGCGCTGGGCCTGGGAACGGCTGAGACCCAGCCCGGCCGCGGCCAGAAAAACATCAAGCCTGGTACCGGCTTCCTCCGGGCGCACCGTCAGAACGTGCCGGGTGCCTTCAGGGGTGGAAGGGCCGCTCACGCCCGCTGCCCCTCGGCCCGCAGAAGATGGAGGAAAAGCAGTCCCACGCCCACCACCACCGCCATGTCGGCCACGTTGAACACCGGCCAGACGCGAAAATCGAGAAAATCCACCACGTAGCCGAAGCGCAGGCGGTCGATGAGGTTGCCCAGCGCCCCGCCCAGTTCCAGAGCCAGGGCCAGGCGCAACCAGCCGGCCCCCGGCCCCAGGCGGCGCGCGTAGATGATGATGGCGGTGGCCACCACCGCCGTGACGGCAATAAAAAGGCCGGTCTGGTACTTGAGAATGCCGAAGGCCGCGCCGGGATTCTGCACGTAGGACACGTGAAACACCCCCGGCCAAACAGGTATGCTCTGCCCCGGTAAGAGACGGCGCCGTACGGCCAGTTTGGTCACCTGGTCCAAGAGCACCACCAAGCCGGCACCGATAAAAATCCGCACCAAGAGTCCCCCTTTGCTGTTCTCCCCTCCCGGCGCTCAGCTGCGCCGCCTGGAACGACCTGGGCTGGGGCGGGCCCGGCCAAAGAGCTCCGCCGGGTCCTCGATCACCACTTCCTCCACGTCTTCCACCGCCCCGCGCTGCTCGTCGGAATTGATGTAGGTGTCGTTGTAGGAATCGACGCCGCCTACGTCCTGGGGCCCTTCGGACGTACCGTAGCGGGCCGCTGCCTGCCAGGCGTCTTCGCCGTCGAAGCCCACGTAGTCGGTGTTGTCAAGGAAGGTGCGCCCAAATGGTTCGTCTAAAACCGGCTCCTCCAGCGGCCGGTCGGACGGCCCCCACTCGCGCCGCTCCTCCTTCTCCTTGCACTCCCGGCAGAGCGTCGTCCAGGGCACCGCCTCCAGCCGGTCGAGGTCGATGTCCCGGCCGCAGAGTTCGCAGCGGCCGTAGGTGCCGCTCTTGATGCGGGCCAAGGCCTCCTCCACCTTCCCCAGGAGCACGCGCGTATTGTCCAGGAGCCCCAGGTCTTTGCCGCGCTCGAAGGTCTCGTCTCCCAGGTCGGCGGGATGGTTATCATAGGCGGAAAGCTCCCCCACCGAGTCCGCCTGGGCCTCGTCCAGGCCGTACCTGTGTATGGTTTTGGCCCTGTCGCTGAGCTCCTCTCTTTTCTTTTCCAAAAGAGCGCGGAAGCGCCGGACATCTTCCATGCTAGTGCCTCCCCAGCTGTGTGGTGACGATGTCCACGATCTGGGCAATGAAGGTGCCGATGACGGGGATGCTCACCATCCGGCGCAGGATATAGAGGGCCACGGCGCCCACCAGGGTGAAACCCACAGCCATGCCCAGGCCCCGCGCCACACCGGCGACGAAGTTGAGGTAAAGAAGCCGCCGCGTGTCCTGCTGCAGCGTGACGTACTCGGCAATCCGGTTCTGCTCCAGGGTCCGGGCCAGCCGCTCTACCTGTGTTCCCAGTTCTCGCTTCTCACCCTCCACGCCCACACCCGTCACCTCGTCTTTAGAATGCCCGGCAGAGACCATCCTTAGTGCACCATACCCTATTTCATTCGCCGCGGCCGGGAGAATTCCTTTCCACACTTTCCATAATCGAGAAGAGGGGGCGGTTAGCCCCCTCCTCTCAACTGGGAAAAGTATCCGCGCCGATCAGGGGAAAGCGTGAGGACCCAGAACAGTTGAATTCTCCAAGTGCCGATCACAGCAACCGGACAAATTTCAGACAATTGATCTCAGTAAAGCACTGATGAAAGGGCTAACTGAGAAGAGGCAGTTCCACGTGGCTCGGATAATCCGGCTCGTGCAACACAGTCTGGTTCGCGACCACGCTTTCTGTGTCGGCAGCTGGATCATTGCCCGTATTGGTATTAGGAAAAGCAAGGTTTTGGGCACCAGAGGTTACCTGTACTCTAATCCTGTGGCCTTCCTTAAAGACATAGCCGACGCGGGTTAAACGCAGTCGGTACTCCTCCACCTGGCCGGGGGTAAGGAGCTTGGGGCAGTCAAATCCATGCCGGTAGCGGGCTCGTAGAATACCGTCAGAAACCCGAATTGAATTACCTTGGTCGTCCACATCCGTCACCCGGATGACCCAGTCAGTATCCTTGGCACTACTGGCAGCGTAGAGGCAGGCAAAAAGGTCACCGGCGACGGTCACGTCTTCCGCCAGCGGCTCGGTGGT
This sequence comes from Gelria sp. Kuro-4, assembly GCF_019668485.1. Taxonomy (NCBI): domain Bacteria; kingdom Bacillati; phylum Bacillota; class Clostridia; order Thermoanaerobacterales; family Thermoanaerobacteraceae; genus Gelria; species Gelria sp. Kuro-4. The sequence goes on along the minus strand of NZ_AP024619.1, from coordinate 1,511,300 downwards.
ATAAGTGAGAACATCTGCTCTTTTTTCTACTTCTTTGTAGTTTTCAGGAACACTGAGCTCGTTTTCCGAAACGTCGATCAGATGAGGAGCAGGGTCGGACGGATCGAAAGTATACGTATCGGGTCGCTCTTGAGTCGGCGGGGCAGTGAATGATAGCCTGCCGCCTGCACGCAAATAGAGTTTGGTAAGCTTCACTTCTGCCGGCGGCCAAGCGTCGGCGTTCCGCCATTCGCCGGCACCCACGAGGTAGTATTGAACGCGCGGCTCCTTCTCCACTTCGTTCTCAACGCCTTTGAGAAAACGATCAAACCAACGCAAATAGAGTACGTCGAGGTCATACCGGATGGCGTTGTCGCCGAAGGCAATGTTGTGAATGTCGCGCGTAGTGTTGGCCTGGTGATACCAGGGGCCAAGGATAAGGCGCTGATTCCCCCGGCGGTATTTGTTAACCATTTCCCAGGCCTCACTGGTGCCCTGGCCATCGTCGTCATACCACCCAGAGATGATCAGTGCCGGCACGTTAATCTTGTCACCGTGACATCTCCAGTCCCCTGCCTGCCAAAACCGGTCGTAATCTGGGTGGCGCATCCACTCGCTCCAGAAGGGTATTTCTTTACCCAAAGCCTTGAAGGGAATGTCCTTTATCGGCCGGTGGCTGAGAACCTTGTCCCAGTCGTCACGCTTTACAGCCGCCGGGTCGGCGTGTTTCGCCGCTACCATGAAGCACCAGGCAAGGACGCCCGACATGAGGGTCCCCCCTTTACGCGGGAGATCCCCAAAGGGACTGCCTGAAGTCACAAGACTCACCATAGCCTTGAGGTGGGGGTTGCCGCTTCCGGCGGCAGCCCACTGGACGAAGCCTCCGTAAGAGCCGCCGATCATCCCCACTTTGCCGTCCGACCATGGTTGGGCGGCGATCCAATCCAGGGTATCGCTGCCGTCGGCGAGCTCGTGCACGAACGGCAGCCACTCTCCTTCAGAATCTCCACGCCCCCGGCAATCCTGTGCCACCACTGCGTACCCGCGGAAAACAAAGCGCAGTTCCGGCTCAGCAAACTTGGTCCGCCCGTACGGCGTACGAATCAGAATGGTAGGTACCTTGGTCCCCGGGAGCAAATCCCCCGGCAAATAGACCTCAGTTGCCAGCTTTACTCCATCTCGCATTTCCACCTGGAAGGTGCCCATGTGCTTAACGGTGTGCACCGCCTGGGAAAGACCCGGCCGGTGCCACTCTCCTAGAGGAGTCAGGTCCTCGTACCCGGGCCGCACAAGAATCAGGCAGCCTTCCCTCCGGGTCTTGATGAAACCTATGACTTCATCCCGGCAGGCAACTACATCGAGCGGGAACTTAACCCCTCGTTGCACCCAAATCCAGGCGGTGTCCCGCTTCCCGGCCACCGAACCGGCGACCCTTTGATAACGATGATAATGCGCACCATAACCAAGTGTAACTTCCGCGGCGCCTTCCCGGAAGGCGCTGTTTAACTCCTCGAGATTTTGGGCTATCTCAGCCAGCGGAAGCTCGTAGAAAGCACTGTCTTTTTCTCCCACAGGGCGGAAGTCCGACCACGCCCCGGTACCGACATCCTTTTTTCGGTGCAAGACGCCGGCGCGTTCCAGAATCACGTCGGCTCGATGCACCCCATACTTGTAGTACGCAAAAACCTGATTCCCGGTATCCATCTTGTTGCGCGCTCCTTTACTACAGACCCAGCACCGTTTTGAGCAGGTACGCAACCCCTATCCCCAAGTAGTTTCCTACCGCGTTGCCGATGGCCCCCAGGATTACGGCCGTACCTATGATGCCGTTCCAACCGCCCGAACCAGCCACCAGCGCAGATGTCGTGCCATCAGCGATGGAAGCGACGATGGAGATCAGCGTGTACTGATAGCTGACCTTGAACAACCGACAGAGAGTAGCGTGCAACAAAAGAGAACCCACAGCAACGAAAAAGCAGTACAGGGTAACCAGAGGGGCAGAGCCTAAAAACTGTTTAAGGTCAATGGCTAAACCAATAGCTGCCAAGTAGAACAACGAAACAAAGAGGCCTAAGTCCATGTTTCCTTTAATCTGCCGCATTGGTTTAAACTGAGCCAAGATAAGGGATAAGGTTGTGACTGAGATGATGCGTACTGCACCTGCCACCGCTTTATTAAAGTAACCAGCGATTTGAGTAGAGACAGCAGTCACTACGAAACCAATGGCGAAAAGTACCGCTATGTCGATCACCGACCACTCTTTCTTCGTAAGAAGGGACGCCGCGTCATCGCCCACAAGCTCATGATCTCTCAGACTATACGGCCAGAATTTCTTAAAAGCCTTAGAACGGGCAATAAGGGCGGGAGCAGCAAAGAAAAAGACAATCGTAGGGATACCGATCACATAGTCGGCGGCGTTAGCGGTTGCGAAGGTCGTAGGTGTCACCTCAAGTCCTGTCCCGATCGCCGCTAGGTTGCTGCTGCCTCCGGTGTAGGTACCTACAAACATGCCTGCGATCTTCCAACCTTCGTCAATCTTCGGGGCCAGCACCAAACCGGTGGCAAGGGCCATAATGCTTACGCTGATAACGGCCAACAGCATAGCGAACAGCGGTTGGCGTGAGAGTCTGATCCACTCCTTGATATTTACTGAAAGCAAGAACATGGTAAGAGCAAGGGGAATCGCGTAGGTGAAAAACACGCCATACGTTTCATCCGAATGTGGGAGGATCTTTAAGTTAGAGACGATTATCCCGAGAACAATGCAGGTAAGCGCAGGACCGATCGACTTAAAGAACCTGTACTTTTGTAGAAATAACGATGTGGCCACCATTGCGGCGACTCCGGCCAGAAGGCCCGGCTGAGTTGAGATCAACGAAGGCACCCCGAATCTCCTCCTCCAGTTTTGATAAGTCTTAGTTAAATGGCCTGAAGGCACAACCGCCAGACATGATTGACTGGAACCAGACGAGCCGGCTCACGTGATTACGCTCTTATTTTCCAACTACTTCCTTGAAGACGCGCAAATAATTGCCGCCCATGATTCGCGCTACTTCAGATTCACTAAACCCACGCTGCAAGAGTCCTTTTTTCACATTTACAACTTCTCCATGGTTGGAAATTCCAGGGGCGGCAAAGAACTTGGGCAGGCGGGCCTTCTCAGCGTCAGATAAGAAGGCAAGAAGGTGATCGCAAAAATCGAATCCGAGGCCTACAAAATCTACTCCGACCAAATCAGCAACATACTCCACATGATCAAGATACCGGGAGACGTCGACTCGCTGGGGATTGGTGTCGAGCATAAGATTCGTTGCATTAATACAAACGACTCCGTTATGTTGTGCAATAGCCTTGATCTGGTCATCGGTGACGTTTCTCGGAACGTTGCAAAGCGCCTTAGGGTTTGAGTGTGAAAAGATCACCGGCCCAGGGCAAAACTCCATCGCATCCCAAAAACCTTCTTCGTTGAGATGGCTCACATCGACGACTATGCCAAGCCTTTGAGCCAGCTCAACTACCCTCACGCCGAAATCAGTCAGCCCCCCTGCTTTACCTGACGGAACTTCCGTGTACGCGCAACCGTCGGCAGCATAATTTCTGCGGCTGTGAGTCAGAGTGACTACTCGTACGCCAAGCTGATAAAAAACGGGGAGGAGATTAAGGTCATTAAAAAGGGGCTCCACTCCTTCCATAGTAAGGATGATCGCAACCTTACCGGCTTCACTGGCAGCAACGATGTCTTGGTATGTGCAGCAAAGTTGGATATCGTCAGGCGTATCTTGCAATTCTTGATAAAGGGAGCTTACTTGGTCCAACGCCTGCCGGAGTGCCATCTCCGGCAGATAGGCATCATCCACATAAATAGCCCCGGCAACAACGTCAACCCCGCCTTCTCGAAACAACGGAAGATACCTGTTCTTGATCACCTGCTTTTCTCCCAAGGTGTGCCTCTTGCCCAGATCGAAGAGTAAATCAAAATGCGCATCAACCACCAAAGCCTTTTGTTTACCTTCTGCCACCGTGCTAATCGCTCCTCACCTAGTCTAGATTGGTTGCCGTCTGTCTTTCCTCCTCCCGTTCACCTCCTTTCCGACTACCTATGAGGTTGTCTAGGGATTTACAAAGGGCCGCCAAGTGGTCCCCTTGTACATTACCGCAAAACTACCACGCACAAAGTTTAGTAATACTTAACCAAATTATATATAGCTAAAGTTGGATCCGTCAAGACGGCATACCGCCCATGCGACCCACGAGTCTTACGCTCGGGCAGCCTGCGACCGTGGCAACCTTGTAACGCGCCAGACCGTAGGGAATACGCTGAAGAAGCTTCCTATCGAGGATGGCTTACACATACCGAAGCGCTATCGTTGCCATCGCTGGCCAGGAGTGGCCTCTTTCATCCGCATTGACCTCGGTGCCTTGATACTAACCACCTTGTTTCCTGTTCTTTCTTTCTTCTCTAGTGGGTGTTATACTTGTATGGAAAGTTCAAGCGTTAAGGAGGATTGGGGTGAACTTTGTTGGACAGCGTATTGCTGAAATACGTAAGAAAAAAGGGCTGCTGCTTAAAGAGCTGGCCGGCAAAACAGGCTTGAGCAGCGGCTATCTGTCTCTGCTCGAACGGGGCAAAATAGTTCCCTCGCTAAAGGCCCTGGAAAAGATCGCCCAGGCACTGGACGTTCCTTCTTTCTTCTTTCTCATGAACGACGTAGATAGGGTAACAGAAAACAACATTGTAAAAAAAGATGAACGAGCTGTTTTCAGGCTCCCGAACGCGTGCTATTCCCTGGAGATCCTGACACCGATTTTCAACAAAGGCATTAAACGTCAGTTCGATGTCTTCTATGTGGTGCTTAAGCCTAAGTCCTATCTAAACCAGGTTTTCATGGTTCATGAAGCAGATGAATGCAGCATCGTCTTGAGTGGTAAGGTAGATGTGTTGATCCGTGAAGAGCGTTTCGTCTTGTGTGAAGGAGACAGCATCTATATTTCGTCTTTTGCTCCCCACAACTACTACAACGGCGAGGATCAGGACGTCAGCCTGCTCTGCATTATGGCCCCGGCGGTGATGAAGAACTACCTGAAAGAGGGGTAAAACGGGAACCCCCTTGTCTCTTCTTGAAGCAAGGGGGTTCCTGAAAAACTCCTGTGCGCCGTGCTTAATGGGTTTAATCTTCCGGCTTTCAGCCTTGACGGCGCCCCGGTTCCGCCAGCACTGCGCGGCAGCGCGGGCAGACACCGCCCTCGATATCCTCGTGGTACATCCAGCAGCGCTCGCACTTTTCGCCCGCCGCCAGGCTCACCCGGCAGCGCGCCCCGAAGAAGCGCTCCATCGCCGCGGCCTCCGCCGGCGGCGTGTCCTCCGGCCCGTGCAGCTCCACCTGGGAAACGATAAAGAGCGTGGGCAGCTGGTCGGCGTAGCGCTTCAACAGCTCATAGGTTTGCCGCAGGTTCTCTGGGAACCAGAGGTCCACGCGCGCCCGGAGCGAGGTGCCGATGAGGCCTTCCTGGCGCGCCTTCTCCAAGGCCTTGGCCACGTCGTCCCGGACCTGAAGGAGCTCGTTCCAGCGTGCCTCCAGGTCGATGTCCAGGTACTCCTTTTTCACCTCGGGCCAGGCCGTAAGCTGCACGCTCGCTTCCTTGTCCTCGCCCGGCACGTAGGTCCAGATTTCCTCGGCAGTAAAGGTGAGCACCGGCGCCATCAGGCGCACCAGCGTTGTGAGTACCTCGTAGAGCACCGTCTGGGCCGCCCGGCGATCGCGCGCCTCGGGAGTGCTGCAGTAGAGGCGGTCCTTGATGACGTCCAGGTAAAAGGCGCTCATGTCGAGGGCACAGAAGTTGTGCAGGGCGTGGTAGAGCAGGTGGTAGTCGTAGTTCTCGTAGGCGGCGGTGACCTTCTCGGTGAGGCGCGCCAGCGTTAAAAGCGCCCAGCGATCCAGCTCGCCAAGCTCTGCATACGGCACTTTATCCCGGGCCGGGTCGAAGTCGTACAGGTTACCCAGGAGGAAGCGCGCCGTGTTCCTGATCTTGCGGTACACCTCGGCCAGTTGCAGGAGAATCTCCCGCGACACGCGGATGTCGGCTTTAAAATCGGAAGAGGCCACCCAGAGGCGCAGGATGTCCGCCCCGAACTCCTTGATGATCTCCTGGGGAAAGATCACGTTCCCGATGGACTTGGACATCTTGCGGCCCTCGCCATCGACCACGTAACCGTGGGTGAGCACCGCGTTGTACGGCGCCCGCCCGCGCACCGCCACCGCCGTAAGGAGCGAGGACTGGAACCAGCCGCGGTGCTGGTCGCTGCCCTCCAGGTAAAGGTCGCAGGGCCACTTGAGTTCCGGCCGGGTCTCCAGCACCGCAAAGTGGCTGGAGCCGGAATCGAACCACACGTCCATGGTATCGGTCTCTTTGCGGAAGGTGGTATTGCCGCACTCGGCGCAGGCGGTGCCGGGCGGCAGGATCTCCGCCGCGCTGTGTGTAAACCAGCCGTTGGAGCCTTCACGCTTAAAGAGATCGCGCACCGCCGCAATGCTTTCAGGAGTGATGAGTTCCTGGCCGCACTGTTCGCAGTAGAAGATGGGAATGGGCACACCCCAAACGCGCTGGCGCGAAATGCACCAGTCGGAGCGTTCGCGCACCATGGCGCTGATGCGCTCCTCGCCCCAGCTCGGGTACCACTTGACGTCCTTGATCGCCTCCAGGGTCTTATCCCGGAAGGCGTCCACCGAAGCAAACCACTGCTCGGTGGCCAAAAACAGCACCGGGTCTTTGCAGCGCCAGCAGTGCGGGTACTGGTGGGTGATGGTGCTGAAGTGGAGCAGCGCGCCGTGCCGCTTCAGTTCCGCAACGATGGGTTCGGTGGCCTCCCGCACCGGCAGGCCCGCGAACTTACCGGCTTCTTCGGTAAAGACGCCTTTACCGTTCACCGGGTTGAGGATGGGAAGCTTATACTTCTGCCCCACCTCGAAGTCCTCGAGGCCGTGGCCCGGCGCGGTATGCACACAGCCGGTACCGGCATCCAGGGTAACGTGCTCGCCCAGGATCACCACCGAGGGGCGCTCGATAAACGGGTGCCAGCACTCGACGCCCTCTAGCTCCTCGCCCCGGAAGGTACCCACAATGCCGTCGGCCCGGCGCCCGACTTCCTGCATCACCATCTCCACCAGGTCTTTGGCCAGTACATAGTACTCGTCGCCTGTTTTCACCAGCGCATACTCAAAGCGCGGGTTGAGGCAAACGGCTAGGTTGGCCGGCAGGGTCCAGGTGGTGGTGGTCCAGATCACAAAGTAGATCTTGTCGGCCGGCGCCAGCACGGTGAGGCGCCCGGTGGGGTCGGCCTTGAGGGGGAACTTCACGTAGAGCGAATCGGACTTAGCCTCCCGGTACTCCACCTCGGCCTCGGCCAGGGCCGTCTCACAGGTGGTGCACCAGTAGACCGGCTTAAGGCCCTTGTAAATGTAGCCCTTCTGGGCCATGGCCCCGAAAACCTCAATCTGCTTGGCCTCGTATTCCGGCTTGAGCGTCAGGTAGGGGTGTTCCCAGTCGCCCCGCACGCCCAGGCGCTTGAACTCCGCGCGCTGCTCGGCCACGAAGTGCAGGGCGTACTCGGCACAGCGCTTTCTCAGCTCCGCCGTAGAGATCTCGGCCCGGTTGAGGCCCAGGTTTTTGATGGCCGCGTGTTCAATGGGCAGGCCGTGGGTGTCCCAGCCCGGTACGTAGGGCGTATCGTAGCCGCGCATGTACTTGTACTTGTTGACAATGTCCTTCAGCACCTTGTTGAGGGCCGTGCCCAGGTGAATGTTACCGTTGGCGTACGGGGGGCCGTCGTGCAGGATGAACTTGGGCCGGCCCGCCGCATGTTTGCGGGTCAGGCCGTAAATATCCATCTCTTCCCAGCGGGCTAGAATCTCGGGCTCGCGCTGGGGCAGATTCGCCCGCATGGGGAACCTGGTCTTGGGTAGGTTAAGGGTCTTCGAGTAATCCATGCCTCCACCTCCAAAAGCACTGTTCGACCCGGAGCTTGCCCGGGTTGACTCTCTTCCTGAAACAGAAAACTCCCGTCCCCTTTGGGACGAGAGTTATTCCCGCGGTACCACCCATCTGGGCGCAAAAGTGCACCCGCTCGCGTCCGGTAACGGCCTCAGCCGGGGCCGCTTACTCCTTTAGAGTTTCAGCGCCCGACTCCCGGGTGATCTTCAGCCTGGACCGCCGTGCCGGCTCGCACCTTCCCCGGCTCTCTGCCCGTAGGCCTCGGCCTACTTTCCCGTTCATCGCCTTTAGCTTTTTGATTATGCCCATTATACAGCCCGGCGAAGCAAAAGTCAATTAAGCGCCCGCGCCGCGTTTGGGCACCCTCTCCCGCCGGCGTAGCCACAGCGAAAGCACCCCGGTGGCCATAACCGCCGGAACCAGGCGCACGGCCAAAACGCCGAGCGCCGGCAGGCCCAGCGCGGCAAAAATGGCCGTATCTTCAATAATGGCATGGTTGAGGCTTAAAAACACCCAGAGCAGGGTGAGTTCGCGCCGCGTCCAGCCGCCTTCCCGCACCGCCGCCAGGATTACACCGGCCCCATAGGTAAAACCGATGATCAGGCCGGTCGCCAAAGGGAGCGCCGCCCGCTCCGGCAGAAAAAGCCGCCTTAAGCCGCCCGCCAGGCTACCGCTCACCTTCTCCAGCCAGCCCATTTCCTTGGCCAGCTCCATGCCGGTCAAGAGGGGCACCAGGAGGAAAGCAACCCTGGCCAGGGAAAAAAAGCTGGCCGTAAGGCCGTCCGCCAGGACCTCCCAGAGAAATGCCACCGTGCGCCTCCCCCTTAAAAAAGCAGATTGAGTGCCAGGCCCACGGCGCCCGCCGTTAAGAGCCGGGCAGCGATTACAGTGGCTACTTCCCCACCGGCCTGGGCGACAATGGCGCCTTCCTGGGGCAAGGAATGCGAGAGCATCAGCATGGCGGCAAGAATGAGGCGCTGCTTGGCGCTGAGTTCCAGGACGGCCATGGCTCCCACCCCGGCGTACATGCTGGAAAGGTTGCCCGCCACCAGGGCAACGGCTGCCTCCCCGGGCAGCCCCAGCCAGGCCATGGCCGGGGCAAAGGCCCGGGCGAGCCGGGTCAGCCAGCCGGTACGGTCGAGGAAAGTCACGGCCAGGGTGGCCGGCACCATCACCTTGGCCAAAAGCCAGAGCACGGAGAAGGCGTTCTTAAGACCCGCCGTCAGGCTGTGCGCCAGTTTCTCCCGCTCCATCCGCTTCAGCTTCCCCCTTCTCCTCCGCCGGTGCGTCCAGAAGCGCCACCGCCCCCAAAAGCAGGGCGCGCGTCTGGGCCTTGTAGGCCGCCACTTCACTTTGGAGCCGGGAGTATTCCTCCTCCAGCTCCTTGAGGCGCCGGCGCCCTTCCTCGGCCAGCGCCTGCGCCTCGCTCCGCGCCTGGGAAATGATCAGCTCGGCCTCTTTCTCGGCGTTGGTGCGGGTGGCGTCGGCCGCTTTCTGGGCCAGCACCAGGGTGTTCTTCAGCGTCTCTTCCAGGTTGGCGTAGCGTTCTGTTTCCGCCCGCAACCGCCCCACCTCGTCCTTGAGGCTGGCGTTTTGCCGGTACAGCAGTTCATAATCCTCCAGCACCTGGTCGAGAAACTCATCCACCTCTGCCTCGCTGTAACCGCGCAGGCGCCGGTGGAACTCCTTTTTCTGAATGTCCAGAGGGGTAAGCATAGCGGCCCTCCTACCTTACATTACGAGATTAAGGATCAGGCTCAGCACCAGCCGGCGGATAAAGGAAAGCACTAGGAGCGCCAAGAGCGGGGAAAAGTCAATCATCCCCACCGGCGGCAAAAGCCGCCGGAAGGGCTCCAGGAAAGGCTCCGTCAGCTGGTAGACAAAGCGCACCCAGGGGGCGTAGGGGTCCGGGTTTACCCAGGAAAGGAGCAGGCGGATCAAGATAAGGAGGTTGTATAGGTCGAACAGCCGGGCAACAACGTTATAAAGGAACAAACCTTCACCCCCGCTTACTTTCGGGCCGCCCCCAGCTCCGCCGAGCGCTCTGCCCCCGCCTGCACCGCCTGGAGCACCAGGCCGCGGAAACCACCGGCCTCCAAAGCGGCAATGCCGGCGATGGTGGTACCGGCCGGCGAAGCCACCCGGTCTTTCAGGTTGCCGGGGTGTTCGCCCGTCTCCAGCACCATTTTAGCGGCGCCGAGCACTGTTTGCGCTGCCAGGGTCTGGGCCACCGATCGCGGTAAGCCGGCCAACACCCCGCCGTCCGCCAGAGCTTCGATGAACATGTAGACATAGGCCGGGGCCGAACCGCTGAGGCCGGTGACGGCGTCCAGCAGGCCTTCGTTCAGGATAAAGGCCTTGCCCACCGCTCCCAGAAACTCGGCCACTTTCTCCACGTCGGCCTGCGTTGCCCCTGGGCCGGCCGCCACGCCCGCCGCGCCCGCCTGTACCAGGCACGGGGTGTTGGGCATCACCCGCACCAAACGGGCCGGGTTAAGGAAACCGGCCAGGTAGGAGGTAGGCACCCCGGCCATAATGGAGACCACCAGGTGGCGCGCCTCCCAGGTACCCTGGAGTCCTGCCAGCACGGCGGCGGCCGCCTGCGGCTTCACCGCTAAAAAGACAATGTCGGCGCGCGCCGGCACCTCTTTGTTGTCTCGCACCGCCTGCACGCCCAGAGTCCGGGCCAGGTAAGAGACGCGCTCCGCGTCGATGTCGCTCACCACGGCCTGCCCCGGTTCAACCAGCCCCTGGGCGATAAAGCCTTTGAGCAGCGCTTCGGCCATGGCACCGCCGCCGATAAAACCAACCGTCTCTGCCATAACTCGCTTTGCCTCCACTTCCAATTCCGGCCTTTTTACCTCAGCCAGGGTAAAGCTGCTTCTTTTACTTCCCTTTCCGGCGCCAGCACATCCACGTTGCTGGGGGCAAAGAGCACAATGTCCGCCCCCACCCGTTCCACCGTGCCGCTCAGCGCAAAGGCGGCGCCGCTGACAAAGTCCACCAGGCGCTGGGCCGTGGCGTCATCCACCTCGGCCAGGTTCACAATCACCGTGCGGCGGGACTTAAGATGGTCGGCCACGGTTTTTGCGGCTTCAAAGCCTTCCGGTTGCACCACCACCACCTTGCTGCCGCCGGCGGCGCTGGGCAGGCCCACCACCTTACCTTTTTTCCGCTCGGACCGGGCCGGAGGCGCCTCCATCTCCGGGGCGGCCTCTTCCGGCTCGCCTTCGACCAGCATCTCCTCAAACCCCATCAGGTTGAGGAACTTTCCCACCCAACCTCCTGCCATGCTTGCACCTTCCTTCTCTTAGTCACTCCCGTCTTAACTCCGGCGGCCAAAGATAGCCGTGCCGATACGCACCATGGTGGCACCTTCTTCTATTGCCACCTCGAAGTCGCCGCTCATGCCCATGGACAGCTCGGTCATGGTGACCTGCGGCAGCTTAAGCTCTGCCGCCTGCCGGGCCAGCGCAGCCAGTTCTCGGAAAACCGGCCGCACCTCCTCCGGGTCGGTCACGTACGGGGCCACCGTCATCAAGCCGCGCACCTCGATGTGCTCCAAGGCCGCCACACCTTCCAGGAGCTTTAGCGCTTCCTCCGGCCGCACCCCGTGCTTACTGGCCTCACCGGCCACATTCACCTCCACCAAGCACTTTACCCGCACGCCCGCGGCCGCGGCGCGTTTCTCCAGGGCCTGCGCCAGGTGCAGGCTGTCCAGCGAATGCACCCAGGGGAAAAGCTGCACGGCCTGCTTGGCCTTGTTGGTTTGCAGGTGGCCGATGAGGTGCCAGGTAATACCGGCCGGCAGGGCCGGTGCCTTGCCCAGGGCCTCCTGGACCCGGTTTTCCCCCACATCGGTTATACCCGCTGCTAAAGCCTGGCCAATCACCTCCGGGCTGACTGTTTTCGTTACCGCTATCAGGCGAATATCTTCTGGTCGGCGACCAGAACGGAGAGCAGCCTCCGCGATCCGCTCGCGTACCGCGGCCACGTTGTCTGCCACCGTCCCCACGGCCAATGCCTCCTTTGCACCCTCACAGGGAAAGACCCTTTCCCATGCTATTCGACACTATCCAGTTATTCCCTTCAAGCGCAGCGAAAAAACTATCATCGAGGCGAAAAAACGAGATTTAGGGGTGCCAGCCCACCGCCACCTCATCCCCGGCCTTGAGACCCGCCACTAAGGCCTGGCCGTTTTGCTGCAAGCGCACCTCTACCGCTGCAAACCGCCACCTGCCGCCGCGGCGCACGTAAACACCCGTTTCTTCCCCCTCCTGCACCAACGCCTTCTCCGGGACCAGGGGGCCGACCAGCTCCCGGGCGACAAGCTCTACGCTGGCCGTGCGCTTTTGCGCCAGGGCTGCCGGCGCGTTGTCCAGCTTGACCAGGAGTGTGTCCGGGCCGGAGGCGCGTTTCACGGCCACCACGGCGGCCGCCACGCGCGCTCCCTCCGGGGTGAAGACAACCGTCACCCTGTCACCCGGCTTAAGGTCCACCGCCGGCAACTCCTCGGCGTTCACCTTGACAAAGGTGGGCTCGTCCTGAACCACCTTGGCCAGAATCTGGCCGGGCGCCACGCTCGCCCCGGCGGGAACAGGGGTGCTGAGCACCGCGCCTTGGGGCTCGCTCAACGTCACGGCCGCCTCGCCCTGCAGCGGGTCAAAGGCTTCCTCCCAGCCGTCCAGGGTAAAGAGCACCACCCCGGCCACCGGCGCCAGCACAGGGGTGCCGGCCGCCTGGAAAAGCCGCTCCGCCTCCAGGTTCTTTTCCCGCCAGGATCCGCCCCGGACGGCCGTGTCGTTGAGCCGCGCCTGTTCCGCTTGGAGGGCGGTGCGCCGCTCGACCAGCCTCGCCAGCTCCTCCTCCAGGCGCCGTGTGGCGGCCGTCTCATCGCCCTGGCGCACCCGGACGCGCAGGACAGCCAGGGCGGACTGGATGGCGCCGGTTACCTCTTTGAGCTCCGCCTCTACCCGGCTTAAACGGGCGTTAATGTCCCCCTGCCAGTCGGCCCGTTCTTTCTCCACTTCCCGTTTGAGCGCCTGCGCCCGTGCCAAAAGGTCTGGGTCCAGGATCTCCCCGATGCGGGCACCGGCGCTTACCCGCGTTCCAGGCTCGACCTGGATCTGCCAGAGCCCGGCCGCCGGGGCCACCAGCACCGCCTCGCGCCTGAGGAGCAAGGCCTCGCCCGCCAGCTTGACCGCCAGGGTTCCCTCTGTTACTGGTACGCTGCGCACCGCCCGTTCCAGGAAGGCCCGGCCGGCCAGGTAGGCAGTATTCACCGCCGCCACCAGGCCGAACACCGCCAGGAAGGCCAGCACCAGAAGGGGGGGCCGGCGTTTTCTCCGCTCCACTACCGTCATGAAGGCCACCTCGCGTTCGAGAGATTGCCTTCATAATTTCCACATCCTGGAAGTCATCTCCTCCTGGGGTCGGCGTTTTTTCAGGCTAGGGCTGGAGGGCTATCACCGCGGCCAGGCTGCCGGTGCGTCCCTTTTCGACACGGTAGGAGTAAAAATCCGCCACCCGGCAGGCGGTGCACAGCCCGGCGACAGCGATGTTTTCCGGCCGTACTCCGGCCGCCACCAGCTGCCGCCGGTTAAGCTCCCAAAGATCGAGCAGCCAGTGTCCGGAGCCGTGCGCCTGAACCACTTCCCGCCAAAAGGGGAAGTGGGCCTTGAGCGGCGCCAGCACGCGTTCGTCCACCTCATAGCAGCAGGGGCCGATGGAAGGCCCCATCGCCACCAGCATGTCGCCGGGGCGGGTCCCGTACACCGCGCTCATCTTCGCCAGCGTCGCCAGGGCCACCCCGTCCACACTGCCGCGCCAACCGGCGTGCACCGCGCCCACCGCCGGCCGCACCGGGTCGAGAAAGAGAAGCGGGACACAGTCGGCGGTGTAAACCGAAAGCGGCAGGCCCGGCACCGACGTGACGAGCGCGTCAGTGGCGGGAAGCCCCTCTTCCCACGCCTGTGCCCCGCGACCGGCCTCGGCCGGGGTAACCGCGGCCACGTGCGTGCCGTGCACCTGTTGCCCGGCCACCAAGGCCCGCGGGTTAAGCCCCAGGGCGGTGAGAAAAAGGTAACGGTTTTCCAGCACCTCGCCCACCCGGCCGTTCTTAAAACCAAGGTTAAGGCCGGTCACCTCGCCCCGGGAGACGCCGCCGTGCCGGGTGCTGAAGCCATGCCGCACCCGGCCGGTGGCGGAAAAAAGGTCGGCGGTAAGATAAACCAGAGCGCCCGCTTTCTGCCAGCTGAACCCTTGTGCCATAAGCTACTTCCTTTCCTTTTCAGCCTCGCTACATCATTCGGCCCGGGCGGCTGCGTTTCCTGCCCTTCCATCACAGCCTTCCGGCCCCAATAAGAAAGGCCCGGCGAGCCGGGCCGCTACTTGCCAGGGGGAGAGGAGAAGGGGCGATGCTCTACGAGTATCACATCGTAACCGATGCGTTTTACCTTTTCCCAGCTGATCACCACGTCCTCATTGCGTCCGAAAAGGCCCAGCACTCTGGTTGCGCCGGGGACAATCAGGGCGCGGATCCGCCCGGCCTCCAGGTCGATGTCCACATCTACCACGTTGCCGAGTTTCCGCCCGTCGCTGATATTGATAACTTCACGGGACCTGAGTTCCGAACCGCGTACGAGCATGGCCCTCGCCTCCCCCGCACAACATATATATGCGGGGGAAGGAGAACTTAAACCTCAGACTTTTGGTTCGAGATGCGGGCTGGCCACGGCCTCAAAACGGAGGAGGTTGGTGGTGTTGTAGGCCTGGACAGCCCGGTTGCGCCAGGCAGGGTAAGAGCCCACCGTGAGGATGATAAGGGCCGCGGCCAAAAGAACCATCCGGCGCACTTGTACCACCTCCCTAAATGTAGCGGCGCAGCCGCTGCAGCGCAGCCTTCTCGAGCCGTGAGACCTGGGCCTGGGAGATGCCAATCTCTTCGGCCACTTCCATCTGGGTCTTGCCGTGAAAGAAACGGAGATTGAGGATATGCCGCTCGCGCGGGTTCAGTTTGTTCATCGCCTCGCGCACCGCCAGGTCCTCCAGCCAGTTTGCATCCTGCTGCTTTTCGTCCTTCACCTGGTCCATCACGAAGATCGGGTCGCCGCCGTCGTGGTACACCGGTTCAAAAAGCGAGATGGGCTCTTGGATGGCGTCCAGGGCGAACACCACTTCTTCGCGCGGTACCTTGAGTTCGTGAGCGATCTCACCCACGGACGGTTCCCGGGCGTAGCGGTTCACCAGGGAATCGCGCACCTGGAGCGCCTTGTAGGCGATGTCGCGCAGGGAGCGGGAGACGCGAATCGGGTTGTTGTCCCTGAGGTAGCGGCGAATTTCACCGATGATCATGGGCACCGCATAGGTGGAGAACTTCACGTTTTGATTAAGGTCAAAGTTATCGATGGCCTTCATGAGACCAATGCAACCCACCTGGAAGAGATCGTCCACGTTTTCGCCCCGGTTGTTAAAGCGCTGGATCACGCTCAGCACCAGGCGCAGGTTGCCGCTGATCAGTTTTTCGCGGGCCGAGCTGTCTCCGCCCTCGAGCGCCCGGAACAGCTCCCGCATCTTGGCGTTGGAAAGCACCGGGAGTTTCGCTGTGTTGACGCCACAGATTTCAACTTTGTTCGCTAACACCAAAACCCCTCCCGGAAGGCTGCCTAGTCCCAGTATTGCCAGGCGAGAGGGGTTTTATGCCTCGTCACTCCATGCGCTTGATTTCGCGGCGCAAGCGTTTGATGATCCGTTTTTCTAAACGTGAAATATAAGACTGTGAAATACCCAAAAGGTCCGCCACCTCTTTTTGCGTCTTTTCCGGACTACCCTTCAAGCCGAAACGCAGTTCCATGATCAGTTTTTCCCGCGCTGAAAGTTTTTGCAGGGCCTGGTGGAGCAGTTTTTTGTCCACTTCTTCCTCTACGGAGCGGGAGATAATATCGCCCTCGGTCCCCAAAACATCGGACAGGAGGAGCTCGTTCCCATCCCAGTCGATGTTCAGCGGCTCGTCAAAGGACACCTCTGAACGTACCTTGTTGTTGCGGCGAAGGAACATGAGGATTTCGTTCTCCACGCAGCGCGAGGCGTAGGTGGCCAGCTTGATCTTTTTCGCCGGGTTAAAGGTATTTACCGCTTTGATCAACCCGATGCTGCCGATGGACACCAGGTCCTCTATCCCGACGCCGGTGTTTTCGAACTTGCGGGCAATGTAAACCACGAGCCGCAGGTTGTGCTCGATGAGCAGGCTTTTTACGGCCTTGTCGCCGCGCTGCAGCCGTTCCAGGAGGTACCCTTCCTCCGCGCTGGTAAGCGGGGGTGGCAGGGCTTCACTGCTGCCCACATACCAAAGGGCGCGACGCTCAATGCCGAGAAATTGCAGCAGCCGGATGAGAAAAAGCCGTACCGCCAGGCGGCCGGCAGCCGAGAAAGGCTTCATGCGCATCTCCCCCTCAAGCCTCATCCAGGTATGGGGCAAGCACCTGCGGATTAACAAGGGCCTGGTAGGCACCCTCGGGCGACAGGCGTTGCAGCGCCAGGCCTACTACGGCCCGCGGGATCTTCGTTTTCCGCCCGGCATAGGTAACCCCCACCTGATCCGGGCGAAAGGCCAAAAGCAAGGAGTTGGTCTGCCCCAGGGAATCAAACGGTATAATGCGAAAGCGGTGCGCTTCAGGTTCTGCCGCCAGCACCTGGCTCAACCTGTCCAGGTCAAGGCCCTCCTTAAGGGCGGCCAGCAAACGCGGCGACACCAGGAAGGAGAGGGCCGCGGCTTCCGCCACCACCACCGGCGCCCCGGTAAGCGGGTCGACCAGGAGGTTGCCGCTATCCAAGATCGCCTTCAGTTCGGCCTCGCGGCTCCCCCAGCGGATGGTAAGCTTGGCCTGCACCTCCTTTTGCCAGCGCCGCCGGCTCAGGTACAGCCAGGCCAGCCGCGCCGCCGGCACTGTTACTGCCAAGCCCAGCAACAGCGTCCACCAGGGGATGCCGGGGAGCGGCCCGCTGGTTTCAACAGCCGGGCCCTGACCCAGGTAGTACACGGCCAGGGCCGCCCCGCCCAGCGTGAACGACAGTAAGTAGAAGTAGCCGGCGGCACGCAAAAAGCGAACCGGGGACGCGGGAACAAAGGTAGCCGCCAGGATCAGTACGGAAAAAAGCACCTTGGCCACCCATCCCACCCCCAGGGTGGAGGGGGTGAGCACAAGGTACACCGCGTACGCCGTTCCCACCGCCGCGCCCAGAAGGAGGCGCCCGAGGCGTGCCGGAACCTGGGCCAGCCAGGAAGTGAGGAAAAGAATAATGAGGTTCATCACCAGGTTAATGGCGACAAGGACGTCTAAATAAACATAACGCACGGCCGTGCCTCCTGGCAAATGTACCTACTTCTACCTTAACATGTGTATGAGACCCGGGCCGCCTCTAGTACACCTCCATTATAGCTGTCCTCTCTGGCAAAAAATGTCATTTCCCGCATCAGAAAAAAGACGCGGCCGACCGCGTCTTTCACCGTAAGGAATTTATTTGTTAGACCTGGCCCCGGCGCAGGAAGGGTGGGATGTCGAGCTCGTCGCTGGCGAAGGGGCGGATGTCGAGGTCGCGCAGGAATTTATCCTTATCTTTATCCTTGTCCTTCTCCCCGCGGCGGCCCGCCCGCGGCTCGAAGCCGGTGGCGATAACGGTAACCTTTACCTCGTCCTCCATGGTTTCATCGATAACAGCCCCGAAGATGATGTTCGCATCCGGATCGGCGGCCTCGGAAATAATGGCCGCCGCTTCGTTTACCTCGAACAGGCCCAGGCTGGCCCCGCCCGTGATGTTAAGCAGCACGCCTTTGGCCCCGTCGATGGATGTCTCCAGGAGGGGGCTGGAGATGGCCATGCGCGCCGCCTCCACCGCGCGGTTCTCCCCGCTCGCCCGGCCGATCCCCATGAGGGCGGAGCCGGTGTCCACCATAATGGTCTTGACATCGGCAAAATCCAGGTTAATAAGGCCGGGCACGGTGATGAGGTCGGAAATCCCCTGCACGCCCTGGCGCAGCACGTCGTCGGCCACGCGGAAGGCGTCCACAATGGAGGTGCGTTTTTCCACCACCTGCAGCAGGCGGTCGTTGGGGATGATGATCAGGGTGTCCACCTTTTCCTTCAGTTCAGCGATGCCCTTTTCTGCCTGCATCATGCGCCGGCGCCCCTCAAAGGTGAACGGCTTGGTGACCACGCCCACCGTGAGTGCGCCCATCTCCTTGGCCACCTCAGCCACGGTGGGGCTGGCACCGGTGCCCGTCCCGCCACCCATGCCGGCGGTTACAAACACCATGTCCGCTCCCTTGAGTGACTCTTGCAAAAGTTCCCGGTTCTCCTCCGCCGCTTTCTTGCCGATGTCCGGGTTGGCCCCGGCCCCCAGGCCCTTGGTGAGCTTCTCGCCGATCTGAATCTTGCGGTTGGCCTGGGATAACAGGAGCGCCTGGGCGTCGGTGTTTACGGAGATAAACTCTACTCCCTTAAGCCCGGAGGCAATCATGCGGTTCACGGCGTTGTTACCGCCGCCACCTACGCCGATAACCTTGATATCGGCAAAACGGTCCGTATCCATATCGAATTCCAGCATAAACTGGCGCCCTCCTCAGCTCTCTAGCCTGCTGCCTAATAGAATTCAACATGCGGCTGAAATTCCCTTTTTTCCCTGGAATTTTTTTATCAACCTGATCCTGCCAGATCGGGCCCGACTCGAGGGTCAAGCATTTTCCCTCGAATTGTTAAAGACTCCGGCAAAACCCTTTGGCCGCTGCAAGGCAGCAGGAATTCGTACCGGTCCGGCGAAAGTATTCGCATGCCCTCAAAACATCACTACCCTACTCCGGCCCAGAAGGATCGAGCAAATGCTCCTACCGACACGCTATGCTATGAAAAGAGGTGCATCAGCCGTGGAACTCCTGCGGAAAGAGGCGGCCGCCCTGCCGCCCTACCAACCCTTCCCCAGCGGGGCCAAGGTAAAGCTCGACATGAACGAGAACCCCTTCCCGCTGCCCGAGCCGGTGCGCCGGGCGGCCGTGGATATCGCCGGGCGGCTCAACTTCGCCCGCTACGGCGACAGCGGCGCCTCCGCCCTGCGTTCGGCCCTGGCCGCCTACGCCGGGGTAAGGCCGGAGATGGTTTTCTGCGGCAACGGGTCGGATGAGATCATCCACCTTTTCCTTACCGCCTTCGGTGGAAACGGCCGGCGCGTCATCGTCCCCCGCCCCACCTTCGTCACCTTCCGGCGCGAGGCCATCCTGAGCGGGGCGGAGCTGGTGGAGGTGCCGCTGGCACCGGCCGAAAGTGCCGACCCCTTTGCCCTGGATATTGAACAGGTCGTTCGGCTTGCGAAGGAAAAGCCCGGTGTCGTCTTCATCGTCAACCCCAACAACCCAACGGGCAATCTCATTCCCCGGGAGGCCCTGCTGAGGATTCTTGCCGAAACCGAATCACTCCTGGTGGTGGACGAAGCGTACTACGAATATGCCGGCACCACCCTGGCCGGTGAGGTGGCCCGCAACCCGCGCCTAGCGGTGATGCGGACCCTCTCTAAGGCCTTCGGCCTGGCCGGCCTGCGCCTGGGGTACGTCATCGCCGTGCCGGAGGTGGTGGCCGCGCTCGACCGGGTGCGGCTGCCCTTCAACGTGAACATGTTCACCCAGGGCTTGGCCCAGGCCGCGGTGGAAAACGCCCCCCTCTTCAAGCCCCAAGTGGCCGCCCTCCTTGCCGAGCGGGACAAGCTCTGGCAGGGCCTGGCCGCCCTCCCGGGCGTACACCCCTTCCCCACCCACACCAACTTCATCCTCTTCACCGTGCCCCAGCCGCCCAGCACGGTATGGCGCAAGCTCTTCGCCGCCGGCGTCCTCATCCTGGACGTCAGCCGCGACCCGCTCCTTAAAAGCTGTCTGCGCGTCAGCACCGGCACGGCGGAAGAGAACGCCGTCTTCCTGAAAGCCCTGGCCGCGGCCCTAGCTTGACCGGCGGCACCGCTTAGCCAGCGCGGGCAAACGCCTGCATCTACTTTTTCCCAGGTGCCGGGCACCTGGAAAAACCCGGGCAGCGCCTCTGGCGGCATCTACTTTTTCCCAGGTGCCGGGCACCTGGAAAAACAGGAGGGTGAGGCAAGTTGAAATCCGTTTTGATTACAATGGTCTTCTTTCACGTCTTCGTCTTATGGCAAGGCTATCCGCTGGCCAACCTGCTTTTTCCGTGGGCAGAATCCAACCTGAAACCGATATACCTGGGCATAGTCTTCTTGAGCGGCTTAATTGTGGGCTGCACTGTTTATCTTGCCGAGCAAATAAGAGAGCTGAAGTCCGAGCGGAAAGAGGAAAAGGCGGAGACTGCGGCGAAGTAAAGGACAAAGCCGGTCGGCGTGGGGGTTAGGTGCAGTACGCCGGCCGTGGTGTAAGGTAGTCGGAAAGGAAGTGGAGAGCGTGCGGAAACTTTTGCCCAGCGTGGTGGAGGCCATCGGTGAAACTCCTTTGGTAGACCTGGAGCGCCTCGTCCGGGCACACGGACTGACAGGACACATTTACGCCAAGCTGGAGTACCTGAACCCGGGCTACAGCAAAAAGGACCGCATCGCTCTTCAGATTATCGAAGAGGCGGAAAGAAGCGGCGCGCTCAAGCCGGGGCAGACGGTGGTGGAGCTCACCAGCGGCAACACGGGCACGGGCCTCGCCATCGTCTGCGCCGTGAAAGGCTATAAGTTCGTAGCCGTGATGTCCAAAGGCAACTCGCCGGAGCGGGCACGCATGATGCGGGCGCTGGGGGCGGAGGTGGTCCTGGTGGACCAGGCGCCCGGCTCGCCGGCGGGCCAGGTCTCGGGCGAGGACCTGGCGCTGGTCGAACAAGAAACAGAGCGCATCGTGCAGGAAAGGGGCGCCTTCCGCGCCGACCAGTTCAACAACGACGCCAACGTGCGCGCCCACGAGCTTCACACCGGCGAAGAAATGTGGGCGCAGGCGGAGGGAAAGATCGACGCCTACGTGGACTTCGCCGGCACCGGTGGCACCTTTGCCGGCTGCGCGCTGGCGCTAAAGAGACATAACCCCGCCGTCCGCTGCTATGTGGTCGAGCCGGCCACGGCCGCCCACCTGGCCGGGCGGCCCGTCACCAATCCCAACCACCGCATCCAGGGCGGGGGGTACAATATGGACCTGCCGCTTCTGGAAAAGGAGCTCGTCGACGGTTATCTGGCCGTGAGCGACGAGGAGGCCATGGCCGCCGCGCGCGAGCTCGCCCGGCTGGAGGGAATCTTTGCCGGTTTCTCCTCCGGCGCCAACGTCGCCGCCGCTCTTAAACTCCTGCGCGGCCCAGAGCGGTGGAGTACCGTCGCCCTTACCATCAACGATTCTGGTCTGAAGTACCTGAGCACTGACCTGTATTTGTAGGTAGAAGCTCGGCTTCCGATGTGTCCAATGGCAAAATCAGCCGGTAATGGTACCAGGCACCTGGGGACATCTGCTAGGCGCTCGGCACCTACACATACTTCAGTATCAGCCAGTAGTGGCAGAAGCTCCCGGCTAAAATGAACAGGTGAAAGAGCTCGTGAAATCCCAGGATCTTGGCAGCAAAGTTCGGCCGCTTGGTGGCATAAATGAAGGCACCTACGCTGTAAAAAAGACCGCCCGCCAGTAGCCAAGCGAAGGCGGCCCTGCCCAAGGACCGGAGCAGCGGGGGCGTAGCGATGATGATCGCCCACCCCATCAATACATAAATCAGGGTGGACAGCCAGCGCGGGGCATTCAGCCATAAGCCTGTCGTAACCATCCCCGCACCGGCCAGTGCCCAAATGCCGATGAGGATGTTCCGTCCCCAGCTACCGGGCAGGACTAAAAGGCAAATGGGCGTATAAGTCCCGGCGATGAGAAAATAAATCATCATGTGGTCAACATAGCGCAGCGCCCTCGTTACTTTCTCCGGAACAAGCAAAAGGTGATACACGCTGCTGGCAGTGTAGAGCATGATCAGGCTGGCCCCGTAAACCGCGTAAGCAATTATGCGGGCGCTGGAGCCTGACCGAGCGGCCGCCAGCATGAGGACCACCAGGCCCCACACGGACAGTCCGGCGCCCGCCGAATGGGAAAAGCCGTTAAACGGCTCGCGAAACAGTCTGCGCTGGGTCGGCATAGCTCGGCTCCTTTCGCGGTGGCGCCTGCTCAGTAAGCTGTTGTCCCTTGAACCATTCGGCAAAGGCGGCCAGAATCCTGCCGTTCGCCTGGAAACCCAGGCGCCGGGCACTCGGGAAACCTTTGCAACTAGACACCGGCTCCCCTCCTCGCTGGGGAGCCGGTTCTTTTTGGGACCCGGCAGCGGCCGCGCGCTGCCAGCCGCTTAGCAGTATTGTCTTGCCAGTGTATGCAAGGCCTCTACCGCCGTCTGCACTTCTTCTTCCGTATTGAAGTAGCCGAAGCTGAAGCGCAGGGTACCGGCCGGGAAGGTGCCGAGGGTCCGGTGCGCCAGGGGCGAGCAGTGCAGGCCGGAACGCACCATAATCCCGTACTCCGCGTCCAAAACCGCGGCTACCTCCCCTAAATCGGCCCCACCCAGGGTGAGCGAAACGGTAGCCACCCGTTCCTCCACCTTTGCCGGCCCGTACACCTGCACGCCTGGAATCTCCCGTATGCCAGCCAGGAAGAGCCGGGTTAAATGTTGTTCGTGCTCCCGGATCTTCTCCAAGCCGGTGCCGAGGACAAACTGAGCCCCGGCGCCCAGGCCGGCAATGCCCACGGTGTTGGCCGTGCCGGCCTCGAATTTATCGGGAAGGAAGTCCGGCTGTTCCTCCTGGTCGGACTTGCTGCCCGTGCCCCCCTCCACCAATGGGATCAGGCGCTCTGCAGCCCGCTCGCTGACGACAAAGCCGCCCGTCCCAGGCGGGCCGTAGAGGGACTTGTGCCCGGTAAAGGCAAGGAAATCGAGGCCCAGCTCCTGAAAGTCGATGCTCAGCACCCCGGCCGTCTGCGCCGTGTCGAGGACGAAAAAGGCATCTGTCTGCCGGACGATGGCGGCCACTTCGTTTACGGGCAGAATCGTTCCCGTAACATTGGAGGCGTGGGTGAGCACAACCAGTTTGGTGTTTTTTCTCAGTGCCCGGCGGATGTCCTCTGGATTGAGCCTCCCGGCGCGGTCGCACGGAACAACGGAAAGCTCCACCCCGCAGTTCTTTTCCATAAACCGGAGCGGCCTCACCACGGAATTATGTTCCATGCTGCTCAGGATCACGTGATCCCCCGGCGTAAGGAGGCCTTTGATGGCGAAATTCAAGGCATAGGTGACGTTGGGGGTGAAGATGACCTGTTTTTCGGAAGGAGCATTGAACAGGGTCATGAGCCGCTCCCGGGCCATGAAGACAATCCGGCCCGCCGCGATGCTGCCGGCATAGCCGCCCCGACCCGGGTTACACCCAACATCCCTCATGTAGTGCTCCATGGCCTGCCAGGTAACCTCGGGCTTGGGGTTGGACGTGGCCGCGTTATCAAAATACAGCACCTATGTTTCCTCCTCTCCCGCCTTTTCTATCAGGTAGCACCGGAGCGCCTCCGTCGCCGGCGAAAGCACCTTCTGCTTATGGGTGATCAGGTAGAACTGGCGCCTGAGGTTAAGGTCCTTGACCCGGAAACCGCGCAGCGTGCCAGCCGCAAGTTCCCGTCGGGCCGCGAGCTCGGAGATAACCCCTAGGCCCAGGCCGGCCGCCGCCGCGGCTTTAACCGCCTCCGTGCTCTGCAGGCGGGCCACCACGTGCAGGGTTGCAGCCGGGAACCCCTTCTCCGCCAGGGCCTGTTCAAAGGTGTGCTGGGTCCCCGACCCCACCTCCCGCACTACCAGGGGTTCGGCCAAAAGTGTCTCCACCCCGATTTCCGGCCCCCATCGCCCGTACTTGCCCTCGGGTGCCGCCACCACGATAATGTGGTCGGCCAAGAAGGGCACGTACCCGATCTCTGCCCCGTCCCCAAGCGTACCCACCACGCCTAGGTCGGCCGCGTAACCCGCCACCTTCTCCCACACCTCCTGCGAGTCGGAGCGGGCCAGGTTGATGAAAACGCGTGGGTGCTGCCGCAAGAAGTCCGGCAGGAAGCGGGGGAGCAGGTAGTCGGCCGGTACGCTGCTGGCCCACACATTCACCGTACCGGCAATCTCCCGGGAGTAGGCGCTCACGGCTTTGACCGCTTTGGCGCGCAGCATCAGGATATCCGTCGCATACCTAAGGAACATCTTCCCGGCCGGGGTCAGCGCGTTCCTTCGGCCCTGGCGTTCAAAGAGTTTCGCCCCCAGTTCTTTCTCCAGCGCTGCCATCTGCATGCTGATCGTCGGTTGCGAAATGTAGAGCGTCTTGGCCGCTTCCGTAAACGTTCCCTGCCTGGCGATCTCAAGGAACATCTCCAGCTGCTTCAGTTCCACCCTGCGTACCCCCTGATTTCTCCTGGAATCAGTATCCTATAGCTGCCAGGCCTTGTCAATGACCTATTGTTTTTCTTGATGGGTAACTTCGGCAAGATCAATAGTTTGTATTTGTCGCCCTTTACCGGCTGCCCTATAATTGAAGTGGTGTTCTGTTATAATCTTCACAAGAGGTGGTATTGCCGGTGAACGAAAAGAAGCTGGTTCTGGGGACAGGAGCGGTCATCGGTCTCTTAAGCGTACTGCTCATGAAGTTTGGAAATCCGCCGAACATGGGGGTGTGCGTCGCCTGCTTTATCCGGGACATCGCCGGCGGCCTGGGGCTCCACCGGGCGGAGATCGTCCAGTACCTCCGGCCGGAAGTGCCGGGCTTTATTCTCGGCTCCACCCTGGTGGCCCTGGCGACGGGCGAGTTCCGCGCCCGGGGCGGTTCGGCGTCCTTGCAGCGCTGTTTTCTGGGCTTCTTTGTGATGGTCGGTGCCCTCGTTTTCCTGGGCTGCCCGTTGCGCATGGTGCTCCGCCTGGCCGCTGGTGACTTGAACGCCGTCGTCGCCCTGTTCGGCTTTGCCGCCGGCATTTGGGTCGGACTCATCTACATAAAAAACGGCTTTTCCCTAGGCAAGGCCGGGCGGCTGGCACCGGTGAACGGTTTCATCCTGCCGGGAGTAGCCGTGGTGCTTTTGCTTTTCGTCCTGGTTGCGCCGCCCTTCATCTTCTTCAGCGCCAAGGGCCCGGGCGCCGCACACGCGCCTTTTTACTTCTCCCTCCTCGCCGGCCTCGTCATCGGTGCCCTGGCCCAGCGCTCGCGCCTCTGTATGGCCGGGGGCATCCGTGACCTCTTCCTCATTGGCGACCCGCACCTCTTCGTAGGGTTTGTCGCCATCTTTCTGGTTGCCTTGGGACTCAATCTCACCGTCGGCCAGTTTAAGCTCGGGTTTGTAGGTCAGCCCATCGCCCACAGCGACGTCCTGTGGAACTTCCTCGGTATGTTCCTCGCCGGCTATGGTTCGGTGCTTTTAGGCGGTTGTCCGCTCCGGCAGTGCATCCTGGCCGGCGAGGGCGATACCGACGCCGCCCTCACCTTCCTAGGCATGCTCGTGGGCGCCGCCTTTGCCCACAACTTTTCCTTGGCCGCCTCGCCCAGTGGGGTCCCTGTGGGCGGTAAAGTAGCGGTGATCATCGGCCTTCTGGTCGTCACCGCCATCGGCTACTTCAATCTACCCCGGGCTGCCCGCGCCGGCAGCCGGAAGGAGGATGCTTCCTATGCCGCACAGGGTTGATGCACGGGGGCTCTCCTGCCCCCAGCCGGTGGTGCTAACCAAAAAGGCGCTGGCCAGCCTCACAGCGGGCCAGCTGGAGGTGCTGGTCGATAACCCCGCCGCCCGGGACAATGTGCTGCGCTTCGCCCGGAACACCGGCTGCCGAGTTGAGCTTGGTGCCGCAGGTGATGACTACCTTATCCGCATCACCAAAGGGTAGGGTGGGAACATGGACACCCCCGCCCAACCGTACCTGGTGATTACCTTCCCCAGCACCCATGCAGCCCTTAAGTTCGACAGCGCTTTTAAGGAAAAAGGGGCAGCTAAGCTAGTGCCCGTGCCGCGGGAGATAAGCTCCAGCTGTGGGCTCGCCGCGCGCCTGCCTGACCAGGACGCGACAAAACTTGTTGCCTCGCTGGCCGCTCTAGACGTGGAATACGAAGAGATCTACCGCCTCGTGCCGGGAGCAAAACCCCGGTGCCTGGCACCTTCGCCCGGCCGGTAGTCCTGAAAGACTGCCGGCCGGGTTTTTCTCTCTGGTGCCTTCATTCTCGCCCATGGGATGTCACTTTGTCACCCTGAAGAACTTCTGACGTATGGCCGCCGACCTTCGCGGCTGGTTACAAAAAAGCATCCCTCCTTTCAACCGGCGCAGGAAGAAGGGACACGGCACTTAAGCTGGAGCCGCCGCTCACCCCGTCCGGAGGCGTCGCCCTTAGCCACGAGCTCCAGCTGGACGGCGGGAATTACCTCGCCCTCATGGACGGCGTGGAGACAAAGCAACCACGGCCTCGATGCGGCGCATGGTGCTGGGATGCGTGTAGGTGAACCACTCGATGAAAGGCGGCGGGGAAATGTCGGCCAGGTCGCGCCGCGCCAAGTCCACCTGCAGGCGTACCACCGCTCGGGGATCGCCGGTGAGCTTTACCGAGTACGCATCGGCGGCCGCCTCCATGCGCCGCGAGATGCCGTTGGTGATGGGGTTCCCGATGAAAGACGTCAGGAGAAAAAAGAACACCACCAGCGCCCAGGCCTGCGGTGGGTAAGGCCCGCGGTGCGGCAGGTCCAGCGACAAGCGCAAGACCAGAAAGAGGAGTAGCCAGAGGGCAAAATTCGCCGCTATCCCGTAGACCGTCCCGCGCCGGATGTGCCCCAGCTTCCAGTGGGCCAGCTCGTGCGCCACCACAGCTTCCACCTCGTCGCGCGGGTAGTCGCGAAGGAGCGTGTCGTAAAGCACGATCCGCTTGGTCCGGCCAAGGCCGGCGAAGTACGCGTTGGCCTTGGTGGTGCGCCGGCTGGCGTCCATCACCAGAACCTTGCCCACGGAAAGGTCGGCCCGCTCCGCCAGGCGCTGCACCATGGCCACCACCTCCGGGTCCGTGGCCGGCGTAAAGCGGTTAAAGAGCGGCGCCACCACCACCGGCCAGAGGTAATTGGCGATTATGATCCAAGCGGCGAGAAACGCGCCCGCGGCCAACCACCAGGTGCGCGGCCAGCGCCTGGTTGCCCAGAAGAAAAGCACCACCCCGGCACCGCTCAGCATCAAGTCAAGCACGGCGCCCTTAAGGTAGTCGCCCCACCACCCCGCCAGGCTCTCAGTGGAAAAGCCCCACTGGTGCTCCAGGTAGTAGCCGCTCAAAAGGCTAAAGGGCAGGTTCACCGCCCGGAGCAGCACCCACAGGGCTGCAAAGAAAAGAAGCCCAGCCACTAAAGGCCGTCCCTGGGCCAGCCGGGTTGCACCGTGCCCGAGCCGGGCGGCCGCCGGGCTGAAAACCAGCCCGGCCAGCACAGCGAGCTCCACGAAAAAGCTTACGATGAAGATCAACCGGTTTGCCTGCGCGTACCGCCGCCCCGCAGCAATCTCCGCTGCGGTGAAATACTGGCGCGCCGCCGGGTCCACCGGCCCCGGCACCAACGTAAAGTACAGGTAAGCCAGCGCGAACACGCCCGCCAGCAAAAGAAGCCCCCACCACACCACTCGTCCCCGCACGCTCCCCCTCCTCGGTTTGCCGAGCGCCTCAGGCACCGCCGCACCCGGCGGGGCCTCCTCCACATTTTGAAGTTCGTATACTATCTTCCCCTGCAGCGCCTCCCGGCAGACAATTCCCGGGACATCACGGTAACACCCGGCGCGTTCCGGCGTACCCACCGGCACATCAACCGGGACTTCAACCGGAAGCCGGCTTCGCGCCGGGAAGAGGCGTAGCAGGGGGAGGTTGCGGTAAACAGGCGGCCCGGGTTACCGGCCGGGGCGCGGCGCAGGAGGGAAGTCGGGGCCGGCCTGGGCAGGCGGAGGCGCCGGGCTGTTCGCTATGGCCAGCACAAGGTACCCTCTTTTAGTGTAGGTTGGCTCCCAGCCTGCGCCGGAAGTGCTCTACCAGGTGGCGGCGCATTACCGCCAGGTTCTGGAAGATGCGCACCCCGAAGGCGAAAAGGGCGGCGTAATAGATCTCCACACCCAGCCGGTCCCCCAGGTAGGTGAGGCCGGCCGCCAGGAGAGCATTGCTAAAAAAGCCGGTGATAAAGATGACTGGATCGAATTGCTCCTCGATGCTGCCACGCAGGCCGCCGAAAACAGAGTCCAGTGCCGCCAGGATGGCCACCGCCACGTAGCGGGTGTAGGCCAAGGGAAAGGTGAAGGGAAAGGCCAGCCCGAGAGCAATTCCCAGCAGCAAACCGAAAAGCGGTGCCCACATCAGCTCTGCGCCTCCTTCGCCACCGGCCGGGCAAAGTGCCACGTCGGGCTGCCCACATAGGCTGGGAGGGTCAGCTTGTCCTTTTTCTCTATCTGGACCTGGATCCCCCAGAACTGCACTGTCTCCAGGATACCGCCCCGCATCTTGATGGCTGTCTCCAGGCCGTCCGGGTCGCCGATGGCCTGGACCACATAAGGCGGGGCGATGCGCGTGTTGTTTACCGAAATGGTGGGCCCGGCGCAGCGGATCTCTGTGGAGGCCACCACGCGCTGGCCGTTTACGGTAACGGCCTCGGCGCCCGCCGCCTTCAGCTCGTTGACGAGCTTGAGCAGGTCCTCGTCGTGAATGAGAAACAGGTTCGGATCCTGGCCCGGCTGGGCCACCCGCGTGCTGTCGTTAAGCGTCACCACAATGCCGGGGCCTTCCAGCGGAATCAAACCGGCCATCAGCCGGACCCGCTCCAGCTCCTCCTGCATGCCGGCGGTAACGCTTTCCTCTTTTGTCATCACCTCATCGAGTTGGGCCGTAAGCTTGTTCACCTGGACCCGCAGCGCGTCCCGCTCCGACTCAGCCTGCTTAAGAAGACTGGCCATCTCCTCGATCCGCTTGGTGGGAATGTTGCCGCGCAGGCTGGCCTGGGTCCTAAGCTGAGCAGTTAAAATAACGCCGAGAATAATACAGATAAAGGTAATCCATAGTTGTGAGCTGCGCTTCATGGTAGGATCACCTCCGTTTCATTACCTCATTATAGCACACTTGTCTATCCGGGTTTATTTCTGCTTAAGGCGGACTACCGCCTCTTTGGCGCTTCTGACGTCGATGGTGACCGCCACCTGCCCCTGCGCTTTCAGCTCGGCTAAAGTTCCCGCCAAAAGTGCCAGTTTTTGGTTCAGGTTTTCGGGCTGCCCCAGCAGGATCTGCTGCCTGCTCAAGGTATAAAGGGTGAATTCCCCCGCCCCATCCAGGTGAATCTCGGCCACCTGGGCCAGAAAGTCGGCGGGCAGCCCCTTAAGGCAGCGGCTGATCTGCTCCACCGCCGGGCCGGATAGGCGCTGGCCGAGGCGCACCTCGCCTGCAACGCTAAAACCAGTCACCAAAGGCAGGGCTTGTCCGCTCAAGGTGGGCCGGACAGCCAGGATCACCCCGTCGCCGGCCACCTCCAGGAACGAGGTTCGGTAGGGCACCAAAAATAAGGGCCGGCGCTCGTGAACCGTAAGCACCACCTGCCCGGGCAGGTGACGTGTAAGGTCGATGCTCTTTATCCACGGGTGCCCGCTCACCGTTTTGGCCAGTTCGTCGGCGCGCAGGCTGAAGATGTTCACCCCCGGCCTCACGCCGGTGAGTTCCTTAACCTCCTCCGGGCTCACCCGCTGGGTACCCAGGACCTGCACGCTGCGTACAGCAAAGTAAGGGGAGCGCAGCAGCCCGCCGCCCGCTCCCATCAGGATGACAAATATGAGTAGAAGGATGCGGAAGGACCGTTTGGAAAGCATTTGTCTCACCGCGATTCTTTCAGCCGCTGTACCTGAGCACCCAGGCGCCGCAACTTTTCCTCCAAGGCCTCGTAGCCGCGATCGATATGGTAAACGTTCTCCAGCACCGTCTGCCCGTCGGCGACCAGCCCGGCCAGCACCAGGGCTACGCCGGCTCTGAGGTCGGAGGCCTCTACGCAGGCGCCGCTCAGGCGCTCCACGCCCCGGATAACCGCCGCCCGGCCCTCAATGTTGATCTGGGCGCCCATCCGGCGGAGTTCATCGACATGTTTGAAGCGATTGACAAAAATGTTTTCAATTGCCACGCTGGTGCCTTCGGCAACGCTCAGCATGGCCATGGTCTGCGGCTGCATGTCGGTCGGGTACCCCGGATAGGGCAATGTCTTTATGTCTACCGCCTGCAGGCGCCGGCGGGCCGTTACGTAAATCCCTTCCCCGCTGCTTACCACTTCCGCTCCCGTCTCGCGCAGTTTGGCCGCCACCGGTTCGGTGTGCTCAGCGATTACGTTTTCCAGGTGAACGTCGCCTTGGGTCATGGCCGCCGCCAGCATAAAGGTGCCGGCTTCGATGCGGTCCGGAATCACGGAATGGCTGGTGGGATAAAGGTCGCTGACACCTTCAATCTTGATGGTGTCGGTACCAGCACCCCGGATCTTGGCCCCCATCTTATTGAGGAAATTCTGTAGATCCACCACCTCGGGCTCTTTCGCCGCATTGCGGATGACAGTCACTCCCTGGGCCTTCACCGCCGCCATCATAATGTTTTCCGTGGCCCCCACACTGGGAAAGTCCAGGTGTACATCGCTCCCTCGCAGGGCCGGGCCCTCGGCCAGGACATAGCCGTGTTTCTCGGTGATCTTGGCCCCCAGGGCGGAAAGCCCCTTGAGGTGTAGGTCGATCGGACGCGGCCCGATGGCGCAACCGCCCGGGTAGGAGACCTTCACCTTGCCCAAGCGCCCGAGCAGGGCTCCCATGATGAAGATGGACGAGCGCATCTCGCGCATGAGGTTCTCGGGTACTTCACACGCCGCCACGCTGGCGGCGTCGATCCGGCAGTACCCCTTGCCCGCTTCCACCTTGGCGCCCATCAGTTTCAGGATTTCGCACATCACCCGCACATCGCGCAGGTCCGGCACCTCGTGTATCTCACAGGTGCCGGGGCAAAGCAGGGAAGCCGCCATGATAGGGAGGGTGGCATTTTTTGCTCCAGCGATACGGACGGTCCCTTTGAGCGGCGCTCCACCGGTGATAAGAAATCTGTCCATGCTGGCAACACCCCCGTTTCTCCTCTCCCAAAAGCCCGGGTTAAGCCTGGGCGGCGCGTTTCACTTGACTGAGGGCAGCCACCAGTTCCTCGCCCACCGTCCAGATGTTGCCGGCACCCACAGTGAGCACCAAATCGCCCGGGCGCACGCGCTCCAGCAAGTACGGTACAATATGTTTCAACTCCGGGATGTATACCGGTTGCGGCCCGTCCTGCGCCGCCACCGCGTCAACGATAAGCTCCGAGCTGACACCGGCAATCGGTGTTTCACCGGCCGAGTAGATGCCGGTGATGATAAGCTCGTCGGCCTGCCCGAAGGCCGCGCCGAACTCCTTGTGCAGGAACTTGGTCCGCGTGTAGCGGTGGGGCTGGAAGACACAAATGATGCGGCTGAAGCGCCCCAGTTTCGCCGCGCTGAGGGTGGCCTTGATCTCTGTGGGGTGGTGGCCGTAGTCATCCACCACGTAGACGCCGCCCACTTCACCCAAGAGCTCAAAGCGGCGATGCACGCCGTGAAACACGGCCAGGGCCTCCCGTACGACGGCAAAGTCCACGCCCACTTCTCGTGCCACGGCCACCGTGGCCAGCGCGTTGAGGATGTTGTGCCGGCCGGGAACACTCAAGCTGAGCGATCCCAGGTAGGCCCCGCGCTCAAAAACATCGAAATCGCTGTGCAGGGTACGGTGGCTGATATTACGGGCTTCGTAGGTAGCCGGGTTATCAAGCCCATATGTTACTGTCCGCCGTTGGCACACGCCGGCGATGTGAGCAGCGGTGGGGTTGTCGGCGCACAGAACGGCGAGGCCTGCGCCCGGCACCCGGGCCACGAACGTCGCAAAGGCCGCCGCTATTTTTTCCACACTGCCGTAGTAGTCCAGGTGATCGTCCTCCACATTGGTAACCACCGCGATGTGCGGCCTGAGCTTAAGAAAGCTCCCGTCACTTTCATCGGCCTCCGCCACCAGGTACTCGCCTCGGCCCACTTTGGCGTTACCGCCAATGTCGTTGAGCTCACCGCCGATGAGAACGGTGGGGTCAAGCCCTGCCCGTTCCAGAACCAAAGAAATCATGGAAGTCGTTGTTGTTTTACCGTGCGCTCCCGCCACGGCGATGCCTTTACGGTCGTCCATAAGCTCGGCCAGCATCTCGCCACGCTGGACGATGGGGATACCGGCTTCTTTGGCCGCCGCCAGCTCCACGTTGGTCGCCGGAATGGCCGACGATACCACCACCAGGTCCGGGTGCTTCAGGTTCTTCGCCCGGTGGCCGATGTAAATGGTCGCTCCCATTCTGGCTAGCCGCGCGGTGGCCTCGGACCGTTTAAGGTCGGAACCTGTGATGGTATTCCCTGCTTCAAGTAGCACTTTGGCAATGGCGCTCATACCGGCGCCGCCGATGCCGATGAAGTGAATGGTGCGTTTGTTGCTCGGCATTCAGGTTCTCTCCTTCCCAACTCTGTACTTCCTCCGCGCGGCAGGGTAACCTTTCGATGGCACTCTGCATTGTACTGTATGCGCCGACCGGTGCAAGTGTTACTTTCTCCGCGCCAGGCGCTCAATCTCGTCGGCAATTGTTTCTGCCGCCTCGCGTTTTCCCAAGGCGCCGGCCGCCGCCGCCATCCGCGCCCGCTCATCCGGCCGGGCCAAGAGGTCTTCGATCGCCCGCGCGAGCCGCTCGCCGCTCAGTTCCTTTTCCCGGATCATAAGAGCGGCGCCCCGCCGTACCAAAAGCCGGGCGTTGAATTCCTGGTGGTTGGCGGTGACGTAAGGCGAGGGCACCAGGATGGCAGGAATACCGCGGGCGGTGATCTCGGCAATGGTGGTGGCTCCGGCCCTGGTTACCACCACATCTGCCGCCGCCAAGGCGTCTTCCATGTTGTACAAATAGGGTCTTAGTAACATTTTCCCCTTCCCGGAACGCTGTATACCCAGGCACCGCACTTTCTCCTCAATTGTAGCAAAATCGCCGCTACCTGTCACCACAAGTAGCATATTCCCGGGCTGGCTCAGAAGTACCGGCGCCGCCGCCACGGCGGCCTCGGTCACCGGCCGGGCCCCCCGGCTCCCCCCAAAAACGAGCACCAGGCGGGCATCGGCCGGGATTTCCAGGTTTTGCCGCCCTTCTTCCCGCGTGCGCCGCCAAACGGCCTCCCGCACCGGATTGCCACTCACCAAAACCTTGCGCCGGGGAAAGTAGCGGGCCGAATCGGCGTACGACACGGCAACCCGCCGGGCAAAACGGCTCAGCCACCGATTGGCCAACCCCGGCAGGGCATTTTGCTCGTGCAGCACAACCGGAACGCCCTGCAAAAAGGCAGCCATCACCACCGGGACGGTGACATAGCCGCCCGTTCCCAGCACCACGTCCGGGCGAAAGCGCCGGATAATGGCCAGGGCCTGGCCAAAGCCGCGCAGGTTCTGAACCAGCGTGCTTAAATTTGCCAGCGTGAGGCGCCGGCGCAGGCCGGCCGAATGGATGGCCTTAAGCGCAAACCCGGCCTTCGGCACCAGGTCCTGCTCCAGGCCGCGCTCGGTACCGACAAAGAGAATGTCCGCCTGGGAATCCCGCCGGCGCAGGAGTTGGGCCACCGCCAGCGCCGGGTAGATGTGTCCCCCGGTACCACCGCCTGTAAAAAGAACGCGCATTACGGAGCCTCCTTACACTACGCCCGTCGGCCCTGGCTGGAGATGTTGAGCAGAATGCCAATTCCAGCGAGGGAAAACACCAGCGATGAGCCGCCGTAACTGATAAAGGGCAGGGGGATACCGGTAATGGGAAGCGAACCGGTCACCACCCCGATGTTCACCAGTGCCTGTAGTGCCACCATGCTTACTATGCCAATGGCGAGCAGAGTGCCGAAGCGGTCGGGCGCCAGCATGGCCGCCCGGCAGCCGCGCCAGGCCAAGAGGAAAAACAGGGCGAGAACGAGCAAAGTTCCTAAGAGCCCCAGCTCCTCACCTAAGATGGCAAAGATAAAGTCAGTGTGCCGCTCCGGCAGGTAGAGGAATTTTTGGTGGCTTTGCCCCAGGCCGACGCCCAAAAGCCCGCCCGAACCCAAGGCATACAAGGACTGGATGATGTGGTACCCGCTGCCCTGCGGATCCGCCGCCGGGTCCAGAAAGGCTAGGAAGCGGGCCCGCCGGTACTCCTCGCCCATGATGGCCCACCAGAGCACCGGTACGGCCGCTGCACCCAACCCGGCCAGGTGCCTGAGATCCGCCCCCGCGCTAAACAGCATCACCCCGGCGGTTCCCGCCAGGGCCACCGCCGTTCCCAGGTCCGGCTGCTTGAGAATCATCAGGCAGAGCACGCCCAAAAGGACCAGCGCCGGCAGCAGGCCGCGCCAGAAATTCCTGATCTTGTCTCCCCGGTCGGCCAGGAAGGCGGCCAGAAAAAGGACGCTGCACAGCTTGGCCACCTCGGAGGGCTGGACGTTAAGGGGCCCCACCTGGAGCCAGCGGCGCGCACCGCCGCCGGCCACGCCGATGTCCTTAACCATCACCAGCCCTAAAAGAAGCACCGCACCGGCCAGCGCCGGCAAGGCCCAGCGCTTAAGGTAATGGTAGTCCAGCTGCATGAAAACGCTCATGCCCACCAAGCCGATGAGGGTCCAAACAGCCTGGCGTTTCAGGTAATACAGGCTGTCGTTGAACTCGGCCAGGGCGGCCACGCTGCTGGAGCTGAAGACCATGACAATCCCCAGACCGAGCAGGGTGGCGGTGGCAAAAAAGATCAGGAAGTCAGTTCTCCCCTTCTCCTTCATGCCGGCTCCCTCCCAAGTTCAGCCACCAACGCCTTGAAGAGGAGCCCCCGCTCCTCGTAGTTCTTAAACATGTCAAAGCTGGCGCAGGCCGGCGAAAGGAGCACCGTGTCCCCCGGCCGGGCCAGGGAGCGGGCCGAGCGCACGGCCGCCGCCAGGGAGTCGACTTCTGTAACGGCACTGAAGCCGCCGGCCGCCAGGGCGCGGCGAAACTTGGGCACGGCTTCGCCCAGCAGCACCACCGCCCGGCAGCGGTTCTTAATAACCTCCACCAGAGCGCCGAGGTCGGTGCCCTTTTCACGGCCCCCGGCGATGAGCACAATAGGCGGGGGAAAGGCTTCCAGGGCCTTAATGGCGGCGTCGGGGTTGGTGCCCTTGGAGTCGTTGATGTAGCGCACGCCGTCCACCGTAGCCACGTACTCGCAGCGGTGCTCCACGGCGGGAAAAGTTCTCAGCGCTGCAGCAATGGCTGCCGGCGCAGCCCCCGCGCAGCGGGCCAGCAGCGCCGTGGCCAGGGCGTTTTCCAGGTTGTGGGCGCCGGGCAGGGCCACTTCCTCCGCCCGGCAGAGACGCTCCAGCCCCCCCTCCCATCCCAGCACCAGCCGGTCCTCCTCAAGCCACGCCCCCTCCGCCAGGCGCTGCCGCCGGCTGAAGTAGAGCACGTGGGCCGGGGCCGCGCCGGCCAGGGTACGGGTCGGTTCATCGTCGGCATTGAGCACCAGGTAGTCCTCGGGCCCCTGGTTGGCGAAAATCCGGGCCTTGGCCGCCCGGTAAGCGGCGAAGCCGCCATGCCGGTCCAGGTGGTCTTCGCTGAGGTTTAAAACGGCGGCCACGCGCGGATGGAAGCGCTCGGTACGCGCCAGCTGAAAGCTCGACACCTCCGCCACCACCCAGGTACCAGGGGCAAGTTCGGTTACAGTACGGCTTACCGGCACACCGATGTTCCCGGCTACGGCCGCCGGCACCCCCGCCTGCTCGAGCGTCCACCCCACCCAGCTGGTGGTGGTTGTTTTGCCGTTGGAGCCGGTGATCGCAAGATAAGGCCCCGCGTACAGGCGGGCCGCCAGCTCCACCTCGCTCAGCACCGGGAGGCGGCGCCGCTCGGCCTCGAGAAGAAGCGGGATGTCGTCCGGCACGCCTGGGCTCACGATGATCAGGTCCACCCTGTCCAGGAGACTCAGCGGGTGACCGCCAAGCACCAGCTCCACCCCCAGGACGCGCAGCCCGGCGACCGCTGCGCCCAGGTCTCGTTCCGCCCGCACGTCGGTGGCAACCACGTGCGCCCCGCGCCGGGCCAGCACCTGGGCTGCGGCGGTCCCGCTCCGCGCCAGTCCCACCACCAAGATGCGCCGGCCACAAAAATCCTCCATGCTCCGCACCCCCTAGGCCCCGAAATACCAGAGGGCCAGGCCGAGGACGGCCAGGGCCGTCCCACCCAGCCAGAAGCGCCGTACCACCACCGGTTCGGGCCAGCCCCCCAACTCAAAGTGGTGGTGCAGGGGGCTCATGCGAAAGATGCGCCCGCCGGTGAGCCGAAAGTAGACCACCTGCAGGATCACCGACAGCGTCTCCACCACAAAAACGCCGCCGATCACGGCCAGCCAGATCTCTGTTTTGGTGAGCACCGCGGTGGCCGCCAAGGCGGCACCCAGCGCCAGGGAGCCTGTGTCGCCCATGAAGATCTGCGCCGGGTAGGAGTTGAACCAGAGAAAGCCCACACAGGCCCCGGCAAAAGCCGCCGTAAAGACGGCAAGCCCTGGATTCTGCCCCAAGGCGATGAAGGTAAAAGCCAAAAAGGCGATGCCGGCCGTGCCGGCCGCCAGGCCGTCCAGGCCATCCGTGAGGTTGACGGCGTTGGCACTGCCCACCACCACCAAGACGATAAAGGGGATGTACCACCAGCCGGGGTGAACAGTCCCCCAGAAGGGAATGCGGACGCCGCCGCCCAGCGCCGGGTGAAAGTACACCCAGGCCCCCAGCAGGCCGGCCAGGACAACCTGAGCGACCAGTTTCTCCCGCGCCTTAAGCCCTAAGGCACGCCGGCGCACGGCTTTACGGGCGTCGTCCTCAAGCCCGATGAGGGCATATCCCACCGTCAGGCCTACCGCCGGCAGGGTCTCCGGCGCTCCCCGCGCGAAGAGCAGGGTACCGGCGGCTGCCGCCCCCACCAGCACCACTCCGCCCATGGTGGGCGTGCCCGCCTTCACCTGGTGCCGGGCCGGCCCCTGGCTGCGGATGGCCTGGCCATAGTGCAGGCGCCTGAGATAACTGATAAGAGGCGGCGTAAGCGTAAGGGTAAGCGCCAGGCTGAACACCGCCGCCGCCAACAGAGAACTTAACATCAGTGCTCCTCCAAACCTCTTCCTGTTAGGGCCGCCGCCACCTGTTCAAAGTGCATACCCCGCGAGGCCTTCACCAGAACCGCATCCCCCGGCCGCACCCGGCGCTTCGCCTCCTGGGCAGCCGCCGCGGCATCAGGACAAATAAAGACCTGGTCGCGCGTAAGGCCCGCTGCCAGCGCCGCCTCGCCCAGGTGAGCCGCCAGCGGCCCGCCCGTTATCAGGCAGGTAACGCCCAGCTCCACCGCCCGGCGCCCGATTTCGCGGTGGGCCTCCGGGCCGTAAGCGCCCAGCTCCAGCATGTCGCCCAACACCGCCACCTGCCGCCGTCCGTCGGCGAGGTCCCGCAGCGTCTCCAGCGCCCCCCGCATGGAGGTGGGATTGGCATTGTAAGCGTCGTCGATGATGAGCGTGCCGTCCGGGCGCCGGCAGAGGTTGAGCCGCATGGCCGAGGGGCGAAAGGCCCTTAAACCGGCGCGCATCTCATCCAGGTTCAGGCCGAAGTAGTGCCCCACCGCCAGGGCCGCCAAGGCATTGCAGGCGGTAAAGCGGCCCGGGAGGGGCACAAACACCTCACCGCTGCCGCAGGGGCCGCTCACCGTAAAACGCACGCCCTCCGCCCCCACCGGCTCCACACCCTGAGCGCGGAAGTCCACTCCTTCCCCCAGGCCAAAGGTCACCCGGCGCGCCCGGCTGCGGGCCGCCTGGCTGAGCACCCAAGGATCGTCGCCGTTGAGGACGGCCAAGCCGGCAGCCGGCAGGGCCTCCAAGAGCTCACCCTTAGCGCGGGCGATGTTCTCCTGCGAGCCGAGAACCTCTATGTGGGTGAGCCCGACATTGATCAGCACCCCGACCTCCGGCTGCGCCACCTCCGCCAGGCGGGCGATCTGTCCCGGCCCGCGCATGGCCAGCTCCACTACCGCCGCTTCATGGTGCGGCTCCAGGTTAAAGAGCGTTAGCGGCAGGCCGATCTCGGTGTTAAGGTTACCTTCGTTCTTTAAGGTGGTATAGCGGGTACTAAGGACGGCCGCCGTGAGGTCCTTGGCGGTGGTTTTGCCTGTGCTCCCGGTGATGGCCACGGTGCGCACGGCGAAACGGCGGCGGTACCAAGCGGCCAAGGCGAGCAGGGCGGCGGTGGTGTCCGCCACCGCAATAAGCGCCTTGCCTTCCGGCACCTCCACCGCAACTTCCCGCTCGACCAGCGCGGCGGCCGCCGCGCCGGCCAGCACGGCCGGCACAAACGAGTGCCCGTCCACCCGCTCACCGGTAAGCGCCACAAAAAGGTCTCCCGGCCGCACCCGGCGCGAGTCGCTGGCCACACCGGTGATCGGGGTTCCCGCCGCGCCAGAGAGGAGGCGGCCGCCGGTAACCTGGGCTACCTCGGCTGCCGTTACCGGCTGCATTGCCCCGTCATCTCCTTCAGGAACTCGCGCGCCACCTGCCGGTCATCAAAGGGCAGAGTGCGGTCGCCGATTATCTGGTACGTCTCGTGGCCCTTGCCGGCAATGAGGACCACGTCCTTGGGCCGGGCCGCCGCCAGGGCCTGGCGGATGGCCTCGCGCCGGTCGGGGACCAGGGTGTAGCTCCCCTTGGGCGATCCTTCTTCCTTGGCCCCCGCCTCAATCTCGCGGATGATAGCCAGTGGGTCTTCGCTCCGGGGATTATCAGAGGTGATGAAGGTCAGATCGGCGTGCTCCACCGCCAGCCGCCCCATGATGGGCCGTTTGGTGCGGTCACGGTCGCCGCCGCAGCCAAAAACAAGGATGATGCGCCCGCGGGCGAACTCCTCCGCTGTTTTCAGTATATTCTCCAGTCCATCCGGAGTGTGGGCGTAGTCTACGATCACGGCGAACTCCTGGCCCTCTTTCACCAGCTCGAAGCGCCCCGGTACCCCGGGCAGGCCTTCCAGAGCCTGCTTGATCACCGGCAGGGGAATATTCTGGGCCAGGCCCACGCCACAGGCCGCCAGGGCGTTATAAACGCTGAAGAGGCCGGTGAGGTGAAGCCGCAGGCGCTCGCTGCCGGCTGGGGTGTGCAGGGTGAACTCCACCGCCTGCAGCCCGATGTCGATATCCCCGGCGCGGATGTCGGCCGGCTGCCGGACCCCGTAGGTAAGAACCCGCGCCTGGGTGGCCCGGCGCATGGCGGCACCGCTCGGATCATCGGCGTTGATAACCGCCGTGCGCCCGCCGGCTTTACCGCCGGGCCGGCTGAGCTGCTGAAAAAGCTTAGCCTTCGCCTGCCGGTAGTTATCCAGGGTCTTATGAAAATCCAAGTGGTCCTGCGTAAGGTTGGTGAAGACAGCCACATCGAACTCGATGTTTTTCACCCGCCCCAGCTCCAGGGCATGCGAGGAAACCTCCATGGCGGCGTGCGTAACGCCTGCCTTTACCATGCGGCAGAAGAGCTCTTCTACGTCCAGCGACTCCGGCGTGGTCCTTTCCACCGGGAGTACCTCGGCGCCGACGTGGTTCTCCACGGTGCCGATGAGCCCGGTGCGGTAGCCGGCCGCCCGGAAGATGGCCTCACTCAAAAAAGCGGTGGTGGTTTTCCCGTTGGTACCCGTAACCCCCACCACGCGCAGCCGGCGGGAAGGGTGGTCATAAAAAGCCGCCGTCAGGTCCGGCAACGCCTGCCGGCTGTCCGGCACCACCACCTTGGCAATCCCCGGTGGCACCGCTACCTCCGGCCGATCGACCACCACCGCCCGCGCCCCCCGGGCCAGGGCCTCCGGCAGGAAAAAATGGCCGTCCTGGCGGAAGCCGCGCACGGCTACGAAGAGGCCGCCCGGCTCCACCCGGCGGGAATCATAAGCAATCTGGCTGATGCTGAGATCGTCTTCCGGCCCCAGCCCTTCCAGGGTGGTCACCGGTATGTTTTCCAGGAGTGCGCGCAGCTTTTTCGGCATCTCTCAGACCTCCCCAGTTCCTCCGCTCCCTAGTATAGCCCTTAACGTGGTACCCCATCCAGGGTTTTCCTCTACGGCTGCTGCAAATCCGACTAGAGATTTCGGCTGTGGCTGAGTATTTCCTGCTGCCTGCGGCGGCCGCAGCGGTTAACATTTCGTAAACATTTGGCTAGGGGGCGCGGTGGGAGTCGGCGGCCGGCGGCCCGGCCTGCGGCGGCTGAAAGTTGACCACCACCATGGAACCGGCCGGCACTTGGCGGCGCGGGGGCGGGTCCTGGCTGACTGCCAGCCCCGTTCCTACCGGTTTCATCGTAAGTCCCATCTCCGCCAGATTCTGCGCCGCCTGGCGCATGGTCTGTCCGGTGAGATTGGGCACGGTGACCAGACCGGGAGCAGGCCGCGCCTCGCCCAACACCACGATGACCCGCGTTCCAGGCGCCACCATGGTCCCAGGCGGCGGCGTCTGGTCGATGACCACGCCGCCTGTGCCCTCCACCTGATACGGGAGGCCTTTGCCCTCCAGGAGCTTGCGCGCCTCCGCCGGAGGAAGGTTAACCACGCTCGGCACCTCTATGCTTGGTTCTTGATCCTCCTTTGGTGGCGCAGTGGGAGCCGGCGGCACACCCAAATACCGCAGGCTGTCCTCCATAACACGTTTGAAGACCGGCGCCGCTACCACACCGCCGTAATAAGCGCCTTGGGGTTCATCCACCACCACCAGGACGGCCAGGCGAGGATTGTCCACCGGTCCAAAGCCAATGAAGGAGGCCACATGTTTGTCGGAGACGTAACGGCCGCCGACGATCTTCTGCGCCGTGCCGGTTTTACCGGCCAGGCGGTAGCCGGGTATCTGGGCCCCGCGGCCGGTACCATCGGCAACCACGCCCTCGAGCAGCTGGGCCAGTTTGCCGGCGGTGGCGGGGGATATCACCTGGCGTACTTCCTCGGGGGCAAAGGGCTTTATTACTTTCCCGTCACTGGCGCGGATCTCCCGTACAATCTGCGGCTTCAGCAGTGTGCCGTGGTTGGCCACCGCCCCCACCATGGCGATCATCTGCAGCGGGGTAACCGCAATGCCTTGGCCGAAGGAAATATTGGCCTGCTCCACCGGACCCACCCGGTCGAGGGGGAGAAGGATGCCTTCGGCCTCCCCCGGAAGGTCGGAGCCGGGAGCTGCGCCAAAGCCAAAAGCGTGGATGTAGTGGTAGAACCGGTCTTTGCTCATCCTTAGGCCCACGGTCATAAAGCCGACGTTGCAGGAGTTCTTAACCACCTCGGCGAACGTCTGGCTGCCGTGGGCTGTCACACAGCCGATGTAGTGATCGGCCACCTGCAGGCCGCCGCGGCAGTAAAAGCCGTCGTTGGGGTGGACGACCCCCTCCTCGAGCGCGGCAGCCGCCGTGACAATCTTGAAGGTCGACCCGGGCTCGTAGTTGTACCACACGGCCAGGTCCCGCCGGTCGGCCTCGGGTACCGCCAGCGGTTTGTTGGGGTCGAAGGTGGGACGGTTCGCCAGGGCCAGAATCTCGCCTGTCTGCGGGTTGGTGACGAGAATGGTTGCTCCTTTGGCGTGCGTCTCCTGCATCAACCGGTCCAGTTCCCGCTCGGCGATGTGCTGGATTACCTCGTCCAGGGTAAGAACCAGGTTCGCGCCGTCTTTAGAGGGTACGTACTGTTTCTCCCCGCCGGGTATTTCCCGCCCGTAGGCATCGGTCTCGCCGCGAAAGCGGCCCAACGTCCCCCGGAGCTCCTTATCATACACCAGCTCCAAGCCCTCCAGGCCCTGGTTGTCGATGCCGGCAAATCCCAGGACGTGGGCCGCTAAGCTGCCGTTAGGATAATAGCGCTGGCTCTCCTCAACCAGGTAGATGCCGCTCAGCTTGAGGTCGCGCACCTTTTTCGCCCGTTCAGGCTCGATCTTACGTTCGATCCACTCAAAGGATGTGTTCTTTTTTAGCTTGGCCAGAACGTCGTCCGCCGGGAGGCCCAGCGCCGCGGCCAAGGCGGGGGCTACCTTCTCCGGTTCTTGAATCTGCCGCGGGTTGGCCACCACGCTGTCCAGGCTCACATTGATGGCCAGCTTCTTGCCACTGCGATCGGTAATCAGGCCGCGTTTGGGCTGGATCTCAATCTCGCGCAGCCGCTGCGCCAGAGCCTGGGACTGGTACTTGGCGTTGTTCAGGACCTGAAGGTAGAAAAGGCGGGCCGCCAGCCCGCAGTAAGAAAGCGCCATAACGAGGAGAAACACCCCTATCCGCCTGCGCATGAGAAGGGTCTGTTTCACGCCTATACACCAGCCTTTAGTTATCGCTTATCCCCTTGGCAAGCGCCCGGCGTACCCCCTGAGCCCAATCCAAAAGCGCCGTGACCTTGTCCGGCTTGGCCGTAGGAGCGGCCGCCGGGGCCGCCTTTTCCTCCGCCTTCGGCTGGGGTACCGCCGCGGCTACTACCTGCACTTCTTCCGGCTCGCGCATGCCCAGGCGCTGAGTGGCTTCTTTTTCGATCCGGGCCAGCGACTTCAGCTCGCTGGCCTGCTGTTCCAGCTGTTCTTGCACGGTGATCGCGCGCGCCAGGTCCTTTTGCGCCCGTGCCAGCCGCAGGTTAAGCTGAGCAACGTAAGCGTACGGAGCCACATAAAGCAGCACCAGGACAACCGCCGCCGCCACAAAAAGCCCGTACGCCGCCAGGGGTGCCACCCGCCTGCGCGTCCGTCGCCGCGGCCGCAGCTCCACCGCCGGCCTTTCCTCCTCGAGGGGTACGCGCAGCACTGCAGTCTTCCCTACCACCTTATGCGTCCCTCCTTTGGTCTAGAACCCTTTCCGCCGCCCTGAGCTTAGCGCTGCGGGAACGGGGATTGTTTTGGATCTCTTCCTCTCCCGGTGTCACCGGTTTCTTCGTTAGAAGCTCCAGTTCTCCGGCGGCCGCCAGCTGGCGCAGGGTATGTTTGGCGATCCTGTCTTCCAGGGAGTGAAAGGAAATAACGCAGACGCGGCCGCCCGGCGCCAGGATGTGGCCCGCCGCCGCCAGACCTTCTTTAAGTGCCCCCAGTTCATCGTTTACGGCGATGCGTAGAGCCTGAAAGGTGCGCCGCGCCGGGTGCGGCCCGTGGCGCCGGACGGCGGCCGGAATGGCCTCCTTGATCACGTCTACCAACTCCCCGGTGGTCTCCAGCGGAGCACGCCGCCGGCGCTCGTCTATAAACCCGGCGATGCGCAGCGCCCACCTTTCTTCACCATACTCGCGTATGATGCGCGCCAGCTCGTGGCGCGGCCACGTATTTACTATCTGCCGGGCGGTGAGCTCCTGCCTTTTGTCCATGCGCATGTCGAGCGGCGCGTCCACTTGATAAGAGAAGCCCCGCTCCGGCTCATCCAGCTGCGGTGAAGACACGCCGAGATCAAATAAAATGCCCTGCGGCGCCGGCAACGACGAGGCCCGCCAAATGCCTGCCAGCTCGCGGAAGTTGCCCTGTACCAGACGGACGCGTTCCTTAAAGGGCGCCAGCCTTTCCCGCGCCGCCTCGAGGGCGGCGGCATCACGATCGATGCCGAGCAGGAGCCCGCCGGGGGTACTGCGGAGCAGGATTTCCCGGGCATGGCCGCCGCCGCCCAGGGTGCAGTCGATGTAGATGCCGCCCGGCCGGCAGGCCAGGTACGCCAGCGTCTCGCTCAGAAGAACCGGCTGGTGCTGGAAACGCATACAGGACCTCCTAGATGCCGAAGTCCACCATCTTCTCCGCCAACTCGGCGTAATTGTCGCGCACCTTGGCGCTGTAGTTCTCCCATTCCTGCTGGCTCCAGATCTCCACCCGGGTGGAAACCCCGATGATGCTCGTTTCTTTCTCGATGCCGGCGTAGCTGCGCAGGCTGGGCGGGATCAAGACGCGTCCCTGGTTATCCGGCTGGCACTCGGTGGCCCCGGCAAAAAAGAAGCGCACGAAGGCCCGGGCCTCGCTGCGGGTGAAGGGGAGTTCTTTCAGCTTGCGCTCCAGCGTAGCCCATTCGGCAAGCGGGTATACAAACAGGCAGCGGTCCAGCCCCCGGGTCATGATGAAACGTTCGCCCAGTTCCTCCCGGAGGCGGGCCGGGATAAAGAGCCGGCCTTTGCTGTCTAGAGCGTGCTGGAATTCACCCATGAACACGCCGCTCACCCCACCTGCCTGCCTTGTTCCCCACTTTCCCCCACTTCTCACCACATAAATTCGCCCTGAAGAGCAAAATTCCTTCCGGATTTGGAAAAAAATAAAAGACCTGGGTAAACCAGGTCCCGCCTCTCGGGGAAGCTATGGGTTTGTCTTTGCCGGCGCCTCCCCGCCCTCGCCGGCGGCGGCCATGGCCACCGCCCGGTGCCCCAGCCCCAGCGCCACCTCGTTCAAGTGCAGA
The DNA here is from genome assembly GCF_019668485.1 of Gelria sp. Kuro-4. Lineage (NCBI taxonomy): Bacteria > Bacillati > Bacillota > Clostridia > Thermoanaerobacterales > Thermoanaerobacteraceae > Gelria > Gelria sp. Kuro-4. The sequence goes on along the minus strand of NZ_AP024619.1, from coordinate 1,466,819 downwards.
AGCCCGATGCCGCAGAAGATTACCACCACAATGTGCTCGCCCTTGCGGGCGATGCCGATTTTCCCGCCGACATTAAGCCCAATGGCCTTGGGCATTATCTGCGACAGCGCTTCCCGGGCGGCTCCCGCCACACCTCCCTCTTCGGCCTGTACCTCGGCGATCAGCCCTTCGCGTTTGGCCGCCACCACCGCCCGTTCAATGACTTTCTTCACCGAGGAGATGAACTCTCCCCCGTAGTCCACGGCCGCGGCGTGAATGCCTTCGTACCGGTAGGTCTCCTTGAGCCGCTGCTCATCCTCCCGCGTGCGCGACACCGCCATCTCAATGGCGGCGCGCGCCACCTCGCTGGAGCGCGCTGCTTCCATGGTTACTATCCCCCCTTGTACAATATAGTCGGTCAGGTTCCTGCAATAGAGGACCTGATAAGAGACAATTCCTCGTGAAAGGGTGGGAGCAACTCACATTCCCTTGCCGTGGCTTTCGGAACATCAAGACAACATTTCAATGATCTTTTCGTCAGGGTTCGCAAAGACATTGGGCAGTCGCCCGAGCCTAGAAATCACGAAAACGGCCGTCCCGAAAATCTACGAAGAGTGGGACAACGCCACGGTGGCCGTTAGGGCCAAATCTGGTGGCGGAAAACTTGACCGTCCTCGTACTCCACCCGTGCAACTATACGCGAGAGGCTTTTTGTTTCTCCCTGGAAAGAAGCTTCATATACCGGTACTTCCCGCTCAGCGTACCGAAGAGTAGTGGTACCCTTTTTAAGGGAAATCTCGGCAGGATTTCCGTCACTACTTTTTTGGTCGGGATAAACCTCCAAATAGGCGCCTACCAAACGGTGCTGCGGTTCTAGCGGCCCTTCTTCATAAATGGACACATGCAGCTCACCACGGCGCTGATCCTCCTCAATTTGGACCGTTACAGGGCTGAAATGGTATAGGGCCAATTTTCCCAGGTCCAGTCTAGATAACTCTGTGCTGCGGACCTGTCCACCTTGCCGCACATTAATATAATAATCGTAAAGATACCCGGGACCCTCAAGATCAGGTTTTACTGGTTTCGCCTCTTCCGCTTTCTTATCGTCGTTGGTGCCTGACGGGTTCTTAACATTGAAATGTATTCTAAAGGCAGGCCTGTGTGGGATACCGTCGATGGGAAACTTTACTTGAAAGGTGTTGCCTCCTACGTTTTCCGCTGCAAGTGACGCAAAGGCCTGTTCACCCTGTCGGCGGTAGAAGAACCCAACCGGCGACCCTTCTTCATATTCTTTGACCTGCCAAGTTAAAAGAACGGTAAGTGCTTTGCCTTCATCTGTCAAAGAAGGATGAATTTCAACTGGCGTCACCCACCTCTGTTCTTCTCTGAACTCCGCCAGCGAGGACCTGATGTCTTGTGCTTGATTTTGTGTTTCCATACGGATATATGAAACCTCGGACATAAGCTGGTTCATTTTCTGGGTTAATTTCCCCAGTTGGTGGTACTGGTTTAAATTTAGGGCTATACTTAAGATTAAAGCCACAGAAATGAAAAGTATAATCTTATCGAATTTCCCCGGTTGACCTGTCATGATCCAGCTCCTTTTCTATCCACTAAATCTGCCCGTTCTGTTTAGCAACACTTTCAATTCCATCTCTTACTGACCCTGGACGGGCCGAGCCCCTTTAACTTTTTAACGTAAGTCAAAAGACATTGCGAACAAGCCATATAAAGTCGCTCCTTAACTATCCCAGCGGCACCAGGGTCCGCCGGCGCCCCTGAAAGGTGGCAACCGCCGTGTACCCCGCCCGGCGTGCCAGGGCCGCCGCGGCGGCAATGTCTCGTCCGGCCTGTTCCGGGGCATGCGCATCCGAGCCCAGCGTTAAAGGGATCCCCTCCTCGTGACACCTGGCCAGGAGAGCCTGGGCCGGGTAAAACTCGTGCACCGGCTTGTAACGCCCGTTGGTGTTGAGTTCCAGGCAGGTGCCCGCCCGCCGGATGCCGGCCAGGGCCGGTTCCGCCAGGGCGACCATGTCCTCCGCCGGGACAAAGTTAAAGATTTTGATGAGGTCGAGGTGGCCGATGATGTCGAAGAGCCCGCTCTCCGCCGCCCGGGCGACATGGGCAAAGTAGCGGCGGAAAAGTGCTGTCGTCTCCCAGGCGGCGTACTTGGGTACGTCCTTTTCCTCATCAAAAGAGAAGCCGTCCACCTGGTGGACGGAACCAATAACGAAGTCGAGGGGCTGCGCTCCGAGAAGAGCGCGGATCTCAGCTTCCCGGCCGGGGATGTAGTCCACTTCTATCCCCACGCGCACGGTGAGCTCCGGGAAGCGGCGCGCCTGGGCCAGGATGCGCTCCGGCCGGAAATGGGTGTAATAGTAGTCGTGGTCGGCAATACCCAGTTCCTTTACCCCGCGGGCGAGGGCCGTTTCGTAGTAACGGGCGATCTCGGACTCCTCGACATAAAAGGCATCGTGCCCCAGGGTGTGGACGTGGTAATCTACCAGCAATGAAAGCCCTTCCTCTACACGTTACTAGCGTAAACCGGAAAGCTCCCGCGTCGCCAGCACCAGATACCGATCGAGCTCGGTGCTGAGGGCCAGCACCGAACCCTTGTCCCGGTTGCCACCGCAGCCGGCCGCCGCCCGGTAAAGTTCTGCGCGCAAGGCCTCAATACGCTTAAAAAGCTCACACGTCACCGCCCTTTGCCTCCCCTGTCAAGCTCTTACCATCATAGCAAACGATGAATGGTAAATCAAGTAAGTATTTGGATGATTTTACATTAAGATGTCTTAACAGGGGAAGATTTGTGGCCGGTCCGTTTTAACCCGCCCGATTCCGGTTACCATACCGCCGCAAGGCGAACCGAACTAAACCGAAGAGCACACCCGCCAGAACCAGGGTTCCAAGAAGGAGGTCAAGCCAAAGCGCCATTCTGCCGTCCCCCCTCTGGTTTACTCTCCAGAATTATTATACAATACTTCCGGAGCGCCCACAAGGCCCCGCCGGCCTTGGGGCGGAAAAAAACTAGGGGAGGGAACGCAGGTACACGGTGATCGGGTACGGAGCAGCCTGGTTGTCGGCACTGAGATAAGCCAGCCAGGAGTCGGAGAGGGTGAGGCGGCTTTTCCAGCCGGCCCCGGTGGTAAGCTGGGTGGTCTTACCGGCCGGGCTGCGCAGGTAGATCTGGGTATTGAGAGTGTCGTTGGGGCCGCTTTCCAGCCGTGCCGTCAGCAGGTTGGCGCCCCACCACGCCGGCGGCTCGTCCACCGCTTCCTCCATCAGCACCTGGACCCGGCCGGCATCCGGCCCATACGCCAGGACTGTAACCCCGCCGCCCGCCTCGTAACGGTACACCAGCACCTGGCGCCCGCCGGGCACAAAACCGGCCACAGCCAGCCATTCGCCGTGGACCGCTCCCAAGTCCCGCAGCGCTTCACCCGGCGCAGCGAGCAGCAGGCGCTGCCAGCGCACCGCATCCATGCCGTCGGCGCCCTTGGTCACCACCGCGCTAAGAAATGCCACCTGCCGGCCGTCCGCCGACCAAACCGGTGCACCGGCCTTTTCCCCTTGAGGCGCCACCCAAGAGGCGAGGGGGTGCCCCTCTTTCGTGACCACGTTAAGGCGGGTGGCCGGCGGCAGCGGGCCGTCCTCACCGATCTGGAAGTCGTAGGTTTCACCCCGGGCCTGGGCGCTCAGGAAGCTCAGTTTGCTCCCGTCCGGCGACCAGACGGGAGCAAAAGCATACTCGCCGGCCGCTCCCACCTCGACCTCTTTCCCTGTGTTCACGTCCAGCAACAGGAGCCCGTGCCGCCGGGGCCGGGTGTCCGGATAGGCCACCACCTCGCCCGTAGGTGAAGGGGCCACGCCGAAGAGGCCGTCCCAGGTGGGGAGGTTGTCTTTCAGGTGAACCTTCTGGCCGCTTTCCACATTGACGCGCCAGAGGTCCTGCCCCCGGTGGATGAGGAGCCACCCGGTCGCGGGGTTGAAATGCTGGCTGCGGATCAGTTCCGGCCCGCCGGGCAGCCAGGCAATCTCTTCCTCCACCCCGTCGAGCCTCACCTTTTTCACCGCCACACCGCGCTCGCCCAGGTGCGGACCTGCCGCCTGCACGCCGTCGACGGCGTAATAGAGGGCCCCGCCGTCCCGGCTCCAGCCGAAAAAGGCCACCGCCGTCGCTCCCTGGCCGCTGCGGTCAAGGAGCTTCAGGAGTCGCACCACGTCCCCCTTATCTTTGTTCCACACCCAAATCCCATACCCGCCTGTTTCGCCGTAAATGGCCAGGCGGTCGCCCGCCGGGGACCAGGCCAGCTCCGGCAAGATGCCGTAAAAAGGCCCGATGGCGATCCTGCCCTGCGTGTGGGAAAGCTCCACCCCGGCCGGCAAAAGCGGGGCGGCCGCACCTGGCGGCTCCGGTTCCGCCGGCGGTGTAGGTTCTGCCGGTGCCGGTTCATCTGCTGCCGGCCCTTCCGGAGGAACGGGCGCTGCCGAATTTCCCTCCCCGGGAGCCAAGCCGGGGCCCACCGCAGCCGGCGCCGGCAGGTCACGCCCGCCGCTCGGCCGCTGAAGCCGGCAGCCGGTAAGGGCGAGTAACACTATGAGTACAGCGACTAAAGCCCGGATTGCTGTCCTGTGTACGGCCATCGGTTTTTCCTCCCCGGTTTCTCTTCCCAAATTATAAGACGTACAGATTACGAAAAAGTTACTATCAATTAAAGACCCCGGAGTCCGGGGTCTAATCCTTGATTCTGCCGTCGCGCCGGTCCATCTCTTTTTCGGCAAAGCGCACCATCTTCTTCACCATGTGCCCGCCGATCTTTCCCACCTCGCGGGTGGTCATGTTCTCCCAGCCTTCTTCGGCGATGTCGTCCTCCAGGCCTAAGTCTGCGGCCACTTCATCCTTGAGGGCATCCAGTTCATCCTCAGCCGACGGGATCTCCGTCTTTCTTCTTTCCTTGCGCGCCATTTTATCCCCTCCTTCTCGTAGTATCCCCTGGCCGGCGGGGATGTTGCACGAAAAATACGCCGCAGCAGGAATAGGGCGCCAGGTACGGGAATAATTAGAGGGGAGGGATTTTCATGGGCGCAGATCGTCGTCTTGCCCTGCTGCAGCTGCTCCGGGAGCGCCGCCAGCCCGTCACCGGCGCCGAGCTGGCCCAGCGTTTCGGGGTAAGCCGCCAGGTTATTGTGCAAGATATCGCCCTGCTCCGGGCCCAGGGCGCCGACATCGTCGCCACGGCGCAGGGTTACCTGTACGGCGAAGCGAGTGTGCCGGCCGTGGTCTCGCGGCGCCTGGCCTGCCGGCACACGGCGCAGCAAACGCGGGCGGAACTTCTGTCCATGGTGAAAGCAGGGTGCCGGGTGGTGGACGTTATTGTGGAACATCCCCTGTACGGTGAGATCCGCGGCCTGCTGCTCTTGAGGACAGCAGCCGATGTCGAGGAGTTTGTCCGCCGCTACGAAAGCCAGGGCGCCCAGCTTCTCTCCAGCCTCACCGGCGGCGTCCACCTGCACACCCTGGAAGCAGCCATGCCGGCGGCGCTGGAGCGGGCGGAAAAGGAACTCAAGCGGCTGGGGATTCTGCTGACTTGAACATTACACCTGACTTTACACTTGACAAGACGCCCTTCTTCCGCTACAATGTCACTGAACGTTAACCAAGAACTTACAGGGGAGAAGGGGATCTTAATGCGTGCCCGCGACCTGGTGTATGGAGCGCTGCTCACCGCCCTCTCGCTGGTTATTCCGCTGGCCTTCGGCAATTACCTGCGCATCTACCTACCGCCTTTTTCAGCCACTTTGGCCTCGCACGTTCCGGCGATGCTGGCCATGCTGATAAGCCCGGCTGCAGCAGTGCTGGTGGGGCTGGGCTCGGCCCTCGGCTTTTTGGTGGCGATGGGGCCGGTAATCGCCGCGCGCGCCGCTGTGCACGCGTTCTTTGGGCTGGCTGGGGCCCTCCTCATCCGGCGCGGCCTGAGCTTCCGGGGGGCGCTCACGGCCACGGCCCCGATCCACGCCCTGGGTGAAGCTCTGGTGGTACTTCCCTTCGGCTTTACCTCTTACCAGGCGGTGGTTGTGGTCGGCGTCGGCACGGTGCTGCATCACGCGGCCGATGCCCTCATCGCCCTGGCGGCGGTGAGCAGCCTGAAGCTTTCCAGCTTCCTGCGCCCGCGCCAGGTATAAACCTGTCTTACAAGCATTGCGCCCCTGCAGGCCGCCTGCAGGGGCGCAATCTCTTTCCGGCTTATTCGGGCTTCGGGGCGCCTACCGGGCAGACATCAGCACACGAACCGCACTCAATGCACTTCTCCGGGTCGATAACGTAGATGTCCCCTTCGCTGATGGCCTCCACCGGGCACTCCGGCTGGCAGGAACCGCAGGCAATGCACTCTTCCCCGATCTTGTAAGCCACCTGTGTCACCTCCGTCTTTCGCTTGGCTTCCTTGGCGTGGGCCAGCCTGGCTCGCAGCTGAAGCTGCCACTGGTCCTCCACTGGCCTCCTACCGCGCAGAACCAGTATATAGATTCTCACCGCACAGCCAAAATCCTCTTTTCCCCCAAGAATTTTTTCGCCTTCTGACGTCCTTTTCCTTCAGGAGAGCTGCGTCAGCAGCTCTTCATCTTCTTCTTTCACATTATTCGGGTCCACGTGCACCACTACCGTTCCCGGCACACGTTCTTTGATACGCTTTTCCACCTGGGCGGCAATCTGGTGTGCCCGGTCGAAGCTTATGTCCACATCCACCACAATGTGCAGGGAGACGGCCTTCACGCTGCCGTAGTCGTGGACGGCCACATCGTGAACGCTGAGCACGCCGGGGACGCTTTTGGCGAGGGCCAGTATCTCCTGCACCTGCCCGGTGGTCGGTGCTTCACCCATTAGGGTGCTGCCGGCCGAGTGCCCCAGTTCCCAGGCCGTGTAAAGGATAAGGCCGGAGACCAGCAGCCCGAAGACGGCATCTACGCTGGCAAAGCCGTAGCGGGCTGCCACAATGGCAACAGCCACCAGCACGGAGGCGATGGCATCGCTACGGTGGTGCCAGGCATCGGCCAGGAGGGCGCCGGAATCAATGCGGCGGCCCAGGTCAATGGAGACAAGGGCCATGGCCTCCTTCACCGCGCCGGAGACAAGCATTATCACCGCAGCTGCGATGCTGCCGGCGACCTTGTTGCCATAAAGGAGCCGCAGAAAAGAGGAACGCGCGAACTCCAGACCCACTAGGCCCAAAAGGAGGGCTATCACCAGCGTGGCCACAAACTCAATCCGCCCATGCCCAAAGGGGTGCTCCTTGTCAGGGCGCCGGCGGGCGGCGTAAAACCCGACCACTACCACGGCAGAGGTAACCACGTCGGAGAAGGTGTGTGCTGCGTCGGCGAGAAGGGAGACACTGTTGAGGGTGAGCCCGAGGAACAGCTTGACGAGGGACAGGACGATGTTCCCGCCGATGCTGAGCCACCCCTCAAGAAAGCCGTAGCGGGCGCGAACTTCTGGATCGGCTGGATCGCGGTGGCCGCGGAGGAAAACAGAAAGCAGCCAGTCAGTAAAGCGCTGAATCAAGGATCTCTCTCCTTTCTGCCTCCAGCCGTTAAAAAAGGCACTTGTGGAGGCTTTACAGTCCCACAAGTGCTCTTTCCGACACTTGCTGCACCCAAGGTGCCCGGCTTCACCAACTGTGAGGTCGGCCGCCTGTTCTTGCAGCATTATAACACACCGCCTGCGCTGGTGCAACGCGTAGACAGGCCGGGGCGCGATTTTTTCGTTTGCGCGGGCAGGACGCTGTGCTATAATAGACACAAAAATCCGCGTGGGGAGGCAACGGCCGTGCCGGATGCCAGTAAAATCACCCAGTTTCTAGCCTTTGACCCCCTGGATAATCCGCTCTACCGCTCCCAAACCATCGGTACGGGCAAAATCGGCGGCAAGGCCCGGGGCCTGCTTTTCGCCCGTGAAGTGCTGGCGCACCGCCGGGACCCAGCCCTGGCCCAAGTAGCCATACCTGAAAGCTATTTTATCGCCACCGGTGTCTTTGATGAGTTCGTCAGCGCCAACGGGCTGCAGGTCCTGGCGGAGAGCGGCCGCGATTACAGCGAAATCGAAGCGGCTTTCGAGCGCGGTGCTTTCGCGCCCTGGTTCCGGGAAGCGCTCGCCGCGCTGCTGGAGAAACTCCCCTGCCCGCTCGCCGTGCGTTCCTCGTCGCAGCTGGAAGACAACCTCAAGTACTCGTTCGCCGGCAAATACCTGACCACGTTTGTTTCCGGCAGCGGCGACCCGGAATCGCGCCTCCTGGCGCTGGAGGCGGCCATTAAACGCGTCTACGCCAGCGTGTACTCGCCCAGCGCCGCCGAATACCGGCGCAAGCACGGCCTGCGGGGCGACAAGATGGCGGTGCTCATCCAACGGCTCATCGGGAAAGAACGTGGCGGTTACTTTTACCCGGAGACGGCCGGTGTTGGCTTTTCCAAAAATTATCGGCGCTGGACGGAGCGCATTAAGAAAGAGGACGGCGTGGTACGCCTGGTGTTCGGGCTGGGAACGCGCTGCGTCGGCCGCGAGTATGCCCGCACTTTTTCCCTCACCAACCTGAACCTGCGTCCTGAAGGCCACAACCCGCGCGAGATCGCCAAGTACTCCCAGGAGCGTTTCGATTCCGTGGATCTGGCCACGGGCCAGGTGCAGGTGTTCAACATCAATCACCGCCTGAGCGCGCTCGATTACCACCCCGGCTTCCACCAGTATGCACAGGTGTACCTGGCCGGCAGCAACGAGATTCGTGACCTGGGCGCCTTCCTCCCCAACCTCGGCCCGGGAGACAAGATCGTTTTTACCTTCCGGAACTTTCCCCGCTATCACCCGGAGCTTTTCAGCGTCATGCACGCCCTCTTCGCCACCCTGGAGGAAGAAATGGGCGTGCCGGTGGACATCGAATTCACCTATGAGGCGGAAGACAAGGTTTTCACCCTGGTGCAGGTGCGGCCGCTCTCAAGTTACGAAGAGTACCGTTCCGTGCATATCCCGCCCCATCTGCCGGCGGACCACGTGCTCCTAAAAGGCGACCGCATGCTCACCAACGGCACGCTCCTCGGGGTAAAACACCTGGTGTATGTGGACCCGTACATTTACCAGGAGGCGCCCGATAAGTATGCCGTGGCCCGGGAGGTGGGGCGGGTTAACCGGCGCTTGGAAGGCGAGCGCTACATCCTGGTGGGACCGGGCCGCTGGGGGTCCACCAGCCCGGAGCTGGGCGTACCGGTGAATTACAGTGAGATCTCGAACACGGGGCTTCTGGTGGAACTCGGCATCCGCCAGGCGAACTTTGTGCCGGAGCTTTCCTACGGCACTCACTTCTTCGCGGACCTGGAGGTGGACGGGATTCTGTACCTCCCCGTCTTCGATACCATTGCTACCAACGTCTTTAACGCGGCCTGGTTTCAAAACCACCCGGCCGAACCCACCGGCCACCCGGCGGTGCGCGTTTACAGCGGGCTTTTCGATGTCTACCTGGACGGTGAAGGACTGTGCGGCTGTGTAGCGCTGAGCCGCTGAGGAAAGGCTGAGCCTAAAAGAAGAGAGGTGCAAAAGTGAGGTCCAAGCCGACGCTTCACTCTTTTGCCTTCACGGCGCTCTTTGCCGCCCTGGTGACCATGTCCACCGTCGTCTTTAAGGTGCCGGTGCCGGCCACCAACGGCTTTATCAACCTGGGCGATACCTTCATCTTTGCCGCCGCTCTGCTCTGGGGCCCCTCCAGCGCCTTTTGGGCCGGGAGCATCGGCTCGGCGCTGGCCGACGTGCTGGGCGGGTACCCGCACTGGGCGCCCTTCACCTTTTTTATCAAAGGCCTGGAAGGATTCGTGGCCGGCCGGGCGGGCCACCCGCCCTTCAGCAGCGACGGCCGGTTGGGACCGGCCGTACTGGGTCTGGTGCTGGGCGGGCTTCTCATGGCTGCCGGCTACTTCGCGGCCGAGGTGCTCCTCTACGGGCTGCCCGCCGCGCTGGTGGAGCTGCCGGGTAACGGCCTGCAGGCGGGCGGCAGCATCGTGATCGCCCTGCCCCTTTCCCTGGCACTGAGGCGCATTGGCCTGCACCGGCGCGGCTTTGAAGGGCGTCAGTGACGTCTCTGCCCCCGCTCCCCCCGCCAGGCCCAAAGAAAGCCGGCGGCCAGGACCAGGAAATAAAGGATGAAGGGAGCTACGTTTCCGCAGCCGGGAGCCGCGCGGAGCCGACTCCCCAGGTAAGAATAGAGCAGGACACCGGGCACGATGCCGACGGCCGTGGCCAAGAGGTAGGGACCGGGGGCAACCCCGCTTAACCCGGCGGCATAGTTGACGGCGTCAAAGGGTAAGACCGGGGTAAAGCGCAGGGCGAGCAACCTTTGCCAGCGGATGTCGGTGAACTCCGCCAAGAGACCCTGCCAGCGGCGCGGCAGCAGGCGCTCCACCAGGCCGTGCGCCAGCCAGTTGCTTGCAGCGTAGGCCGCAAAAGCCCCCAGCCAGGTACCGAGCCAGGCGTAGCCGAAACCGCGCCACGCGCCGAAAACCAGCCCCGCCGCCAGGGCGAACACTGAACTGGGAATGAGGACGAAAGGCCGCACCAGGCAAGCGCCCAGAAAAACCCAGGGCGCCAGGCTCCCCCGGCGCGCAAGGTAATAAGCCAGGGTCTTGGTGGTAACGGCGTTCCGCCAACCGCTGCGGCAAACAAAGAGTACCAGCAGCAGAGCCACCAGGGCAATAAGGTCCCAGCCGGGACTTATTTTTTTCTGCGCCATGGTCCTTCCCCTCGTTTAAGCGCCCGCTGCACCCGTCCCTGTACACGGGAATAAAGCCCCCGCGCGCCAGTTAGACTAACACTGAGGTGAACGCCATGTCCCCAAGCTACGATGCCGTAGTGGTGGGCGCCGGACCGGCCGGTGCGGCGGCCGCACTCATGCTGGCGCGCAACAATCTCAAAGTGGGCCTCTTTGAGCGCGGCCCGTCACCCGGTACCAAGAACATGTTCGGCGGAACGATCTACCGGCTGCCCACGGCGGAGCTGATCCCGGCCTTTTGGGAAAGGGCGCCGCTCGAGCGCCCGGTGGTAAGCGAAGAGCTGTGGTTCTTGGATGATACCTCGGCGGTGAAGCTGGGCTTCACCTCCCTTAAGTTTGGCCGCCCACCGTACAACAAATTCACCGTGCTCCGCCCCGAGTTCGACCGCTGGTTTGCTCAGGAGGCGGTCGCAGCCGGAGCCGCGCTGCATACCGCCACCCTCGTGCGGGACATCCTCTGGCGCCGGGAGGGGCTTACCGGCCGCCGTGCCGCCGGGGTGGTACTGGAAGACGGCACGGCAGTCGAAGCCAACGCTGTGGTCCTGGCAGAAGGGGTAGCGGCCTTTCTCGCCCAGAAGGCCGGCCTGCGCCGGCCCATCCGGCCGGATCAACTCACCCTGTACGCGCGCGAGGTGCTGGCACTGCCGGCGGAAAAGATCGAGGAGCGTTTTGAACTGGAACCCGGCGAGGGGGCGAACTTGGGCTTTGTGGGTTACCCGGCAGGCGGCATCATCGGCAAGGGCGGCATCTGGACCAACCGGGACTCGCTGGCCGTGGTGGTGGGCGGATACCTCAACCAACTAAAAGACGCCGGTTACAGCCCGTACCAACTTCTCACCCGTTTCAAGTCCCACCCGCTGGTGCGACGGCTTTTGGCCGGGGCCGAGCCGCTCGAGTACCAGGCCCATGTGATTCCCAAGGGCGGGTTCAGCGCCATACCGCAGCTTTCCACCGCCGGCCTCCTGGTGGCCGGCGACGCCGCGGTGATGGTCAGCGGACGCCGCGGCTCCGACCTGGCGCTTCTCACCGGCCAGTACGCGGGTGAGACTGTCGTGCAGGCCCACGCCAAGCAGGACTTCAGCGCCGGGATCCTCTCGGCCTATGACCGTCGCATCAAAAGCAGCTTCTTTCTGGCCGACATCAAAGCAGCCCGCAACACGCATGTTTATTATCAGCAGCACAGCGACGCCGACCTGCTCATCACCAAGGCCTTGAACGACGCCCTGAGCGAGTTTTTCCGCATGGACCTGAGGACGCACCAGGAAAAGCTGCAGCGCATTATGATCAAGCTGAAGTCCATGCAGGCCCCGGGTAAAACTCTGCGGGACCTGTGGGCCGGTTTGAACAACTGGGGGGTGTTTTAACTGCACGCGGACGGCGACCCACTCCAGCACACCACCATCAAGGTGGCCCACCGGTCCCACATCGCCCTTAAAGACCCGCAGGGCTGCGGGCGCTGTCGGGACCGCGCCTGCGTAGCCTTTTGCCCCAGCGGCGTCTACGCCTGGCAGGCGGAGCGGCTTACGGTGGACTACCGGCGCTGCATCGAGTGCCTGGCCTGCCCCTTCGTCTGCCCCAGCGGTAACATCGTCTGGCACTACCCGCCGGGCGGGTACGGCGTGATCTACCATTACTAGCTAGCCCAGTTTCCTCCCTACCGCAACGAGCCGCAGGGCGCGCTCGGTGGCCAGCGCGAGCAGTTCGCCGCCCCGCCGCATGGCTTCACCGAGCGCGAGCGGATACGGCGTCAGCGGGTACAAAGCGTCGATGCCGCAGCTGTAAACCGGTTCCACGTCATCCCCAATTCCACCGGCGACGGCGATTACAGGCAGCCCCGCCGCTTTGGCCACCCGCGCTACCCCGGCGGGTGTTTTCCCGAAGGCCGTCTGGGCATCGATCTTGCCTTCGCCCGTGAGCACCAGGTCGGCCCCCGCCACGCGCGCCGGCAGGTTGACGGCCTGAATCACCATCTCCACACCCGCCATGAGGCTGGCGTCCAAAAAAGCGATCAGCCCCGCCCCGAGCCCGCCCGCCGCGCCCGCGCCGGGGATGTCGGCCACGCTCCGCCCCAGGTCCTGCGCGATAACCTTTGCCAGGTGGCTCAGGTTGGCATCCAGCGTGGCCACCATTTCCGGCGTGGCGCCCTTTTGCGGGCCGTAGACGGCCGCCGCCCCGCGCGGGCCGCAGAGCGGATTGTCCACGTCACAGGCCACGCGCACCGCCACGGCCTTAAGCCGGGGATCCAGGCCCGTAAGGTCGATGTGCGCCAGCTCCCCGAGGCTGCCGCCGCCCCGGCCGATCTCCCGGCCGGCAGCATCAGTGAAGCGGGCGCCCAGCGCCTGGGCCATACCGACACCGCCGTCGTTGGTGGCGCTGCCGCCGATGCCCACCACCAGGCGGCGGCAACCGGCGTCCAGGGCCGCGCGGATCAGCTCGCCCACGCCGTAGGTGGTGGTAACGCGCGGGTCGCGCCGCTCCTCGGGGACCAGGTACAGCCCGGCCGCCGCCGCCATCTCGATAACTCCCGTCTCACCGTCGCCCAGGATACCGAAGCCGGCCCGTACCGGCTCGCCCAGCGGGCCCGTGACAGTTTTCTCCTGCAACCTACCGCCGGTGGCGCGCACCAGCGCCTCCGTGGTGCCTTCGCCCCCATCCGCCATGGGGACCAGCACCGTCTCCGCCTGCGGCCACAGGCGCCGCACGCCAGCGGCCATGGCCTCGGCGGCTTCCCAGGCGCTGAGGCTCCCCTTGAATGAATCGGGTGCTATCACGACACGCATAGTTTTTCTCCTCCCACGCTTTCTTCTGGAAAAGAATTGGCTACCGCACCGGGTTTTCCTGCCGCTCAGGGCATACTAGGGGCAGAAAAAGCGCTGAGGAGGCTACGTTGTGGAGGTACTGGAAACCCTGCTGGAGAACAGCCGGGAAATGCTGAAGATGGTGAAAAAGCTTGGGGATATTTCGGAAGAGCTGACGGAAGAGACTCTCCCCAAGTACGGCCCCCTTCTGGGTGAGGTGGCCAAGTTCTTGGCCGATAAGGCCATCAACCACCTGGCCAACGAGGAAGCAGCCTTCTTCCCGGTGCTGGGGGCCGCGCTGGGCAAAAACGACCTCATCCCGACGCTCCTTAAAGAACACCGAGAAATCTACCAGGCCTTTAACAGCTTCATCCGGGGGGTGAAAGAAGAATCGCCCGCCGACATCGCCGCCGCGGTGGTTAAGATCGTACGCCTCCTGCCGTCCCACTTAAAGCATGAGGCTGACGAGCTTTACCCCCAGGCGAAGGAGAAACTGGACAAGGAAGACTGGGAGGAAATCAAGAAAAGGCTGCGGGCTTAACCTGCAGCTTTTCTACGCGCTCTCGTCTCCCGCGCCGGTGGGACTCTTAAGGGGTACACTTCTGCCTGAAGCCGCGCCGGCCGTAAGGGCCGCCGCCACCTGCTTCTCGCCTCCGCCCGGGGCACCTGCGGGGGCCAGGAAGGGCACAGGGGCCTCTCCTTTCGTCACTGGCCGGCCACGGCCCCGCCCTGGCGCTGGCGGACGCGGTAATCGTATATCAGGCGCGAGATTTCCCCGATGGCCGCAAAGCCTGGATTTTCGCTCGCGCCCACGTCCTTGGTCATTACCGTGAGGATGTAGGGACGGTCCGGCAAAAAAACAATGCCCGTATCGTTGGCCACCGCCGGCAGCGCCCCTACCTTGTGGCCCACCGTAACATCCTCGGGCAGCAGGGCCGGGAGGCCGTCTTTGTAGATGCTGTGGGTAAGGTCGTCGATGAGGAGACCGCCCAGCTCAGGGTTTTTCTGCGCGAAGTCGAGCGTTGCGCGCATGTAGGTGCTGAGGTCTTCCGCCGTAGAGAAATTCTTGTCCTCGGGGTACACGGTTTTCCCGCCCAGGCTGCGCATAAAGGCCTTCAGGTTTTCTTTGCCCAGACGGCGTGTCAGCATGTGCCAGGCGATGTTGTCGCTGACCCGGATCATCACCTGGGCCAGCTCGCGCAGGGTAAAGGTTTGACCGGGAGCAGCCGTGAACTGCAGGGTCCCGGCACCGCCCTCGTAATCGAGATCGGGATTATAGGCCATGCGCTCGTCCAGGCTGAGCCGGCCCTCCGCCGCCAGGCTGTAAAGATAAAGGGCAACAGCCACCTTGATGGAGCTCGCCGCCGGCAGGGCCACCGTCTCGTTGATGCCGAAATGGCCGCCGCTTTTAAGGTCCCAAAAATACACACCGAAGGTGCCGGGCTTTGTTTTAATGTATTCCTCCACGGCAGCCTTTAATTCGTCGCAGTGCTCGCGGATAGCCAGCGGGTCCGGACCATATTTGTAATAACCGCGCGGCAAAAGCAGGCTGTGGGTCCCTACGGCCAGCACCAGGGTGAACACCACCCCCACCACTAGCCACCACCCTGGGTGCCAGTTCTCCCGCCGCCGCCAGTCCCACTGCTGCACACTGCCTCCCCCCTTGTGTCATCAGGTTTTCCGCTGCAGCGCGCAAGTATACCTCCAAGCAAAAAGCAGGCGCCGGGAGAGAGCCCTCTCTCCTGCGCCTGCTTCCTCGGTTCTTCCTCTTTCCCCGCTTCAGCGGCGGGTAAGGTGCGCCTTTACCACCTATGCGTACTCCTGGGCTGTTTCCTCGCCCCGCAGCACCCGCAGCGCGCCCTGCGCCAGCGCCGGCAGTTCCTCCTCGCCCGGTACCACCACCACCGGGGCGATGAACTCCACGCGCCGCCGCACGCCGGCCGTGATGCGCTCTGAGTGGGCCACCCCTCCGGTGAGCACCACCCGGTCCACCCTGCCTTCCACCACCGTGGCCATGGCGCCGATGGCCTTCGCCACCTGGTAGACCATGGCGTCCAGCACCCGGGCCGCCCGGGCGTCGCCGGCAGCAGCCCGCCGCTCCGCCTCGCGCAGGTCTTTAATGCCCAGGTAGGCGTAAAGACCTGACTCCTTGGTGAGAATCCCCTGGACGTCTTCAGCGCTCAGCCCCTGCCGGAACTTCTCGTAGCAGAAGGCCACCAGCTGCGTCGTCGGCAGGTCGCCGGCGCGCTCAATGGAAAGAGGGCCCTCGTCGTTGGCGTTGGTGGTGTCGATCATGCGGCCCTCGCGGTGCACGCTTATCGAAAAACCACTGCCCAGGTGCGCCACCACCAAAGTGACATCCTGGTAGGAGCGGCCCAGATCGGCCGCCACCTTGCGGGCCACCGCCTTCATGTTAAGAGCATGCGAACGGCTGAGGCGCTCGATGGCCGGGTGGCCCGAGATGCGCGCCACCTCTTCGTATTCATCCACCACCACCGGGTCGACGATAAACGCCGGAATGCCCAGCTCCTGGCCCAGGTGATACGCGATCACCGCCCCCAGGTTCGAGGCGTGGTCCGCCCCGGGACGGTTGATGAGGTCGTCCACCATCTGCGCATTCACCCGGTACGTGCCGCCGGCTAAAGGCTTGAGCAGCCCGCCCCGGCCCACCACGGCCGCCAGTGTTTTAAGGTCGATCCCCGCCGCCGCCAGGGCCCGGCGCAGGACGTTCAGCCGGTACTCGTACTGGTCGGTGGCTTTCTTGAACCCCTTCAGCTCCTCTGGCCGGTGCTCCACCTTGGACTCCAGGAGCAGCCTATCGCCCGCGAAGACGGCGATCTTGGTGCTGGTCGAGCCCGGGTTGATGGCCAAAACCCGCAAATCTTCCGACATATTGCGTCCCCCTTCGTCAGCTCCACGTTCTCCTGCCGGGCCCGTTCTTCCGTTCTTCACCTGTATCTATTTTCGCTGCCTTCGCCCCGGCTTCCTTCCTCCGCCCAACAAAAAACCGGTTCGCTTGAACCGGCTTGGTTTTCTAGCGCGCGACCACAGTGATGGCACCGTGCGGGCAAACGCGGGTGCAGCTGCCGCACCCGGTGCACAGGTCGGGATCGACCTTAGGTGCAGAGACGCGAAACAGGCCCAGGCGTTCCTGGCGGAGCGCCCCGGCCGGACAGCTCTGGCGGGCCGGGCAAAAGGGTGAACGGTCACAGCGTGCCTCGTTTACCACCGCAACGCGTTTGGCGGCCACGGCTATTCCTCCTTAAAAGAATTACCCGGGTAACGCCCGGGTGCCAGCTTGCATGAGAACCACCGGTCCTCACCTGCCCCCTCAGCCAAAGGAACAACTCGGTGCAGCGGCGCCGCCGCCGTCACCTCCGCCCACAAAGCCAAGGCCAAAAACTTCTTTCAGGTCCTGGCTGCCGCACTTGGGACAGCGGACTTCCTTCTTCTGGCTGTAGGGAACAATGGTAGTGAAGTTCTCGCCGCACTCCCGGCAGATGAACTCATAGCTCGGCACAGTCCTCACCTCCCCTGTTCCGGCAAGACGCATCCACCAATTTGTTTTCAATTATACTATTCGTGACCTTCGCTGTCAACAGCAAGAGCCGGCGGCGACGGCCCTTGCAGGCCCCAGGCAGCGGCGAAGGGCCGTGCCAGGGCCGCGCTCGGCCAAACCCGCAATGCTGCCTGTGCCGGCGGCCGTCAGACAGGAGGGCCCGCCGGAATACCCGGCAGGCCCTGCGCTCCGCTCACGAGTGTTCAGTGTTTGGCCCAACCCAGGGAGCGCTCCACCGCCCGCACCCAGTCGGCGTAAAGGCGCTCCCGCTCCTCGGCCGGCATCTGCGGATAAAAGACGCGGTCGATCTCCCGGATGGCCAAAAGTTCCTGCTGCGACTGCCAGACCCCCGCCGCCAGTCCGGCCAGGAAGGCAGCGCCCAGGCTGGTGGCCTCCACCGAACGCGGCCGCTCCACTTCGGCGTCCAGCATGTCAGCCTGGAACTGGAGAAGGAAGTTGTTGGCCGCCGCGCCGCCGTCAACTTTCACAGAGGTGATGTTCACGCCCGACTCCTTGCGCATGGCCTCGAGGATGTCCTTGGTGTGGTAAACGATGGCCTCCAGGGTGGCGCGGACGATGTGTGCCCGCTTGGTGCCGCGGGTAATGCCAATGATGAGGCCGCGGGCAAAGGGATCCCAGTAAGGCGCCCCTACACCGGTGTGGCCGAGCACAAAGTACACCCCTTCGCTGGAAGGAACAGAGGTGGCGATTGCCTCCGTCTCGGCGGACTTTGTGATGATTTCCAGGCCGTCGCGCAGCCACTGGATGGCTGAGCCGGTGACGTTGGCGTACCCTTCCAGGCCAAAGGTGGTCTGCCCCTTGATGCGCCAGGCGATGAGGCTGTTGAGACCGTAACTGGAGATAACGGGTTTAGCGCCGATGTTCATGTCCAGGAAGGTACCGGTGCCGTGGGTGCACTTTACCGTGCCGGGGGTAAAGCACCCCTGGGCGAAGAGCGCGGCGTGCTGGTCGGCGACGGCGGCCAGGATGGGAACGCAGGCGCCGAACACAGCCGGGTCGGTCTCGCCGAAGAAGCCGCTGTCATCCTTGGGCTCGGGAAAGATGCTCACCGGGACGCCCAACCAGGTGAGCCACTCGTCGTACCACTTCAGCGTGTGCAGGTTAAGGCTGCCGGTTACTGAAGCGTTGGAGTATCCGATGGCGTGCTCTTTGCCGCCGGTAAGTTTCCAGATGAGCCAGCTGTCGATGGTACCGAAGGCCAGCCGTCCCTGCGCGGCCAGAGTTTTCGCCTCCGGCACGTGGGTGAAGATCCACTTGAGCATCAGGGAGGAGTACACCTGGGCAACAGTCCAACCGGTGCCCTGGTGCGCCTTCTCACCCCACTCGCTGGCCCGGATTTCCTCCACCAAGTCGCCGGTGCGCATGTCCTGCCAGACGATGGCCCGGTGGATGGGCTCACCGGTGAGCTTGTCCCAAACCACCGCGGTGGCCCGCTGGTTGGTGATGCCGATGGCCGTGACGTCCGCGGGTTTTAGCCCCGCCTTTTCCAGGGCCTGCCGGACCATGGCCAGTGTGGTGTCCCAAATCTCTACGGGATCGTGCTCGACCTTGTCGGGACTCGGGGTGTACTGGGTAAACTCACTGTAAGCCTGCGAAACAACAGCCCCCTCTTGGTCAAAAACGAGCGCCCGTGTGCCGGTGGTACCCTCGTCGATAACGAGGATGTGCTTCTTCTCCATGCTCTTCCCCCCGTTTTCTTAAAGAGCTATCCCTGATTTCTCTCCGGATGACACCGTGTGGCCGCTGAGTCGCTCTTGCTCACCCCCCGGCGCGAGCATCCGTTAATCCGGCTGCACCCCTCCGCCGGAGCTTCCGGCAAAGGGTGGGATAGACCTTGCCTCGGACACGAGGAAACGATCGCCCGTGGCGCCGCTTCCTGCCAGGTGCATTGTTCTTCAGCTCGGCAGACGCATCGCCAAGGCCTGGCTGAGGTCCGCCACCTCCACCACGTCCCCGGCCGCCGCTTTCAAGGCGTGGTACGAGTACGGATCGGCGGTGATTATGAGCCGCGCGCCGGTGTCCCTGAGCTCGGCCAGGCGCCGCACCGCCATGCCCTTGGGCACGGCCGGGGCAAGCGCGGCGGCCAGGCCCTCCGGCGCAGCCGGGTTCGCCTCGGCTTGGCTGGGGTTTGCTTCGCAGACATCGTCAAAGGCGGCGCCCAGTAGCGCGCGGGGTGAGTCCGCATCCTCCAAGTAGCGCACCTGGTAGGCGCTGTCTTGGAAGACTACCGGCCCCGGGGCCAGGTTGAACCGTAAGCGGCCCTTCTTCATGAGGCCGGCCAGGAAAGCGCCGGCCGTGGTCACCGGTCCGGGAAGGGGCGTGCCCTCCTCCCCGTACCAGGTGGTGAGAGCGTAAGCTACCTGCGGATTAAGGGTAACCACCGGCCCCGCGCCGGGCGAGCGGAACCAGTCCACCAGTTCGGCCGCGGTTTCTGTGCGCAGCGCCCGCGCCGCATCCGCCAGGCCGATGTCAGCCAGCTCAAAGCCGGTGAGCAGGCTCTTGCTCAGCCGCACCGCCACCTGCGCCGCTCGGGCAAGGGCAAAGAAGGCGCGTACCGCCTCCCAGCCCTGGGCCAAGGTCGCTGCATCGGCAAAAATGAGCACCTCTTCCCGGCCGGTGCGCGGCGCTTCCTCAGCCAGCTCGTTGCGCCGGCCGTCCACGTTCCCCCACGGGGTTCCCTCCGCCTGGGTACGGGCCGCCAGGGCCGCCACCTCCGGCAGGACAACGCCCCGGGCCACGGCTTCCGCCCGCGCGGCGCGCAGGGCGGGGGCCAAGTCCTGGCGCTCCTTGAGGTACACGCACCAGCGCCGGCAGAGGCGGCAGGAGGTGCACTGGTAAAAGAGACGGGCGGTCTCCTGGTTTAACGGCAGTTCACCGTGCAGCACAGCACGGGCGACCTGGGCCTTGCGCGAGGGATAAACGGTCGTACGGCGGTCTTCGGTAAACACCGGGCAGCTGAAGGCGCACTGGTCGTGGCAGATGGTGCAGCGCTCCAAGACTTCTGCGTGTTGCTCTAGCATGGGGCCTTCCCTCCCAGCCCCAGCACGCCCGGGTTCATGATGTCCGCGGGGTCCAGGGCGGCCTTAATCTTTCGCATCACTTCGAAACCCACCCCGTGCTCCGCCGGCATCCAGGGCGCCTTCACCCTACCGACGCCGTGGTGGTGCGAGATGGTGCCGCCCGCCGCCAAGGAGGCCTCGACGGCGGCTCTAACGCAGCGCCGGTAGTGTTCTTCGCCCTGCCGGGCGTCGCCGCCCGTGCGGGCGTAAAAGAGGACGTAGACGGAACCGCCGGTGTGGTAGAAGTGCGAGAAGTGGCAGTGGACCTCTTGCGCCAGGGGCTCCAGGGCCCGGCGCATGGCCCGCCAGACGCCCTCGAGCTTGTCCCAGGGCGCTGACACCTCGATGGCATCCGCCGCGCCCCCGGGGAGGTAGTTGGTCTCCACCAGGTGCTGGGTGCTGAGCCGCGACGCAAACCAATGCCGGCCCGGCTCCGGGCCTTTCGGGAGGCCGCCCTCGGCACGGCAGAGCTCGTCCGCCACCCGCCGCTCCAGCGCCACCAGGTCGCGCCGGCCCTCAAAAGCCAGGATGAGAAGCGCGTAGCCCTGCTCGTACCCCAGGGCGGCGATGCGCGCAGCGGCCTCGTCCGGGTCGTAAAGCCGCACCAGGGCCGGGTAGAGGCCGGTGCGCAGTATCTTGCGCACCGCGGTGAGGCCCGCGCCCGTGGTGGGAAAGGTGTAGC
Source organism: Gelria sp. Kuro-4 (assembly GCF_019668485.1). Lineage (NCBI taxonomy): Bacteria > Bacillati > Bacillota > Clostridia > Thermoanaerobacterales > Thermoanaerobacteraceae > Gelria > Gelria sp. Kuro-4. Next base: position 1,445,919 of record NZ_AP024619.1, on the reverse strand, counting down.
CTTCCCACTCCCGCGCCTCCGGCCGCGGCCAGATACGGAAGGTGGCCTGGGTGATCACGCCGAAGGCACCTTCAGAGCCGAGAAAGAGGTGCTTAAGATCCGGGCCGGTGGACTCTTTCGGGGCCTCGGGTGTCCTTAGGACCTCCCCTGTCGGCAGGACCACCTCCAACCCCACGAGCATGTCGTCGATTTTCCCGTACTTGGTAGAAAAAGTTCCGATGGCCATGGGCGCCACCCAGCCGCCTACGGTGGCCGAGTGAATGGACTGCGGGAAGTGCCCCAGGGTATAGCCGCGCCGGTTGAGTTCGTCTTCCAGGTGCTGGCCGTTGTAGCCGGCACCTGCTGTTACGGTAAGATTGGTGTCGTTTACGCTCAGGCTGGTCAGGCGCTTCAGGTCGAGCACGATCCCGCCGTGCTCCGGCACGGTGCCGCCCACAATGCCCGAGCCGCCCCCGTACGGGATCACGGGCACCCGGTGGCGCACCGCGGCCTTGACCACCGCCGCCACATCCGCGGTGCTCTCCGGCCACACCACCAGGTCCGGGAGGCAGGGGTAGGGTCCCTGCTCAAGCCACTTGAACTCGTAGGGGCAGGTGCCCCGGGCGCAGGCCAGGCGATCGGTGATCTGCGCGGAAATCTGCTCGGGTCTCAGCTTCTCCTTAAGCTCTGCCAGGACTTGTGTCAGCGTCTCAGCTGCCAGGGTCAAACTTTATCCCACCTTTTCGGCTAGTTCGCGCGCGGCGACAATATCCACTCCCGTGCCGGCGATGTCCTTCACAATGACCTGCCCGTAAGCGACTGGGGCATCCACCACCACCCGGGCCAGCTCAGCCAGGCAGGCAGGAAACAGCCGGCGGGGAATATCGGCGCTGGAGACCACCGGCAGGCGCGGCAGGATGCCGCCCCGGACGGTAACGGTGGTGGTCAGCATCCGCCGCGGCTCGCGGATCTCTTGCTCAGCATACTTCAGGCCGCGCCTGCAGCCGTAGCCGGTTATCTCGGCGCCCCCGTCTTCCACCGTGATGCGGCAGCTCCTGGGGCAGACGATACAGGTTAAAATGCGCGTGCTCATACCTACGCCCCCTCACTCCACACTTACCACAAGGTCGGCCGCTCCGGCCCGGGCCAGTTCCGACGCGGTGAGCGTAAAGCTTATCATCTCCGGCGGCCGCACCACCACCTGCAGCAGCGTCTTCACAACCTCGCCGCCGGCCCGCACCACAACCTGGGCGCGTTCTTTGCTCTCCTTTACCCGGAGGTAGAAGGCCACCCCTGCGTGGACGCGCTCCGGGTGCAGCCTCTGGGGCAAGACAAAGCTCACGTTGGCCCCCGGCTGTACGGCCAGGGCCGGCCCATCCCGCAGTTCGCCGGCGGCGTAACGTGCCGCGGACCGCCCGGCCACCTCCCCGGTGGCGCTCACGTAGTCCACCAGGTCGAACACCGCCACCGCGTTCCCGGCGGCGAACACGCCCGGCAGGCCGGTTGCCATGCTCTCGTCCACCACCGGCCCGCCCGTCACCGGGTGAAGTTCCACGCCGGCCCCGCGCGAGAGCTCGTTCTCCGGGATCAGACCCACAGACAGCACCAGGGTGTCGCAGGGGATGTAGCGTTCCGTCCCCGGCACCGGCCGCCGGTCCGGCCCCACCTGGGCCACGGTGACGCCCGTAAGGCGCTTTTCCCCGTGGATGTCCACCACCGTGTGGGAGAGATGAAGCGGAATGTTGTAGTCCTCCAGACACTGCACAATGTTGCGGGTGAGGCCCCCCGGCTGGGGCATCACCTCATAGACGCCCTCCACCTCCGCCCCTTCAAGGGTGAGGCGCCGGGCCATGATGAGGCCCACATCACCGGAGCCGAGAATCACCACCCTGCGCCCGGGCAGGATGCCTTCCATGTTGATGTAGCGCTGCACCGCGCCGGCGGTGAAGATGCCGGCCGGGCGCGTCCCGGGAAGCCAGATCTGGTTCCGGGTGCGTTCCCGGCAACCCATGGCCAGGACCACCGCGCCTGCCTGCACGGCCAGGAGTCCTGCGGCCGGGCTGGCCACGTAGAGGATCCGCTCCGGGGTGAGTTCCAGCACCATGCTGTCCGTCAACACCTGAACGTCCGTTTGGGCCAGGGCGTCAATGTAGCGCTGCATGTAGGCCGGACCGGGCAGACGCTCGCCGAACCTGAGGAGCCCGAAGCCGTCGTGTACGCACTGCTGCAGGATACCGCCCAGCTCGAAGTCCCGCTCCAACACCAGCACCCGGGGGGCACCGGCCTCCTTGGCAGCCAGGGCCGCCGCCAGGCCCGCCGGCCCGCCGCCCACGACGGCAACGTCCACGTTCATGTTTTTAATGCTCACTTTGCCGCCCCCTTTTCCAGCCGGAGGTCCTCAATGCGCCCGGCGAAAAGCTCCGAGCCCGGCCCCTTTTTGGTGACGGCCGTAACCGGTACGCCCAGTTCGCGCGCTAGAATGGCCGCCACGCGCGGCCCGCAGAAGCCGCCCTGGCAACGCCCCATGCCGGCGCGGGTACGGCGCTTCACGGCGTCCACGTTGCGCGCCGGGATGGCGCTGTGGATGGCCCGTACGATCTCCGCCTCCGTCACGTGCTCGCAGCGGCAGATAATGTGCCCGAAGCGCGGGTCTGCCGCGATGAGGGCGGCCTGCTCTTCCCGGGAGCGCTCGCGGAAAGGCACAAAGCGCTTACGGTAAGGGTTAAAGTCCGGCCGCTCGTGCAGGGGTTCGTACTCCTTCATGATCCCTACCACCATCTCCGCAATGGCGGGCGAAGAGGCGACACCCGGCGACTGAATCCCGGCCACATTGACGAAGCCGTGCACTTTCGCCGAAGGCTCGATGAAAAAGTCCTCGGTGTAGGTGGCCGGGCGATTACCGGAGAAGTAAGTGATCACCGTGTCGGTCGGGAAGTTCGGAATGAAACGGCCGTCCTTCTCGATCACCTGGCGGAGGTCTTCTGCGCTGACGGCCGTGTCTTCTTTGTCCGCCACCTCAATGGCCGACGGTCCCCAGAGCGGGTTGCCGTCCGGGGTGGTCATGGGACCGCCTCCCTTGGTGTACTCGCCCGGCACCGCCCCGATAAAGCAGGAGAGGTGTTTGCCCTCCCGCTTGTCGAAGACGATCAGCGTGCCGCGCCGGGGGTGAATGGTGAACTCCCGGGCCCCGGCCATCTCCGCCACCTTGTCCGCATAGACGCCGGCGGCGTTGATGACGTAACGGCTGCGGAAGGTACCCCGGGTGGTGACCACACCTTGAACCCGGCCTCCTTCCACCAGCACATCCGTCACCTCAGCCCCGAGGAGAAAGCGCACCCCGTTGGCCACGGCATTTTCAGCCAGGGCCAGCACCACCTGCTGCACCTCCACATAGCCGGCCGAGGGTGTCCAGAGCACAGCGATGATCTCGGGGCTCAGGTTGGGCTCCTTTTTGCGCGCTTCGTCCCCCGAGATGATTTCGATCCCAGGGACACCGTTCACCTTACCCCGCTCTAAGAACTTCTCCAGGGCCGGAAGTTCTTCTTCGCTGAATGCTGCCACCATCGAGCCCGTCTGAACGAGTTTAAAGTCCAGCTCAGCAGCCCAGCGCGGGTAAAGTTCCACACCGCGCACGTTGAGCTTGGCCTTCAAGGTGCCGGGCTTCGGCTCGTACCCGGAGTGGACCATGCCGTTGTTGGCCTTGGAAGCCCCACAGCACACATCCTCTTCTTTGTCCACCACGAGGATCCTTAAGTCATAGCGGGCCAGTTCCCGGGCGATGCCGCAACCCGTGATGCCCGCGCCCACAATGACCACATCGTACTCCTCTCCCACCTGAGCTACCCCCTAGTCTTGAGGTCGTTGATAACCCCTTTTACCCCCGGCAGGGCGCCGGCGATGTGCCCACAGCGCACCACCTGGTCCCAGGTGGCGCAGGTGCCCGAGAGGTAAACCACCCTGCCTTCAAAGCGGGCAGTTATCGCCTGAGCGGCCAGGTCCGGGTCGGCCTTAACCTGCCCCCAAAACTCCTTGAGAACATCCTCTTCCAGCGCCACGTTTCTCCCCCCGTCTTCGCTCCCAGACTGGACTGTTCTTTAAGCTGCAAGCCCGCGCCTAGATTACCTTGATGTCGTGGGCGGCAGCATAGGCGCGCATGTCGGCCGGGAAGTCGTCGTCCACGATGAAGCCCGTAAACTCCTCCAAGCGCGCGAACTGGCCGAAAGCCACCCGCCCAAACTTGGAGGAGTCCACCACCAAGTACTTCTCGCGGGCGATCTCCATCATAAGCCGATTGAGCGGCACCTCCTCCAGCACCGGGTGGGTAACACCCTTTTCCAGTGAAACCGCCGAGGCACCGATGAAGGCCTTGTCCACGCTCAAGGTAGACAAAAAACGCTCGGCGTGGCTGCCGCAAAATTCATATGAAGTGCGGCGAAACACCCCGCCGGGCAAAACCAAATTGACGTAAGGAATCTTTGCGGCCCGCACGGCGACGTTGAGGGACAGTGTCACCACCGTCAGCGCCGTCAGCTTGGGCAGATAGTCCAAAATCAACTCCACCGTGCTGCCCGCATTGAGGCCAATGGAGTCCCCTTCTTGGACCAAGGCCGCTGCTTTTTGGGCAATGAGGTTCTTCTGCTCTGTGTTGATGAGCGTTTTCTGGGTAAGGGGAAACTCCTGCAGCATCCCGTAATGCGGCAGGTGCGCCCCACCGTAGGTCACCACTACGCCGTAGTTTTTCTCCAGGTAACGGAGGTCGCGTCGAATCGTCGCCTCACCGACGTCAAACTTTTCTACCAATTCCGCTACCGTAATGGTACCGTTCTTGCTTAGAAGCTCCAGGATCCGGCGGCGCCGTTCTATCGGCAGCATGCTACCCCACCCCCTGTGCGGCGGCGCCTTTTTTGCGCCGCGCCAAGCCGTCCATTTTCTTCGAGCGAGTTCTCGCTGGACCTGCTCCCTAAGGACATCGTAGCACTTTGTTGTTCATTTTGCAATAACATATTTTAGATCTTGTGATCATTTATGGTAACATCTTATTCACTTTATGCTCGATGCAGCAATCACCGTAATAACCAGGCAAGAATAAAAGCCCGGGTTACCCCGGGCAGCGGGCGGCTGCCGCTCACCGCCGCCGCACGTACACCACCTTGCTGCGCATGAGAAAGACGTAAGCCGCCATGGCGAGCATCACATTCACCGCCGCAGCGACGATGAAAGGAGCCAGCGAACTCGTCACCAACGCCTGCCCGCCCAGCGGCCAGGAGAGCGCAGCCGCCACCACGCCGGCCAGGAAGATGGTGGCCAGCATGGCCAGCACGGGCCCACCCCGTTCGTAGGCCAGGCGCAAACAGGTCGCCCAGAGGGCCGCTTGGACGGCGGCGTAAACATGTACCAGAACACCCAGCGGGAAACCGGAAATGAGCGCACTGAGCAGCGAACCCAGTCCTGCCACCAAGGCCCCTTCACCCCAGCCGAAGGCCAAGGCCGCGAAGTAGCTCGGCGCCGCATCCAGGGTGACCGCCCCCAACGGCCCCGGCACCTTGGCCATCGCCCCCAACGCAGAAAGGACAATGAACACGATCAGCCGTGCCGCCCGCTGCACCTCGCGGGCCTCCCCCAAAACCCGCGGTACCTTCGCCCGCACCCGCGGAAGTTCCACCCTGCACACCTCCTTTTGCCCATTTCCCTTTAGAATTCCTATTCTTAGGCTGTTCCCTCTAGACCAGACCACCCCTTGGGAATATCCTCCAGAAAAACAACCGCTCTCCCAGCAGGAATACTGACATGTAGTGGTGAATATTCTTCTAGCACCAACGTTCATTGGTGAACATTTGTTCAAGGGGGTTGCTGGCATGCGCAATAAGATGTGGGCCTGGAACCTATACGCGCCGGCCGACCTGCGGTACGAAGAGGTGCCAGTGCCGGAGATCGGTCCAGGTGAAGTGTTAGTGAAGGTGCGGGCGGTCGGGGTCTGCGGCTCTGACATTTCCCGCCTCATGAAAACTGGAACCTACCACTACCCCACCATCTGCGGCCACGAGTTTGCCGGCGAGGTGGTGGCCGCAGCACCGGATGTTGCGAACTGCCGGGTCGGGGATCGGGTCACCGTGATCCCGCTGCTCCCCTGCGGCACCTGTGACTACTGCCGTCTGGGCCACTATCAGCTGTGCGAGCATTACAACTACCTTGGCTCCCGTACGGACGGTGCCTATGCCGAGTACGTGAAGGTATGGGCCGGCAATGTGCTGCCTCTCCCGAAAGGCGTCCCCTTTGAGGCCGCCGCCATGACCGACCCGGCGGCCGTGGCGCTCCATGCCATCCGCCGTCTACCCCTCCAGCCCGGGCAAAGTGTGGTGGTGCTCGGCATCGGGCCGATCGGCCTGCTGGCGCTGGAGTGGGCCAAACTCCTCGGTGCCGGTAAGGTGGTGGCCGTCGACATCTTCCCGGAAAAGCTGGCCGTGGCCAAGGACCTGGGCGCGGACTACGCGATCAACGGCCGGGAAGAAGACCCAGTGAAAAAAGTCCAGGAACTCCTTGGCGGGGCGGACCATGCCATTGAGTTCGCCGGCAATAAAATCACGCAGGACCAGGCGCTCCGCCTGCTCGCCAAACGCGGTCATGCCGTCTTCGGCGGCATCTCGCACACAGATCTGCCGCTTTCCCCCGAGGCCGTGGAACACCTCCTGCGCTACGAACTCACCCTGCACGGTTCCTGGAACTCCTCCTTCGCCAGCCTCAGCGAAAACGACTGGCGGGTGGCTCTGGAGTTTATGGACACCGGACAGCTTAAGACCGCCCCGATCATCACGCACCGCCTGCCCCTACCGGAACTAAAGGATGCCTTCCAGATGATGTACGAACGGCGCGCCTACTTCGGTAAGGTCATGTTCTTCCCCCACGGGGAAGAGAAATAAGGAAGGAGGCCTATGGGATGAGCCCGCAGCCCCCGTATGTCATCGGCATCGACTCCGGTACCCAAAGTCTGCGTTCCGGCATCTTTGACCTGGAAGGAAACCCGGTCGTCTTCGCCACCTACGAGTACCCCACCTACTTCCCTAAGCCCGGCTGGGCCGAGCAGGAGGCCGCAGATTGGTGGACCGCCACCGTAGCTACCGTGCGCGCCTGTCTGGAAAGAAGCGGGGTCAACCCCGCCGACATCATCGGCATCAGCGTCGACGGCACTTCCTCCACTGTGGTACCTGTTACAGAAGACGGCACACCGCTGCGTCGCGCCATTCTCTGGATGGACAGCCGCGCGCACCGGCAGGTGGAAACGATTGCCGCCAGTCGCCATCCGGTGCTAAAATATGTAGGTGGACAGGATGCAGTGGAATGGATGGTGCCCAAAGCGCTCTGGCTCAAGGAAAGCGAACCTGAGGTGTACCATAAGGCAGCGCGCATTGTTGAGAGCACCGACTGGCTCACCTGGAAGCTGAGCGGCAAGTGGACGGCATCGGTGTGCAACGCCACCTGTAAGTGGAACTACGTTCAATCTGAGGGTGGCTGGAATGCGGAGTTCCTGTCGGCTGTAGGACTGGACGACATCCTCGCCAAGTGGCCGCAGCGCGTCCTCTTTATGGGTGACCAGGTAGGCCGGCTCACGCCGGCGGCCGCCGCCGAGTTGGGGCTTCCCGGGGGCATAGCCGTGGGCCAGAGCGGCATCGACGCCCACGCTGCCATGTTCGGACTCAACGTGGTGCGCCCCGGCCGCTTGGCGCTCATCATCGGCTCTTCTACCGTGCACCTGGCCCTCTCCAGCGAACCCGTCTATGACCCCGGCATTTGGGGGCCGTACCCCGAGGCTGTGGTGCGCGGGGCCTGGTTGATTGAAGGCGGCCAGGTCTCCAGCGGCTCCGTGATCTCCTGGCTCAGGGAGAACTTTGCCTACCGTGAAGAGTGCGAGGCCAAGGAACAAGGGAAAAATGTCTTTGAGCTCTTGGACGCGAAAGCGGCCGCCCTGCCGCCCGGTGCCGAGGGATTGGTCATGCTGGACTATTTCCAGGGTAACCGTACCCCCCTGCGGGACCCGCTGGCCCGCGGGATGATCTGGGGCCTCAGCTTAAAGCACGGCCTGGCCCACCTGCTACGCGCGGCCTACGAAGGGACGGCCTTCGGTACGCGCCACATTCTGGACACCTTCGCCGCCTCGAACTTCCATGTGCAGGAGATTTATGCCTGCGGCGGCGGTACGAAGAGCCAGCTCTGGCTCAAGATCCACGCCGATGTGAGCGGCGTGCCGATCTACCTTACCAAGGTCGGCGAGGCCTCCACGTTAGGGACGGCCGTGTGCGCTGCTGTAGCAGCCGGTGCCTACCGGAATGTGGAAGAAGCCGCCGGTAAGATGGTCACGATAACCGATAGAATTGAACCCGACCCTGAGGCGCACGCGGCCTATGAGTTTTTCTACCGGCAGTATGTGGCCGGCTATCCGCGGATGAAGGAGCTCATGCATGAGCTGGTGCACCACGTGGAAGGAGCATAGTTGGTAAGATGCAGCTTAAAGAACTCGCTCGGATGATCGATCACACCCTGCTCAAGCCCACCGCCACGCCGGCGGCGATCCGGGCTCTCTGTCAAGAAGCCAAAGAGCACGGCTTCGGCGCTGTCTGCGTGCAGCCGTGTTATGTCAAGCTGGCCGAGGAGGAACTCAAGGAAACAGCGGTGAAGGTGGCCACCGTCATCGGCTTTCCCCTGGGGGTGACCACGAGTTTAGTCAAAGCCGCTGAGGCCGGGGAAGCCGTGGCAAACGGTGCCGACGAGCTGGACATGGTGCTGAATATCGGCGCGGTCAAGGCCGGCGGCTGGGACCGGGTGGAAAACGACATCCGCGCCGTCGTCCAGGCGGCGGGGACGGCGCTGGTAAAGGTCATCCTGGAAACGTGTTACCTTACCGACGAGGAGATCGTGCGCGCCTGTCAGGCCGCCGTAGCAGCAGGCGCCGGGTTTGTCAAGACCTCCACCGGGTTCGGCCCGGCCGGCGCCAAGCCGGAACACGTGCGGCTGATGCGGCAGACCGTGGGGCCTAACATCGGCGTGAAAGCCGCCGGCGGGATTCGGACCTTCCGCGACGCTCAGGCCATGATCGAGGCCGGAGCCACTCGCCTGGGCGCCAGCAGCGGCGTGCAAATCATCAAGGAAGCTGAGGAGGCTGGAATTCACTAAGCGATGGTGGGAACAAGGACGGAGGAGCGACTGCTCTTAGAGATCGCGCACCTTTATTACGAACAAAACCTCACCCAAAACGAGATTGCCGGTCGGCTGGGCCTTTCCCGTCCCAAGGTCTCACGTCTTCTCAAGGAGGCCCGGGAGCAAGGCCTGGTTAAAGTCCTCATCCTTGATCCCCACGCCGATCTCGCGAAACTCGAGAATGAACTGGCCGCGCGCTTTAGGCTGCGGGCGGTGCGCGTGGCCCCGGCACCCGCCCTCGACGACATGCTGATCAAACAGGCCGTCGCACAAGAGGCGGCGGCCTTCGTTCCCCGCTTTCTCACGCCGGGCGATACCATCGGCGTGTCCTGGGGCACCTCGCTGTACGAATTGGTACGTGTTTTCCCCGCCCTGCCGCTCCCGGGGAGCACGGTGGTGCAACTGAACGGTGGTGTGGACAACGCCAATACCCGCAACCACGCCGCCGATATTGTCCAAGGCCTGGCGCGGCGCCTGCAGGCGGAGGCTTACACCCTCCCCTGCCCTGACATTGTCGGGAGCCCGGAGATTCGCGCCGCCTTCATGCGGGACGACCGCCTGGCCCGCGTCCTGGAGCTCGGCCGCCGCGCCACCAAGGCGCTCGTCAGCGTGGGCGTTCCCGGTCCGGAGTCCGTTCTCGTGCAGGCCGGTTACTTCAGCGCCGCGGACATCGCCGCGCTCAAGGCCAAAGGCGCCGTAGGCGATATCTGCTCGCGTTACTTCGATATCAACGGCCGCGTGTGCGACCCGGACCTGGACGCGCGCACCATCGGGCTGTCACTCCAGGAACTGCGGCGCATCCCCTGCGTCATCGCCCTGGCCGCCGGCCTGGGCAAAGGGCAGAGTCTCCTCGGCGCTCTGCGCGGCGGCTATATCGATGTTCTCATCACCGACGCCGCCACCGCCACCGCCGCCCTCCAGGGTCAGGTATCAACTTCGCAAAGTTATTCGCAAACCTGCAACAAGCGTCTATTCCCAATAGAGAAAATCTAAACACCGCAATTAAAACCCGGCCCGGGGTACGCCATACGGCCCCCGGGTTCTACTTATTATGTCATCGGGAGACTCTTTGCCTTCGCCAGTGGTTCCCGCTTTCCGCCCAGCTCGAGCACTGCTTTCCGGTACAGGGCGCACTCCACCCGATTGCGCGCCTGGGCGCAGCCCGGTTCGCAGGGTTGATGAGGGTCGCCGTGAAAGAGATCGGCGTTGGCGTGGCATCCGCCGCCACAGAAGTACCGGGCCCGACAGGCGCGGCAGAAAGGTTTGCTGGATTGTGACCATCTGGGCGCCCACCCGTTCCCAGTCCGTCATCGCCGACGGACTAAAAAGCGAGAGTAAAAAGCAGGGCAGGCTCATCGCCTGCCCTACAGTTGCTCTTTTTCGCAGCTTTGAGAAAAACGAAGGAAAGTTTATACCTGACCCCGGTCCCAGCCGGCCCAGAACGCCTTGAGGTTGGCGTCAACGGTTTGCGGGGGGACGTTTTCGCTGACGGCCTTCTCCCAGGTGCCGGGGGCGATGCCCAGGCGCTTGGCCAGGGCACCTAAGAGGACAATGTTCTGGGTGCGGGCGTTACCGGTTTTCTCCTCGGCCAGCTTGGCGGCGTCCACCACCACCAGATCCTTTACCTTCTGCCCCAGGATGTCAAGGGCGTTGTACGGGTACTCCGCCTTGCCCAGGAGCACCGGCGCAGGCAGGATGGCCAGGTCGTTCACTACCAGGGTCCCCTCCGGCTTGAGATAGGGCAGGTAGCGCAGGGCCTCCAGCTTCTCGAAGGCCAGGATGAGGTCGGCCGTGGCCTTTTCCACCAGCGGGGAATTGACTTTGTCGCCGTAGCGAACGAAGGTCACTACGCTGCCGCCGCGCTGGGACATGCCGTGCACCTCGGACATCTTTACGTCGTAGCCTTCCTGCATGAGGACGCCGGCCAGCACACGGGTCGCGAGGATGGTGCCCTGGCCGCCGACGCCGACCAGGAGGACGTTCGTGACTTTAGCCACGCTCCCCACCCCCTGCTTTTTCGATGGCACCAAAGGCGCAGACCTGGCCGCAGACAAAGCAGCCGTTGCAGGCATTCGGATCGATGGTGACGCTCCCGTCCGGGTGGCTCACCAGGGCCGGGCAGCCGGTTCTGAGGCAGGCATGGCACTGGGTGCACTTTTCTTGGTTGATGACAGCCTTGCCCAGGTTGGGGAGCCCCTTGAGGAGGGCGCAGGCCCGGCGGCAAATGACCACGGAGGGACCGTCGAACTCCAGGGCGTGGCGCAGGGCCGTCTCCACGGCTTTAAGGTCGTAGGAGTCGACGATGGCGACGTCTTTTACGCCCATGGCGCGTACGACGTCTTCGATCTTAATCTCCTCGGTGGGTTCACCCTTGGCCGTGATGCCGGTGCCGGGGTGCGGCTGGTGGCCGGTCATGGCGGTGGTACGGTTGTCCAGCACGACGAGCACGCCGCCGCCTTTGTTAAAGACCATGTCGGCCAAGCCCGGCATGCCGCCGTGGAAGAAGGTGGAGTCGCCGATGACACCGACGGCCTTGCGGCTGAGCCCGCTCCAGGCGCTGGCCTTTTGGAAGCCATGGGCCATGCCGACGCTGGCGCCCATGCAGACGGTGGTGTCCACCGCCTCCAGCGGCGGCTGTAGGCCAAGGCCGTAGCAGCCGATGTCGCCCATCACCGGCACGCGCAGCTTCTTGAGGATGTAGAAGACAGGCCGGTGCGGGCACCCGGCGCAGAGGACAGGTGGCCGGGGCGGCACGTTGACGCCGGCCACCGGGTTAGGTGCCGGCGCGCCGCCGAAGAACTTCTGACGCAGGATGTCCGCGGAAAGCTCATACATATTGGGCACAATGTCTTTGCCCACCACAGGGATGCCCAGGGCCTTGATGTGAGTCTCGAGGAAGGGGTCGAGTTCTTCGATGACATAGAGCTTCTCGACGCCGGCCGCAAACTCGCGGATGAGTTTTTCCGGTAGCGGCCAGGTGAGGGTGAGCTTGAGGTAGGAGGCTTTGTCCCCAAAAACCTCTTTGGCATACTGGTAGCTGATGCCGCTGGTAATGATGCCGACCGCCTTATCGCCCCACTCGATGCGGCTCCACGGGAAGGTCTCGCCGAACTCGGCCAGGCGGCGCGTCCGTTCTTCCACAAAAACCCGCCGCTTCATGGCGTTGGCCGGGACCATGCAGTACTTGGCCGCATCTTTTTTGTACTCCTTGAGCGGGACCTCCTGGCGCTCGTGGCACTCGACGAGCCCCTTGGCATGGGCGATGCGGGTGGTGATCCTGAGAAGCACCGGGGTGTCGAACTCTTCGCTGATCCGGAAGGCCTCGCCCACCAGGTCCTTGGCTTCCTGGCTGTCGCTGGGCTCGAGCATGGGGATCTTGGCGAAGGGTGCGATGTTACGGTTGTCCTGCTCGTTCTGGGAGCTGTGGAGGCTCGGTTCATCGGCCGAGACGACCACCAGGCCTCCGTTAACTCCGGTGTAGGCGGCAGTAAAGAGGGGATCGGCTGCCACGTTAAGCCCCACGTGTTTCATGGACACAATGGTGCGGGCACCGGCCAGGGAAGCGCCCAGGGCAACTTCCAAGGCCACCTTCTCGTTGGGGGACCACTCGGCATAGATCTCTTTGTACGGGATGAGGTTCTCTAGAATCTCCGTACTTGGAGTCCCCGGGTAGGCCGTCGCGAACGTGGCCCCATATTCATAGGCGCCGCGGGCGATGGCCTCGTCCCCCGAAAGGAGCTTCTTCACGCTACTTCCCCCTTTCGCAGATTTTCGGCTCTGCTAACTACCGTCCTACCATCCTCCACCATAGATTTCGCCAATTGCGACCCGATTCCTCTTTGTGAATAAGAAAACAGGGGAGGGTTCCTCCCCTGCTTCCTAATTATAGCCTACTTCTTTTTCGTGGCCACCACACCCAGGGCGATGGAAAGGAGTTTTGTTTCATGCGGATCGGCCCGCGACACCAGCACTACCGGCGTCCTGGCACCGACGATGATGCCCGCCGACTTGCCGTGGCCGAAGTAGGTCATGGCCTTGCCTAAAAGGTTCCCGGCTTCAATATCGGGAACCAGGAGAATGTCGGCCTGCCCGGCCACCGGGCTCTTGATACCCTTGTGGGCCGCCGCCTCGGTGCTGATGGCGTTGTCCAGGGCGAGCGGGCCGTCGATAAGGCAGTCCTTGATCTGCCCGCGCGCACCCATCTGCGCCAGGGCTGCCGCATCCAGGGTGGCCGGCATGTCCGGGTTGACCACCTCAACGGCCGCCAAGGCCGCCACCTTAGGCCGGACAATGCCGAGGGCGTGGGCCGTTTCCACGGCATTGGCCACGATGTCGGCCTTCTGCTTCAGGTCCGGCGCCGGGTTCATGCCGCCGTCAGTGAGGAAAAAGAGGTGGTCGTAGCCAGGCAGTTCGTAAATCATCACGTGGCTGAGAATACGGCCCGTTCTGAGGCCCACTTCTTTATCTAACACCGCGCGCAGGATGTCAGCGGTGGACATGAGCCCCTTCATCACCAGGTCGGCCTGTCCGGAGCTCACCAGCTCCACCGCTCGGCGGGCGCAGCCGGCTACCCCGGGCTCGTTGTATACCGCAACACCGCTCAGGTCAAAGCCCACCTCTTGCGCCCGGACACGGATCTTATCTTCCTGACCGACAAGAAGCGGGGTGGCGATCCCTTGCTCCCGTGCTGCCTTGACCGCCAAAAGGACCTCATCGTCCTCCGCTGCCGCCACCGCCAAGCGCAGCGGACCGTACTCCCTGGCCCTCGCTAAGAGTTCAGCCAGGCTTTTGGTCACGCCTTCTTACCCCCTCCTTCTTTTTTCGTAAACGTACCCTTTTCGCCGCATTCCGGGCACTTCTGGGGTTTGCAGCGCCCCTCTTTCTCAAAGCCGCACTTACTGCACTGCCAGACAGCCATACAGTTCACCTCCTGAGAAGCATTTCGACAATGCCCACTTTTTTCCTTCCAGGCTTAGGCAAAAAGCGCGCCCAGAAGCCAAGCGCCCAACGCCGACAGCCTCATCTCTCCTAACGCCAAGCGCCCAACGCCGACAGCCAATAACTTAGGGAGGTACAGCGTACCTCCCGCAGCCACTACTTGTTATCCGCCAGTGCCCTTTCGGCCCGCTCGATCGCCAGCCGGACCAGGTTGCCGCAGTTGCGCGATGACACCTCGCCCCAGTAGCCGTCACGGACCGCATCGGCCACCCCGAGCTCTTCGGCTAACTCGTACTTGAGTCGTTCGGACATGACCCCGCGACCTCGCCTACTCATTAGCCTCACTCCTTAAGACTAAAGTAGCGGCAAAGTTAGTTTTTCCGGAACCTCCTTCCACCATTCCAGTGAACAGCTGGTGTCCCTGCTGGCTTCTGCCAGACCGGGCACTCACTCAGGCCGCACCTCACCTGCCCCGCCGCCGGCAGCGGGCCGCGGCCCCGGTTTCGGGCACTGACGCCCGCTGTGGCTTTCAATATAGTAATGATCTTTGTAAATGAGTTGCGAGACGGGGACAATCTGGTAACCATCGGCCTGCAGTTTTGCAATGATGCCGGGAAGAGCTTCGGGGGTATGCACGGCGTTGTTGTGGAAAAGGACGATGGATCCTGGTTTCACCTGCTCCAGCACGCGTCCGGCGATCTCGGCGGCAGAAAGGTCCTGCCAGTCGAGTGAGTCCACATCCCACTGAATGGTAAACATCCCCAGGTCCTCTACAGTGCGAATGAGGGTATTGTTGTACTCGCCAAAGGGCGGGCGAAAGAGCAGCGGGTCCTGCCCGGTGAGGTCTTTGATGCGCTTGTTGGTGGCCGTAAGCTCTTCACGGATCTGAGCCTGGCTTAACGCCGCCATGTGCGGGTGGGTGGCCGAGTGGTTGCCGATTTCGTGGCCGGCGGCGGCAATTTTCTTCGTCATCTCCGGATATTTCTCCATCCAAAAGTCCACCAAAAAGAAGGTCGTTTTGACCTTGTACTTTTCCAGGATGCGCAGTAGTTCCTCCGTCTTGTCCGCCCCCCAGGCGGCGTCAAAGGAGATGGCCACCTTTTTGGCCGGGGTCTCCACCGAGTAAATGGGGACCAGGCGGTCGGCGGGGGCTAGAACAGGAAGGAGCCGGGTTATCGATTCGGCCACACCTAGGCCAAGTCCTAAACTTATGATCACCGCGCCGATAATGACGCGCGGCCAGGGAAAATACAGTACCTTCATGCACCTCCCCCCTCCCTTCATCCTATGGCCTTTTCAGCGGGCATAGAACTCTCCCTCGCGGCAGCCGGGAAGTGCACCAGACTCCGCGGCGGGCCTTGACACGCCCCGTGGCTTCAGCGGAGGCTGGAAAACAAAAAAGAGGGTGCTTTTTAAACACCCTCTGCCCATTCATTCTCAGGCCGTCTCTGCCCCGGCCCGGCCCCGCCGGCCGTGCGGTAAGCAGATGTCTAGAAGATCCAACAGCTCGTCCAGCAGGAAGTCCGGCTTTTCTGCCAGGAGCAGTTCGCGCGGCAGGGCGCTCCAGAGCGCCGCGGCCGTACGGCTGCCAGCCGCCCGCGCACACGCCAGGTCCATGGGGCTGTCACCCACCATGAGCGCGCCGTGCGGGCGCGCACCGAGCAGCTCCAATGCTTTCAGCACCGGTTCCGGCTCCGGCTTGTGCCGCACTGTGTCTTCGGGCGTGATGACGGCGTCCATGTACGCATCCAGGCCAAAAAGCTTGAGCCCCCTGAGGGCCAGCCCGCGCCGTTTAGAGGTGACCAGCGCCAGGGAAAGCCCCGCTTCTTTCAAAGCCGCGAGCGTTTCCTTGGCACCCGGGATAAGGGTGGTAGTGGCGTCGTGCCGGGATTCGTTGTAGCTGCGGTAGGTGGCAAGCATCTCCTCCGCCTTCTCCGCTGAGAAGTGGCGTAGGCCCTCGATGAGCGGCATGCCAAAGGTTGGCACGATTTCGGCAGCCGGAACCTCGCGCCCGAGATGCAGCCTCAGCGTATACTGGAACGACTCGATCACGAGCCGGTTGGTATCGATAAGGGTACCATCCAGATCAAACAGCACAGCATGGATGTCAGGCACGGCTCTCCCCCCGGCGCCCGGGCTCCGCCCGGCGGTGATACAGCCCTATCATACCACAACCGCCCCAGCCGGGAAAAGACCAGCTTGATTTCACCTCCCCGCAAGGGTCGCATCATACCCGGCCGCCGCAGACAAGAAAAACCCCCGGGCTCTTAACCGGCGGGAACTTCCAGGACAAACTTTTGCTTTTTTGTAACCTTCGCAGCGACGAAAAGTGGTATCATGAGGTAAAAGAACGAAAGACTTCCAACCGGCTCGAAATGGGAGAGGACAGCCGTGGTGCCAAATTTGTTCAAGGGACGTAAAGGACTTTTTGCCGTGGGTGTGTTGACCGTGCTTTTTCTCTTCGCCTCCTGGACCCTGGCTGCCGCTCTCGTGGAGAGCAGGTTGGTGGCAGGCCCGGCCATGCGCGTGGCCGCCGCCACCGACCAACCGGCGCAGGAAGAGCCGGAGCAGCCGAAAGACCAAGGTGTAAAAGGTACAGCACCGGAAGCACCACCGCAGCCGACCGTGCCCGCCGCCGTGTACCAGGAGAACCCGGGGAGCACCACCCCCGTTGCCGACCTTGCTCCCCCGCCGGCTGCCCCCGCCGAAGCCGGGCCGCCACCGGCACCGGAAGCCGCCAAGGCTGCGCTCCGCCAGGCGGCTTTTCCAAACAAGCAGTACAGCGCCGAGCGGCTGGGCGGAAACCCGCAGGCAGGTAAACGCATCGCCCTCACGTTTGATGACGGCCCGGCTCCCGAGTGGACGGAAAAGTACCTGGCGGTGCTCCGCGAAAAGCATGTTCCGGCTACGTTCTTCTTTGTCGGGCGGAACGCCGCCAAGGAGGCGCAGTTGGTGAAAAAGGCGGCCGCCGACGGGCACGAGATTGGTGCGCACTCGTACTCCCACCGCAAACTCACCTGGTTGGAAAAGCCTCAGGTACAGGAAGAGTTCTGGGACGCAGGTACCTCCATCTACCAAATCACCAAACGCCCTGTCTACTACTTCCGCCCCCCGTACGGGGCAACCAACAGCACCGTCCTTGAAACGGCCGAGGAACTGGGACAAACCATCGTCCTGTGGAACGTCGATCCCCGTGACTGGGAAGCCACGAGTGCACAGCACATCGTAAGCAGCGTGGTAAGCCACGTGCGGCCGGGTGCCGTCATCCTGCTGCACGAAGGCAAGCCGCAAACCTACCAGGCCCTGCCCGCCATCATCGACCAATTGCGCAGCAAAGGATACGAGTTTGTCACCGTCTCGGAGCTCTTCGGCTTTGGTTCCCCACAAGCGGAAAAGCGCGTGGTGACGCAGCAACCGGGGAGTCGCGGCCGGGCAGACCGCCAGGTGAGATAGGGCAATAGGCGAAAAAGAACCCCGCAGCAGCTTACCGCTGCGGGGCTTTTCGTCACTCCAGGTAGCCGCCCTGCATGGCCGAGGCGGCTGAGCGGCAGTAGATCTTGAGCACGCCTTTCTTCTCGGGAAGCGCCGGCGGCTGCCAGGTCGCCCGCCGCTCCGCCAGGATGCGCTCCATTTCCTCCGGGCTTTTTTCCGCCCCGGCTACACCCACCAGGTCGAGGCGCCGACCTGGAATATCGATGCGGATGAGGTCGCCCGCTTCTATCAGGGCGAGGGGCCCGCCGCTTATCGCCTCGGGCGAAACGTGGCCGACCGCCGGGCCGCGCGTGGCGCCGGAGAAGCGGCCATCGGTGACAATGGCCGTAGAGGCCACCAGCTCGGGATCAGCCGCCAAGGCCTCGGTGGTGTAGAACATCTCGGGCATACCGGAGCCGCGCGGGCCTTCGTAGCGGATCACGATGACGGAGCCGGGCCGAATGCGCTTCTCGACGATGGCCCGGTAGGCCTCCTCTTCGGAGTTGAAGGGGACAGCGGGGCCGGTGTGGCAGAGCATCCGGGGAACGATGGCCGCCGGCTTCACCACCGCCCCGAGCGGGGCCAGGTTCCCGCTCAGCACGGCGATGCCGCCCTCCGGGCGCAGCGGGTGCGAACGCGGCCGGATGACGTCCTCCTTGTGCAGGCCGAAGCGCTTAAGCTCGAGCTCCCCCAGCGCGAAGTAGCCGCGCGCCTCCAGCTCCTCCAGGTTCTCCCCCACGGTCTTTCCGGTTACGGTGAGGGCGTCGAGCTCGAGGAGATCCTTTATCTCCCGCATCACCGCCGGAACCCCGCCGGCGTAACGCATGAGCTCTGTGGGGTAGCGACCGCCCGGCTTCGTATCCACCAGCCATGGTACCTGGCGGTTGATTTCATCGAAGAGGCGAGGCTCCAGCGCAATGCCCAGCTCGTGGGCGACGGCCGGCAGGTGCAGGAGCACGTTGGTGGAGCCCGCGATGGCGGCGTGTACCCGGATGGCGTTGCGGAAGGCGGCAGGCGTGAGGATGTCTTTGGCCGTGATGCCTGCGTCGATCAGACAGGCCACCGCCTGCCCCGCCGCCCGGGCACTTCTCAGGATGGCATTCTGCGCCGCAGGGAGAAGCGCGCTCCCCGGCAAAGCAAGCCCCAGGGCCTCGGCCATAACCTGCATGGTGCAGGCCGTGCCCATGAACTGGCAGGCCCCACAGGAGGGGCAGGCGTTCAGTTCATAGCGGCGAAACGCTTCGGGCGAGATCTCTCCCTGCTCCAGTTTCACGTTGTAGGTCCCGATCTGCTCCAGCGTTAGGAAATCCGGCCCGGCAGGCATGGTACCGCCGGGAACGTGCACCGCAGGCAGTCCCAGGCGCGCCGCTGCCATGAGGTGAGCCGGGACAGCCTTGTCGCAGGAAGACACCAGCACCAGACCGTCAAAGGGCGTGCTGCGGGCGTGGATCTCGATCAGGTTACAGATGAACTCGCGCGAGGCCAGGGAGTAGTTCATCCCGTCGTGCCCCTGGGCAATCCCGTCGCAGATGTCAGTTACCGTGAAAAACGAAGGCTGGCCGCCGCTGCCGCGTACGCCCTCGCCGGCCGCCTGCGCGAGCGAACCCAGATGAACGCTTCCCGGGTGGCTGGTCCCGGCCGTGCTTTCAACGAGCACCTGCGGCTTCTCCAGATCCTCCGGGCTCCACCCCATTCCCAGCCGCAGCGCCCCGATCTCCGGCGCCACCCGGGCGAGCTTTTGACTTTTGTACACCTTTCCTCTCCCCCACTTTATACCTAGTTGCCCACCACCGGCAGGATTTCGCCCGCATGCCGGAAAGCCAGTACGGCCGCATTTTTTTCTAGGAGTCCAAAGGCCTCATCTAACGCCCTCTGCGCCGAAGGCATCCAGGTGAAGCCGAGGCGGCGGGCCGTCTCAGCGTCAATCCCCGGGGAAACCAGGTAACAGCGGGCACATTTGTGGATTACCTCACCCACATGCACCAGATGCGCCGCCGCACTGAGGTCCTTTATCTCCCCGGTAGCCACCAGTTTCTCTGTTTCGGCGTACGTTCGGTACCCGTAACGCTCTACCTCAGGATGCTGCGCCGCCACGCCCTCAGGGCAGGGTGTTACCAAAATCACTACCCCACCATCCCTTACCGCCAGGTCTGCCATGTACATCCCTTTGGCCGCCTGCCACATCTCGATGTCGGCCGGGTAAGTATCGGTGATTACTATGTCTCCCAGGCGAGGAATCCCCACCCCAAATACATCCAGCGCTATCTGGGTACCCACCCGGTGGGCGACTACAGGATCGCCAGCCACCACCCTTACGATGCGCCCGCTGCGGTCCTGCACGGCGTTGATGATGAAACTCAGGCCGGCTTGGCGGGCCACGGCCTCCATTTCCAGGCGCACCGGGTTGTCTGCTTTCCCCATGATTTCTTTGCCCGGGAATCGCGCGCTCAGCCAGTGTGTCTGGCCAGTGGTTATTTCACCACAGACGGCAGGCTGAATGATCTTTGCGCCGCCGCTGAACCCCGCCACCCGGTGCGGTACTATGTGCCCGAGCCCTATCACGAGATCCGCTTCGATAACGGCCTTATTGACCCAAACCTCGGTACCGCGTTCGGTTTTGCCCAAGTGAACGAGATCTTCTGTACGGCGAAAATCGTGCTCCAACAAACGATACGGCCCACCTGTGTACCGGCCGTATTTTCTTTGCTTTTCCTCGGTCGTCATCGAGCGATGCGTCCCGTACCCGATCATCAGGGTGATGTCGTCTGTTTTTACTCCGGCTGCTGCCAATTCTTCCTCCACAAACGGAAGAATCTTCTCCACCGGCGTTAACCGCGTGTTATCGTCCCCGATAATGAGAATTTTCTGCCCTGGTCGGGCCATCTCCTTGAGCCTGGGCGTGCCGAAGGGGGCCGCCAGCCCCTGGCGGATGATTTCACCTTCATTGCCGCCCACAGGCGCTTCCTTAGGTTCGAACACCCCGAGTAGATTGCCGGCAGGAATGTTCACTGCTTCTATGTCCGGGTAAAGAAAACGGAGCTCCATTTGCTATCCCCCTTAACATTACGGTAATATTCTCCTAGTATATTGTTTCTCCGTGAAAGTTTGTTTTCCTCTATTCCGAAAGCTATTTTCTTGCTTTTTGTCTTTATCCCTGTCGTTTCGGCATTTTCTGCCCTTCCTCTGCCCTTCCATGGAGGAAACACCGATGGCAAAAACAAAAATTATTTTAACCTCAAGCAGGATTATTGCAATGGACGTGTAATATTATCTTAAAATGCTTTTCCACCTTCAGTCCCAGGAAGGGGGGAACTAAAAAAGGCCCGGGTATGGGGACATAAGAGATCCACGAGAAAAAATGGAGGAGGGTATTTCATGTTTAAGAAGGTTGTCGCACTTCTGGCACTAATTGTGCTGGTCGTGAGTCTCGCCGGCTGCGGGGCGCCGAAAAGCCAACAGGGTAGCGGCGATGCTTCTCCCGAACCTGCCGCGCAAGCCAAGGTTGTAAAAATCGCCAACTATTTCCCACCGGAGCACCCACAAAACGTAGCTTTGCGCGAAAAGTTCAAACCACTCCTGGAAGAGAAAACAAACGGGGCATTTAAAGTCGAGATTTACGACAACAACCAACTTGGCTCCGAAAAAGAAGTCATCGACGGCGTCCGCATGGGAACCATCGAGATGGCGATCGTAGGCCTGCTTCAGGCCGATCAGTTTCCCAAGCTTAAGATCCCTGAGATGCCCTATCTGTTCCGTGATTACGACCACGCCATGAAGGTCCTCAACGGACCGATCGGCAAAGAGTTGACGGAGGGCCTGATCGAGGCCGGTGATCGCCCGCTGGCATGGAACGTGAACGGCATGCGCGTTGTCTCTAACTCCAAACATCCGATTAACTCCATTAACGACACAAAGGACATCAAACTGCGGGTACCGACGAACAGTACGTTCGTTGAGGGCTTGGGAGCCCTGGGATTCAACACAGTTACCATGCCAATGACGGAGCTTTTTACGGCTTTACAGCAGAAGATCGTCGATGGTCAAGAAAACCCAGCGCCCACCCTGCTCACCAGCGGTTGGTATGAAGTCCAAAAGTACGTGGCAATTACGAATCACATCATCGGTCCCAATATGTTCATCATCAGCGAGAAATTCTACCAGAGTCTCAGTCCCGAACAACAAAAAATCTTCGAAGAGGTGGCTCAAGAAACCGCTGCCTACGAAGTTGATCTCATGAAGAAGTTCGAGCCGCAGTCCATTGAAACCCTCAAGCAAAAGGGTCTGGAAATCACCTACCCCGATCTGAAACCCTTCCAGGAAGCTGTTCAGACGGCCTACGACAAGTGGTACCAGAAATGGCCGGAGTTCAAAGATATCATTGAGCGCATCCGCAACACACAGTAGGAGATAGTCAGGCAGGGAGGGAAGTGTCTGGTCGCCTGCACTTCCCTCCCATTCAAGCACCCTGTCGAGGAGGACAGAAGGTATGACCCGCATCCTGGCTGCCATTAACCGTTTCCTTGAGCTGTTCTGCGGGACACTTTTGGCAGGCATGTCCATCATCGTTTTTGGTAATGTGGTAGCGCGTTACGTTTTTCAACGGGCGTTTGCGTGGTCTGAGGAGATCGCCCTTTTTGCTTTTGTTTGGCTTGTCTTCCTGGGTGCAGTCCTGGCGCTTCTGCGCAGCCGGCACCTGGGCCTCGACATCTTGATCAATGCTTTGCCGGTGGGTGCCCGCCGCTACGTGCTTTTATTGGCCAATCTCGTAACAGCAGTAACTCTGTGGTTCGTGGTCTACGGCGGCTACAAGTACTACCTTACCACAGTACCCTGGCCCGCACCGGCCACCCACATACCATACGGGTACATCAATGCCGTTCTTCCTTTCAGCGCCCTTTTGATGATTATCGTCCTCGTCAAACAGACCCTGGATCTTTTCGCGCACAAGTAATCAGCGGGGTGATGGGATGCTAGCAGTTTTTCTCGGAAGTCTTTTTGGTCTGCTTCTTGTCGGCGTACCTGTGGCCTTTTCATTGGCCATGAGTGCCATTGCGCTCATGTATTTCAAAGGTATGGTACAGCCTGAGATTTTGGTCCAGCACATGCTGGCCGGCGCCAACAATTACACCTTGATGGCCATTCCGTTCTTTATGCTGGCCGGCGAACTAATGAACGCCGGCGGGATGTCCCGCCGTATTGTCCAGTTCGCTAACGACCTGGTCGGGCACGTGCGCGGTGGCTTAGGTTATGTGACTGTGGTAGCCAGCATGATTTTTGCCGGCGTGTCCGGTACAGCCGTGGCCGATACCGCCGCCGTAGGTTCCATCCTTTACCCCGTGATGAAAGAGGAAGGTTATGCCGAAGACCGTAGCGCCGCGCTTATTTGTGCCGCCGGCTGTACAGGGCCCATCATCCCGCCCAGCATGCCCATGATCCTTTACGGTGTCATCGGCGGTGTGTCGATCATTAAATTATTCTTAGGCGGGATTGTCCCCGGCGTTATCATGGGATTGGCCTTGATGGCCTTTTGGTTCTTTCACGCACGCGGTAGCAATTATCCCGTGAAGAAACGCCCCAGCTTTAGGCAGCTCCTGCGCAGCACTCTTTCGGCCAGTTGGGCCTTGGTAATGCCCTTCATCATCCTGGGCGGAATTCTCCTAGGCATCTTTACGCCGACAGAAGCTGCCGTAGTGGCCGTAGCCTATGCCTTTTTCGTCACGGTATTCGTTTACCGTGAGCTAAAACTTAAAGACCTGCCGGACATTCTGGCCAACTCCGCCATCAACACGGCCGTGGTGGTGTTCGTTTGTGCCACCGCCAGCGCCGCCGCCTTTATGATCACCGTCGGGCGAATCCCCCAGAGCATCGGTGAGCTGATCACCTCCATCTCGAGGGATCCCCTGGTCGTGATGTTCATCATCAACATCTTCCTGCTCTTGGTGGGAGCTGTCATGGATCTCACCCCGGCTATGCTGATCCTGGCCCCGATTTTGATTCCTCTTGTCAAGAGCCTCGGCCTTGACCCGCTCTACTTCGGCGTGGTCATGGTGTTCAACCTGTGCATCGGCCTCCTAACTCCACCGGTGGGTACGGTCCTTTACGTGGGGTGCGGCCTCAGCAACTTGAGTATCATCCAGCTTTCGCGCCGCGTAATGCCGTTTGTAGTGGTTCTAATACTGGTCCTCTTTCTTATCACGTACTTCCCGAAGACCATTCTCTTTATCCCCGCCCTGTTCTCCTAACGGAGGCAAAAGGTAAATTCGCAGGGTTTCTTAGGAAGAAGGTGGAGCCAAATGCTTGACCTGAAGTATTCTGAGCACGCCAGCAGCGGCGGTACCCTGGTCCGCCTGCGCAGCGTTTTTCCCTCCCTCAAGCAGGCGGAGGCGCGGGCGGCGGCCTGGATGCTCGACAATCCCCAGGAAATAATCCACATGACCATCACCGAGCTGGCCGACCAGTGCGGCGTGGCGGAGGCTACCATTGTCCGCCTGAGCAAGAAACTCGGCTACAACGGCTTTCAGGACCTTAAGATTGCGCTGGCGCGCGACTTGGTGGAGCCATTAAAGAGCATCCACGAAGAGGTCTCGGCAGACGACGACCTTCCTATCGTTGCGCACAAGGTCTTTGAGAGCGCCCGGCAGAGCCTGGCGGATACCCTGAAAATCCTTCCTCTCCATGAGGTGGATAGAGCGCTCAAGGCCATGCTGCGCGCCCGTAAGATCGACTTTTACGGCTCGGGCTCCTCCGGCTTTGTCGCCCTGGACGCCCATCACAAGTTCTTTAAGACGGGCCTGGTTTCGGCCGCGTACAACGACCCGCACATGGCCATCATCTCGGCGAGCCTTCTCACACCCGAGGATGTTGCCGTCGGGATCTCGCACAGCGGCAGCACCAAGGACACCATTGAATCGCTCAAAGCAGCTAAGGCGGTGGGCGCCACCACCATTTGCATCACCAGCTACATGAAGTCGCCCATCACCAAGGTTGCCGATATAAGCCTGGTGGTCTCGGCACGGGAGACCACCTTCCGTAGCGAGGCCACGGCGGCGCGCATCGCCCAGCTCTGCCTCATCGACCTCCTGGTGGTGGGAATTTCGCTCCAGCGCCAGGAAGAGAGCCTGACCGCCATCGATAAGATTCGCCAGGGTATCGCGCTTAAGCGCTACTAAGGGGGAAGACCTGTGTCCCAACGCGAATGCGCCATCGGCATCGACATCGGTACGGGCAGCAGCCGTGCCGCCGCCTTTGACCTGGGCGGCCGCCTGCTCTTCAGTCAAGCCGAGGAGTACCCGCTTTCCTATCCACGGCTGGGGTGGGCGGAGCAGGACCCGGAGGTGGTCCTGGCGGCCGTCATTAAAGCCCTTAAGGATTTAACCGCACGTTTAGCTGAGCACGGCTACCGGCCGCTGGCGGTGGGCTTAAGCTCCGTGTTCCATAGCGTCTTGCCCCTCGGAAAAGACGGCCGGCCCCTGGCCAATTGCCTGCCTTGGGCCGACAGTCGCAGCACCCAGATCGTTAACGCGTGGAAAAAGGATCCTGCCGCCCGGGCGTGGTACGCGCGCACGGGCTGTCCCCTTCACCCCATGTATCTCCCGGGGAAAATCGCCTGGTGGCACGCCAACGAGCCCGAACTTTTCGCCCGGACGGCCCGCTTCGTTTCGCTCAAGGAGTATATCATCACCCGCCTCTTTGGCCTGCCGTGGGTGGACTACTCCGTTGTCTCCGGAAGCGGGCTGCTCAATGAAGAGAAGCTGACATACGACGACGACGTCTTGACCGCCCTGGGCATCGGGCCGGAACGGCTGTCGAAACTTGTTCCCACAAAGACCGTCCTGGGCGAACTCTCGCCGGAGTGGGCCGCGGCTACCGGACTTCCTCCCGGCGTACCCTGGGTGATCGGCGCCGGTGACGGCGCCCTCTCCAGCTTGGGGACAGGAGGCGTCACACCCGGCATTCTTACCGCCATGATCGGAACCAGCGGCGCCGTCCGCCTGGCCTCGCCCGTGCCCCGGGTAGACCCCAAAGGCCGGACCTGGTGTTACCACCTTACCGAAGACTGCTGGCTCCTGGGCGGGGCCATCAACAACGGCGGCATCGTCTATCGCTGGCTGCGCGATGGCTTTGTTCCCGACGCCTTGCGTTCCTACGATGCCCTGAACACGGCCGCTGCCCGGGTGCCGCCCGGTTCAGCCGGCATCATCTTCCTCCCCTTCCACAGCGGCGAACGCAGCCCTTACTGGAATGCCGATGCGCGCGGCATCGTCTTCGGGTTGGGCCTGGAACACACGGCCGCCCACCTGGCCCGTGCCACCATGGAAGGCATCACCTACCGCATGTACAGCATTTTCCAGGCGCTCGAGGAGCTGGCCGGCCCGGCGCGCGAGGTGCGCGCCTCGGGCGGCTTCGCCCGCTCGGCCCTGTGGCTTAAGATCATGGCCGATGTGTTTGGGAGGAGGGTGTACGTCCCCACCGTATCCGAGGGCTCGGCCCTGGGAGCCGCCCTCCTGGCGCTCATCGCCGTCGGTGCCCTGCCGGACCTCAAGGCAGCGGCGCAGCTTGTCAGCATCAACGCCGCTTATGAGCCGGATCCGGAAAACCACACCCTCTACCAGGAGCTTTACGCCCTTTACACCAGCATCTACTTCAAGCTCCAGGACGAATTCGCCGCCCTGGCCCGCTTCCGCGAGCGGGAGAACAAGGAGAGTGCCTGCCATTGAACACCTTAAACGCTACGCTGCCCCCTTTCCAGCGTGCCATCTGTAAGGGGCACTTGGTGTCCACCGGCATCGACATCCGCGACCTGGACCGGCCCCTCATCGGAGTAGTCAACTCCTGGAACGAGATCGTTCCCGGGCACGTGCACCTCCGCGAGGTAGCCGCCTGGGTTAAAAAGGGGATTCTGGCCGCCGGCGCCTACCCTCTGGAGTTCAACACCATCGCCGTGTGCGACGGCATCGCCCAGGGCCACGCCGGCATGCGCTATTCGCTGCCCAGCCGGGAGCTCATCGCCGATTCCATCGAACTCATGGTGCGGGCACATGGTATCTTTGACGGGTTGGTGTTCATCGCCTCCTGCGACAAGATCGTCCCTGCCATGCTCATGGCGGCGGCCCGCCTGAATACCCCTTCCCTCCTCGTCCCCGGTGGGCCCATGGTGCCGTGCATCACGCCGCGTGAATCGAAGGCTGCCCGCCAGGCCTTCTTGCGCGGCGAGCTGGACGAAGAGGCTCTGGTGGCCAGGACGCGCGAGTACTACCCCGGCCCCGGGGCTTGCCCCTTCCTGGGGACGGCCAACACCATGATGATGCTCGCCGAAGCCCTGGGCTTTACCCTCCCGGACATGGCCCTCACCCCCGCCGCCAGCGCCGCCGCCTATGACCTGGCGCGCCAAAGCGGCGAACAGGTGGTGCGCTTGGTGGCGGCGGGGATACGCCCGCGCGACATTCTGACCCGCCCGGCCTTCCTCAATGCCCTTACGGTGCTCTCAGCTACGGGAGCCTCGCTCAACAGCGTGCTGCACCTCCCGGCCATTGCGGCCGAGGCCGGGGTGAAACTTACACTCACCGACTTTGAGGCGGTGAGCGAGCGCACCCCCTTCCTGGTGGCGGTAACGCCGAACGACGCTGAGCACACAGTGGCCGACATTCACCGCGCCGGCGGGCTGCCCGCGCTCCTCCATGTGCTTCTTCCGCTCCTTACGGGTAACGCTTCCACCGTAACCGGAAAGTCCCTGGCGGAAAACGTGGCCGGGAGAAAGGTCAAGAACCCGGCCCTTATCCATTCTCTGGACGACCCCCTGGCCCCCAGCGGCGGCATCGCCGTGCTCAGCGGGACGTTGGCGCCGGGCGGCGCCGTGGTAAAGACTTCAGCGGTGGCAGCGGCCGACCAGGTTTTCTCCGGCCCGGCTCGGGTGTTTAACAGCCAGGAGGAAGCCCTGGCCGCGGCCGAGGCGGGTCGCATCCAGAGCGGCGATGTGGTGGTGGTGCGCTATGAAGGCCCGCGCGGCGGGCCCGGCATGCGGGAGCTCCACCGGCTCACCGAGGTCCTCGCTCTGGTGCCGCACACCGCCATCGTCACCGACGGGCGTTTCTCCGGGGCGAGCGGCGGCCTAGCCGTCGGTTATGTCTCGCCAGAGGCAGCCGGCGGCGGGCCGCTGGCGCTGGTGGCTGAGGGTGACCGTATCAGCATTGACATCCCCCAGCGGCGGCTGGACCTGGTTGTGCCGGCGGAGGAGTTGGCGCGGCGAAGCGCCAGCTTCACTCCCCCCAGCCGGAAACTTAGTGGTTGCCTCGCCCTCTATGCCGCCCATGTGGGTGAAGCCGCTCAGGGTGCAGTGCGCCGGCTTTAACAAACAGCATGACTCAGCATAGGAGGCAATTTCATGGCACGCATCTTTGTCAGCGCCCTCTCCTTTGGCCGCTACAGCAACGAGCCGCGCCAGCTGCTTGAGGCGGCCGGGCATGAGGTGGTCCTGAACCCGGCCGGCCGGCCGCTCACAGCGGAGGAACTCGCTGAAAAAGTGCAGGGTTGCGCCGCACTGATCGTAGGGGTCGACCCGGTCACGGCGGAGGTCTTCGCCGCCGGGCGTGACCTTAAGGTCGTGGCCAAGCACGGGGTGGGCGTTGATAACATCGACCTCGCCGCGGCGCGGGCGCACGGCGTCACCGTGACCAATGTTCCCAACTCCAACAGCGAGGCGGTGGCCGACCTCACTTTCGGCCTGCTCCTGGCCGTGACGCGCCGCATCCCGCAGGCGGACCAGGCCGTACGCGGCGGCAAGTGGCAGCGCTTCGTCGGCCCCGAGCTTTACCAAAAGACGCTCGGCATTCTGGGTCTAGGAGCCATCGGCAAGGGCGTGGCCCGGCGAGCGCGCGGCTTTGACATGCGCATCCTGGCCTACGACATCCACTGGGACGAAGCTTTCGCCCGGGCGTACCGGGTGGAGCGGGCACCCCTGGAAGAGGTGCTCGCGGCGAGCGACTTCGTCTCCCTGCACCTGCCCCTGGTGCCGGAGACGGAAAAGCTCATCAACGCCCGCACGCTGGCCCTCATGAAGCCCACGGCTTACCTGATCAACGCCGCGCGGGGCGAGCTCGTCGACGAGGCCGCCCTCGCCGGCGCCCTGAGCGGCGGCAAACTCGCCGGGGCGGCACTGGACGCCTTCGCCGCAGAGCCACCGGGATCCGACAATCCCCTCTTTTCGCTCCCCAACGTGGTGGTTACGCCGCACATCGGCGCGTACTCGTATGAAGCCAACCGCAATATGGGGGTCGGGGCGGCGAAGAACGTGCTGGCCGTGCTGGCCGGCTCGCCGCCGCCGAACCCTGTAGTATTACCTGACTAGGAGGTCTTAGTATGACACCGCTACACGGTATCATCGTGGCCATGCTCACCCCGTACGGCACAGGCGGCGAAGTCAACCTGCCTGCGCTGCGGGAGTACGTCGACTTTCTCATTGCCCGGGGCGTGCACGGCCTCTTTCCCACCGGCACCAACGGGGAAGGCCCAGCGCTTACGCTCGACGAGCGCAAGCAGGTTATTAAAACAGTGGTGGAGCAGGCCGCCGGGCGCGTCCCGGTCATCGCCCATACCGGCGCCATCACCACCGCTGAGACCATCGAGCTCACCCGCTACGCGCAGGCCGCCGGTGCCCGGGCCGCGGCCGTGGTCAGCCCCTACTACTTCCCCCACGACGAGGCCGCGCTGGAAAGCCACTTCAGCGCGGTGGCGGAGGCCGTGCCGGGTTTCCCGCTTTACCTTTACAACATACCGGGCAATGCCAAAAACGACCTGAAGCCTGGCTTCGTGGCACGCCTCCGGCAGCGCGCGCGGAACATCGTGGGCATCAAGGACAGCTCCAAGGATCTAACGCGCCTGGAGGAGTACATCGCCGCGCTCGGTCCCGGTTTCACCACCATCGTGGGGACAGACACTCTCATTCTCCCGGCCCTGGTGATGGGCGCGGCCGGCGTGGTCTCCGCCGTAGCCAACGTCTTCCCCGAACCCTGCGTGGCCCTTTACCGCGCTTGGGAAAAAGGCGACCTGGAGCAGGCGCGCACCCTGCAGTACCATATCAACCGCATCCGCACCGTCCTCAAAGCCGGCCCCTACATCACCCCGTACCGCGCCGCCCTCGCCTGGCGCGGCCTGCCCTTCGCCGGGGTGCGCCCGCCCTTTAGAACTCTCAGCGCCAGCGAAGAGGAAAACCTGAAGCAAAACCTGCGCGAGCTGAAAGAACAAGGTATTCTGCAGCCGGCACTCTAAGGAGGTCATCAGTATGGCGGTAAGCCAATTCGATCTCACGGGCAAAGTGGCTTTAGTAGTGGGCGGAAGCGGTGGCTTGGGCACCGCCGTCTCCACTGGTCTGGCGGCTGCCGGCGCCGACGTTATCCCCGTAAGCCGGAACCGGGAGCGCAACGCTGAGGTGGCGGCGGCCATCGAGAAGTTGGGGCGCCGCTCCAAAGCCGTTTCCGTGGACGCCGCCGACCGGGAACAGGTGGAACAGTTCGTGGACCAAGTGATGGACGAATTCGGGCACATCGACATCCTGGTCAACATGGCCGGGGCCTTGGTCAAGAAACCCCTGCTCGAGCTTAGCGAGGCCGAATGGGACAAGGTGATGAACGTCAACCTCAAAGCCATCTTCGTCTTCAGCAACGCCGTCGCCCCAAAGATGCAGGCCCAGGGCGGGGGCGCCATCATTAACTTCGCCTCGATGGGGTCTTTCCTGGGCATCACCCGTTCCGGCGTCTATTGTGCCAGCAAAGGCGGTGTGGCCCAGCTCACCAAGGTCCAGGCAGCCGAGTGGGCCAAGCATGGGATTCGCGTCAACGCCGTTGCCCCCGGTTGGTTCAAGACGCCGCTCAATCAGGCCTTTCTGGGGCAACCGGAAGTAGAAAAAACCATCACCGACCGTACCCCGCTCGGGCGCTACGGGAAGCCCACCGACCTGGTCGGGCCGGTAGTGTTCCTGGCTTCCCCGGCCGCTGAATTCGTCACCGGCATAGTGCTGCCCGTGGACGGCGGTTACCTGTCCTACGCCATCTGATACGCGCGAAAAGGAGCGGAGAAACATGCGCGCTGCGCGTTACTGGGGAAAAGAAGATATTCGCGTAGAGGACGTCCCGGTGCCGGAGATCGGCCCCGGTGAGGCTTTGATCAAGGTCGGGTATGCCGGCATCTGTGGGAGCGACATGTGGATTTACAGCGGAACGCATCCACGGGCTAAGGCACCCCTCATCATGAGTCACGAATTCGCCGGCGAGATCGCTGCGCTCTCCGGTGAGGACAACCGCGGGTTTAAGGTGGGGGACCACGTGACCGTGAATCCGCTCCTCTACTGCGGTCGTTGCCTCCCTTGCCGCAGCGGCCGGCACCACGTTTGTAAGAAGCTGGGACTGAGCGGCATCGACGCCGACGGCGGCTTTGCCGAATACGTCAAGGTGGGTATCAACCAACTCGTCAAGCTGCCCCCCGACCTGCCGCTCGACACCGCCGCCCTTACGGAGCCTGCAGCTGTCACTGTGCATGCCGTCCACCGCGGCGGGGTCAAGGTGGGTGATCAGGTGGTAGTCCTCGGCGGCGGGCCCATCGGGTATCTGGTGGCGGTGAGCGCGCGGGCCGCCGGGGCCGCCCAGGTGATTGTCTCCGAGCCGAGCGACCTTAGGCGTAACCTTGCCGCCCGACACGGCTTCACTGTGGTAGACGGCGGATCAGGCACCAAAGATGCCGTCCTGACGCTCACGGGCGGCGATGGAGCCGATGTTGTGTTCGATGCCGCCGGCGTTCCGGCCACCGCTGCCCTGGCCACCGAAATTGTGCGCGTAAGCGGCCGCGTGGTAGTGGTGGGCGTCTTTAAGCACCCGGCACCGGTGGACCTCCTGGCAGTGAACTTCAACGAACTCGAGATTGTCGGCACGCGGGTGTATACAGATCAAGCCTTCGAGGCCGCGGCCCGGCTGGTGGCGAGCTCGCCGGACGTGGCGGCGGTAATCTCCCACCGTCTTCCCTTAAGCGAAGCACCACAGGCCATGCGCGTAGCCCGCGAGGCCAAGGACGCCATGAAGATCCTGATTCATCCTTGAGTACTGTCTTGGTGACGAAAAAGGTACCGGCAACAGCGCCTCGCATTCTCGCAGGATTGCTTATCCCTTGTCCTTTCGACGGAAAAGGTTCCAGCCTTTCTAGCCGTCGGCCCGGAGCGCCCGGGCCATGACGGCGACCGGCGCGGGTTTGCCCGTCCACAGTTCGAAGGCGAGCACGCCCTGGTACAGTAGGAGCACCAGCCCATCTAGGGTGCGCAGGCCGTGCCGGGCAGCCGTACGCAGGAGATTTGTCGCAAGCGGCTCGTACACGGCGTCGCACACCACCACCGCGCGCTTGAGCTCCCGCCAGGGCAGGTCGGCGGCAAAATCCGGCTCGCCCAGCATCCCGGCGCGGGTGCCGTTTACGATAACGTCGGCTTCGGAAAGGAGCGGTGCCCACGCCTGCGGTTCCCAGGGCACGGCCAGCGTTTCGCACCCTGTCGCCCGGGTGACGTGGGCCGCCAGCTCCTCAGCCCGTCCCACGGTGCGGTTGGCGATGGCCAGGGAAGCCGCCCCCGCCGCCCCGAGCTCCAGTGCCAGGGCGCGGGCCACGCCTCCCGCGCCGAACAGGAAGACGCGGCGCCCGCGCACCTCAAGCTGTCCCTCTTGGCGTAGGGCACGGATGAACCCCCGCCCGTCCGTGTTCTCCCCGATCAGCCTGTCGCCCTGCCGCACAATGGTGTTCACCGCGCCGATGCGGCGTGCGCCGGGCGCCACTTCATCCAGGTAGGGTATTACAGCCGCCTTGTGCGGCATGGTGACGTTGGCGCCCTGGAAACCCAGGGCGCGCAGGCCCGCAACGGCCGCCCCCACGTTTGCCGCCTTCACCGGCAGAGCTATGTACACCCAGTCCAGTCCCAGGGCGCGGAAGGCTGCGTTCTGCATGAGCGGGGAGCGCGAGTGCTCCACCGGATCGCCGATAAGAGCCACCACTTTCGTCTTTCCCGAGATGTCTGCCTGCCTTTCCTCCATGCCCAACCCCTCTTTCCCCTCGACCCGGGCTCTTCGGTCAGGTAAAATAAAGGTAAGCAAGCCCGGCGTTCGTTTTCCCTAGTATACCACGGTAATGAAGAGGGCGGAAGGCACCGGGAAAACCGGGCCGCCTCAGCCCAAGAGGTTACACTATACAAGGGGAAGGAGGATGGAGCCGTGGCTGAAACCATCCTGCACGTGGACATGAACGCCTTTTTCGCCGCCTGCCACCAGGCAGCCGACCCCGGCCTGCGCGGCCGCCCGCTGCTCGTGAGCGGCGACCCCGAGGCGCGCCACGGCATCATCCTTACCGCCTCCTACGAGGCGCGCCCCTTCGGCGTAAAGACCGCCATGCCCACCGGCGAGGCGCTGCGCCTCTGCCCCCAGGCCACGGTGGTCCGGCCTGACTTTAAGCTCTACTCCTCCTATTCCCGGCGCGTGATGGCCATCCTTTCCTCTTACACCCCGCTGGTAGAGCAGTTCTCCATCGACGAGGCCTGGCTGGACGTGGCCGGGTGCGAAAGCCTTTTCGGCCCGCCCATGGCCGTTGCCCGGGAAATCAAGGCCCGCATCAAGGCGGAACTCGGCCTCACCTGCTCCATCGGCATTGCGCCCACCAAGATCCTGGCCAAGATGGCCTCCGACCTGGAAAAGCCGGACGGCCTGGTGCTCATAAGTATGGCCGACGTCCCGGCACGCATCTGGCCGCTTCCAGTAGAGGCGCTCTTTGGCGTCGGCCCGCAGACGGCGGCCGCCCTGAGAAAGCTGGGCATCCGCACCATCGGCCAGCTGGCCCGCTACCCGCGTGCCAGCCTCAAGGCGCGTTTTGGCGTCTACGGCGAGTATCTGGCGGAACTCGCCCAAGGCCGGGACGGGAGCCGGGTGCAGCCGGAGGGCGAAGGGGTAAAGTCCGTGGGCAACTCCATCACCCTACCCCACGACACTGCCGACCCGGAGGAGATTGAAACCGTCCTTCTCGCCCTGGCGGAAGAGGTGGGTACCCGCCTGCGCCGCCGGGCCCTGGCCGGGCGCACCGTCACCGTCAGCGTGAAAACCCCGGAGTTCAAGCTGCACACGCGCTCAGCCACCTACCCGGATGCAACCGCGCTCACGGAGGCCATCTACGCCCGCGCCCGGGAGGTTTTCCGCCGGCATTTTGTGGGGCGCACCGTACGCCTGGTGGGCCTGAGCGTGGGCAACCTTGTCCCGCCCGAAGCTCCCGCCCAACTGGACCTCTTTACCGCCCCGGAGACAGAGAAGCGCGCCCGCCTGGCCCAAACCGTGGACCGGCTGCGCGCTCGTTTTGGGGAGGACGCCCTGGTGCGCGCCCGCCTCCTCAAAGGGCCGCGGCTCTCGAAGAAGTAAGGCTGCTACTTCTCTTCGCTCAGTAGCTTCACGGTGCTCTTAAACTCTGTGAGGGAACTGGAAGTCCAGCCCAGGCGCTGGTCGCGGATTTTCCCCTTCCTGTCGACGAAGAAGCTGGCCGGGATGCCGTCCACCTCGTAAGTGCGGAAGATGTCCAGCTTCTTATCCCAAACAACCGTCGCCTCCAGCTTGGTACGGCCGAAGAAAGCCCTTAGGTCCCGTTCGCTACCCGCAGCGATGATGTAAAAGTCCAGTCCCTGCTCTTTCAGTTTAGGAAGTTCCGGCTGCAACTGCAGCACCTCGCGCACGCAGAAGCTTCAGCCGGGGGAGAAGAAGCTGAGGACCGCCACCCGGCCGGCGGACGCCGAGGGGAAAGAGATTTCATCTCCCGTGGTCAGTTCCTCACCCCTAAAGGCCAGGGCCTCCACGCCCACCGCCGGCTGGGGCGGGCTTACCGGAGCCTCTGCCGCGGGTTGCTCTACCGGCGCGGGGGCGGGTGTGGTCACCTCCGGCGGCTGCAAACCTGCACCTTGCCCCCCCGGTTTCCAGGGTACCCGGCAGCCGGCAAGAACAAGGGCGAGAAGCAGGGCGAGAGCGCCGGTGCAAATGAGTTTGGCTCGCCAGTGCATTATTTCACGCCTCCTTCGCGGCTGGAGTAAAGGCAGGGGCCTTTGCCCCGCTGCCAAAGGTGAGGGCCTGGGTTGGACAGGCCTGGGTGCACTCCAGGCAGCGCACGCAGGCAGAGGGGTTGGAATCGCGGTGTGGCTTGAGCCCGGCCGGGCAACGCCGGGCACAGGCGCCGCAGGAAGTGCAGCGGGCACCGTCCACCTGGAGCCGGAAGAGGCTCACCCGGTTGAAGAGACCGTAAAAAGCGCCCAAAGGACAGAGGGTGCGGCAGAAGGGCCGCCAGACGAACACAGCGGCTGCCACCAGCACCGCCAAGATACCCACTTTGAGAAAGAACAAAGGCCCCACCAACGCGGCCAGCTCTGTGCGCCGGCCGACGAGCGGTAGCCCGGCTTCCAGGGTGCCGGCGGGGCAGACGTATTTGCAGTAGTATGGTTCAGCCAGCCCCACGGCATCCCGCCAATAGAAGGGCAGCAACACCGTAAGAAGCAGTACCGGCCATTTGAGGTATTCCAGGACACGCGGTAAGGCCCAGCGGCGTGGGCTCAGGCGGTGCAGGAGCTCTTGAATGAAACCAAACGGGCAGAGCCAGCCGCAAACGAAGCGGCCTCCGGCCGCCCCCACGGCCGTCAAGAAACCCAGCACATAAAGCGAAGCGGTGTGGCTGAAGCCGGCCGCCAGGGACTGGAAAGAGCCCACGGGGCAGGCACCCAGCGCCCCCGGGCAGGAATAGCAGTTGAGAAAGGGAGCGCAGACCGACTTTAGGCGGCCCTGGTAGATCCGCCCCTCAATAAACCCGGGCAGGTTGGCGTTGGCCAGGAGGGCGGAAAGAGCCTGTACGAGGCGACGGCGCACGCTTTCACCTCCTAACCGATCCCGATGCACTCGAGGCACAGGCTGGCCGCCTTCTCGAACACGGCTTCCGCTTCGCCCCGGAGTAGGCCCAGAGCAACGAGGACGACCCCGGCTGTGAGCAGTGCCAGGCCAAGGCGATTGCGCCGGAACATGGCTTCTCGCTCCTTGTATGTGTTTCGCTTATGCTATATACTATATTCGCTAGAACTTCTCCGTATCCTTCTTTCCGCACCCTTGTGAAGGCATAAGCCTGTCCATATTCGCCAGACTAAACTTATGCTGGAGGTGCATACCCTATGCCTGGCTACCCGTACAGCGATGAACAGCTGCGCAGCCTGATCGCCCGCGCCCGCACCATCGCCGTGGTGGGGCTTTCGGCCGCCGAGCACAAGGCCAGCTATCAGGTGGCCGCCTATCTTAAGGCCCACGGCTTCTGGATTATCCCGGTAAACCCCACCCTCGACTCCGTGCTAGCTGAAAAGGCCTACCCCTCGCTGGACGACGTGCCGGAACCCGTGGACATTGTCGATGTCTTCCGGCCCGGCGAAACCATCCTCCCCATCGTCCAGGCCGCCCTGCGCCGCAAGTTCCCGGTGCTCTGGCTGCAGCTCGGCATTCACAACCAGGAAGCTGAAAACCTGGCCCGCACCGCCGGCCTAACCGTAGTAACCGATCGCTGCCTGATGATAGAGCACCGGCGGCTTTTCAGCTAAAGAGCCGCGAGCACTTGCCGGATCTTCGCCGCCACATCTGCATCGCCGCCCGGCAGCGCCGCGCGGCCGCCCAGTTGGGCCACCTCCGGCGACCCACCGCCCCGCACGCCCAGCACCGCCCCTAACCGGGTGGCGGCAGCGCGGGCATCAAAGCCTGGATCGGCGCCGCGCGCGATAACGACGCTAAAGCGGGGTTCGCGCGCAAAGAGCACCACCGGCGTCCCCCGGGCTGCGGCCGCAGCGCGGGCGAGGTACCGGAGCTCGTCCACCGCCCTTCCAGCCAGGGCGCGCACCAGGATCCCGCCCGGCTCTTCCTGCGCCAGCGCCTTGGCTTCAAGATCAAGCAGGGCCCGCCGCAGCTCCTGAGCTTCTTTTTCGCCTTTTTCCGCCCGAGCCGCGAGCGCCTCTATGCCGGTCGCCACCTCCGCCGGCGGCCGCTTGAGCGCCTGGGCCGCGGCAAGGAGTGCCGTCTCTTTGTCCCGGTAGTCCGCGAGGGCCCGCCAGCCGCAGCGGAAGATCACCCGGGTGCCGCCGTGCGCCCGGGTTATTTCATTTATCTTGATGAGCCCGATCCTCCCCGTGGCGGTGACGTGGGTTCCGCCACAGGCACAGGCATCAAAAGCGCCGATGTGAACCACGCGTATCTTGGCCACCGGCTTGGGGATGCGCCGGCGTACCCCTTCCGGCAGCTCGTCCGGCAGGTACTCGCGCGCCGTCACCGGTAGGTCCTGAAAGACTACCTCGTTCGCCAGCCGTTCGACCCGTTCCACCTGTTCCGCGCTCGGCTCTGCCACATCCAGGTCAATGCTCACGTAATCGGCCCCCAGGTGAAAGCCCGTGGTGTGCGCGCCTAGCACGGTAAGAAACGCCTGCGACAGCACGTGCTGCCCGCTGTGCTGCTGCATGTGGTCGAAGCGCCGCTCCCAGTCGATGCGGCCGCGCACGCAGGCGCCGGGCACGAACGGCACCTGCCGTCTGGTTCCCGCCTCAGGCGCGGCCGGCAGCGCTGCCACGTGTACAATGGCGCCGTCTTCTTCGTGCACCTCTTTCACCGTGTACTGTACGCCCTCACCTTCCAGCTCCAGCACGCCGGTGTCCGCGGGTTGACCGCCACCCTCTGGGTAAAACAAGGTGCGGTCCAGGACCAGGCCCCAGCTTGGGTCATCCGCTTCACGGCTTTGTGAGGCCGTGCCAGGCGACGGAACTACACGCTTGATGGTTGCGGTGAATTCCGCTTTATTTGGCTCTTGCCAGTAAAGACGCTCGGTCACAGTATGTTTACCCTCTTTCTTCGGGAAAGTCCGCTAAAGCCCCCTGTCAACCCTGCACTAAGCTTCGCCGCCCGCGGGGCAACCTCCTCTTTCGCCCCGCCCAAGCAGCAAAAGACCTCCGGCCGGTACAGCAGCCGGAGGTCTTCACCAGTTTCGTCATTTTATCAGGTAATAGCAGTACTCCACGTCACCTGGCGGCAGCTTGCTCAGTGATGTCGCCAGTTCCTCGGCCCGCCCGGCGGCATCGGCATCATAGTCGTGCCAAGCCGTCTTCAGCACCACCCGCGAAGCGTGGGACTCGGGGTTCTTCTGTACGAAATCCACTATCTCCTGGATCATCTCGCTCTGGGAAATCTCCACCGCCGGCACCTCCCTGGCGCTAGTTTGTCGCGCCCGCCTTGATTTATACCCCAGGTACCCG
Source organism: Gelria sp. Kuro-4 (assembly GCF_019668485.1). Lineage (NCBI taxonomy): Bacteria > Bacillati > Bacillota > Clostridia > Thermoanaerobacterales > Thermoanaerobacteraceae > Gelria > Gelria sp. Kuro-4. Next base: position 1,408,034 of record NZ_AP024619.1, on the reverse strand, counting down.
CCTTCTGGGATTATATTCATAATTTACCAAATACCTACATAGGTGTATAATGTTAACTGATGATGAAAATCGCGCCACGGGGAGCTTGGTGTGAACACCTGGAGCCGGCCCCGCGCTCTTAAGGCGGGCGTGACCCTCATTCCCTTACGGGGGAGGGCGGCCGCCCTCCTGGGCGCCCGCATCGACCACAACCCGGCCAGCCAGGTCATCAGCACTATGCCGCGCCAGGAGATGGCGCCCGGACCGGAGGCTTCACGGCCCGCAGCCTGAAGGGGGGATGTGGAAAAGACTTGAGCGACCGGTCGGTGTTGCCAAGAGCATCCACGAAAGGAGTGCGCTTTCATGGCGAGCAAGCACAGGCTGGGAACGGCTCTCGTTGCAACCCTCTTGGTGTTGGTCCTCATCGCCCCACCCGCCCTGGCCGACTGCACCACAGTGCTTGTGGGAAGCAAGGCCACGATAGACGGCTCGCTTCTGGTCGGCCACAACGAGGACAACGGCGGTCGCATCGTCATGCCCCAGTACTATGTACCCCGTATGAAGCACGAGCCCGGCGAGGTGATCCGCTTTGAAAACGGCGGCACCACCCCCCAGGTGCCGGAAACCTGGGCCTTCCTCTGGTCGCAGACACCGGGCGGCTCCTTCAGCGACTTCTTCGTCAACGAGTGGGGCGTGGTGGTCTGCAGCGACAACTGCGGTCCTACCAGGGAAGACACGTATGAAGACCTCGTCGCACGCGGCGATATCACCGACGGCGGCATCGGTTACCACATCCGACGGATTGTAGCCGAACGCGCCCGCACCGCCCGCGAAGGCGTGGAAATCGCAGCCAAGCTGGTGGAAGAGTTCGGCTACATTGCGCCCGGCCGCTCCTACCACATCGCCGATGGCAAGGAGGCCTGGGTGCTCCACCTGGTCCGCGGCAAACACTACGCAGCCCAGCGGGTACCCGATGACATGGCCGTCGTCATTCCCAACCATTATGTCATCCGCGAAGTTAACCTCAAGGACAAGAAGAACTTCATCGCTTCCCCCGATATCATCGACTACGCCATCGAGCGCGGCTGGTACGACCCGAAGAGCGGCAAACCCTTTGATTTTGCCGAGGCCTACTCCGCTCCCGCCCAGGGTAAGGCGCTGGAACGCGGCTACGACACCCGCCAGTGGATCGGCCAGAAGCTGCTCACTGGCAAAACGCCCGAGGGTCCCCTCCCCTTCGCGGTCAAACCTGCTGAGAAAGTCGGCGTCCGTGACGTAATGAACATCCTGCGCAACCACTACGAGGGCACGCCCTACGACAAAACCGATGGCTACAAGACTTCGCCGCACTGGACGGACGAACGCGTCATCTGCACCAGCACCACGCGCGAAAGCTCCGTGACGCAGCTAAGAGATAACGTACCGGCCGCTCTCAAGGCTGTCTGCTGGCGCACCAGCGGTCGCCCGGACACCAGCCCCTATGTACCCTGGTACCTGGGCATCACCGCCGTGCCTGAAGGCCACTTCTGGGCCGAGCCCACTGTCGGTGGCTCCCTCCAGTTCAAGCCGCACGCCGCCCTTTATGATTACGACCGCACCAAGGCCTGGTGGACATTCCAGGATCTCGAAAACATCGTCGATGCCCAGTACGGTTCCGTCATCGGCACGGTACAAAAAACCTGGCAGGATTTCGAGGAAGAGGCCCTGGCCAAACAAGCGGAAGTGGAAAAGGAAGCCTGCCGCCTCTTGGCGAAGGACGAAGCCGCCGGCCGCGCCTACCTCACCCAGTACACCAACAGCCTGGCCCAAAAGGCCTGGCAGCAAGCCAAGGAACTCATCGGCGAACTCCCCACAATGAAAGTTGACATCCCGCGTGAAGCCGTGCGCCTGAGCGAGACCGGCACGCTGCAGGTGAATATCATCAGCTCCGGTGAACTTTCTGCCAAGAACATCGACCCCGCCACGCTCACCCTCGGCCCTGCCTACCGCAACCCCAACACCTGGGTACCGGCCAAGAGCAGCGCCCTCAAAGACGTCAACGGTGACGGCGACCCCGACCTCACCCTCACCTTCGAGCTCCCACCCCTCCTTAAACTCATTTCCCCCGCCTGCTACACCGACCTCTGGCTCCACGGCAGCACCAGAGCCGGCGCGCCCATCGTCGGACGCGATCTGGTGAACTTCCTGGAGTGATGCCGCTCGCCGGTACCGCCACGCACAGCAGAGCAAAATGGGGCGACCCCTGCGACTGCAAAGCTCCCGGCTTCACGCTACCGCCGGGAGCTTTCCTGTCGACTGGTCACCTCCGCCTGAACGGGCTGCCTGGGAAAACGCGCCTCATAAGAAGCTCTTTAACACCGCCGCTCAATCGGGTTGGGACTCAATCGGGTTGGTAGTGGGCCGACGCCAACTCCCACAGACCGAGCTTCTCCAATATGGGCCTGGGCGTCAACATGCTGACTTGAAGTCCGCTTCGCAAAGCGCGTAACTGTGGGGTGCCCCCAACAGGAAACTCCCCAAATTAGCCCTTCCCCACTCAACCACGCAGCGAAGAGGGCTGACAACGGTAGGCTGCTACGCCAGCCGGTACCGGGCCAGTATCGCTTCATCCAGCTCTATCCCTAAACCTGGTCCGCCGGGCAGTGCCACTTGGCCGGTGGGGCCTATGCGCAAGCGGCCGCCGATTAGTTCCTCCCGCAATGGGTTGGGATTGCAGTCGTATTCCAGCCAGCGCCCGTTCGGAATGGAAGCGATGAAGTGCAGGTTGGCAGCCAGACTGACCCCGGTCGAAAAGACATGCGGCACACACGGGAGGTTCCAGGCGGCCGCCAGGGCCGCGATCCGTCGGCACTCGGTGATGCCGCCCGCCCACGTGACATCCGGCTGGACAATGCCCACCGCTTTGGCGCAGATGAGGTTGCGGAAGGCAAAGCGCGTGCTCTCCTGCTCAAAGCCGGCTATGGGAATGCGCGTGCCGGCAGCGATGCGCGCGCACCCCTCGACATCGTCCGGACACACAGGTTCCTCAATCCAGGTGATGTTGAACTCTTCCAGATCATGCGCCGCCCTTTGTGCCGTGGGTACATCCCAGTTGCTGTTGGCATCCACCATCAGCGGAACATGCGGGCCGATCGCCCGGCGCACAGCTCGAACCCGCTCCAGGTCTTCCTCCCAGGCAAGGCTCCCGACCTTGATTTTCGCCGCCGTAAATCCTTGTTGCAGACAGCCTGCCACTTCCTGGGCCAGTTCTATCGGACCCTTACCGTCGCTGTAAAAGCCCCCGCTTGCGTAAGCCGGAATGCTCTCAGCGTACCCGCCCAAGACCTTATAGAGCGCCAGCCCAGTTGCCTTGCCGACAATGTCCCAGACGGCGATGTCTACGCCGCTCAGCGCCGCGATTACAGCACCCCGCCGGCCGTGCTGGATGGTACCCCGGTAACTGGCATCCCACAGTCTTTCTACGCAAAAGGGGTCTTGCCCCAAGTAGTAGGGAGCGATTTCTTTTTCTACCAGGGTGGCGGTTGTCTCCCAAGGACCGCCAAAGCAGGCGGATTCGCCCACACCTACCAGGCCTGCATCTGTTTCCACTCTCACCAGTACCGCCGTGCGCGCAGCAATATAGTGCTGGGCATCCCAGATCGGTTTGACCAGGGGGTAGGAAACAGGAATGGCTTTGACGCCGGTTATCTTCATGGTATACCCCCTCTCATCCGCCCAACCCGAGCAGGCGCGGCAGAAACAATGTAATGCCGGGGAAGATCGTCACCAAAGCGAGCGCCACCAAAAGCGCACCCATCCAGGGCATCAGGGCCCGGGTCAACCGGTCTATCGGCAGGCCGCCAATACGGGACATGACAAAGAGTACCAGGCCGAAGGGCGGGGTGAGAACACCGATCATCAGGTTGAGCACCATGATGATCCCGAAGTGGATGGGGTTTATCCCCGTAGACTGAAGAAGCGGCAGGATGATCGGCATAAGAATAGTTATCGCGGAAATGGTCTCCATGAAGCAGCCCACTATAAACAAGAAAACATTCAAGATCAGCAGCATGACGAGCGGAGAATGGATTGAAGCCGTAAAGGCATTAAGAACCATCTGGGGAATCTGCGCACGGATGATAACGTTACCGTAAAGCGTGGCCGTCGCCAGGATAAGCCCGATGGCCGCACTGTCCCGCACAGTTTCGCGCAGGACTTGGTGTAGCTTGGGCCACGTCATCTCCCTGTACACAAACGTTGAGAGGAAGAAGGCGTATACCACCACTACGACCGCAGCCTCTGTGGGGGTGAAGAGGCCGCTGTAGATGCCGCCGATGATGATGACAGGGGTGACTGCAGGCAGGATACCGCCCTTAAGCGCTTCCCAAAGCTGCCCTGCTGTGGGAAAGGGATCACGAGGATAGTGTTTCTTCAGAGCATAATACGCGACGACGCACATCATAATCGCCGCCATGAGCAGGCCGGGAATGATGCCGCCGATAAAAAGCGCCCCAACCGAAGTCGAAGCCATCATCCCATAGATCACCATCGGCAGGCTGGGCGGAATGATCGGACCGATGGTGGAAGCGGTGGCGGTAACTGCACAGGCAAACTCCGTATCGAAGCCGCTCTGACGCATGGCCTGAATCACAATAGGTCCCAGGCCCGAAGCATCTGAGACGGCCGTGCCCGACATGCCGGCAAAGATAACGTTGGCCACGACCACCACGTGGCCCAAGCTGCCCGGCAGAAAACCCACCAGCGTACGCGCCAGCCGAAACAGACGCGTAGTGATTCCGCCCACGTTCATCAGTTTACCCGCCAGGAGAAAAAGCGGCACGGCCAGAATAGTGAAGGTGTTGACCCCGGCGAACATCATCTGAGGAATAGAGCCCAGCCGGACACTGCCCCACTGTAAATACATGAGAATGACTGACGTTATCCCCAGACTGAAGGCTACCGGGACCCCAACCAAGAATAGGAACACCAATACGGCAATAAACACAATTCCGATCATCTGTTCTCACCCCCAGAGCTGAGGGTGTTGTGGTTCTTGCCGCGGCCTAGTCTAACGATATCCCTTATTGTATACCCAAGCATCAGAATGCCGCCCAGAAGTACGGCAAAATAAGCATAGGTCATTTTAAACCAAGGCAGGGATGCCGCTGTTACTTGGGCATTAACCTTGAAGGTGATCACGCTGCCCCAAATAACCAATAACAGAAAAGCAGCAACCACAGTACCAAAAACAATACCCATAGTGCGTCGCACGGTGCTGGGCAAGCGATCCACGAGGACGTCAATAACGATGTGGCTCCGCTCTTTCAGGGCAAGAACAGCCCCCAGAAAGGTAATGTACACAAAGGCAAAGCGGGCCATTTCCTCGGTCCAGGGCGCAGCAAAGCCAATGAAACGAAACACCACCTGCAATGCCACCAGAACCACCAACAGAATAAGAATCAACACCGTTAAGCCGTCCAGGAGTTTTTCTAGAATCCTCACCGGCGCATTCATCCGATACCCTCCCTGGGAGGGCAGTAAGCACGAACCCTACCGCCCTCCCCGTGTTTGGCAGCCCTATTTCGAGTACTGCATGACCTCATCGTACGTGGTGGCGGTCCAGGTGCTCTTGAACATGTCATCCAGCATCGGCTTCGCTGCAGCTTGGAAAGCGGCCAGGTCGGGTTGGATCTCCTGCATACCATGGTCAGTCAGTTCTTTTAAGAACTCTTGGGCCTTCTCTTGAGCCAACTGGTCGGCGTAGAGCATGGCCTCTTTGGCTGAGCTCGTGATGATCTCCTGCTGCTCTTTCGGGAGAGAATCCAGGAAGGACTTGCTGATATACAGCCAGCAGGGTTCGTACACGTGTTGGGTCTGCACGATGTACTTTTGCACCTCATAGAGCTTGAAGGTTGCCAGTTGCTCGTACGGTCCTTCGGAAGCATCGACCACCTTGGTCTGGAGCGCCCCGTACAGCTCCGGAAGCGCGACCGGCGTCGGCATCGCCCCAAGCCCTTTCCACGCCGCCACCCAGGAAGCTACCTCCGGCAGGCGGAGCTTAAGACCTTTCAGCTCATCCGGCTTCTTAAATGCTTTGTTCGAGGTGGTGTTGCGAATGCCGCGGTAGTTCACCGCCAGCATGTGCACATTCTTTTTATCCAGGTCTTGGATCATTTTTTGACCTAGATCTCCCTCGAGAATAGCCCGCAGGTGGTCCCAGCTTTTGATCAAGTAAGGGGCGGTGATGAACATGTACTGCGGGGCAAACTGGTCAACACCTTGAATCCCGCCCAAGATCATTTGGAGTTCGTTTCCGGAAAGAGCATTGAAGGTATCTTTCTCTGAACCGAGAGCCCCGTTGGTGAACAGGTTGACCTTAATCGCACCGTTACTTCTTTGCTCCACCAGCTCTTTAAACTTGGCCGCTCCCATTGTGGGTGGGGCCTTCGCGTCATAAATAGTAGCCAGGTCGATCTTGACCGGAGCTTTGGAGCCGGTGTCCGTGTTCCCTTGTCCGTTACCGCCCCCGGCGCAGCCCGCTAGAACCAAGCTGAGGACTAGTAGCAACGCCCCTACGGTGAGCCGCGTTTTTTTCATCCAAAGTACCTCCCCTGCTTTTTTACTCTATCCTGGATACGCTCTCTAACGTACACGCAACTTCCCGGCCTCACCCCCCCCAACCACGGGTCTTCCCCATCACTGCACCAGATACCGTGAGATGACCTCGCGCCTAATCCTGATACCCAGTCCCGGTCCTTGCGGCACCGCTACGCAGCCCTGTTGAGCCACGAAGGGTTCTTCTACCAGATCGTTCCGGAACGGGTGCAGCGAGCGGTCAAACTCCAGAAGGGGCTCGTTAGGATAAATCGAAAGCGGATTGGGTGGTAACGTTGCCAGAAGCTGCAATGCTGCCGCTAAACCGACAGCAGTTCCCCACACGTGGGGGTTGTAGGACACGCCCCAGGCGCTGGCCATGGCTGAGATGCGCCGACATTCGGTGAAGCCGCCGGCCTGACAGGTGTTAGGTTGAATAATGTCCACCGCCCGCCGCGCAATCCACTCCTTGAAGCCGATGCGAGTAAACTCGTTTTCCCCAGAGGCCAGCGGGATGGGGGAGACGCGCTTGAGCTCCTGGTAGCCGTCAATGTCCTCCGGTTGGATGGGTTCTTCAAACCAGGTGATGTCGTAGGGAGCCAGAGCCTGTGCAAGTCGCCGGGCATCAGCCAGGTTGTAGCCGTGGTTGGCATCGACCATGAGCAGCGGCTCCGGCCCTATGGCTTCACGTACGGCGGCTACGTTCTGAATGTCCGCTTTCAACCCCAGCCCGATCTTAAGCTTCATGCCCGAAAACCCGGCCGCAATGTGTCCCAACGCCTCTTCACGCCAGGGACCGCGCAGGTCCGTCCCCTCACCACGGCGGTAGAACCCAGTGGCATAGGCTTTAACGCAGGTCCGATACGCACCGCCCAGAGCTTTGTACACCGGCACACCGTGCACCTGCCCGATGATGTCCCAAAGGGCGATATCCACACTGCTGATGCCACCAATTACGGCACCTTTTTGCCCATAGTCCTTGGTTTGGTTGTACATAAGGTCCCACAAAACCTCAACATCGAGCGGATCTCTGCCCAGAAGGAGCGGCTTTAGGGCGTGCTCCACCACAGCAGCGGCGATCTGCGGAGGCTGCAATCCTTGACAAAGAGCCTCACCCCACCCGCTTACCCCATCATCAGTAACGACCTCGGTAAGCATCGCTGAACGGGCCCGCACCCAACCCTGCGAAAAAGCGAAAGGTTCTGCCAAGGGCGCCGAAAGAACATAGGTCTTCACGTCCGCGATTTTCATTTACTCACCCGCCTTACTGAACAAGGTATTTGTTGACTACGTCCAAGTTAAGTTCAATCCCCAGTCCAGGGCGCTCCGGCACTAAGAGCTCACCGCCCACACGCTCAATTGGTTCCAGCGCCAGTTCATCCCGGAGTGGGTTCTCATCCAAGGTCAGTTCAATAATGGGTATATTGGGCATGGCGGCTGCCAGATGCAGGTTCGCGGCCAGCGACACCGCCGCCGCCGAGAAATGCGGAATGCAGGACATTTTCCAGGCCGAGGCCAGCACAGCTATGTTCCGCGTTTCCGTAAGCCCGCCCGCCCAGATGGCATCCGTTTGCACAATGTCAACCGCGCGCCGCGTAATGAAATCCCTGAGCGCAAAGCGGGTAAGTTCTGTTTCATAGCCGGCAATCGGGATGTCTGTGGTTTCAGCCAGCCGGACGCTGTCCTCTAGGCAGTCCCCGGAAAGCGGCTCCTCGAAGAAGTAGAGATCGAACGGCTCAAGCAGCCGGGCCATGCGCACAGCCGCGTTTAGGTCGTAGGCGTTGTTCGCATCCACGGCCAGCTTCATCTCCGGTCCCACAGCCTCGCGCACCGCCTGCACCCGCGCCACATCTTCCTGCCAAGAGGCGGCGCCGATCTTCATCTTCATGGCCCCGAAACCCAATTCCTTGTACGTCCGCGCTTCGCGGGCCAGCTCAGCCAAGCCTTTCCCCGGCATATAGTACCCGCCGCTGGCATAGGCAGGAACGCGGTTGCAGCTCCCCCCGAGCAGCTTGTACACCGGTGTGCCCGTCGCTTTACCGACGATGTCCCAGAGAGCGATGTCCACCGCACTCAAGACCGCCATCACAATACCGCGCCGCCCATACCGATAGGTGAAATGGTAGACCTTCTCCCAAAGGCGGGCTGTAGCGAAGGGATCCTCGCCGACGACGAGGGGAGCCACCGTCTCTTCTAAAATCGTTTCCATAGAATGCAGCGAACCCAGGGCAAAGCCTTCACCTATGCCGGTGATTCCTTCGTCCGTCTCTATCTGAACGAGGAAGACATCCCGGCTGGCTATGGGCGCCAGCCCGTCAGCCAACCCCTTCTCTGGTGTATAACGGAGCTTGACCGGTTTAATCCTCCGGATTCTCATTGCGAATCCTCCTTTTTGCTGTCTCTCGATGTGGTAACGTTTGCAGACCGGGGTAGAAAAGACCTTCCCATCAGTTCCTCACCCTTGGTAGCCACAGCTTCTCCGTATGATCAGCTTAGGTTCCAAGACTATCTGTTCCACCTCACCCTGTCCAGGTTTCTCGATCTTCTTGATCAAAAGTTCAGCCCCCATGGCCCCCATTTTGTAACGTGGCACCGCTACCGTGGTGAGCTCGACACCTTGAATGGACGACCAAAGGATATCATCAAACCCTCCCAAGGCCACGTCGGCCGGTATGCGTAGACCAATCTCACATACGTATTGCCGCGCTCCCAAAGCCATAAAGTCGTTTCCAGCGATCAGTGCCGTCGGCCGCGGGCTAAGAGCAAGCAGCTTTTGTGCGGCCCGATATCCCCCTTCAAACTGCAGGTTTCCTTTTTCCACCAACTGCGGTTCCAGCTCTATCCCCGCATCAGCCAGCGCTTGTCTAAAGCCGGCAAACTTTTCTGAGCTTCCGGTTGACTCATCTTTACCGAAAATGTACCCCAAGCGCCGATGACCGAGCTTAATAAAGTGGTTTGTCAACTGATAGGCCGCCAGACGGTCATTGACAATTACACAATCCGTTTCTACCCCTGGCAGTCGCCGCCCCAGCAACACAACTGGGAAACCTTCGGCCTTGAGCCTAAAGATGGTGGTATTTGTCGTGTAGGCACCTCCGTGGATGATGCCGTCCACCTGGCGCTCGAGCAACGTTTTCACCTCGGCCTCACCGGTCTCCGAGTACCCGCTCACGAGTATGATGCTGTATCCCCGCTTAGTTGCTACCCTTTCCACGCCGCTGATGATCTCTGAGTAAAAGGGGTTCTCTATTTCAGGGATAATGAGACCAATCGTGTTGCTTTTTCTGCGCACCAGGCTGCGCGCCAGGGCGTTGGGTCGGTAACCCAGCGCCGCTGCTGCTGCACGGATTCTTTCCATGGTTTCGGACTTCACATAGCCCTTGTTTCCCAGCGCACGCGAGACCGTCGAAGGCGAAACGCCTGCCGCCGCCGCGATTTCCTTGATGGTCACCTGCATACCCGCCACTCCACTCTGCAAACGTTACCATATTCTTCGCTATAACGTATTCGCCATTGCTCCCCGTTTTTCCTTCTGGTCACTAATCTTTTTTTCTGCCGACCTGTTACCGTAAAGGAAGCATCAGCTTTAGCGATCCAACTGCCGGTTTTGGTTGCAGATCTCTCTGTAGATGGATTCCCGTATGCAGGAAAACCCACGCCTGTTGGCTAATCTCCCTGTTAGCTGATCACTTGGGCGGCACGCACCGAGCACCGTGATCAAGCCAAGCGTTGCGGGAGGTTTGCGCTGTGAAGTTCTGTGTCATCGACTGCGGCACCAGTACAACGCGCGTCCTGATAGGGGAAGGCGGAATGGTTCTGGCCAAGGCCGCGCTCCCGGTAGGTGTACGCAGTACGGCCATCAGGGGTGACAACGCTGAGCTCAAGGGGGCCATAGCCAAGTGTTGGCGGCAGGCGCTCGCCGCGGCCAAAGTGAGCCCGAACAAGATCGACGCCGTGCTGGCCAGCGGGATGATAACCTCCAACCTGGGTTTGGTAGAACTGCCCCACCTCACCGCACCCGTCGGACTGGCCGACCTCCGGAGGCATCTCGTGGAGCGTCTCTTCCCCGACGTGCTCCCGCTTCCCATCCATTTCGTGCGCGGGGTCAAAAACTGCGTGCAGGAAAATGCACCAGACGGTTTCGCCCTGGCCGACTTCATGCGGGGAGAAGAAACCCAGGCGCTGGGGCTTCTACACCTGCCGGCTGCAGAAGCTCCGTTTTCTTATGTCAGTCTAGGTTCACACACGAAGATCATCGGTGTGGACAGGGAAGGGCGGATTGTCGGCAGCGTCACCACTTTGTGCGGCGAGCTTTTTGCCGCCCTGCGCGAGCGCACCGCCATCGGCGCCTCTCTACCACAGGGCGCGAGCATAGGACCGGAAGACCTCAACCTGCAACTGGCCGAACGAGGCTTCGAAACCGTTCAAAACTACGGCCTGACGCGCGCCTTGTTCGTCCCGCGCTTGCTCGACATCTTGTTTGACACCACTCCCAGCGACCGTCTGAGCTTCGTGGAGGGTGCCCTCACAGCCGCCGATTTTGCATGCTTTCCCTTGGCCCGCAAGCTTGGTCTCCCCCTGGAGCGGTTGCTCATTGCCGGACACCCACTCCGCACGAGCCTCTTCACCGCTCTTCTTCCTCGCCTGCCCGACCCCCATCCTGATGTGCAGTTCATTGATCCATCCACCCTGGACCACGCCCTTCTCGCCGCCGCCGCGGCCCTTACCGGCGCAAAATAAGCACAACCCCTGGGCCTACGCTCAGCGCCCAGGGGTTGTGTCATCTGACAGTATTCTTTGTCGCAGTGCCTGCTCTGCTCAGCGCTGCACGCGTCCGGAGGCGTCGCCCTTGGCCAGAAGCTCCACCTCGTCCACGGTAACCAGGTTGAAGTCGCCGTGAATGCTGTGCTTGAGGCAGGAGGCGGCCGCCGCAAAGTCCACCGCCGCTTGGGGGCCTCTGCCGGAAAGGAGGGCGTAGATGAGGCCGCTCCCGAAGGAGTCGCCGCCGCCCACGCGGTCGATGATGGGGCTGATCTCATAGCGGCGGGAGCGGTAGAACTCTTTCCCGTCATAAAGCAGGCCGGACCAACCGTTGTGCGAAGCCGAGAAGCTTTCGCGCAGCGTCACCGCCACGTATTTAAAGCCGAAGCGCTCCACCAGTTGCCGGATGACGTCGTGATAGCCTTCTTCGCTGAGCTTACCGGAGGTGATGTCCGTACCCTGCGCCTTGATGCCGAAGACCTTCTCTGCATCCTCCTCGTTGGCTATGCAGAGGTCCACGTACTTGACCACCTCGGACATCACCTTGTTCGCCTGCTCCGGCGTCCAGAGGTTCTTGCGGTAGTTAAGATCGGTGCTTACGGTAACGCCCATTTCCTTCGCCGTGCGCACGGCAGCGATGGTGGCCGCGGCCGCGGCTGCGCTCAAAGCCGGGGTTATGCCGGTGACGTGAAACCAGGCCGCGTCCTTCAAGATGGTCGGCCAGTCGAAGTCTTCCGGCCTGGCCTCAGCGATGGCGGAGCCGGCGCGGTCATAGACAATCTTGGAGGGCCGCTGCGCGGCGCCTGTTTCCTGGAAATAGATGCCCAGGCGCCCGCCGCCCCGTACGACGTAATCTGTTTTCACCCCGAAGCGGCGCAGATGGTTCACAGCCGCCTGGCCGATGGCGTTGTTCGGGACTTTCGTTACGTAATAGGCGTCAAGGCCGTAGTTCGCCAGGGCCACGGCCACGTTGGCCTCCGCCCCGCCGTACACGGCTTCAAAGCTCTCCGCTTGGATGAACCGCTGGTGGTTCGGCGGCGTCAGCCTAAGCAGGATCTCCCCGAAGGTGACGACTTTCTTCGCCATACTGCTTCCCCCCTACTCCCCGCGCGCAGCCTTGATGCGCGCGATGAACTCGCGGGCGGTAGACGTAACCGCCTCGTAATCGCCCGTCTTGGCACCCTTGGTGAGTTCGCCGCCGACGCCCACGGCCACCACCCCGGCCTTGATCCAGTCGGTCACGTTTTCCAGACTTACGCCGCCCGTCGGGCAGAAGGGCACGTGCGGCAACGGCCCCCGGATGGCCTTGATGGCCGCCGGACCACCCAGGCTGCCGGGGAAGAACTTGATGATGTCTCCGCCCAGTTCCATGGCGTGCACGATTTCGGTGATGGTATAAGTACCCGGCATGACAATCTTACCGTAGCGGTGCACCAGTCTAATCGTTTCCTCGTTCAGGTTCGGGCAGACGATGAACTCCGCCCCCGCCAAGAGGCAGGCCCGGGCCGTTTCGGGGTCCAGCACCGTGCCGGCACCAACCAGGATCTCTTTCTTCGGGTAGGCTTTAACCAGCTCCTTGATCACGTCCACGGCACCCGGTACCGTCATGGTGATTTCGATGGCCTCGATGCCGCCGGCTTTACAGGCTTCGGCAATCTTCAGCGCCTGCTCGGCGCTCTCCGCCCGTACCACGGCGATGAGGCCGCAGTCCACGATACGCTTCAGGTTCTCCAGCTTCTCAAACATAGCTTTACCCTCCTTATGGCCGATCACTCTCTGCCGACTCATACCCTCACCAGTGCTCTTTTCCGGCGCCTCACTCCTTTCCTCGTCCTCGCCCTTAGCTTGTTGGGCCGCCCGGCCTCCGACCAAGTTCGGCTACAGGGCGCAGGGTACGCCGGTTGCAGCCGGCTGGTAGCCCAGCCGGGCCGAGATCTCCCGGCTGGTTTCGCGCACCAAGCCGCCCAGCTCTTCCAGTTTGGCCGGCAGCAGGCGCAGGGCCAAGCCGGAGATGCTGAAGGCCGCCACCACCTGGCCGGTATGATTGAAGATGGGCCCGGCCACGCAGCGAATGCCGAGTTCATTCTCCTCGTTGTCCAGGGCGTAGCCGCGCTCCCGGATCAGGCGCAGCTCCCGGCGCAGGCGCTCCGGGTCCGTGATGGTATGCGGCGTCAGCCGGGGCAGGCCTCGTGCCAAAATTGCGTCCACCTGCGCCTTGGGCAGAAAGGCCAGCAGCACCTTGCCCACTGCCGTGGCGTGGGCCGGCGCCCGCCGCCCCAGCTGAGAATACATCTTCACCGGCCCGGGGCACTCTACCTTATCGATGTACACCACTTCCCCATCCTGGAGCACCACCAGGTGCGCCACTTCTTGGCTGGCCTCCATGAGGCGCTTGAGGTAGGGCCGGGCCAGGTCGCGCAGTTCCAGGCGCTCCAGTACGGCCGTGCCCAGTTCCACCAGCTTCAGCCCCAGGCTGTAGCGCTCGGTGGCGGGGTCCTGCTCTACATACCCGTGGCGGGCGAGCGTGGCCAGCAGGCGGTAGACGGTACTCTTATGCAGGCCCACGCGCGCCCCGAGCTCGGTAACGCCCAGGGCCTCGCCCGCCGCTTTCAGGGTCTCCAGGATCGCCAACGCTCGGTCCACCGCTTGCACCAGGTTCTCGTCCTTCACCAGTTTACCCCCAACTACAGGTTTTCGTTTTCTTGCCGCGCCGCCCCAGAAACCACAGCCGCACAACCCAAAACCACCGCGCCAGACAACTTCAAAGCGGCACAGGGAAGCGCACCAACCGCCTGTCTAGCCTTCCCGCACCGGGTTGCGCAACGTCCCGAGTCCCGTAATGCTCAGTTCCACCACGTCGCCGGGCTTGAGCAGCCCTGCTCCCGGCGGTGTCCCAGTTGAGATCACGTCGCCCGGGCACAGCGTCATAATGCTGGAAACGTAGGCAATGATGTCGGCCACCTTGAAAACCATATCGGCTGTGTTGGAATCCTGGGTAACCTGCCCGTTCAAAACTGATTTAATGCCCGCGTTGTTCGGGTCGATGTCCGTGACGATGTATGGACCCAAGGGCAGGAACGTGTCGAAGCACTTACCTTTGGTCCAGGGACCACCCGTCATGAAGTCCTTGGCCGTGATGTCGTTGGCGATGGTGTAGCCCAGCACATGCTGCAGGGCTTTTTCTGGGCTGGCATTCTTGACCTGGTCTTTAATCACCACCGCGAGTTCCACCTCATACCCTAGCTTTTGTACACCCCTGGGATAACGAATTGCTTCCTCCGGCCCTACCACCGTCGAAGGCGGCTTGAGAAAGATTACCGGTTCCATTGGGGCACTCTGACCCTTGGCCGCCAGTACCGCCTGGTAGTTAGTTCCCACGCAGATGATTTTGCTGGGTTCGCAGGGCGCCAAGAGTTTAACCGCAGAGAATTGAAATTCTTCTTGAGTACGGTGCCAAGCGCCGTAGATGCTTCCCGCCAGCGCCACAACCTTATCGCCCTCGAGCAAACCATGGCGAGCCGGACTGTCGCCGACCTGGAAACGCAGGAAGGTAGCCATCCTGTAGCCTCCTTGTTTCGTATTACGCAACTCTGTTCTGCTGATTAAGAATTCCATGTACCGGCTTTTTATTCCTGCTTGCTTTTGAAGTTTTTTACCGTAAGCTAGAATAGGCCCCATAAAGAACCTGCAGGCAAGCGTTACGCTTCTCCAATCGTCCCAACCGCTGGTTTCTTTCTACTGTAAGCTTTAGTCTGTTCTTACTTCTCAGTCTCCAACCTCAAGGTAGCATATGAGTCATGTACTTGATGCTGTTAAGTGGATGTAATTCGCAGATATGTTCTCTTGACAAATCGGAATCACCCTGTGCAGCTACTTTTTGCTGTCTATCGTCTCGATTTTCGTGGTGGATGCGGTGTCAAGGCTACTGAAGCCGGAATTTCAGTATTTACGCGATGGTCTTTGTTGTACCCCTCTTCGCCTGGCTTCGGCGGAAGTGCTCCTCTGCCGGCGAAAACCATGTATACGTCTACGTAGCGTTGTACCTCACCGCTGAAACCCTGATCCGATTTGCCCAGTGGGAACATAATCAACAAGCGGGCACGGAAGACACGGTGATCCAACAGTCAGTTGGTCAACCTACTCTTCCGAACCCGCTACGCACTGAAGACCATTCCGCCCCCCAGGTGGATCAGGTGTTGTGCAATTCCATTTTCACACAGCAACGCAGCAGTTTGTAGGACTCCTGATTAAATACTGGCCAACTCGCACCTGAATGTGGTGGTTCACCCAGCCCGAAAATTGCTCTCTAGAATTCCTGCTTGGAAGGCAGACTCCTCACAGGTGAACCTGTCTGCAGCACGCTTCTGGTACCTGCTCTCAGCGTGCCAGCCAGCCACCGTCTACAGTGAGAATCGTGCCCTGCAGGTAATCCGAGGCATGAGAGGCCAAGTAAACCGCTGCTCCCTGCACATCCGTTGGGACACCCCAGCGCCCGGCCGGGATCCGCTCCAGAATGGCTTGGTTGCGGACGGGATCGTTCTTGATGGGAGCAGTAACGGTCGTATCAATGTAGCCTGGTGCAATGGCGTTGACATTGATGCCGTACTTCGCCCACTCGTTCGCAAGCGATTTTGTAAGAGAGGCAACTCCACCCTTGCTGGCAGCGTAGGATGGTACAAGGATTCCCCCTTGGAAAGACAGCATCGAGGCAATGTTGATGATCTTTCCGTACCCGTGCTCCTTCATGACGCGTGCAGCAGCTTGACTCAGGAAAAAGACCGTCTTCAGATTGAGATTCATTACGTCATCCCAATCCTTTGCACTAAAGTCCAGGGCAGGGGCGCGCCGAATCATGCCCGCAGCATTGACCAGAATATCGAGGCGCCCCAGCCTATCTACGGTCTGGTCTACCAGGTGATGAACAGGCTCGATGCTCGTCAAGTCTGCTGTAAGCGCCAGGCAGCGGTGACCGATTGCTTCAATGCGTGCCCGGGTTTCCCCTAAGCTCCTAGCGTGCCCGACTGCTGCCACGTCGGCGCCAGCCTCCGCTAGAGCAACGGCTATGGCCTGGCCCATGCCAGAGGCAGCTCCTGTTACCAGGGCCACGTTTCCGTCCAGGCGAAACTGATCGAGAATCATCGGTTACTCCTCCTTCCAAAACCCGTCCGTTTTTCTGATGAAAAACAAAGGGTAAGATGTAGTCAGGGTTTGAGCAGAATCTTCAGCGCCGCGTCACCCTCTGCCATAAGATCAAAGCCGTACTGTACCTCGGTCAAGGGCAGGCGGTGAGTTACCACCAGTTCCGGCCGGATTTTGCCGGTGGCCAAGAGGCCAAGGGCGATCTCGTAGTCGCGGAACGAGTAGACACGCGTGCCGACAAGGTTTTGTTCCTTAAAGCTGACGTTCTGTAGGTCGAGGGGCAATGGCCTAGCTCCAATTCCTACAAATACAACCTCGCCCCGAACCTTGGCCATGGCCACCACTTGGGCCGTCGTAGGTGCCGCGCCGACCACTTCAAAAACGACGTCCGCACCCGTCCCACCGGTGGCCTTCTTTACCTCCACCACCGGATCGCAGACAGCCGGGTCGATGGTGGTCACGCCCAACTCGGCCACGCGCTTCCTCCGGCCCTCGCCCAACTCGCTTACTAGAACCTGCCCTGCACCAGCTGCTAGGAGGACCTGAGTAACGAGTTGCCCGATCGGCCCCGCCCCAAGGACTACCACGCGGTCACCAACTTTAACGTTTGAGCGACGCACTGCGTGAACAGCAACCGCCACAGGTTCCACCAAGGCAGCAACATCCGGGGAAAGGGTAGCGGGGACTTTGTATATCTTGTCGACCGCGGCGGTGACATACTCGGCGAACCCTCCGTCCCGGTCGATGCCGAGAAGCCCGAGCGTTTGACACACGTGGTAGTTGCCCGTGCGGCAGGCCTCACACCGGCCACAGGAAAGAAGGGGTTCTACCACCACCTGATCCCCTGGCTTAAGGTCTGTTCCCGTCGTGTTCACATCCACGATGGTACCGGCAAACTCATGACCCATGATGAGCGGAGGTTTTACCCTGGGGTGCCCCCCACGGTAGATCAGCATATCACTACCGCAAATCCCCGCGTAAGCAACCCGTATCAAGGCCTCACCCGGAGCAGGGCGTGGGACTTCTACCTCTTTTACGCCGACGGTGTTTGGTCCCTCGTACACTGCTGCTAGCATTTTAGTCATGGTCAATCTCTCCTATAGTACAGTCTTTTCACCGCTTCGCTTCGAACTCATATGGTACTAGGTCGGGCCCAGCGCTACCGCGGCTGATGGCAAATGGCCGGCCGAAGTTCTCATCGTCACGCTCTGGGTAGTCGGCACGGAAGTGGCTTCCGCGGCTCTCCCTGCGCACACGGGCGGCTGTCGCCATAAGCTCTCCCACAGTGAGCAGGCTCTGTAGGTCCCAGACCCTCCGGCTAGGGGCCGCTGCCGGGGCTGCCTTTATCTCCTCTCGCAGGAGACAGATAGTGTTCAGGAACTCCCGTAATCCAGCTTCGCTTCTCCGCACGAGAAGGTGCGTCTGGGCAGCCTGCTGCAGTCTCGCCTTCAGTGCTGCCACGTCCACTGCGCGGCCTGCGCGCGCCTTAAGCCGGGCTTCCTCCTCTGCCACAAGGGTCGCAGGAATCTCTCTCCGCTCTCTATTCCTGCCTTCGGCAGCAGCTGCACGGCCGGCCCGGGCGCCGAACACCTGGCAAGTAACCATCATGTTTCCGCCCAGCCTGTCCGCGCCGTGAGGCCCCCCCGCCACTTCCCCGGCGGCAAAAAGGCCCGGAACGGTGGTAGCTCCGCTGGCGTCAATGCGCAGGCCGCCGTTGATGGCGTGCCCGAAGCAGGCAATCTGAATTTTCTGTTTGGCTACGTCTACTCCCCGCGCCGAGAGGAAGTCCTGGGTAATGGGCCACATCTTTCGGAAAGCATCCTCAGGTGGGAGGGAATTCAAATAGGCGTCGGTAATCCTGGTCAGGTCTAGATAGACTCCACCCTCGTCGGTACCACGGCCAGCAGCGATCTCGCTTTGCACTGCAATCTCGATGTAACGGGAAGGATCTGCCGAGCTGAATGGAAAGTGGCGGGCGTGGGCATCCATGACGGTCTCAGGGGTAATATCTGGCGGAAGGTAGCGTTCCAGAACTGGTTCTCCTAACCTGTTGGTGAGCACCGGTCGGGCCGACCAAATCCAGGCATTGAGCAGGTTCACTATAGGATAACTGATGCCCAGTCCGGCCTGCATGAATTCCATGTTGATCAGCTGCGCACCGGCCTCATACCCCAGCGTGTAACCGTCGCCGCAAATGTCAAGTGGGTTCAGATTCCGCGCAAACAGCTGCCCGGCCCCGCCGGTCGCAAGTACTACTGCTCCTGCCGCCAGTGCGTGAAATACCCCGTCTTCGTCCAGGATGCCCGCCCCAACGCAGCGGCCATCCTTGATAAAAAGGTTGGTAACCTGGCAATCCTCGTACACCGCGATAGCGCGCTTCCGTATCTCGCGCACCAAAGCCTCGATGATCGGCTCGCCGTGCCCCTTAATCACGTGGGTTCGAGGCCGGTTAGAGAAACAGCTGGTAAACTCCAGGTAGTGGTCACCGTCACGTTCGAAGGGCACTCCCCACTCAACAAGCTTCTGCAGAGCCTGCGGCGCCTCTTCGGCCACGACGCGCGCAAGCTTAGGGTCGGCCATACTATAGGCGGCCTGCATGATGTCCCGGTAGTGCTCTTCGGGCGAGTCGAGTGGGTCTGCCTGGGCATCCGCCACGTTGAAGCCGGCCATCTCAGCGACTTTGTAGGCAGTAGCACCGCTCCTTCCTAGCTTCCCCTTGAGCACCATGGCCACCTTGGCCCCCGCGTCAGCCGCTGCCACAGCGGCGCGGCAGGCAGCCCCGCCGCCGCCGATCACAAGTACGTCAACGCTGCCTTGCATCACCACACAGCTCCTTCTCATCCCGTTTTCTCCGGGCCGAAGCTACATCCTGCGTTATCGTGTCAACCTAGGCAGCTCTAAGACTCGGTTACAACCTCTTTTAGTACCTTAAGGACAGCACTTCCCTCGAGGACCTCCTCTCCTCTCTGGTTCCGGCAGGTTAGCGCCAGGTTTACGATGTGCCGCTCACGGATTACCTCAGTAACGACGGCTTCCGCCGTAATGGTGTCGCCGAAACGCACGGGTGCCGTAAAGTTGATGTGCAGTTCCTTCTCCACCGCGGCGCACACTCCCGGACCCTGAAGAGGCACCCCTAGTACCGTTGAAATCAGTCCCACTGTGATTACGCCATGGGCGATACGGCTGCCGAAGCGCGTCTTCTTGGCTAGCTCTTCGTTGAAATGGATCGGGTAGAAGTCGCCGGAAATAGCCCCAAAGAGCGAGGCGTCTGTCTCAGTTATGGTCTTCGTGAAAACGGACTTGTCCCCAACATGATAGTCGTCAATCGTCATCCGCCGGGTCATCGTTACTCCTCCTTCTCGACTAAACATGTATACTACCAAGGCAGCCCCGTGAGTGATGCGCAATTGTACCCTTGGGCATCTCCCTTCAGCGCAGACGACTTGAAGACGAACGAGCTTGGCTCGCTCAGGGCTCGGACACAACGCGCCCTTCGAGCTCGAACAGTGCCCTCGCACCCATTGGCGTCAGGCCTCGCGCCCAGCGAAAGAAACTGTAAGCGGCCGTAGCCCTGTTCTGCAATTAAGCAGTCCTACTGCCCAGCGCAGACCTGGCGCCTCACCTCCATAGTCACCTGCGCTCTCTGTTTGGGTCAGGTCTTTGAAGGCCCAACACATGGTAAGCTTATTTGCGAGATCCAAGTATGAAATCGGTTAAGCAATACCTTTGTCGAATACACAGGCGCAAACCTGACGTATTTCCTTTTATTCGCGGTACGTAATGCGCCGTGCGGGGAATGGCCCTGCTAGGCATTTCTGCGTGCTGGCAATTTTCAAGGATGGGATCTGCCCTAGACTGCCTGCGGCATGAAGAGGCTCGGCAGGAAGAGGGAGATTTGCGGCACGAGAATTATTAAGACGATAGTAACCATAAAGAGCCAGACGAACGGCAAGATGGCCACGAAGCTGTCTCTCACTGTCATGCCCCCAATGCGTGAAGCCAGGAGCAGGCACACGCCGTAGGGCGGAGTCACCAGCCCCAACGATAGGGTCATCACCACTACGATTCCCATGTGGATGGGGTTGATCCCTGCCGCCGCGCCCAGTTTGTTGAGGAGCGGCAGGAAAATGATGATAGCCGGAACCGCATCGATGAGACAACCCACAATGAGAAACAGTGCCATGACAATGAGAAGAATGATTGTAGGATTGCTCGCGACCGGTGCCACCAAATCCAGGATTAGCTCGGGTGCTTTTAGGTACGCCATCAGCCAGCCGAACGAGGTTGCTGTCCCGACACAAATCAGCGTTAGCGAGTAGAGAAGCACTGTTTCCTTAAAGACCTTAGGCAATTGCTTCAAGTTTACAGACCGATAGAGGAAGCCGAGAGCCAGGGAGTAGACTGCAGTTATCATGGATGCCTCTGTGGGCGTAAACACACCGCTGGTGATGCCGCCGATAAGGATAACAGGGATAGCGAGCGGAAGGGCCGCCTCGCGAAAAGCTCCCCCGAACTGCTTTAACGTTGCTCTCTTGCCGGCAGGGTACCCTCTCTTGATGGCAAAGTAGTAGGTTAGGGCCATCTGGCCCAGGCCGATCAGCACTCCGGGAATAGCTCCGGCCAGGAACAAGGCGCCGATGGATACGCCGCCCATGGCCCCGTAGATGATCATCATGATGCTGGGAGGGATGATAACCCCCATGGTGGAGGACGCCGCCGTTACCGCGACGCTGAAAGGACGGTCATACCCTTCGCGGATCATTGCCGGGATTAGCACCGAGCCGATACCCGCCGTGTCCGCCTGGGACGACCCCGAGAGCCCGGCAAATATCATGCTCACCACGATGTTAACGTGGCCCAAACCGCCCTTGATGTGTCCTACCAGGGCGTTAGAGAACTTAATTAACCTGTCCGTAACGCCGTTGTCGTTCATCAGCTGACCTACTAGCAGGAAGAAGGGGACTGCCAGCAATGGAAAAGAGTCCAGGCCCCGGTAAGTCTGTTGTATCACCATCGTCGGGCTTATCTTCCCGGCAAAAGCGGTCAGGAGTGACGCTAGCCCCAGGGCAAAGCTCACGGGAACGCGCAGAAGGATGAGCACCAGGAAACTACCGAACAACAGGGCTAGCAGACCCAATCACCCTTCCCCCCTTAGATTTCCTATTTCTGTAATCAGGTTCCTAACCGTGTACAGTATCATCATAGCGCCACTAGCGGGGATGGCCGCGAAAATATAAAACATGGGAATCCCCGATGGCCGGGAAAAACGATTTAGACCGAGTATCATCATCCGGTACCCTTCGGAAAAGAGGAAGTAAGCGAAAACGAGGATGCAGACCTCAACGAAGATTTGTAGAGCCGTGTTCAGCTTCTTGGGCAACGGGGGCAAGACATCGACAAAGAAGTGAGCTCGGTTGGATACGCCGATTCCGGCACCCAGGAACACCGTCCAAATGAAACAGATGAGAGAAACCTCCTGGCCCCAGAGGAGCGGCTTACGGATGAGACTCCGCATGAGTACATCCGTAAAAGTGGTAGCCAGGGAAGCAAACAACAGGAACGTGACGAAAGCAGAGGCGGCGTTCGCCAGAAGGCTTAGTGGCCGGTCCAGTGACTTCATGGCTTATCACCTCATGGTTAGGCGCGGCCCGGCCTTGGAGTCCGGGCCGCTCTTTCGCCTTTATTGTCCCAATTCCCGGATGCGGGCCAGAATATCGTCCAACTTCATTTCCTTGGCGATTTCGTCCTGCAGGCTCAGTACCTTGTCGATGAAGGCCTGCTTGTCCACGTCCCGTATGACCTTGACGCCTTTGCTTCCGGCTTCCTCAAGGAGTTTAGCCTCGTCTTTCTGGGTCTGCTGGATTTGGGTGTCTGTCATCTCCTTGGCAGCTGCGACGACGGCCTTCCTCACATCCTCAGGCAGCTTCTCCCAAGTCTTGTCGCTCACCCAGAGGGTGGAAACCATGTACTGGTGCTCAGTCAGATCGAGATACGGGGCCACTTCCTGGTGCTTATTGGCGACGTACACAAGCGGGGTGTTTTCGGCGGCGGCTGCGACGCCTGTCTGTAGGGCGCTGTAGACTTCACCGAACGGAATCGATACGGGCAAGGAACCCAGCGTGCCCCAGACCTTGGCCTCCACTGGCGAAGCCATGACGCGCATCTTCACGCCCTTCATGTCATCGGGCGTCCGGATGGGCTTAATGCTGTAGAGGCTGCGCGCACCGGTGGTCAAGAAGCCCAGGAACTTGAAGCCGAGGTTCTTCTCCGCCGCCAGGTTGGCTACTCTGTCGATGATCGTCTGGTCGGTCATGGCCTTGCGGAAGTGGTCGTAGTCCTTGAACAGGTACCCTACCCCGAAAAAGCCGAGTTCGGGAATATGGGAGGCGGCGTTCGGCGCAGCCGCGATGGAGAAGTCTAGATCTCCGAGCCGCAGGCTATCCAGCATGGAAAGCTCGTCGCCAAGGGTGGCGCCAGGATAAATCTCTATCTTGACCTTGCCGTTCGTTTTCTCGGCCACGGCATTGGCGAAATCTTCAGCGGCCACCTGGTACGGAGTGTCGGTTGTCTGATCATGTCCCAGTCGCAGATTGACGGTTACACTGCCGGACTCACCCTGCTTGTCTTGGCTCTGGTCCGCACTCTGTTTGCTGCCGCACCCGGTAACCGCAAGGCCCAGGGCTAGACCTAGGGCGATCATTCTTAGCACCAACTTAAACCTTTTCACAGCTATACCCCCTTTGTAGACTACAGGTTTCACACAAAACGAGCGAATCCATGGTTGTGACCCGCTGCTTGGCTATCTCACCCCCCCTACGTACCGGACTCGCCGCTGATCTGACCGGGCTTTCTAGCTCTGCGAGGCTCCGCCGGTGAAGCGATCTCTTAACCCCAGTTTGGCCTCGAGGAACAGTGCCGGGTCCATGGTCCGCAGGTTTTCGCTTATAATTGGCCGGAAGGCCATTCTGGCCAGGATGTCCTTCTCCAGGTCCACCCCCGGGGCAATCTCTAAAAGCTTTATGCCTTCAGGCACCAGTTCGAACACAGCCCGTTCGGTCACGTACAGCGCTTGCTGCCCGTTAGCAACTGCCTGGGGGCCGGAGAAGGTTTCTTGGTCCACATGCTCCACAAACTTTGCTATCCTACCCTCTTGTTTGATGAAGAGCCTGCCGTCCTTGACTTCAGCATCAAACCCGCCGGCCGTAAACGAACCGCAGAAGACGATCCTCGGCGTGCGGTAGACGATATCCAAAAAGCCCCCTAAGTTGTACTTGCCGTTGACCTTGCTGACGTTGACGTTTCCCTGCTTATCCACTTGTGCCATACCTAGGAAGGTGATGTCGAGGCCCCCACCATCGTACATGTCAAAGATCATGGGGCTGTCCATGAGGGCCAAGGGATTAACCGAGGCGCCGAACGCGTCCTTGGTGTTGGGCACGCCTCCGATCGGCCCATGCTCCACTGTAAACCATACGTCGTCTTCAATTCCTTCTTCGGCCGCAACTTGGGCAACCCCTGCGGCGACGCCAAAACCGAAGTTGACTACCTGCTCGGGTCGTAGTTCAAGCGCGGCACGCCTTAGCAGTGGCTTCTGCCAGGTCAGGGGCAACCGACTGGACTGGTCCTTTGGCTGGCGCAGGTCGCCGGTGAGGTATGGATTGTAGGGGAAGAAGTCTTGCTGGTGCGGGTCGACAACGATGGCATCCACGAACATACCTGGCACCGCTACCCTGCGGGGGTGAATACTGCCCTTTGCCGCCAATCTCTTCACCTGAGCGATCACCTTGCCGCCGGAGTTCTTGGCCGCCATGGCAATCGAGAGAATGCCAGAGCTGATCGGCTCGTCCTCGATACTCACGTTCCCGACCTCGTCGGCCGTAGTGCCACGGATGATAGCAACATTAATCGGAAAGGCCTTGTAGAACAGGTACTCTTTTCCCTCGATAGTAACTACCGAAACCAGGTCCTCCACAGTCTGGGGAGTGAGTTTGCCTATCCCCGTGCGCGGATCGATGAAACTGCCGACACCCACAGGTGTAAGAGTCCCCGGCATTTTGCCGGCAATCGCCCGGAGAAGCTGCCACATGGCGCCCATGGGCATCAGGTAGGCCTCGACTTGGTTCTCGGCGATGAGGTCACAGATCCGTTTCACCTTGAGCGTGTACATACTACTGGCGATAACCCGCTTGAGCATGCCGGGGTGCGCCAGCCGGTCAACCCCCGTTCCTTCGCGTTGTGCGCCGGAAATTACCGGATAGTACAGGCCCAGGCCCGCGGGGGACCCGGTGGTCTGGAACCTGTTCTCTAAGGCCGCAAGTACGGCATCAGGCATCAGCATTTCACAGTTGCCGGTAACCGTAATGACGTCGTGATCCTTTATGAGGTTTGCCGCCTCCGTGGCGGTCATCACTTTGCTTTTCACGTCACTCACTCCTCCCCTGGGAACAGCCCTAGCTGTGCTTGAATTCGGGTGGTCTTTTGGCGAAGAACGCGGCCACGCCCTCTTTGATGTCGTTGCTGGCGAATACCGTTTCACTAAGGGGATAGGTAGCTTCTATTGCCGCCTCGCGTCCCAGCACCCGAGCTTCCCTTATCCCTTTTTTCATGACCCGGATGGCGACAGCGGGCCGTTTTGCCAGTTCCGCAGCCAAACTCATGGCCGTGCCCAGCACGTCCTCGTCCGGTACAACCTTATTGAGTAGCCCCCACGTTAGAGCTTGCTCTGCGCTTATTGGCTCCCCCAGATACATGAGTTCTTTGGCCCGGGTTTCTCCGATTATCTTCGGTAGCCGGACCAACCCCCCGCTCCCGGGGAACACCCCGAGCTTGACTTCGGGAAGACCAAGCCTGCTGCTTTGCCCGGCAACCCTTAAATCACAGCACAGCGCCAGTTCGAGGCCCCCGCCCAAGGCTACACCGCGGATGGCCGCCACGGTAGGCTGTGGGAGGTCTTCCAGCCGGGTGAAAACCTCATTTTCGTATCGCAACTTGCGGTCAATGACCTGACCACTTTCGAACATCTCCTTGAACTCTTTGATGTCGGAGCCGGCTCCGAAGGCTTTTGTTCCGGATCCGGTCAGGACGACTGCCCGGATGCCTGGGTCAACGGCAATTTCCCGCAACCTCCAGTCGAACGCCCTAGTCATGGCCAGCGTGAAAAGGTTTAAGGGCGGGTTGTTGACGGTAAGTACCGCTACTCCGTCATTATATCGCTCGAGCAAGACAAGCTGAGATGGGTCACTAATCTGGCATTGCATCGCAAGGACCTCCGTTGAGTGTTGTTCGGTAATACCGACTGTTGGTCAACATTCAAGGCAAATTTTTTATCTCCCTCCCCCTTTATAGCCAAACCGCCTCGAGATCCGGTACACCTCGGACATGAGTGCCGGGGCGATGCGGTCCACCACCTCATAAGTGATTCGGTACGTAGGACCGGCCACGCTTATGGCCGCAACCGGTTGCCCGGTATGGTCTAATATGGGGACAGCCACGGAACGTACCCCCAGCTCTGACTCTTCGTCGTCTACAGCGAAACCACGAGCCGCGATCATAGCTAGATGCTGCTTTAGCACCTCAACATCGGTTATCGTACGGGGGGTAAACCTTTCCAGTACCGCTCCTTCAAAACGCCGGGTAAACTCTTCGCCGGGAAGAAAAGCCAGCATGGCCTTGCCCGATCCACTAGAGTGCGCCGGGAGGCGCATGCCGATCCGGCTACTAAACTTCATAGACCACGGTGACTCGACACGTTCTATATAGACTGTTTCTCGCTCCTGAAGAATAGCAAGCTGCGTCGTTTCGCGGTATTCGCCCGCCAGCCTGTTTAGTACAGGGAGAACTTCCGACCGAAGGTCGAGGCGCCCCTTGAACAATTCCCCCAATTCGAAGGCCTTTAAACCGAGGCGGTATTTCCCTGTGGCAGCATCTTGATCAAGGTAGCCCCGGCTCTTGAGGGTCTCCGCAAGGCCGTAAACGCTACTTTTGGGCAAACCTACCCTACAGGCAAGTTCCGAAAGACCAATCTCGGGTTCCTTCTCGAAGGCTTCCAGAACTTGAAGAGCCCTTAGGACTGATTTAACCAAGGGGGCGCTGGTTTCCATGACCCAACCTCGCTTAACCGAAAAGTGGCCGTTTCGGTCGTATAGGCCGATCAGTGGTTAGTTCCTATGTATGTAATTCGCTCTTTTCCGTGAAACTCCTTCTGTGGTTTATGTTTTTTCTACAAGTTTTCTACAAGCATAAAAAGAGGCGCGGACTGACGGCCGCGCCCCGGGTATCTTTAACTAGATTCCCTTGTCGTAGTATTGGTCCACGTTCTCCTTGGTTACTAGAGGCGTGTCCAAAATATTGCGCTTCTCCACTTGCTCGCCGGCCAAAATCTTCTCTACCAGTTGCATGGTCTCGACAGAACCGGTGGGGTAGAGCACGGTCGCACCGAATTCGTCTTTCTTAATGGAATCGAAGGCTGCTTTCTGACCGTCGGTTCCAACCACAAACATTTCCTTGTCACGTCCGGCTGCCTGGATGGCTTTGAGCGCCCCGAAGGCCATCTCGTCGCTCTGTGCGTAGACGGCATCAATCTTCGGATGGGCTTGAAGAATGTCTTCCATCAAGGCGAGGGCCTTGTCCCGCTTGTAATCGGCAGGCTGATCTACAATAATCTTGATATCCGGGTACTTCTTAATCTCTTCCTTGAAGCCTTTATCACGGTCGATGGTGGCAGAGGCACCCAGTTCGCCTTGGATTTCCACTACATTGCCCTTACCGTTCAAGCGTTTGGCAATATACTGAGCCGCAACTCTTCCAGCGTTAACATTATCACCGCCTACGAAAGCTGTATAGGTGTCACTATTAAGGTCACGGTCGATAACCACGAGGGGGATCTTGGCCTCCATCACCTTCTTCGCTACTGGGACAAGTGGTTGTGCTTGCCCAGGAGCCATGATGATAACGTCGGGTCTTTGCGCAATCAGGTCTTCTACGTCGCTGATTTGCTTTGCGCTATTGCGCTGCCCATCGGTAACAATTAGCTTCCAATCCGGGTGGTTTTGCTTAATCCATTCCTCAGCCTGATTGACCATGGCCACCCTGTATGGGCTATTCAAGAACGGCATGGAAAACCCAATCTTAACCTGTTTCTCGCCCGCAGTTCCCTGAGCCTTACTTCCACACCCGGCGAGCGACGTAACCAAGGCCAGAGCCAAGAACCCAATAGTGACTACTTTACCCCACTTCAGCATCGTACGCATGGATAAACTCCTTTCCTTTTTTCTCGCTGTGGCATCACCGCTCTGCGTTTGTTTTTCTGCTATCCCTCCCCTCCTGGCTCTTATGCTTTAACGCCTGACCCTGTCCATCAAAACAGCGCCAAGGATGATGATGCCCTTGACAACTTGCTGGGAATAGGGGCTTACATTCATGAGGTTCATGGTGTTCGCAAGCACGCCCATGATCAAGGCACCGACAACTGTACGGGTAACCCTACCCTCCCCGCCTGACATGCTCGTGCCGCCGATAACTGTAGCGGCAATGGCGTCCAGCTCAAACATATTACCGACGGTTGGGTCACAAGCAGTCATGCGCGCTGTAATGACAACACCAGCAATGCCTGCTAAGAGACCGGAAAGCACGTAAACCATAACCTGGTTCTTCCTTACATTGATTCCGGACAACCGGGCCGCTTCGATATTGCCCCCAACGGCGTAAACCGAACGACCGAAGGTCGTTTTTGTTAGGATAAAGTGACCAGTTGCCACCACGAGAGCAAAGACGACCACCGGCACCGGGATACCTACCAGTTGTCCCTCCCCGATCCAAGCATAAGCATCGCTCACCCCCATAACCGGGCGGCCATCCGAAACCATGAACGCGATTCCGCGGGCGGCGGTCATGGTAGCCAAGGTCATAATGAAGGGAACGATGCCATTGGCAACACCGACCCCATTCAGGAAGCCAAGCGTGACGCCAATGACGAGGGCCACCCCGGTGCTTACCAACAGGCCCTGAGGTTGAAGCATAACCGCCAGCATGCCGGCCAGGCCGACAATAGAGCCGACCGAAAGATCGATTCCCCCGTTAATAATGACGAAAGTCATGCCTACGGCCAGAGTACCGGTGATCGATACTTGTCTCAGAACATTGATGACGTTTACTGGATTGAGAAACACGGGCTCAAGGATCCCGGCCAAGACAATCAAGAGAACCAACGCCATCTCCACGCCATAGCGCTGCAGCGGGCTCAAAAGCCGTGCGCCGATAGAAGGCGTAGGTGAAATCGCCGTGCCGGCAATCGTTTGTTTCGCCATCACTCAACCCCTCCTACTGCATATCCCATTATCTCCTCTTCTGTTGCGTCGCAGGCCATCAGTTCTCCAGCAATCCTCCCCTGGTGCATGACGAGAATACGGTCACTTATTCCTAAAACTTCCGGCAATTCAGAAGACACTACGATTACAGCCGCGCCGCTTTCAGCCAACTTGTTCATTAGCTGATAGATCTCGACCTTGGAACCAACATCAATCCCCCGGGTTGGCTCATCGAAAATGAAGATCCGGGCGCGCGTATCCAGCCATTTCGCTAGCACAACTTTTTGCTGGTTTCCGCCGCTGAGCCCCTGCACTTTTTGCTGAGGTCCCTGCGTGCGGATGTTTAGGTCTTTGATATAACCCTTGACCTTTGTCTTCTCTAACCCAAGGTTGATTACGCCCCGCCGCGATGCTACAGACTGTAGGTTTGCCAAAGTAATGTTTTCGCCAACAGACAAACACTGAACGAGCCCCTGGAAACGTCGGTCTTCGGGAGCTAGAGCAATGCCTGCCCTGATAGCCTCGGCTGGCGTCCTCATCCTTACTTTATTACCAAGGATATAAACCTCACCTGAATCCACAGGATCCGCTCCAAAGAGGGCTCGTACCGTCTCCGTTCGCCCTGCCCCGATCAAACCAGCTAAACAGACGATTTCTCCAGCCCGTACCTGAAAGCTGACATCTTCAATAACTCCCTTGTGGGTCAGATTCTTCACTTCCAGAACAACTTCGCCAGGTTTGCTAGTACGTTTGGGGTAAAAGTCCTTTATATCTCGCCCAACCATCAGCCGGATCAACTCTGCCTTAGTTATCTGACTGACTGCACGCGTGCCGGTAACAGCCCCGTCCTTTAGTACCGTGACACGGTCTGCTATCGTGAAGACCTCGTCCAAGCGGTGCGAAATGTAGATGATCGTCACGCCCTGGCGTTTCAGTTCCCGGATGAGGTTCAGCAGGCTTTGGATTTCTTTCTCCGTAAGTGCACTCGTTGGCTCATCCATGACGATGATCTTGGCCTGGCAGGAAAGGGCGCGCACGATCTCGATCATCTGCCGCTGCCCCACACTGAGTTCACGAACAGGTACCTTTGTATTAATGCTAACCCCGATATCCTGCAAAAGCCGCGCTGCGTCGTTCCACAGTTTAGACCAATCAACAAGCCCTTTGCTCTTTTCCGGCCACCGGCCCAGAAAGATGTTCTCCACGGCGTTAAGCTGAGGAACAAGGCTGAGTTCCTGATAAATAATGCTTATCCCTAACCGCCGGGCATCCCCCGGTCCACGAATATCAACAGGTTGGCCGTTGAGCAGGATTTCTCCCGAGTCGCGCGTGTACGCACCCGAGAGTATCTTCATGAGGGTTGACTTGCCTGCTCCGTTTTCACCAACGAGGGCATGCACTTCTCCTTTTGCTACGGTGAAGGTTACATTCTTTAATACCTGTACTCCCGAAAAGCTCTTGTTGATTTCCCTGAGTTCCAGCAAGGTTTCGTTCATGGCACTCCCCCCTTTGTCTAGGCTGGGCAGCTCTGTTCGATTCCGTAACAATCTCTGCAACGTGCTTCGCGTGCACTATTACCCGTCCGCTGACTACGGTCAGTTGGCTGTAATTCCCCCTTCATTTGCCCTGGAAAACAGGTGCCCGTTTCTCAAAGAACGCCCGCACGCCTTCTTTCTGGTCGTCGGTGGTAAGGCACATGGCCACACCCTGCGCTTCCAAGCTCAGGCCGATAGCCAGCTCGGCCTCAGTCCCCTGATCAATCGCCGCCTTGGCCATCTTTATCGCTATTGGCGCCATAGCGGCCACCTCACGGGCAAGCTCTTTGGCGGTGAGCAGGAGTTCCTCTGGTGAAACCACCTTGTTCACGAGGCCCAGCCTTTCCGCTTCCATTGCGGTGATAAATCTGCCGGTGTATATCAGCTCCTTGGCTTTCGTTTTACCAATAAGCCGCGGCAAGCGCTGGGTTCCACCCCATCCAGGAATGTTCCCAAGCTTGATTTCCGGCTGGCCAAACTTGGCGTTGGTCGAGGCAATCCTGAGATCACAAGCCATGGCCAGTTCGCACCCGCCACCCAGGGCATAGCCGTTCACAGCTGCGATGCTGGGCGTTCCCATTTTTTCGAGCAGGCCGAATACCTCCTGCCCTAGGTGCATTAGCTTCAGCCCCTCGACTGGCGGAAGTCCGTTGAGCTCGTTGATGTCGGCCCCGGCGACAAAAGCTTTGAGACCGCTGCCAGTGATTATCACTGCGCGTACCCCAGGGTCTTCCTCACACTCTAGGAAGGTTGCCTTAAGTTCCGCCAGGGTTTGCCGATTAAGGGCGTTTAATACCTGGGGCCGGTTTACGGTGATAATGGCGATGTTCTTTTCTCTTGTTAGGGTAATATTCTCATACTCCACGATCTGCGCCCCCTGCTTAGTGTTCTTGAAACTTCGCTTCCTCCTTAAGGCCCATAGGCCCGGGTCGAAAGATGCGCGCGTCCATAACCCTGAGATGCGGGCTAATGATGGGCCGCAAGTCCATCTGGGCTAGAACTTCGGTTTCTAGGTCTATGCCTGGGGCGATTTCGGTCAGGACCAGCCCCCCAGGACAAAGTTCAAAAACCGCGCGCTCGGTGACGTATAGAACCGCTTGCCCACGCTTCAGCGCGTAGGAACTGCTGAAACTTATCTGCTCCACAGCAGGAACAAGCTTGCGAATACGACCCTCCTTGAGGATTCGCAGCCTCTCATCTTCAACCGCAACCTCCAGGCCAGAGGTAGAGAAACTGCCGCAGAATACGACCTTCTTTGCGTTTTGCGAGATATTAACGAAGCCGCCTACCCCGACGATCCGTTTCCCGAATCGGCTCACGTTCACGTTCCCGGCCTGGTCGGCCTGGGCAAAGGCTAGGAACGTGATGTCTAGTCCCCCGCCGTCGTACCAATCGAATTGGGAAGCATGGTCGACGAAAGCGACAGGGTTAGCAGCCAGCCCGAAGTTCACACCAAGGGCAGGAATCCCACCAATAACCCCCTGCTCAACTGTAAGGGTAATTTTATTACTTATTCCTTCCTCGGCAGCAACGGCTGCTACTCCGTCAGACATGCCAAAGCCGAGGTTGCAGACTGCACCAGGGTAAAGCTCCATCGCAGCACGGCGGGCGACAATTTTTCGCTCATTGAGCGGCATTGGTTCGCTGCTATCCAGTGGGACTCGGAGTTCTCCGCTGTAAGCAGGATCGTACACCACTTCGCATGACTGCATCTGGCCTGGGTTCACTACCACCGCGTCGACTAGGATGCCTGGGACCTTAACCAGGCGCGGGTCAAGTGTGCCGCGCTGGGCCAGACGTTTCACTTGGGCAATCACAATGCCACCAGAATTCTTCGCGGCCTGCGCGGCCGGAAGAGCCTCCATGATCACCCCCTCGTGTTCCATGGTGATGTTGCCGTCCTCATCCGCAGAAGTACCACGGATGATGGTGACGTCTACCGGGAATGACTTGTAAAGGAGCCATTCCCGGCCCTCCAGCTCCACAACCTTCACCAACTCGGCTTGCGAGCGGGTATTAAGGCGCCCTCCTTCCAGGCGCGGGTCAATGTAGGTACCGATACCCACATGGGTCAAAACCCCAGGTTTCCCCCCGGCTATGGCCCGGGTCAGTTGCGTCATAACCCCTTGCGGCAGAACGTAGGCTTCGATCAGGTTATCAACCACCATCTGCGAAAGCCGAGGAGCCCAGGTCCAGTGGCTGCCAACGACACGTTTGACAAGGCCCTCGTACGCAAAATGATCTGTGCCACCCCCCTGCCGGTCCCCTATGCCGCTCGCATGGCAAACGGTCAGGTCCCGCGGACGCCCTGTCTTGAGGAAGCGTTCTTCAATTCCCGCGAGGACGTAACCAGGTTCTGCAACTCCTCCCCCGGAACTCACTATCCACACGGTGTCGCCATCTTTAATCAGTTGTGCCGCTTCCTGGACAGACATCACCTTGGCCAAAAGAAGCACTCCTCCTGTACGTAGTATGTTCGGCATTGCCGACTTCTGTTCGTAAATCCCTGCACAAGAAAACCCTACCTTAACCTTCTTGATAACCCAAGCGGGCCGAGATCAGGGCTGCCGCCTTGATTATGGCCTGCGAGAACTGGGGGACCACGTCATACGTCACCCTGTTGGCCGGGCCGCCAAGGCTGATCCCAGCAATTACCTTTCCTGCCTGGTTTCGGATTCCAGCCGCTACGCCTCGTACTCCCACTTCAGCCTCCTCGTCATCCAAAGAGTACCCTTGCTCGCGGACGAGGCGAAGGTGTTCCTTAAGAGCGATAAGGCTTGAGATACTACGGGGGGTAGACATCGGCAGCGGGCCACTACCGTACAGTTCATCCAAGAGGCCCTCCGGCAGGTCAGCGAGCATTACCTTTCCGGTTGCCGTGCAGTGAGCAGGTGCCCGCATGCCAATACGGGCAGTGAACCTGAGCGACGTCGGCGCTTCTAAAAGGTCGATATAGACTACTTCGCAGCCGTCGAGTATAGAAACTTGGACCGTCTCAGCGAACCTTTCCACGAGGCTTTTCATCACCGGCGCAACTTCTCGCCGTAGATTTAAGCGTTTCTCGAAAAGCCCGCCCATCTCCAAGAGCCTCA
Organism: Gelria sp. Kuro-4; assembly: GCF_019668485.1. Taxonomy (NCBI): domain Bacteria; kingdom Bacillati; phylum Bacillota; class Clostridia; order Thermoanaerobacterales; family Thermoanaerobacteraceae; genus Gelria; species Gelria sp. Kuro-4. Next base: position 1,374,650 of record NZ_AP024619.1, on the reverse strand, counting down.
CGCCGAGACGATACTTCCCTGTATTTAGATCCTGCTCCAGGTAACCGTGCTTTTCTAGCGTGGCTATTAGCCCATAAACAGTACTTTTTGCCAGATTCATCCGGTCCGCTATTTGCGTTAACCCCAGGGACGACTCTGTCCGGAAAAGGGCGAGAATGCTGAGAGCTCGGTCCACACTCTGTACCACCACCTTCTCGCCTGTCGCCCGCATTTTGTTCGCCATACTCAACCCTCGTTCTTATCTGTTTTAAAGGATGTATTCGACGTAAAGTATTAATCTCCTTCCTTCTGAGCAGAAATAGCAGTTGCATTATGTATTACATAAGGGGCAGACCTATTGACACCCGGGTCAATTTGGACTAAGCTTATCTTGTATGGATGAGAAGGTGTGGTAACGACCATTGGAAGTAATCAGGCGACATACTGACTATGCGCTCAGGGCGCTGGTGTACCTGGCGGCGCGGCCCGGTCTGGTGGTAAGTGCCGGGGAAATTGCGGCCAGCGAGGACATTCCTCTGGAGTTTCTGCTCAAGATCTTCCAGAGGTTCGTGAAAAGCGGCCTGGTGACCTCGCACCGCGGGGCGCAGGGCGGGTTCTCGCTGGCCAAGGACCCGTCGGGGGTAACCGTGCTGGATGTGGTCGAAACCATGCAGGGTAAGGTGGCCATGAACCGCTGCCTACTGGGTAAAGATGGTTGCCCGCACGGGCCACGCTGCCCGCTCAAAAAGAGCTGGATCGCCATGGAAGAGAAGCTGGCCGCGTACATGGCCGGCATCACCCTCCAAGATCTTGTCCGCGAGCAGCGCAGTGTTTTCAAAGAGAAGAGCTGAGCCCGACTTCGGCATTGGGGAGGTGAGTTAAAGCCCAAAGCGTTTTCCGGTTGATTCTTGTGCCCAAAAGTGGATGAAAATCGTCGTGTATAAGACAGACTCCGGTTAATTTGGAAGGAGGAGGAACCGCAAGATGTTTTGTTACCAGTGTGAGCAGACGGCCGGGGGAACCGGCTGCACCAAAGCCGGCGTGTGCGGCAAGAATGAGGACATCGCGGGCCTGCAGGACACGCTGATCTTCGCCCTGAAGGGTATCGCCGCTTATGCCTACCACGCACGGGAGCTGGGCGCAGTGGATGAACAGGTGGATGCCTTCTTCAGCGAGGGGCTCTTCTCCACCCTCACGAACGTTAATTTCAACCTGGAAAACCACATTGAACTCCTACTCAAAGCCGGTGAGATGAACCTGCGCGTAATGGAGCTCCTCGACAAGGCGCACGTGGAGCGGTTCGGCGCCCCACAGCCGACGAAGGTCCAGGTGGGCACCAAGGCCGGTCCCGGCATCGTGGTCACGGGTCATGATCTCCTCGACCTGTATGAACTTCTGAAGCAGACCGAGGGCACCGGCATCAACGTCTACACCCACGGCGAGATGCTCCCCGCCCACGGCTACCCGGAACTCAAGAAGTTCCCTCACCTGGTGGGGAACTACGGCACCGCCTGGCAGAACCAGCGCAAGGAGTTCGAAGCCTTCTCCGGGGCCATCCTCGGCACCACGAACTGTGTGCTCATCCCGAAGGACTCCTACAAGGACCGCATGTTCACCTGTGGCATCGCTGAGCTGCCCGGTGTACCGCACATCAAGGACCGCAACTTCGCCCCGGTAATTGAAAAAGCCCTGGCGCTTCCGCCTCTGCCGGAAAGCCCCGGTCCCACCACCATGACCGGCTTCCACCATCAGGCGGTGCTGAGCCTGGCAGATAAGATTATCGAGGCCGTGAAAGCGGGCAAGATCCGCCACTTCTTCCTGGTGGGCGGCTGCGACGGCGCCAAGCCCGGCCGCAACTACTACACAGAGTTCGTGGAGAAACTCCCCCGGAACTGCGTGGTGCTCACCCTCGGTTGCGGCAAGTACCGCTTCAACTACCTCGACCTGGGCGACATCGACGGCATCCCGCGCCTCCTCGACATGGGCCAGTGCAACAACGCTTACTCCGCCGTCCAGGTGGCCGTGGCGCTTGCGAAGGCCTTTGACTGCGGCGTAAACGACCTACCGCTCAGCCTGGTCCTCTCCTGGTTCGAGCAGAAGGCGGTGGCCATTCTCCTTACCCTGCTTCACCTGGGCATAAAGAACATCCGCCTCGGCCCCAGCCTCCCGGCGTTCCTCACCCCCAACGTCCTCAAGGTGTTGCAGGAAAACTACAACATCCAGCCCATCACCACCCCGGAAGCGGACATCCAGGCAATTCTGGGCTGAGAAGTGCGACCCCGGTGCAGCCGGTACCGGGGTCTCTCAGTTATCGATGTCCCGGTCTGCTCCTGGCTGCATGAACCTAACTGGCTCCGGTTACTTTAACTCCAGGAGGTGAAGCGCGTGGCAAGCACCAACCTGGGGCGGCTGCAGGCGGCCGATCTGACACCGGAGCAGCTCGAGACCCTTAGGCAGGCCGAAGCGAAGCTGAACGCGGGCCGGTCCGGCCAGGAAGTGTATTTGGTAGCCTTAAAAAAGTAGCAGGCAGAACAGCGAGGGCGGGCAGTGGCCCGCCTTTTTCTGTTGGCTCAAGACAGGTCGGCGCTCACGGGGCATACCAAAGTCCCTGAAGAAAACGCCTGCTTACAGAAGAACTGTTGATGTTCAGCTCAGCGGAAGTTGGTTTCCCGGCCAAATATATTGACATTCAACATAAAAGCGATAGAATGAAAGCAGCAATCGACTATAGGGAGGCCAACGAACTTGCCGGCAAGCCGGGAGCCAGACCAAACGACCGCTTTCCTGATCGACGCCTTGTGGCAGTTCTGGCGGGAGTGGCGCCTTATCTCGCACCCCGTGCGCAAAGGAGAGATCACCCCGGAGCAGTACTGGCTTTTGAAGCGGCTCGCGCGCCGTGGGCCCATGAACATCAGTGAACTGGCGCAGGGCCTGGGTATTACCAACAGTTCGGCGACAACAGCAGCCCAACGTCTGGAGAAGAGTGGCTTGGTGGTGCGGGAGCGGCAGCAGAGTGATGAGCGCATCGTGCTCGTCCGCTTGACTGATACCGGCCGGGAGGTACTGCAACGGTGGGCACAGCGGCAACGGCAGGCTCTGGCGGAGCTTTTGGCTCCGCTCTCCCCGGAGGAACGCGCGTCCCTCCTTCACTTACTGCAGAAATTACTCCCCCGCACTTAGAAAGAAGGTCTTTTCATGTGTGCGGCAATAACCGTTAAAGACCTGGTGAAGCGTTTCGGCAGCCATGAGGCCGTGGCGGGCATCACCTTTAACGTCGAAGAGGGTGAGGTCTTCGGCCTCTTAGGTCCCAACGGAGCCGGCAAAACGACCACCATCCGCATACTGACCACGCTGTTGCCGCCCACCGCCGGCCAGATAAAGGTCGAGGGTATGGACGTCAGCCGCCAGGGGGCCCTGGTCCGCCGGCTCATCGGCTACGTACCGCAGGCCCTTTCGGCCGACGGCACCCTCACCGGGTACGAAAACCTGCTGTTTTTTGCTAAGCTGCTCCGTATTCCTGCTCAAGAGCGGGAAAAGCGGATTGGCGAAGTCCTGGCCCTGCTCGACCTGGAAGAGGCGGCCGCACGCCTGGTGCGGGAATATTCAGGCGGCATGGTGCGCCGCTTGGAAATCGGCCAGGCCGTTCTGCACCGGCCCCGGATCTTGATCCTGGATGAACCCACCGTAGGGCTGGATCCCGTGGCCAGGCACACCGTCTGGCACGTCCTGGAGCTGCTGCGCCAAGAAACGGGCCTCACGGTGGTGCTCACAACCCACTATATGGAAGAAGCAGAAGCCGCCTGCCAGCGCGTGGCCATCATGAACCAGGGACGGATTGTTGCTCAGGGAACGCCGGCCGAGCTGAAAAACCAGACAGGCAAGCCCCAAGCCACCTTGGAGGATGTCTTTACTTATTTCACCGGCAACCAGTTGGAGTCAGGGGGTGATTTTCGTGAAACACGCCAAATGCGCCGTCGCCTCCAGCGTTTCCGTTGAAAGTGATACCCCGGCGGAGGTATGCCCCTCAGCGCTGCCGGAAGCCATCGGCGCTTACCTAGTCGGCTCGCTGGCCGTAGCGGAAATGGAAATCCGCAAGTTGCGGCATGATCCCACCGAACTGTTTACCCGCGCCGTGCAGCCGGCACTGTGGCTCCTGATCTTTGGGCAGGCCTTTTCTCGCATCCGCGCCATCCCAACCGGCAATGTCGACTACCAAACCTTTATGACGCCGGGCATCCTGGCCCAGTCCATGATGTTCATCGCCATTTTCTACGGCCTCAGCATCATCTGGGACCGCGACCAGGGTATCCTGCAAAAGCTGCTGGCCATGCCGGTGCCTCGGGCCGCCTTTGTCACCGGCAAGGCCCTGGGCGCCGGGGTGCGCGCCCTCGCCCAGGTGGTCATTATCCTTCTCCTTGCCGTCGTTCTAAGGTTGGACCTGCGCTGGCACCTGGGCCGCGTGGCCCTCAGTATGCTGACAGTGGTGGTCGGGGCTTCCTTTTTCGCCACCCTCTCGATGATTTTTGCCGCCCTCGTGAAAACCAGGGAACGCTTCATGGGTATCGGCCAGGTGATAACGATGCCGCTCTTTTTTGCCAGTAACGCCCTATACCCCATCGCCATCATGCCCACCTGGCTTCAGCTGCTGGCGACCGTCAACCCCTTGAGTTATGTGGTCAACCTGCTCCGCGGCTACCTGCTGGGAGGCGCCATGCCTCAGGCAGGCCATGACTGGTTGGTGCTCCTCGGGGCCACCGTGGTGATCCAGGTGATCGCCGCTAAGCTCTACCCACGGATCGTGATCTGAGGGTCAGGGCAAGCTTGCGGCGTAAGCAGGGGAAGTCCACGCAGCTTCAAGGCACCCTCTTTCAGCGCGAGAAACGCAGCCGCGGGTGGCCATGGGGACAGGTCGGGCATGGGGACAGGTCGGGCCCTCAACACCTGCCCCGAATTGCCGACCTGTCCCCCACTCAACCCCTTGAATTGCCGACCTGTCCCCCACCTCAAAAGACTGCAGCAGCCTCCACGGCACACCCAGCCAGCGCGAGAAACGCAGCCGCAGGTGGCCATGGGGACAGGTCGGACCCTCACCTAAGCCCCGAACTGCCGACCTGTCCCCATACCTATAAATCCCGCTGCTCAAACGCATACACCGCCAGCCCCACCGCCGCTCCGGCATAGACCACCGCCCAGACGAGCATGGCCGTGCTCGGCTCGCCTGCAGCGGCGAAGGGGTTGCCGTAGGATCCCACCAACCTGCTGAGGGTGTCGAAGAGGGCCGCGATTGCCTTGCGGTAGAGGGCGTCGGCCGGCATCACCAGGCTGGAAAAGATGCCGATGTTCTGCAGCACCGGTTGCCTCATGCCGGTGCCGATTTGTTCCAACATACCGCCTACAATGCCGAAGCCGTAGAGGGAAACCAGGAGAACGCCGGCGTTCAGCGTAGAGAGGAACGCCGAGGCGGCTAAGGTAAGCGCCGCCAGCACCACAGGCTGCAGGAGAAAAATGCCGAGCCCGGCGAGAACGTCATCGTAAAAAAGCGGCAGGTAGGGCCGCACCAGGGTCAGCATGGTCAAGAAGAGCGCCGCCGCGTAGGCCAGGCTGAGGACCAGGTAACCGGCGAACTTACCCAAAACAAAGCTGCGCCGGGTGATGGGACGCGCCAAGACGGCGTGCACCGTACCGCTTTCCACCTCCCCGGCCAGCGCTCCGCTCATCATCACTATGGTAAGGAAAGCGGTGAGGAAGTTGGCGAAGTAGAGGCCGATGCTGAGGAGGGCCGCCGCCGTTCCGGCGCGGTTCAGCCGGGCGGACCAATCGTCCGCCGCGTGCGTCCCCGCCTGCAGCGCCAGGGCGCGGTGCACCCCCCAGCCGTAGAGGAGAAGGAAGCCCACCGTGAGGAGGATCACCAACAGCACCAGGCGTTTGCGCACCGCCTCATGCAGAGTGAAGCGCAGGATGGTCCCCATCTGCGCCACCTCCCCCCGTACCGACCAGTTCCACAAAAGCATCCTCCAGTGTGCCGGCGGCCGGCTTCACCTCATACAGCGCGGCCCCCGCCGCAACCAGTGCCTGCACCAGCGCCGGGACCTGCTCCGTGGCAACGTTCAAGGTGACCAGGCGTCCGGTCAGCGCATAGGCCGGGTCAAAGGTGGCCAGCACCCGGCGCACCCCCTCCGAAACAGCGCCCAGCTTCAGCTCCACCCGCCGGGCGCCGGCCAGAAGTCCCGAGAGCTCGCCCTGGTAGATGACCGCACCGCCCTTAATCACCGCCACCCGGTCGCAGATCAGTTCCACCTCGCTCAGCAGGTGGCTGTTGAGGAACACGGTCTTCCCCTGGGCCTTGAGGCGGAGGAGCAGTTCGCGCACCGCACGCCGCCCCAAAGGATCCAGGGCCGAGGTGGGCTCATCGAGAAAGACGAGCTCCGGGTCGGCGACGAGGGCGCAGGCCAGCCCCAAGCGCTGGCGCATCCCCTTGCTGAAGGTGCCGATCCGGCCGGGTACCTCCCGGAGGCCGACCAAGTCCAGCACCGCCGCGCTGCGCTGCTTGGTCTCCTCCCGGCTGAGACCGGCCAGCGCCCCGTGGAAGGCCAGGAGTTCGCGGGCCGAAAGCCAGGGCTGATAGGCGAAGCTCTCAGGCAGGAAGCCGATGCGCCGGCGCGCTGCCAGATCCCCGAGCGGCCGGCCCAGGATGAGGGCCCGGCCGCCCGTCGGCTTAAGGAGGCCGACCAGGGTCTTCACCAGGGTGCTCTTGCCGGCCCCGTTGGGGCCGAGGAGCCCGAAGATCTCCCTCCGGCCCACCGTCAGGGACACGTCGCGGCAGCCGCCGCCCTGCACATACTCTTTGGTCAAGGCAAAGGTCTCGATGGCCGCCATCTTTACTCTAAGCTCGCGGCGATGGCCGCAGCCTGCTCCAGGCTGAGGTTATCGGCGTTGAGGAGGTGCCACAGGCCGCCCCGCTGCCACATGAGCTGGACCTGGCCGTGCTCTTCGCCACCCAGTCCGGTGGTATCGCCGATGCGCACCTCGTGCAGCCCGCCCTCCAGGTTCGGAACAGGAAGGGTGTGCTGCCAGTCGCGCACCGCCGCCAGGCGCTGGCGCAGATCGCTTGGCAGTATCGGCAGATCCAAAAGGATGCTGCGCAGTTCCTCTACGTCAACCCCTTCCGGCACCCGCAGCTCGGGCGCGTTAAAAAAGGCCAGCGATAAATAGTGGGGCTGATTCGGGCCGGCTTTATCCTGCCGCGGCCGCGCGTAGTGAACCCTGACCAACCCCGGGAAGTGCAGGGAAAACTTTTTGCCCAGAACCGCCGCCGGCAGAAGCTTTTTGCTCCCCAAAGCCTGGAGCGCCTCGTTCATCTTTGGGGTGAGTGTGAAGCTCAGGGTGAAGGCCGGGGAATAGTCGAAGGCAGCGTACTCTTCCTTCAGGCCTAAAGGAGCAGGCAGCTTCGGCACCGGGAGTTCGCGCCCCAGCACCCGGCCGGCTTCCGCCCAGGAACTGATTTTCCGGGCTGAGCCTTCCTGCACTGTTTCCACCCGGCCGAGCTCCCCTAAGCTCGCCGCACCGCCCTTCTGCCGCAGCTCATCCAAGACGCTCTCTATATCCGCTCGACTGACCTCCACTGCCTGCAGGCGCTCCACCCGGAACACCTGCAGGAAATTGGCCGCCGCCGCCCTGAAGGGCGCAAAGGACAACGCCCCGGCCACCAGGGCGCAGGCCGCGGCCGCCGCCACGCCCCGCCGCACACGATAGAACATTTCCCTCACTCCTTGTTTCGTGTTCCTACTGTTCTTCCACCCATGCCGCTCCCGGCGGGTGCACCAGCGCCGCCAGGCAGCATCGCTGCGGAAGGGTTGTTGGGCTAATTGAGCCTCGTAGTCCGCCAAGATCCGGCTGACACTGTCCTTCTCCGCCCTGAGTTCCGCCAAGTCGGCCCGGCAGGAGGAGCAGGTCCGAAGATGCGCCTCAAGCTCCGCCTGCTGATCCGCCGCAAGCTCGCCGTCCAGATAAGCCATGAGTCGACCTCGATCGCACACCGTCATCTCATCCCCTCCTTCGCTAAGTACGCCAGACGGAAGCTGCGCTGCGCCCGGGCGAGAATGGTTCCGACGGAGCCCGCCGCCACCCCGATCACGGCGGCGATCTCGGCGTAACTGTAACCGGAGTAACGCAGTATCAGGGCCAGCCGGTCGCGCGCCGTGAGCGCCGTGAGCGCCGCCCGCACCTGTACCTGCTTTTCTTTTGCCATGAGCTCCTCTTCGGGTGAAGGTGCCGTCTGGACGGCTTCCTGGGCGCCGGCCCGCGCTTCCAGCGGGCCGCGCCGCCCCTCCCGCCGGAGGCGGTTGTAAGCCAGGTTAACGGCCACCCGGGCCAGCCAGGCGCCGGGGTTCGTCAGCTCCGCTGGGGGTGAGCGGTAGAGCTTAAGGAAGGCCTCCTGTACCACGTCCTCGGCCAGGGAGGGGTCACCCATCAGAAGGGCCAGACGGCGGCAGAGGGAAGCGTAGTGGGCCTCGAACAGCGCGCGGAACGATGCCTCGGTGATCCCTGCCACCCCCTCGGAAAGGTCGAGTCGCGACTTCCTTTCACTTCTATAACAATTCGCAGCCGCCTTTTGTGACAAGAGGAAAAGCCCTTTTTAGGGCCGACACAGGAAATCTTCTCCGCCTGCCGAAATAAGTAAAGAAGCCCCGGCGCGCCGGGCGGCGCACTGCCGGGCTTAACCTGCACGCGAAAGGAGAGTTCCTGTGAGCCGAGCCTTCACTTTTGCCTTCCCCATCTTCGGCTTCTTTTGGTTTCTCCTCACCCTCGGTCTTACCGTTTTCAGCATCTACCTCTTCTGGCTCCTGGCCACCTCCACCAAGCGCTGCGCCGACGCCCTGGAGCGCATCGCGGGCTCCCAGCCGCCGGCCTCCGCTGCACCACCCTACACGCCGCCCCCAGCACCCCCTCAGGATGAGCAGTAAGAGTGCACCCCTCCTCACTGTCACCGCGCAGCTCGGCCACCAGCTGGTCGGGATCACATCTTATCTCCGGCGCGCAAAAACGGCACTCCCGTCGCGGGGGTGCCGCTTCGTTTCTCCAACCGCTAATCAGCGGCGAATAGCTGGGCCGGCCCGGCCGCCGCCGGCCGCGGGCAACCGGTGAGGATCAAGGCCGCTTGAAGCTCCTCGGCCAGTTTTTCGTACAGCGCCTGCACCCCGGCGGCGCCGCCGCCGAAGGCCGCCCACACCACCGGCCGGCCCACCAGCACGGCATCCGCCCCCAAGGCCAGGAACTTGAGCACATCCACCCCGCTGCGCACGCCGCCGTCGGCCAGAACAAGGAGCTTGCCCTTCACAGCGCGGGCAATCGCCGGGAGCACCTCCGCCGTCCCCGGCGTGTGGTCCAGCGCCCGCCCGCCGTGGTTGGAAACCACAATGCCGGCCGCGCCCGCCTCCAGCGCCAGCTCCGCCTCAGCGGGCGTCATGACGCCCTTCACCACCACCGGCAGGCGGGTGGCGGCGCAGATCGCCCGCAGCACCTCCGGCGCCAGGGGCCCTACCGGTTGCCCGGCGCGGCGCATGTTCACCAGGCCGGCGGCGTCCACGTCGATGCCCACCGCCAGCACACCTGCCGCCTCGGCCTGCCGCACGCGCGCCAGGATCTCTTCCGGCAGGCGCGGCTTGATGACGGCGATGCCGGCGCCGCCCGCCGAACGGATGGCCTTGAGCCCCGCCTGGTACACCTCGGGCACCGGCCCGTCGCCGGTGAAGGCCAGCGTTCCCGCGGCTACTGCTCCCTGCACCTGCGCGGTAACAAACTCCTCCTCACTCAACCGCCCGCCGAAATTCACCTTCACCCCGGCCACAGCAGCCCCCAGCACCGGCAGGGCGAGGCGGCGGCCGAAAAGCTGCGTGGAGAGATCCGGCTCGCTCACCCCGTGGAGCGTGCGCAGGTTGAGCCGAAGGCGGCGCAGCGCCTCGTAGTTGTTCAGCGCCGCCGTCCCGCTGCCGACGCCACCCATGCCGGGCACCTCGCCGGCGCAGGCCCGCCCGTCGCACACCCGACAGAGGCGGCAGATTCCTTCCAGTTTCTCCTTGGCGCTCCGGCGTATCTCTTCCCACTGCATGCGCTTGCTGGTCCGCACCAGCGCCTGGAGCAGGCCGGCCGGTCCCAGGCGACCCCCTCTCAGTAGAGTGTGATGTAGTCCTTCAGTTCAGCAAACCTCTTGTCGCCGATCCCCGAAACGTTTTTCAGATCCTCCAGGCTGCGAAAAGGTCCGTGCGCCGCCCGGTAGTCCAGGATGCGCTGGGCCAGGGCCGGCCCGATCCCGGGCAGGGTCTCAAGTTCGGCCAGGCCGGCGGCGTTGATGTTAACCTTGCCGCTTCCGCCCGCCGAGCCCCCGGGTACAGCCCCCGCCGCCGCGCCGGCCGCCCCCGCTGCCGGAACCTCTCCGCGTTTGGGCACCCACACCTTCTGACCATCCACCAGGGGTTGGGCCAGGTTGAGGGCGTCCACATCCGCCTCGGCGCCGGCGCCGCCCGCCGCCGCTATGGCATCCACCACCCGGCTTCCCTCCGCAAGGTGGTAGACCCCGCTTTGGGCCACCGCCCCGGCCACATGTACCACCACTTCCGCCCGCTGCTCCGCCCCTGCGCCCGCCTCGGCTCCGGGCGCGGTCACCGCCTGGGGCGGAGCCGCAGGGCCCGCAGCCGGCGGCGGTTCAATCACCACGGCTTCCGGAGCAGCCACGTGCCGCCAGTAAAGCAGCGAGGCCGCCACAAGGAGCACCCCGGCCAGGCCGAAGAGCAGGTACTGCTGCGTGCGCGTCAGGTTGCCCACCTGCCTCCCTCCCTGCTTGCTCAGCCAATAGTCGACAGGTTCTTGAATTCGCGCCTTGCGCCAAGAATCCTGCTGCAGCGCCGAAAGAAAGGACCCGCCGGTTTTTGTACCGGGGGTCATTGACGGGTCTCGTCGCCGCCGCTAGCGGGCGACAATGTTAACCAGTTTTCCGGGGACATTGATCACCTTGACCACCCGCTTGCCGTCGAGCTGCGCCCGTACCTTGTCCAGGCCCAGGGCCAGCCGCTCGATTTCGTCCTCCGCGCTGTCGGCCGGTACCACCATCCTGTCGCGCAGGCGGCCGTTCACCTGCACCACCACGGTAATCTCTTCGGCGGCCAGCGCCTGTTCATCCCACTGCGGCCAGGTCTGGCGGTGAATGCTATCGGTATGCCCCGTCTGGTGCCAGAGCTCCTCGGTGATGTGCGGGACAAAGGGAGCCAGCACCAAAAGGAGAATCTCCAAGGCTTCCCGGACAACAGCCGCCTTCTGCTCGGCCACAGGCACGCGCTCCAGGTAGCGGTGGATCTCGTTGACCAGCTCCATGACGGCCGCGATGGCGGTGTTGAAGTTGAAGCGTTCAGCCACGTCCTCCGTAACCTTCTTCAAGGTGGCGTGCACCTTACGCCGGAGGTCGCGGTCCGCCCGCGCCAGTCCGCCGCCGCCGTCACCCTTCTGCCTGAACACTTCCTTGTTGCTCATAACCAAGCGCCAGACGCGGCCCAGGAAACGCCAGGCACCCTCCACGCCCTGGTCGCTCCAGTCCAGGTCTTTATCCGGCGGGGCTGCAAAGAGGATGAAGAGCCGGGCCGTATCCGCCCCGTACTTGGCGAAGATATCATCCGGACTCACCACATTCCCCTTGGATTTCGACATCTTGGCGCCGTCTTTAATCACCATACCCTGGGTGAGCAGGTTGGTGAACGGCTCCACATTGCTCACCAGGCCGGCATCGTAGAGTACCTTGGTGAAGAAGCGCGAGTACAGAAGGTGCAGCACCGCGTGCTCAATGCCGCCGATGTACTGGTCCACCGGGAGCCACGCCTCCACCGCGTCCTTGCCGAAAGGTGCCGCCGCGTTTTTCGGGTCGGCGTAGCGATAGTAGTACCAGGAAGAGCAGATGAAGGTGTCCATGGTATCGGTCTCGCGCCGCGCCGGCCTGCCGCACTTCGGGCAGGTGGTGTTGACGAACTCGGGCACGTGCGCGAGCGGCGAGATCACGCCCGGGTCGAACTTGACGTTCTCAGGAAGGAGCACCGGCAGGTCTTCCTCCGGCACAGGGACCGTGCCGCACTGAGGGCAATAGATGATGGGGATGGGCGCGCCCCAGTAACGCTGGCGGGAAACCAGCCAGTCGCGCAGCCGGTAGGTGACCGTACGCCTGCCCCAACCCTTCTCTTCCAGGTAGGCACCGATCTTCTGCTGGGCCTCGAGGTTGGGCAGGCCGTTAAAGGGGCCGGAATTCACCAGCACCCCCGGCTCGGCATAAGCCGCAGTCATACGGGCAGGATCCAGCTCCTCGCCTTCCGGCTGAATCACCACCCGGATGGGGAAGCCGTACTTCTTGGCGAACTCGAAGTCGCGCTGGTCGTGCGCCGGCACACCCATCACGGCGCCCGTCCCGTACTCCAGGAGAACGTAGTTGGCGACCCAAACCGGGACCTGCTCGCCGTTTAGGGGGTTAATGCAGTACACCCCGAGATCCAGGCCCTCTTTCTCCGTGTCCTGGGCGGTACGCGCAATCTCACTCTGCTGCCGGCACTTCTCGACAAAGGCGCGCACGGCCTCCTCCCGCTCCGTACCTTTAACCAGTTCCATCACCAGCGGGTGCTCGGGCGCCAGCACCATGAAAGTCACACCGTAGAGCGTGTCCTGCCGGGTCGTAAAGACGGTGATGCCCTCCTTGTGCCCTGGCAGCGGAAACGTCACGGCGGCACCGACGCTCTTGCCGATCCAGTTCTCCTGCATCACGCGCACCCGCTCCGGCCAGCCGCCCAGGAGCGACAGGTCCTCGAGCAGGCGCTCGGCATAGTCGGTAATCTTAAAGAACCACTGTTCCAGGTCCTTCTTCGCTACCGGGGTACCGCAGCGCCAGCACTCACCGTCGATGACCTGCTCGTTGGCCAGCACCGTCTGGCAGGAGGGGCACCAGTTTACCGGCGCCTTCTTCTTGTACGCCAGGCCGCGTTTGTACATCAGGAGAAACATCCACTCGGTCCAGCGGTAGTAGTCCGGGTTGCAGGTGGTCACCTCGCGCTGCCAGTCGTAGCTGGTGCCCAGTCGTTTCTGCTGTGCCTTCATGTTGGCGATGTTACGCCGCGTCCACTCCGCCGGCTGCGTACCATGCTGGATGGCCGCGTTCTCCGCCGGCATGCCGAAGGCATCCCAGCCCATGGGGTGCAGCACGTTGTAGCCCTGCATGGTTTTAAAACGCGCCACCACATCGCCAATGGAGTAATTACGGATGTGTCCCATATGGAGCGCGCCGGAGGGGTAGGGGAACATCTCCAGCACGTAGTAGTTCGGCTTGTCCGTGCGGTTCAAAACGCGGTAAGCCTGCTCTTCTTCCCAGATCCGCTGCCACTTACCCTCGATTGCTTTAAAATCGTACCGTTCCTCGTCGGCCAAGGGATTCCTCTCCTTCCAGCTTTTCCGGCGTCACTTGCTATAATAAAACCTCCCGCGCCTGGACATGCCAGGGACGAGAGGTTATGTACCATCCCGCGGTACCACCCTGTTTGGCAAAGATGAAATTGGTGGAGCTGACGGGGATTGAACCCGTGACCTCTTCCATGCCAAGGAAGCGCGCTCCCACTGCGCCACAGCCCCACATCTTTACCCACTTTGCATCCATGCTCCAAGGCGAGTTCAGCAACCGCCGCCGCCGGTTCCCACCTACTCCCGGCTCTCTTAAGGCAGCACCTTTGCTTACTGCTCCTTTTCATGGCTCGCGTGTTCGCTTGTCACAGTCGACATTATACTGGAACTCGCCCCGGTTGTCAAGGTCTCAGGGCGAAAAACCGGGGCGTCGCCCCACAGGCGTTCCAGCGCATAAAACTCCCGGGCCTCGTCCAGCATTACGTGCACCACCACGCCGCCGTAGTCGAGCAGCACCCAGGCGGCGTTGGCGTGTCCTTCCCGGTGCAGCACCTGTACCCCATGCTCCGCCAGCACCTCTTCCACCCGGTCGGCGATGGCCGCCAGCTGCACACGGTTGCCGGCACCGGCAATCACAAAGTAATCGGCGATCAGCGATATGCCGGAGATGTCCAGAATAACCACATCGCGGCCCTTTTTTTCTTCGGCCGCCAGGGCTGCCAGGCGCGCCACCTCTTGCGGCTCCACGCTACAACCGACCTCCTTATCCAGCTAGATCCCGGCCGACAATCACCTTGATGTCCACGTCACTGCTTTCCCCTGCCGCGGCCGGGGCAATGCGCGTCACGTTAAGGGCCTGGGCGATGCTGTCCACTGCCGCCGCCGGAGCGCTCGGCAGGGTGAGAATCTGGCTCTGCCGGTAGGTGAAGCGATCGGCATTGCCTACTCGCACCACGGTGTAACCCATGTTTGTCAGCTGCTGCGCCACTTCACGCGCCGCGCCCACCTCGCCGTTACCGTTGAGCACCTCCACCCGCACCGCCTTATTGGCATCCCGGTCGATGCCCAAAAGAACCTTGGCCACTTGGTCGCTCACCTTCTCCCTGTCCACCAGCCAGTAGCTGACCCCACCGATGTACTTGTCCGTACCGGCCAAGGTCTCAATCGGCACCTGCGCCAGGTCCACCTGGCGGGCCAAGTTGGCGTAGTACACCATCTGGGAAGGGGTCAGGTCCGTCTCCACGTTCTCACTGATGATGCGGGCCAGCTCCGGCACCTTGAGCAGCGTGCTCGGGGAGAACACCTGGTCGGCCAGCGCCCGCACGAACTTCTGCTGGCGGGTGATCCGCCCGATATCACCTGTCTGGTTGCGGTACCTTAAATATTGCTCCGCCTTGGCGCCGTCCAGGACCTGCGGGCCCGCTTTGAGATCGATCTTGAGGCCCCCCGCGCGGTCAACGTAGTGCATGTTCTGGTCCACATCGATCTTAACCCCGCCTAAGGCATCAACAATCTTGGTCAGGGCCGCATAATTGATCTTCACGTAGTAGTGGATTGGGATATTGAGCAGGTTTTCCACCGTTTTAATGGCCAGGGCCGTTCCACCGTAGGCGTGGGCGGCGTTGATCTTGTCCGTGCCGCGCCCGGGAATGGTCACGCGGCTGTCACGGGGTATGGAAAGTACGCCGGCCCGCTTTTTCGCCGGGTCAAAGGTCACCACCATCATGGTGTCAGTGCGTTCCGGCAAGTGGCCGGTATGGGGCTCCAAAACACCGGCATCCAGGCCCAAAACGAGCACGTTGATCGGCTCCTCCTTGGCCGGCTCCGGATGCTCCCGGCCGGCCACCTCGCCGCCGGCAGGCCCCAGCCCGCCGAGAAAGGCGTAAAAGGCTGCACCCACCGCCAGCGCTATAAGGAGCAACGCACAGGAAGAAAACAGCGCAAACCTTCGCCAATTAAACCGGCGGACTACCCGCCTTCTTTTTACCTCTGTCATGTTTTCCCCTCTCCCGTGTCTCCGGCGCAACTTCCCGGAGCAGGCTGTTCCGGGCCGCCACCGTTTGCGGGTGAAGCGGCAGACCCCGCTTTAAGACATACCGAATGGTGGCTTCCATAGCCTGCAGTACGGCCTGGTTAAGATCCTGTTCGGCGCTGCGCCTAAGTTCCTCGACCCCGGAAAAATCCCGCCCGGGTTCAATGTAATCCGCCAGGTAAATGATCTTGTCGAGCGGTCCCATCTCCTCTGCGCCCAGCGTATGCAGCCGGATGGCGGAGAGCACGGCGGCGTCAGCGACGCCGTACTCTTTCCAGGCCAGGAGGGCTCCCACCGGCCCGTGCAACAGGTCTGGACAGGCGGTTTCGGTATCATCCCTTACTATACCAAACGCCAGCGCCCATTGCAACAACTCGTCCGCCCTCATCCCCTTAGCACAATCGTGCAGGAGGCCGGCCAACCAGGCTCGCCCGGCATCGACCCCCCAGCGCTGCGCCAGTTCTACCGCCGCAGCCGCCACGCCCAACGAATGCTCCAGGCGCTCCGGCGTAAGCTGCGCCGCCAGCCTGGCTTTAAGCTCAGCCGAGGACAAAGCCTGCACCCTTATTCACCTGCCAAACATATTATTCGCCGTCCCACGACCAGGGGCGGGCAAGCAAAGGAGCCCTCGTGAGATACACGAGGGCCCGCTGCTTGGCGCCTGTTAAACCCGGCCCTGCCGCGCCCGGGCTTCATTCACCACGATTTCGCGGCCGCCAATCGTCACACCCTGCATCGCTGCAAGGACTTTATCCAGGTCAGCGTCAGCTACCTCTACGAACCCGAAGCCCCGGGAACGCCCGGTCTCACGGTCCGTGATGATGCGGCTCGCCTGGATGTCGACACCAGTCTTTTCAGCAAACACCGAGGCCAGCTCATCCTCTGTGGTAGCCCACGGTAGATTGCCAACGTAGATGGTTTTCAAGGAACTTCACCTACCTTTCTGAGGCCCAGAAACCTCGAACTTAAATGAGGAGTTCTACACTTAGTATAGACATTCCTGCTGTCGTGATACAAATTTTTATTTGTCCTCGGCGGGCGCTTTGCTGTAGTACAGGCCGTGTTTGTAAATGTAGTTTTCCACCGACTCCGGCAGAAGATACTTAATGGGTTTCCCCTCCCGTACGCGCCGGCGAATATCGGTGGAAGAGATGGCCAAAGCCGGTACCTCCACGGTAAACACCCGGCTGGCATGTTTTCTTTGCAGGTGCCCCAGCTCAACGCTGAGTTTGTAGCCGGGGCGGGTGGCGGCGATAAAGTAGCACAAGCCCAGGAGATCGTCCACGTCCTTCCAACTGAGAAGGTCCAGGATGGCATCGGCCCCGCTGATAAAGTACAGGTCAACGGTGGGGCCGAACTTGGCGCGCAGCAGGCGCAGGGTATCGATGGTGTAGGAGTAGCCCTCGCGGTCCAGCTCCACCCGGGAAACCTCGAAATGCGGGTTGGTGATGGTGGCGAGCACCGTCATCAAGTAGCGGTGTTTGGCGTCGCTCACGGGATAATCCTTTTTGTGCGGCGGCAGCCGGTTCGGAACAAAAAGCACCGGTTCCAGGTCAAAGGCCGCCCGGGCAGCTTCAGCCGCCACCAGGTGACCGTAGTGGATGGGGTCAAAGGTACCACCCATAATCCCTATGCGCCGCAGCGCACCCTCTGTCAATTCCTTTCCCCCCGTATATTCGCTCCCGCCATTATACCACAGCTTGGCCGTTCCCGCGTAGAAAAAAGGGGGCTCTGGCCCCAGAGCCCTAGCTCGCCCCCCGCAGGCTGCCCCGCTCACGCCGGAGTTTCTTGCGCCTCTCCGTGCGCTCGTGCTCGCCGGAGCTGCCGCTCGTCTTGCGTTCCTTGATCCTGGTTATGCCATCGACAATAACAAAATCATTGCGGGCCGGGCAGTAGTACACGGTCTCTCCTTTGCGGCAGTTGCCGCAGTCCAGGCAGTCCATCCCAGACTTTTGAACCTCCACTTCTTTAAGAATCGAGAAGATCATCGCTACGGTGGTACTCCAACTCCTGCTTTCCTATGCGAACGATATCACCATCCCGCGCTCCCGCCTGGGCCAGAGCCTTTTCAACTCCCATTCGCTCCAGGGTGCGCTGCAGGCGCTGGACGGCTTCTTCCTGTTTGAAGTCGGTCATCGCCACCAGCCGCTCCACAGCCCGCCCCTTTATAATGAATATGCCGTTTTCCCGCTCGAGGTGAAAGCCCTCCTCCGGCCCGGGCCGGAAGACCGCCGGCTCCGCTTCACCGGCCTGCCGCGGCGGGAGCTTCGCCAGCATACCGCCGACGTAACCCAAAAGCTCCTTGACGCCTTCCCCGGTAACTGCGGAGAGGGGAAACACCCGCCGCCCGTCGGCACCGGCGGCCGCCGTAAGCCGCGGCAGTTGAGCCGCCGCCGCCGGAAGGTCTGTTTTGTTGGCCGCCACCACCTGGGGCAGCTCAGCCAGTGCTTCCTGGTAAAGCGTTAGCTCGGCGTTAATCCGCCGGTAGTCCTCCACCGGGTCCCGTCCCTCCGTGCCCGCCGCGTCCACCACGTGGATAAGAAGGCGGGTGCGTTCAATGTGGCGGAGAAACTCATGGCCCAGCCCGGCGCCGGCGTGCGCCCCCTCAATGAGGCCGGGGATATCGGCCAGGACAAAGCTGGTGTCTTCCAGTTCCACCACGCCCAGGTTCGGCTCCAGGGTGGTGAAAGGGTAGTCGGCGATTTTCGGGCGCGCTGCGGTGGTGCGGGCCAAGAGTGTGGATTTGCCCGCGTTGGGATAGCCCACCAGCCCTACGTCGGCCAAGAGCTTTAACTCCAGGAGCAGCCAGCGTTCTTCCCCCGGTTCTCCTTTTTCTGCAAGGCGCGGCGCCCGGTTGGTGTTGGAAAGAAAGCGGGCGTTACCCCGGCCGCCCCGGCCGCCACGCGCCACCACCACCCGCTGCCCGTCGGCTGCCAGGTCGGCCAGCACCGCCCCGCTCTCGGCGTCCTTGATCACCGTGCCGGCGGGCACCCGGATAACGAGGTCCGGTGCGCTGGCTCCCTGCTTGTTGCTGCCCCGCCCATGCCCGCCGCGTTCCGCTTTAAAGTGCGCCCGGTAGTGAAAATCGGCCAGGGTGTGCAGCCCGCCGTCGGCCACCAGGACAACATCACCGCCCCTACCCCCGTCCCCCCCATCTGGACCGCCGCGCGGGACGTACTTCTCGCGGCGAAAGCTCAGGCAACCGTTGCCGCCATCGCCGCCGCGCACAAAGATCTTGGCCGTATCGTAAAACATTACCTTGCCTCCAACTAGCTTTTGCCTTAGCATTCCCCGACCTGTTCAGCTTTTCGCCGCCCCCACCTTAGGAGCAGCCGGCACGTGTACGGGCGTAAGCAGGATGGCTAGGGTGAGAGTGTTCTCCTGCCGCTTCACCTTAACCTCGGCCGGCACCGTTCGCGCTCGCTCCCGCAGCCGGGCCGGGCGAGGCCAGGGTAAGTTGCCGTCAAAGACCAGCGTAAGTTCCAGTACCTCATCGCCGTCCTCGCTGAAGCTTTTCAGTGCAACCTCCTTGACGGCGCTACCGGCGCCGATAAGCGCCGTCAGCGCTTCCATGAGAAGGGCCGCCAAACCGGTGCCGTTGGCCAGCCGCGACAGGTCGGTTTTCAGGTCCACCTGCACGGCAACGCCGGCATCATGTAAGCGGTAGCACCAGTCAAGGAGCACCAGTCCGGCCTCGGCCGGAAGCAGGCCCGTCAAGCAGCGCTCCCGGTCCAGGTCTTTATTGGTGGAAGTTATGTACTCGCAAATGTGCTCCGGTTTGTTGAGCTGCGCCAGGGCGCTTATCACCTGCAGATGATTCAAAAAAGCATGGCGCTGCAGCTGCAGGAGGTGCACCACCTCGGCGGCTGTAGGCACAAAATGGTGGTGCAGGCCCAGCGCCCAGGCATGGCCAATGGCAGCCCCACCTAAGAAGCAAAACCCGGAAAGCAGGCCCCAGTGGTGCTCCGGCTCGCAAAGCAGCCAAACCCAGCTAAAACCGAGGAGTGCCAAAGCGCCCACCCCCAGGAACACCAGCTGCCTCCGGGAGAAGTCACCCTGCGGCCGTTTCACCTTGCGGTCACTCCCCATCACGGTACATCTGAATATTTGCCTTATCTATTCGACAGAGTGGAGGATTTTTCCTTTCGGAGCGTAAAAAAGAGCACCCGGTGGGGTGCCCTTTTCTTCGAAAATTTATTCCGCCGCCACCGCCGGACGCACACTGACCAGTTTGCGATCGCCCGGGCGCGTCTCAAACACCACCACGCCGCTCACCTTGGCAAAGAGGGTGTCATCCTTACCGATACCGACGTTTTCGCCCGGGTGCACCTTGGTACCGCGCTGCCGCACCAGGATGCTGCCGGCCGTTACGTACTGACCACCAAAGCGCTTAACGCCCAGGCGCTGCGCGTGGCTGTCGCGGCCGTTCCGGGAGCTGCCCATTCCCTTCTTATGCGCGAAAAGTTGCAGGTCAAACCGCCTCATTCCAGCACCTCCTCCACTCTTATTCTGTCCGGGTATTCCTCCGCCATCGCTTCAAGTCCCAGCGCCATGGCTTCCAGGATGGCCTGAGCCGCGTCCGCTTTTTTACCGGGCTCGCCCAGCCGGCAGCTGAGAAACCCCTCCCGCACCGTCACCTGCGGCACCAGGCCCAGGTGCTCCTCCAGGCCGAGAACCGCCGCCTGGGTGAGGGCGGAAACGCCCGCGCAGACGATATCCCGCCCCTTCGGGGCCGTGCCCGCATGTCCCGCAACGCTAAAGCCCGTAATGCCCGTTCTTACCCGGCGCTGGATGGACACCGTAATCATTGCTGGGCTTGAATGGCTCCAATCTGAACCTTGGTAAACGGCTGGCGGTGGCCGTAACGGCGCCGGTAGTTGGACTTGGCCTTGTACTTGAACACCAGGATCTTGGGCGCCCTGCCCTGTTCCAGTACCTTACCGGTGACTTTGGCGCCGGCCACCACCGGGTTGCCTACCAGAACTCCGTCCTCTTTGCCCACGAGCAGCACCCGCTCGAACTCCACGGTTTCGTCCGGACCCTGCGGGAGCTTTTCGACGAAGATCACGTCGCCTTCCTGCACCCGGTACTGCTTACCGCCGGTCTCAATAACAGCGTACATTCTCCCACCTCCATACCCAGGCTCGCCGGAGAAGGCAGCGCCAGGCGCTTTACGCCTGCTCCGTGCGGCAGACCTTTACGCCCTATTCTAGCACACGGCCCGGCCCCCCGTCAACGCACGGCCCTCCGGCCCGAGGCTGGCCGGCACAGCGTCCGGGTGGCAGCAGGCGGCGTAAGAGCCCAAAATGCGCAGCCCCGCTCGCCGCCGGAGCTCAGCCAGGGCTTGGGCCAGGGACGGGCTCTCGGCGTGCCCGGCCACCTCCAACAGGTAAACGTATTCCCCCAGCCGGCGGCGCGCCGGGCGCGACTCCAGCTTAAGAAGCGGTACCCCGTGTTCAGCCAGGATACCTAGGCAGGTGGGGAGGGCGGCGGCGCGGTAAGCGGGTGGTACCAGAACCACAGCCGTTTTGGCCGGCCCGGCCGGCAGCCCCGGCCACTTGGAACTTCTGCCGGCAAGAATGACAAAACGCGTCCAGTTTCCCGGTTCGTCCTGAATGCCGATCCGCGCCGGTTGCAGACCGTAGCGAGCCGCCGCCCACACCGGGCCAATGGCCGCCCAGGGCCGGTCGCCGGCAGCCACCGCGCGGGCGGCAGCTGCAGTGCTCGCCGCCGGTACCTGCGCGGCACCGGGCAGGTATGTCTCGAGGAAGCGCCGGCACTGCCCCAGCGCCTGGGGGTGGGAGTGAACCTCCTCCACCTCGTCCCAGGGCGTGCCAAGGCGGACCAGGAGGCTGTGCACCACCGGGATCACCACCTCCGCGCTTATCGTGCACCCTTCGGCCTGGAAAAGTAGATCCAGGGTCGGGGTGACCGGCCCTTCCAGAGAGTTCTCCCAGGGCAGCACCCCGGCCGCCAGGGTTCCTGCCGTCACGCCCGCCACGATTTCCCGGCAGGTGGCCAAGCCCCGAAGCGTAAGCGGCAGGCGCGCCTCAGTCACATAGCGCTGCGCCGCTTCCTCGCTGAAGGTACCTTCTGGACCCAGGTAACCCAGATAGGCAGGCTGAGTCAGCATTTTACCACCTCCGCCCAGCAAAGAAAAAACCCCTCGTCCGATCAAGGACGAGAGGCCTTCTCGCGGTACCACCTTACTTGGCCCGCCGCACCAAGCGCGGCCGGGCCCCCTCTTCCCGGTACGGGCCGCTTATAGTACACAGGCAGGCCGATACCGGCTCCCTTGTAACGGCGGGAGCTCCGGGCCTGCCTACCGGCGCGCGGCGCCTTCAGCGGCCGGCTCCAGGGAGAACTTCGCGCCCGGTGGCGCAGCCGGCTTCCACCGCCCCGGCTCGCTCTCTGCGCCGCCCGGCGTTACTTTTCCCCTTCACAGCCATTATCCAGTGTGGCTTGGCAAAGAGCTTAGCACAAACCAGGCGTCCCTGTCAAGACTGTTTTTGCGCCACCCTTGTGCCACCTCATAAACCCGCCCGGCTCCTCACCGCTCCCGGAGCGGCCCGGGGATATAACACGGCTTTGGTGTAACCTTGGATCCGCCTGTCGAACTTGCCTTCACTTCGCCCGGGACAGCAGGCGGGCCCTGGCATAGGTGCGCGTCAACTTGGTGATCTCCACCCGCACCGTCTCACCCACCAGCCGCGCGCCGTCCTCGATGTCGATGACAAAGCCCTCCACCCGGGCGATGCCGTCCCGCGGATTGGTAAGGTGCTGCTCCTCCACCTTAAGCGTGAGGACCTGGCCGCTGTGCACGGGAAGCGCCGCGGCCAGCATCGCGTCGCGCGAGCCAAAGGGTTTGAGGGTAAAAGCCGTGCTGTGCAGGGCCTCCACCCCGCGCACATGGATGGGAATCTTGAGCTCCCGTTCCAGGGCCTCCAGCCCCGCGCCGCCCGGACCGATGAGCACCGCCGCCACGCTGGGGTGCACCTCCACCAAAAGGGCTGCCACCGGCTGCTGGGCGAGGAGGCGGCGCGTTTCCCGCCGCACCTTCAGGCTCACGGTTTCCTCTGACGGTATCTTCCCCCGCCCCTCGCAGTACGGGCAGGGCTTAAGAAACACGCTGTCCAAGGCCTGGCGCATCTTTTTGCGGGTCATCTCCACCAGGCCGAGCTTGGTGAGCCCCAGCACATGGGCCTTTACCTTATCGCGTTTCAGGTGTTCCTCAAGCGCCGCCAGCACCCGGGCCTGGGCTTCCGGGTCCTCCATGTCGATGAAGTCAATGACGATGATGCCGCCGATGTTGCGCAGCCTAAGCTGCCGTGCTATTTCCTGGGCGGCCTCCAGGTTGGTCTTCAGCACCGTCTCCGCCAGGGAGGTTGACCCCACATATTTGCCCGTGTTGACATCGATGGCCGTCAGGGCCTCCGTCTGGTCGATGACTATGTAGCCGCCGCACTTCAGCCACACCTTGCGGCGGAAGGCCTTCTCCAGGTCGGCCTCCAGGCCGTAGACCTGCAGGATGTCGTTACGCGGGTCAAAGTAGGTTACCCGGTCCTTCAGCTCCGGGCTCATGAGCTCCAAAAGCTCCAGCGCACGCTCGTACACCTCGCGGCTGTCCACCACGAAACGGTCGACATCGGCCGTGAACAGGTCGCGCACGATGCGGTAGATGAGGTCCAGGTCCCGGTACACCACCGCCGGCGCACTACTCTTTTTGATCCGCCCCTCCACCTGGTGCCAGAGGCGGCGCAGGAAATCCAGATCCTGCACCAGGTCCTCCTCCGCCATACCCTCCGCCACCGTACGCACAATGAGTCCCATCCCCTCGGGCTTGAGGTGCCGGGCAGCGGCGCGCAGGCGCTCCCTTTCTTTTTCATCCTCAATGCGGCGCGACACGCCCACGTAGTCCACCTTTGGCATGAGCACCAGGTTGCGGCCGGGCAGGGTCAGGTGCGTGGTCACCCGCGCGCCCTTGCCGCCAATGGGTTCCTTAGTGACCTGCACCACCACCTCCTGACCCTCGCGCAACACATCTTGGATGCTGAGCCCGGCCACCGGCACCGGTTCCTCTTCCTCGCCGCCGTTCGGCTGGCGTTGCGGCACCGCGTCCGCCACGTAGAGAAAGGCGTTGCGCTCCAGGCCGATGTTGACGAAGGCGGCCTGCATCCCAGGGAGCACGTTTTCCACCCGGCCCTTGTAGATGTTACCCACCAGACGCCGGCCGGTCTCCTGTTCCACGTAGAGCTCCACCAGCACCTGGTCTTCCAGTACCGCCACCCAGGTCTCTTCGGCCGCCGCGTGCACCACGATCTCTTTTTTCACTCGCTCTCCCCCGCTTCTTCCGGAACCCGCGGTTCCACCAGGGGCGTCATCAGCTCGCCCCAGCGTTCAATGTAGAGCCCGGTCCGGTGTATTCTCTCTATCTTCCCTTCCCAGCCTGCGGCAGCGAAAAAAGCCGTCAGCACCTCTTCCGGGCGCAGGTTCCCGGAGCTCCCGGAACGTAGGAGTAAGTCCCAGGTACCGCCTTCGTCGCAAGGGACCAGACGGGCCTTAAGGATAAGCGGCCGGATGTCGAGGTCCCGGCGCTTGTGCTTGGTTTCCTTACAGATGTAAATCCGCTCCCGGGCGAGAAACTCCTCCCAGGCGCGCGCCACCTCAGCCGCCCGCCGTCCCGGCAGGCGCGCCGCCACCTCCCAACCGGCCGCGTCGATCTCGGCCATGAGCGCCGGTGCACCCGCCGCCACCTCCCGGGCGGCTAAAAGGCGCAGCCCCTCCGGCAGCTGCGCGCGCAGCCGCCGGACAAACTCCGCAATCGGAAGGCGCTCCCTTAATTCAAAGTCGGCGTACTCCGCCGTACTAGTAGCCCCGAGAGCCAGGGCGGAAGCAAAGGCGATCTTGGGTCGGGGCGTAAAGCCCTCGGAATAGGCGATGGGCAGGCCGGCGCGACGCACCGCCTTCTCCACCGCCCCCGCCAGGTCCAGGTGCGAGATAAAGCGGGCGGCCTCGTCCTTGGCCAGTTTGACGCGAATTCTCATTTTGTCTCACCCCGCCGCCGGATGGGAATGTCGAGGGCCGGGCAGACGCCGCAGGCGCTGCAACGCTCCCGGCTGCAGTCCGGGGTGCGCTCGCCGCTTAGAGCGCGCTCCCGTTCTTGGAGGAGAAACTCCTTGCTCACCCCCGGGTCCAGGTGATCCCAGGGGAGAGTCTCGCCGGCCGCCGGCTTCCGGTTGGCATAGAACGTCGGGTCGAGACCGGTCTCCTGAAAGGCCTGCTGCCAAAGGTCGAAGCGGAAGTGCTCGCTCCAGCCGTCTAAGCGGCAGCCTAGGCGCCAGGCGCGTTCCAGCGCCGCGGCAGTGCGCCGGTCACCCTTGGAAAAGACGGCCTCGAGGAAACTCTGCTCCGGCTCGTGCCAGCGGTGCTCCAGGCGCTTGCCCTTCAACCGTTCGTGCACGAGCAGCTGGCGCCGCCTCAGTTCCTCGCGCTCCACCTGTCCTTCCCACTGGAAGGGCGTGTGCGGCTTGGGCACGAAATTCGAGGTGGAAACCGTCACCCGCGTAATACGGCCTCCCTGGGGCTTAAGGTTCGCTACCTTCCTTGCCAGCTCGACGATGCCGAGAACGTCGTCGTCCGTCTCGGTGGGCAGCCCCAGCATAAAGTAGAGCTTAAAGGCGTTCCAGCCCGCCTCGGCCGCCGTTTCCACCGTCGCCAGGAGATCGCCTTCCGTGACGTTCTTGTTGATCACGTTGCGCAGGCGCTGGCTCCCCGCCTCAGGCGCAAAGGTGAGGCTGGAGCGGCGCACCTCGTGGACCTTGCGCGCCTGCTCCACGGCAAAGCTGTCGGCGCGCAGCGAGGGCAGGGAAACCCGCACCCCCTCCGTGCCGTACTGGTTCACCAGGGCATCGATCAGCTCTGCGATGTGGGAGTAGTCCAGGCTGGAAAGCGAGGCGAGCGAGATCTCGCCGTACCCCGTATTCTTAAGCAGCTTTTCAGCCTGGGCCAGGAGCGTCGCCATGTCCTTCTCGCGCACCGGGCGGTAGATCATGCCGGCCTGGCAGAAGCGGCAGCCGCGGGCGCAGCCGCGGAAAAGCTCCAGCATCACCCGGTCGTGCACCACATCGAGAAAGGGCACCACCGGGCGCTCGGGAAAGGTCACCTTATCGAAGTCGCGCACCACCCGCTTGCGTACCCGCTCCGGCACCCCCGGGCGGTTCGGGCGCACCGCCGCCACCGTGCCGTCCAGCCGGTAGGCCACGTCGTAAAAGGCCGGGACGTACACCCCTGGAACAGCAGCCACCGCCGTAAGAAAATCCGCGCGCGCGCCCCGGCGCGCCTTCCAGTCCCGGGCCAGGTCCAGGATCTCTCCCAGGACCTCCTCGCCCTCACCCAGCACCACAAAGTCCAAAAAGGGCGCCAGCGGCTCCGGGTTAAAGGCGCAAGGGCCCCCGGCAAGCACAAAGGGATCCCCCTCGCCGCGCTCGGCGGCGCGGAGCGGGATGCCCGCCAGGTCCAGCATGTTGAGAACGTTGGTGTACGTCATCTCGTACTGCAGGGTGAAGCCCACCAGGTCAAACCCGGCCAGGGGCGTCTTGGTCTCCAGGCTGAAGAGCGGGAGGTCCGCCGCCCGCAGCTCCTTTTCCATATCCACCCAAGGAGCGTATACGCGCTCCATGAGGGCGTCGGACCGCGCGTTCACCACGTGGTAGAGGATCTTGGAACCGAGGTGCGACATCCCCACCTCGTAAATATCGGGAAAACACAGGGCCATGTGTATCGGGACCGCCTGCCAGTCCTTTTTAACCTGGTTCCACTCACCGCCCCAGTAACGAGCCGGTTTTTCCACCCGGGGCAGGATTTCCTCCAGGGTCTTCAGCAGCTGAGCCATGCCACGCCTTCATCTCCTTGTCCGGCCGGGCGGCAGAGCCGGGCAGCCGCCCTCCGCAAACCGCCGGCCGGGCCTCGTGGTTGTATTATAAAGAAATCGGGGCGGAAACATACTCCGCGTTCCCGCCCGGTAGACTTCTCCATCCGCCCGAAAAAATCCTCTTTGAGGCGCCCTTGAGGCCGCTCACTTGCGCCGCTCGAGCGCTTCCCCCAACGTCGCCGCAGGGCCCAAGTGCAAAAAGGCGGCGACAAACTCTTCCTCGCCTAAAAGGCCGCGCAGCCTGTGCCCTTCGCCCACCACCCAGATAAGCTGGTAGCGGCCGGCGGCGAAGGCGCGCACCACCTCCTTAAGGCGCGTGTCGGTCGTCGCCACCAGGGGCTGCCCGGCCAGCACCTCACCGGTGGCGAGGCGCGAGCGTTGCCGGGCCAGGTAGCGCAGCAGCGCCAGGCCGGCCCAGCGCCGCTCCTCGCCCGCCGCCGCCAAAAGAAAACCGCCCAAGAGGGCGGTGGTAAGCGCCGCCATCCTTTCGCGGTAGAACGCCGCGCCCAGGCACACGAGCAGCGCGCCCAGGGCCTGCCCCAGGCGCGCCGTGAGGTCGGTGGCCTGGCGCCAGGGCAGGTGGCGGCTGAGAAGGGCGCGCAACACCCGCCCCCCGTCCAGGGGCAGGCCGGGCAGGAGATTAAACAGCGCCAGCGACAGGTTGGCCCGCAGGAAAAGGCCGGCCGAGGAGAGATCCCACACCCCGTAACCGGCCAGCAGCCAGGCCGCCCCGGCCAGAATAACGTTCTCAGCCGGCCCGGCCAGCGCCACCGCCGTCTCCGTCTCCGGGTCCAGGCCGGCCAGGTCCAGGTCCTCGATGCGCGCCACCCCGCCGAAGGGCAGAAGTTCCATCTCCCGCACCGTCAGGCCGTAGGCGCGCGCCACCACCATATGGGCCAGCTCATGCAGCAGAGCCGCCCCGAACAACGTTAACACCTCCGGCAGGAGCCCCAGCCAGGCGTAAGCCAGCAGCGCCAGGAAGAAAAAGTTGTTGAGGACAATCCGGACGCCTAGGATGCGCCCTACTCTCAACCCCCTGCCCCCTTCGGCGCGCCCGGCGTCCGGCGCACCGTCGGGCCGGGCGAGGCTTTGTCTTCAGGGTCGGAGGTGGGCGCATCGTCGACGGGGGCCGGCGCCGGCGCCGCCGGCTCTTCCAGCACGCCCAGCTTAATGGCCGGGTCCACGTTCACCCCGCGCTCCTTGATCTCCAGGTGCAGGTGGGGGCCAGCGGTGACGCCGCTCGCCCCTACCTTGGCGATAACCTCGCCCGTGCGGACCACCTGCTTTTCCTTTACCAGGATCTCGCCCAGGTGGCCGTACAGGCTGGTTATACCGGTGCCGTGGTTGATCTCCACCACCTGCCCTAAGAGTTCGTCTTCCGCCACCCGGCTGACATAGCCTCCGTAAATGGCTTTCACCGGCGTCCCGCTGGGCGCCGCAATATCAATCCCCTGGTGAAAACGCTTGTCGCCGTAAACCGGGTGGAGGCGCCAGCCGTAACGGGACACAACCTTCCCGCCCTCCGTGGGAAAGACGTAACCGTTCAATGCCGCCGCCGGAGCCGTCTCCTCGCCGGTCCCCTTGAAGGTTGGCAGGGCCGGCAGGCGCCAGCCCTCCTGACTGTACGTGCGCAGCTTCTCCCAGTTTACCTTCGGCCGGTACTCGGCCACTGACCAGTGCACCAGCCGCACCACGCTGTTGGTAAACGGCAGGTTGACCTGCACCAGCCCCCAGACGGCAAAGTACAAAGCGGCGGCCGCCACAAGCTGCCGGACCAGAAGCGACTCCCCCACCTGCGCCGTTAGGCGCCGCCGCAGGCTGTGCCAGCGGTAGCCAAGTCCCACAGCCTTCCCCTCCCCGGAGCTTTGTCCCTAAATTATATGCCGGGTGCTCCGGAATATGAGAAGGGTTGTGAGAAAAACGGGCTCAGGTCTGACTTCTTTCCTCACTTGCGTAGGTAGGTGAAAAGCAGGTACGCCGAGGCCAGGATGAGGGTGAGGCCGCTCAGCGGGATCAGCACGTTGAAAACGCCCCTCCGCTTGGGCCAGGCCTTCTGGCCCAAGAGCAGCAGGTTGTTCAGCCCTACCAGGAACCAAATCAGCGTAAAAGCATCACGCCAGCCGTGCGCCCAGTTCCACAGCGACGTCCCCACCAGGATGAGGCCGACGGGCAGAAGAAAGAGCTTGTCGAGTGCGGTCAAGCCTTGCGGTAGCTGCATCTCATCCCTTCTTCCCAGCCGTTTTTTCATGACTTACGCCGTACAGGGAACGGCTCTGCGGCCCCTGCCGTTTCCTTGCACCTTACGCTTTCCGGCCTTTACTTATCGGCGTACAGCTTGCCGGCGTGGGCGAAGTTCTCTCGCGCCATGTCGCGCAGGATAATGCGCACGGCGTCCGGGGACACGCCCAGACTTGAGGTGACGGCCTCCGTCACCTTGGCCACGAGCGCCCGCTTTTGCTCGATGGTCCGTCCCTCCAGAAGCTCAATCTGTACGATGGGCAATGTCAACCCTCCTTCTTATGCTTTGCGGCCCCTGAAGCCGCTTTCTTTCCCCTATTCTCCGCCTGCGGTCCATTTCCTGCTCCTACCATTCACAGCGCGCAATATTACACACTCCGCTTATGCCGGTGGAGGATGAAGTTACCCGGGGTACGCGGCTTTTGCTCCCAGAGTGCGCCGCCCTGGGACACGGCGGCAGGCTTCAGTACCTTAGCACTTTATCTTAGTTGGTTGAATTTGTGCAAGTTGATACCTGACCCCGGGCCGGATGGCGGGGAAGTCTTCCACCTCGAGGCGGAAGATGGCCTCCGGCCCCAGGTCCGGGTAGGCCACCACCTCGGCCCGCTTGATGCGGTCGGCCAGGAGCACCCCCAGGCCGCCGTAGGTCACCAGGTAAAGCGCCCGGTACTTCTCCAGAGCGGCCAGCACCTCCGGGCTGCGCCGACCCTTGCCCACCGTGGCCTTGAGACCGCGGGCCAGAAGAAGCGGTGTGTACGGGTCCATGCGCCCGCTGGTGGTCGGCCCGGCGGGGCCGATCACCTCGCCGGGAGCCGCCGGGCAGGGGCCGGTGTAGTAGAGGATTTGTCCTGCCAGGTTCACCGGCCACGGCTCACCGCGCTCGGCCGCCTCCACCAGGCGCCGGTGGGCGGCATCGCGTGCCGTGTACATCACCCCGGAAATGAGCACCTCTTCCCCCTCCGCCACCGCGAGAACATCCGCCTCGGTCAGCGGGGCCTTCAGCACCCTCATGCTTCCACCTCCCAGCCCCGGCCCGGCCGCCACACGGCCGCAGCATGCCGGGCAGCGTGGCATTGCAGGTTCACCGCCACCGGCAGGCCCCCAATGTGGGTCGGGAAGGCCTCGACGGAAACTCCCAGGGCGGTTGTCCGCCCGCCCAGCCCCTCCGGCCCGATGCCAAGGTCGTTCACGCGCCGCAGCAGCTCCGCCTCCAGTTCACGCAGGTGCGGCTTGGGGTTCGGCTCATCCAACCGGCGCAGCAGGGCCTTCTTGGCCAGGTAGGCCGCACGTTCCATGGTGCCGCCCAGGCCCACCCCCACCACCAGCGGCGGACAGGCGTTGGGGCCGGCCTGGACCACCGTCTCCAGTACGAAGCGGATGACGCCCTCGCGCCCGTCGGCGGGTTTCAGCATGGCCAGCCGGCTCATGTTCTCGCTGCCGATTCCCTTGGGCGCCACGGTGAGCTTCACCGCGTCCCCCGGCACCAGTTCCACATGGAGGATGGCCGGGGTGTTGTCCCCCGTGTTCTCCCGGATCAGCGGGTCGCCCACCACCGAGCGACGCAGGCGGCCGTTCACGTACGCGCGCCGCACCCCTTCGTTCACCGCCTGCACCAGATCCCCCGCCAGGCACACCTCCTGCCCCAGCTCCACAAAGACCACCGCCAGGCCCGTGTCCTGGCAGAGCGGCCGCCCGCGCTCCGCCGCCAGGCGCGCGTTCTCCAAGATGAGCCCCAATGTCCGCCGCGCCACGGCGTCCTTCTCCCGCTCCTCGGCCGCCGCCAGCGCCTGCCGCACATCCTGCGGCAGCCGGCTCACCGCCTTAAGGCACAGCTCCTCCACCACCCCGGGGTCAGGTATCAACTTTTTGCTGTTTTTCGCAGCTCTGCGAACGTCTGCCTCTGCGTGCATCGCCGTATTCCCTCCCGTTCTCCCTCCCGCTTTTTCCATTTTACCTTGCCCTGCCTTTTACTACAAGAAAAAGCCGGGGAAATCCCCGGCTGCAGCAGCGTACGTCGCGCATTTTTCCCGGATCTCCACGAACCGTGGAGAGAAATACTCCTACCGCCCGCGGGCATCCCGTTGCGGCGTCAGTCGTGCTTCAGTTCCTCTTTCATCCGCTGGTAGTCTTCGCTGGAAATCTCGCCGGCGGCGTAGCGGCGGCGCAGGATCTCGAGCGGCGTCTCCACCCGCTCGGGCGCGGGCCCCATGCCCGAGTGCCTGAGAGCGCGGGCCACCAGGTAAACGCCCAGGGCGACAATGCCCACCCATAACACGGCATGAACCAGCATTAATACCCAGCCCCACACGCCAAAGCTGCCACCGTACCAATAGGGCCACATCACATTGGTTTCCTCCCTTGCTGTGCGTGCTCTCTAGAATTAGCTTTTCCCGTATCCAGCGTTTTTCTGCGTCTCAGGCCGCCCGGCCGGCCAGAGGCCGGTAGCGCCAGCGCCGCAGCCGCAGGGCGTTGGTGACCACGGACACGGAGCTGAAGGCCATGGCCGCTCCGGCGATGACCGGAGAAAGCAGCCCGGCCGCCGCCACCGGAATACCCAGACTGTTATAGGCCAGGGCCCAGAAGAGGTTCTCCTTGATGTTGCGCATGGTGGCGCGGCTGAGCTCGATGGCGGCGGCAATACCGCGCAGGTCGCCACGCATCAGGGTTATATCCGCCGCCTCTATGGCTACGTCGGTGCCGGTGCCGATGGCGAAGCCAACGTCAGCCACGGCCAGCGCCGGGGCGTCGTTGATGCCGTCCCCCACCATGCCCACTGTAAGTCCTTGCCGTTTGAGTTCTTCCACTTTACGGGCCTTGTCCTCGGGCAGCACCTCCGCCAGCACGTCGTCGATCCCTACCTGCCGCGCAATGGCTTGGGCGGTGCGCCGGTTGTCGCCGGTGAGCATGTAGACCTTGAGCCCCAGCCGCCTTAGTTCCGCAATGCCTTCGAAGGCGTTCTCTTTAACCGTGTCCGCCACCGCCACCACGCCCGCCAAGGCACCGTCCACAAGGAGCAGCATCGCCGTTTTACCGTCGTTTTCCAGTGCCGCGATCTCCTTTTCGTACTGCGTGAGGTCAAGGCCGCCCTCCTCCAGGAGACGGCGGTTGCCCAGCCGTACCTTCTTGCCGGCAACATCCGCCGCGATCCCTTTACCGGGGACGGCCTGGAAGTTCCGCGGCTCGGCCGGCGTCACGCCCGCTGCCTCCGCCCCCGCCACAATGGCCTGGCCCAGCGGGTGTTCCGAGGCGCGCTCGGCGCTGGCGCTCAGAAAGAGCACTTCCTCGCGCGTGAAGCCGTTCAAGGGTAGCACATCGGTAAGCTCGGGTTCGCCGCGCGTGATGGTCCCCGTCTTGTCGAGTACGATGGCCTGGAGCTTGTGCGCCTTCTCCAGGTACTCGCCGCCCTTAATGAGGATGCCGTTCTCAGCCCCTTTGCCGGTCCCCACCATGATCGAGGTGGGTGTGGCCAGGCCCAGGGCGCAGGGGCAGGCGATCACCAGCACCGCCGTAAAGTTGATGAGAGCGCGGGTGAAGTCCCCAGGGGCGAGGAGGAAGTACCAGAGGAGGAAGGTTACCACCGCAATGCCAACCACCGCCGGTACGAAGTAGCCGGAGATCAAGTCGGCCAAGCGCTGGATAGGCGCCTTGGAACCCTGCGCCTCCTCCACCACCCGGATGATCTGGGCCAGGACCGTGTCGCGTCCCACCTTCTCGGCCCGGAACTTGAAGCTGCCGTGTTTATTGATGGTAGCGCCTACCACGCTGTCGCCGACGCCTTTGTCCACCGGCAGGCTCTCACCGGTGAGCATGGACTCGTCCACTGCCGAGGCGCCCTCAATGATGGTGCCGTCCACGGGGATCTTCTCGCCCGGGCGCACCACCACCACATCGCCCACCTGCACCGCGGCCACGGGGATGTCCACTTCCCGTTCGCCGCGCACCACGCGGGCCGTCTTGGGTGCCAGGCCCATCAGCTGCTTGATGGCCTCGGAAGTACGGCCCTTGGCAATGGCCTCAAGGAACCGGCCCAGGATGATGAGAGCAATGATGAGCGCCCCCGTCTCGAAGTAGACGTCGGAGCGTCCCAGACGCGCACCGAAGAAAGTGACCACGGTGCTGTACCCGTAGGCGGCCGTGGTGCCCAGGGCGATGAGTACCGACATGTTGGCACCGCCGCTTCTTAAGGTGTGATAAGCATCACGGTAAAACTGCCAGCCGGCGATGAACTGCACCGGTGTCGCCAGTGCAAACTGGAAGTAGGGACTGAAGATGAAACGCGGCAGCCACATCCAGTGCAGCATCTCGCCGAACATGTAGACAAGAAGCGGCAGAGAAAAGAGCGCCGCAAAGATGAAGAGCCGCTTTTGCCGGCCGATCTCTGCTTCCCGTTCGGCCCGCTCACGGTCCCCGGCCGCTTCGTCGCTGGCCAGGAAGGCGCGGTAACCAAGGTCGGTCACGGCCCGGATCATGTCCTGGGGCGCAAGGTTGGTCCCGTCGTAGTCCACGCTGGCCCTCGCAGCGGCGAAGTTCACCGCCGCCCGCGCCACCCCTG
Organism: Gelria sp. Kuro-4; assembly: GCF_019668485.1. NCBI lineage: Bacteria > Bacillati > Bacillota > Clostridia > Thermoanaerobacterales > Thermoanaerobacteraceae > Gelria > Gelria sp. Kuro-4. Next base: position 1,341,500 of record NZ_AP024619.1, on the reverse strand, counting down.
GCAAGGAAGCCAACTTCTTTTCAATGCGCTGGGCGCAGGCGGCGCAGCTCATCCCTCCCAGGCCGAGTTCCACGTGATCCAGCACCACGTCGTAACCCAAGTCCCGCACCTTTTTTATCACCCGGTCCAGCCCGGCGGCGCCCGGCTCAAGTTCAAGCGCGGCTTGGGCGGTGGCGTAGTTAACGCGGGCTTCTTTAACACCGTCCACCTGCTTCAGGCCCTTCTCGATGCGCTGGGCGCAGGCGGCGCAGCTCATCCCGCTGATGCGGACGTGTACCATGATTTACACTCCCTTTCACCCCACCATACCCCGGTGGGGTACCTTTCGGCTCTATTGTACGCCCTCCCGGCAGCGTTGTCAAGACGGAATTTCGCCGGCACGCCGCCTGGGCAAGGGCCGCCAAAAGAGCACAAAAGAGGGCAGCGCGCCCGCTGCCCCGCTCCTACTTGATGAACTTCTGCACCACATCCATAAGTTCTTGAATCGCCGCATCACCGTGGTTCTCGCGGATGGCCCGCACCACACAGCCGCGGGTGTGACCCTCCAGGAGCATCAGGCCCACCTTATCCAGCGCCGCACGCACCGCCGCCACCTGCGTCAGGATGTCGACGCAGTAGCGGTCTTCCTCCACCATCCGCTGGATACCGCGGACCTGCCCTTCCACCTTGCGCAGCCGCTCCAGAATGCCGTCTTTATCCCGCTCGTAATGGGTGCCATGCCCATGCTGCCCTTCCAAGGTACCCCCTCCCTCCCTACCAGGTAAATCCGAGTTTTCGGGTAAAGCCTGCTACCCTTACCGGGTAATTACTACGCTTATTATACCACGGCCGGAAGGGAAGGCAAGGGGCCCGCCGGCGCATTTTAGCCCGGCCGCTCGCGTTTCTCTTGAGGGCGCTTGGTCGTTTTAGCCGGCAGGTCGTTGAGGAGGGAAATCCCGTAACCCTGGGTTTCCCCCGCTTCCCCAGGCAGTTTCCCCGCTTCTTTAGGCTTCTGGGGCTGTTTTCCCCTAGCTATTCCCGCGACCCCCTTTTCTTCAGGTGGGCCTAGTCTACCCCACGACAGCAGCGATTATAGCTGTGTATAGGCCTTAACTTGGGCGGCGGGGTGGTAAGTGCCGTAGCCTGGGTGCTGAAGACGCCGGCTACGCGCGTCGCCTGCAGCCGGTGGAGTACCGCGTGCAGGCCGCGCGCCGCGAGCGGCCGGCCCACGTACCGGAGGCCGGCCGGCGGGGATGGGGCTCTGGAAAAAGCGCGCAGGGTATGCGTCACCGCACGCAGCAACCAGGTCCCCACGTAGCATCATATGTCCCAGGCTGTCTTTTGGTCCACCATCCGGAGGCGGCCCATCCTCACCATCCCTTGCTTTTCCGTAGGCTGCATGGTACAATGTGGGGGTGAACATACGAGCCCGGCCGTGGCCAAGGGGGTGAAAAGTGAGTGGCTAACATTAAATCAGCCCTTAAGCGGATTAAGGTGGCGGAAAAACGGCGCCTGCACAATGCGGCCGTCAAATCGCGCGTGCGCACCGCTATCCGCCGTTTCAACGAAGCTCTGGACAAAGCCGAACCAAACGTGGTAAAAGAGACCTTGGCCAAAGCCTTCAGCGTCATCGACAAGGCTGCTGCAAAGGGCGTACTGCATAAGAACAACGCTGCCCGGAAAAAGTCACAGCTCAGCCGCAAGCTGGCGCAGTTCAAAGAACGAAAAGAACAGGTCGGTTAAGAAAAGGCGTGCATGCGCACGCTTTTTCTGTTACTCATTCCCCTTTGCCAAACCGAGGAGCACCTGCTCTAAAATAAGCTGGTGGTTCAGCCCGGTAGTCTTCATTTCCTGGTCCGCTGCTGCCAGGCTCTGGATCAAGCGGTACAGCCCGCTCCACGTGAAGCGCCGGCTCTGAGCTGCAACCTTGTGGGCCACAAAGGGATGAAGCTTCAATTTGACTGCTAGGGCATCCGGGCGGGTGCCCTTTTCTAGTTCCTCTTTCGCCAGTACAATTAAGCGTACCTGCCGGGCGAGCAGTGCCGTAAGGCCAATGGCCGTCTCCCCCTGCTCCAGGAGGTGCGCCAATACCTTGAGGGCCTTTTCCTCCTCCCCCGCTAGGGCGGCATCGATGAGGTCGAACACCCGGACGGCACTCGTCGCCGGAACCAGGAGTTCGATTTCCTGGCGCCCGACCCGCCCGCCCTGGCCGGCGTACGTCGCCAGTTTCCGAAGCTCCTGCTCCAGCTGCCGTAGGCCCTCCCCGGTACGCGCGGCCAAAAGCTGCACTGCCCCCTTTTCCCACTTTATCCCCAGCTCCACACCCCGCGCCTTTATCCACGCTTCAAGCTCCCGACCCCGCAGCCGGGGGAACTCCTCCACCACACCGATCTTAGCCACCGCCTTTACCACACGCCGCCGGCCGCCCACCGCCCCGGTCGCTGCCAGGACCAGGCAGGTGCTCGCCGGCAGGTGCGGCACCAGGTCGGCCAGCTCCTGCTCGAGACCGGCCGCCGTCCCGGTCGCCGGCTCCCCTTCTTCTCCGGCCCCGCTGTCGGTATCACTCTCTTTGCCCCTGCCGGAGAGGTTGAGTCCCGTCAGCACCACCAGACGCCGCCGGGCCAACCAAGGCAGGGCCTGCACCGCCGCCGCAAGGCGCGCCCCAGTTGTGGCCGCCGCCTCCAAACGCTCGTAATTGAGCTCGCGCAAGCCGCCCAGCTCCAGAGCGGCCTCGATCTTGGCTACCGTGGCGGCAATCAGGTACTCCTCCTCGCCGAAGAGGAGGTAAACCGGGGCCACCTCCTTGTGCTCCAGCCGTTCCCAAAGCTCCTGCCAGCTCACGGCTTGTCCTCTCCTCCCTCGCGCCGGGTAAACACCCGGAGTCTCTTGCCGTCGGCCAGGACGCGCACCTGGCCTACTTGGTCCGTGCGCAGCACTGTAGTGCCCGCAGCCGTAAGGCGCGCCAGGGTAGCCGGGCTGGGGTGACCGAAGTTGTTCTTACCCACGGAGATTACCGCCAGCTCCGGGTGTACCTTGTGCAGGAATGCTTCGCCCGTGCCGGTGTCGGCCCCGTGGTGGGCTACCTTGAGCACGTCGACGGGAGCCGGCAGCCCTTCCTCCATAAGCGCCTCTTCGGCGGCCGCGCCGGCGTCGCCCATGAAAAGAAACCCCGTATTGCCGTAGCGGAGGTAAAGGACCAAGGAGTTGTCGTTGTCCGGGCTTTCCGAAGCCAACGGCACCCCGGGCGGACCGTACACGGTGAGCTCCACCCCCGCACCCAGGTTTACCTTAAGGCCGCGCGTGCCGGCGTAGAGCGGCACCCCCTGGTCGTTAAGGCGGCTCAGAACCGGCGGCGGCCCCGCCTGAGCAAAGCCCGGCGGGGCGATAACGGCGCCCACCGGCAGGCCCGCCAAAATGGCAGGCGCGCCGCCGGCGTGGTCGGCATCGCCGTGGGTAAGGAAAAGCACCTCCAGCCGGTGCACGCCCTGCGCCCGCAGGTAGGGTAACACAACGCTTTCGCCCGCATCCCACACACGCCCTTCGTAAGCCTGGCGCGGTCCCGCATCGATCAGGGCTGCCTCACCCGAGGGAGAACGGATGAGGATGGCGTCACCCTGGCCCACATCTAAGAAATCTACACTCAGCGGCGCCGGGCCCGGTCCTGCCCCGCGCCAGGCCAGAAAGAGGAGCAGGCAGGCCACTCCCAACGCTCCTACCTGGCGCCACCGTGGCCAGCTCTGCCGGTGCTGCAGCACCCAGGGAAGTGCAAAAAGCAGCAGGTAGTAAAGCGTCAGAAAAGGCAGGGGCGGCTGTTTCAGGTACACGTAGGCCAGCGGCAGGCGCGCGAAGGTTTGTGCCACCGTCGTCAGCAGGGCCAAAGCCAGACCGGCAGCACCGAGGACCACCTTCCCCGCCGGCAGGTAAACGGCACCGCCCAGAAGCCCGGCCAAGCCCAGGCCCAAAGCGAGGCCCGCCAGCGGTACGGCCACCAGGCCGGCCAGGAACCCCACCAGCGAGACACCGCTGAAGTAATAAGCCGTAAGCGGCCACACTGCCAGCTGCGCCGCCAAGGAAACGGCGAGCGGTGCCGCCGCCCAGACCGGTACCTGGCGGCGCGCCGCCAGGAGGGGCGGCGTAAGCCAGATGATGCCGCCGGCCGCGGCAAAGGAGAGCTGAAAGCCGATATCAAAGAGCAGCAAAGGATTAACCAGGAGGATGATGAGCGCCGCCGCCGTAAGCGCCAGCAGGCCGTTCCGGGGACGACCGGAGAGCAGGCCCAAGAAGCCGAGGAGAAACATCAGGCCGGCGCGCAGCGCCGAAGCCGGAAGGCCGGTCCAGAAGGCGTAGAGGCCGACGACAAGTGCAGACAGCAGGCCCTGCAGGACCGGCGGCAGGCGCAACAGGCGGGCCGCTCCCAGCGCCAGGCCGGCCACCAGCGCCACGTGTGTGCCCGACACGGCCAGGAGGTGTACCGTACCGCTCGCCGTAAAAAGGTCGGTGACCTCCGGGGCAAGCCCGCGGCGCTCGCCCAGAGCAATTCCCAAAAGGAGCGCCTTCTCCCGGGGCCCCAGGAGAGAAGCCACCTGTGTGAAACGCTCCCGCCAGGCGTAAAGCCCGGCCGCCAGCGGGTTGCCGGCGCCGGCGGCCACGCGCGTGATTGCCTGCGGTTCGTAGAGCGGGAGCGTGTAGGCGATGCCCCTTTGCTCCAGGTAGGCGCGGTAATCGAACTGGCCGAAATTGCCCGCCGGGCGCGGCCGGGCCAAAACCCCCTTCACCCGCAGGACGTCGCCATAGGCATAGACCGGACGCCCCGGCGGGCGCAGGTCACGCACCAGCACCAGGCCCCGGGCGGGCGCGAGGGCCTCCCCTGCCCCGGCCAGGCGCACGGCCAGGACGTAATTCGTCCCCGCCTGGCCCTGCTCTGCCGGCCGGACCACCACCCCTTCCAAGGTAACGTGACTTCCGGCCAGCGGCGCCAGGGAGCGCTCCGGAAGCAGAGCCAGGCTTGTCCGTACGCCCCCGGAAAAAAAAGCCAGGAGCAGCAGCGCAATGAGAGCGCTGCAGCGCCTTTCCCGGGTGAGGAAGAACAGGCCCAGGACCAGGGCCAGAGCCGCCGCCCCCAGCCACACGGCCGACGGGAACGGCAGCTTTACCCGGGCCACGGTCCCGGCGATGAAGAGCAGGGTGAGCGTAACTAAAGGTGGCATAATGTCGCTCCTCAACTGATTAGGGCAGTCCTACTTTCTATGTTATTTCGACCCGCCCTGCCAATTCCCTTTCTCTGCGCCGAGAAACGCCGCTTTATTCCAGAATCTGCGCGGCGAGCTCACCCGGGCTGAGCTCTCCCTTCCAGAACTGCTGCAAAAGCGGCGCCAGGCGCGCCCGGCGTTCAGCAGCCGCCTCAGGCTCCACTTCCGCCGGCGCCGTGCCCCTTTCCAGCTGCGTCAGGAGAACCTTTCCCTCCCCCACCGCCCACTTCTTCGCCCACTCGGCTTGTGCCGGCCGGTACGTCGGCACCAGGTCCAGCCGGGCCGCCAGCCGCGCCGAGCTGCGGCTCAAGTGGCGGGCCAGCTCCATGGCCAGGCGGGTGTGATCATCGCCCTGGTAGCGGCGTTGCCGGAAAACATAGATTTGCTCTACCCGCCGTACCACTACGCCGCTTTCCCCCGGGCCGGGCGGCGGCAAAAGCGCCAGGGGAAAAGGCCGGGCCGCCCCCGGCTCCAAGCCGCCCCGGATGACGCGCTCCGCCCGCTCCGCCGCCGCCCGGAAGAACCAAGGGTGCACCGGGCCAAGAACAGCCGCCTGCCCGGTGAAAAAATCCTCGAGGGCGCTGTAGCCTTCCCTGCCGATGCTCCGCGGAACAGCGCCGTTTTCCCGAAAGGCCGCGGCGCGTTCGGCTGCAGCCCGCACGTTTTCCGGCGACCAGGGGGAACCGGACGCCGAGGCAGCGGCACCGCCCCGGCCCAGCTCGCCCCAGAGGCTGACCAGGTCAAAGCTGGTGAAGAGCGCCGGGCCCCCGGGGAGTGCCCGGACGCGCGCGGCCGCCCGGCTCAACTCTTCCCAGTTCCAGCCTGTGGCCTGAATCGCTTCCACCGGTACCCCGGCCGCCGCCAGCAGCGCCTTATTGCCCGCCCAGCAGGCCGGCTCCAACCAGCGCGGCCAGGCGACCAGCCCGCCTTTCCCGGTCCCACCCGTCCACCCCGGCACCAGGTACTCGTCCGCTTCACCGGGAGCCAGGTAAGGCCCACACGGCACCACGAGCGACCCCCAAGCACCGCCGGTAAGGGGCCCGGTAGCCAAAACGTCGGGCGGCGCACCCTGTTTCAGGGCCGTCGCCAGACGCTCGGCACCCTCTTCCTCAGACCAGGGAAGGAGCTCGATCGTGACAGTGGCATTGGGGTAACGCGTGCGGAAGGACTCGAGCGCTGCGCTCAGCTCAGCTTGGTAGGAAGCGCCCTCGCCGCCCAGGGGGCGTTCGAAGTCCCAGAGGGTGAGGGTATAGTGCCTGCCGGGATCGATTTCGGCCTGGGGATTGATCCGGCTGGGGGCGGGAATAAAACTGAGCCGCAGCCAGACCCCGCCGGCAAAGGCCGAAAGGAGGAGCAAGAAGAGGAGAAAATTAAGCCCCAGCCGCCTACCCACCGCACACTTCCCCTCCCATTACTTTCTGACGTTCCTCCGGGCTCACCATAAGCCCAGGAGATAAAGCACATTCCGGTCGGCTTTCCCCGTGACCGGCAGGCCCCGGTAGCGCTGCCAGGCCGCCAGGGCGCTTTGTGTGGCTTCGCCGCACACGCCGTCCGCCCGCCCGGGGTCAAAGCCCAGCTCCCGGAGGCGCCACTGCAGAAACACCACGTCCTGCCCGACGGCGCCCTGGTCGATCAGCGGCCGCACCGGCCCGTACGGACCGCGGCCCTTAAGAGTAACCTGCGTCCCTATTTCTATCCAATCGTAAAGCTCAATCACGTCATGGTTAAACATGCGTACGCAGCCAGCGCTGACCATCTGTCCGATGGAGCCTGGATTATTGGTGCCGTGAATACCGTAGCTCCCCCAGGGGTTGGAGAGGCGCATCCAGCGCACACCGGTGGCCCCGTGCCAGCCCGCGATCTTTTCCGTGATCACCCACTCCCCCATTGGGGTAGGCGAGCTCGCCTTCCCTACCGCCACCGGGTAGAGCTTGTAGGGCTCGCCATCAGTATAGACGATGAGCGTCTGGGCGTCGATGTCCACCAGGATGCTGATCTTACCCTCCGGCGGCGGGCTCTTAACCGCCGGCTTGGCTTCGTAGAAGGCTAGGGTCTCCCAGGTGCGGTTATCCACCACCCCGCTGCGCGTAAGACCGAGAAACTCCTGCAACCGCGCGACGGCCCCGGCCGTCTCCCGGTCATACACACCGGATATCGGGCCGTCGTAAAAGCCCAGCTTGACCAGGCGCTGCTGCAGCCCCGCCACATCAGACCCGCGCACCGGCGGCGTTGCCACCTGCAGCACGCGCACCGGTTCACAGCCGCAGGGTGAGGCAGGTGCCGTCGGCGCGCCCGCCGCCCCTTGGCCCGGCAGGGCGAGGAAAGCCGCCACCAGCACAGCCCCCACCGCTCGCTTCACCCCGGCAGGCCTCCTCTCTTCCTCTGTTGAGCCAAGCACGCCTCCTACCATCGCCACCTGCGATGCTCTATAGAATTTATGCCGCTCGCCTGCACGTTATGAGCAAGGCGGCGGCCATATGGGCCACCGCCTTGGGGAACAGCAGATATCCGCCATCCCAAAACTACTCCTGGGCCAGCAGTTCCTCCGGCTGGAAGAAGAGGCCCAGTTCCCGCGCCGCGCTCACCGGCGAGTCCGAGGCGTGCACCACGTTCGCCGTCACCGAAGTGGCAAAGTCGCCCCGGATGCTGCCCGGCGCCGCCGCCCGGGTATCGCCCACGAGCCGCCGCACCCGCGCGACGGCATCCTCGCCGGCCACCGCCGCGGCCACCACCGGTCCGGAGGTGATAAAAGCGACGAGCTCCCCGTAAAACGGTTTACCCCGATGCACCGCGTAGTGCGCCGCTGCCAGCTCGGGGCTCAACTTAAGGAGCTTCAGGCCGATAAGTTTCAGTTCCTGGCACTCCAGGCGGCGGAGCACCTCGCCCACGAGCCCCCGGCGCACGCCGTCCGGTTTTATCAGCACCAACGTCCTTTCCACTACCTGCCACCCCTTTCCCGTGCCGCCGCCACCTCGTCCGGCGCAAGGAAACCCAGGTAGACGCTGCGCTCCAGTTTGCGGTCCGCCGCCGTCCAGCCCTCCTCGTTCACCCCGGCCTGGAGCACCCCCTGGAAGTGGTTCAGCTCGGCACTCAAAAAATCGGCGTGGTGAAGAGCAAAGGCCGTGATGGTTTTCGGGGGCTGGGGTGATCCCCACTCCTGCGAACCGTGGTGGGCCAGGATCACGTGGAGCAGCTCTTCTTTAAGAGCCGCGGGAAAATCGTTGCGCGGCGCCAGGCGCTCTTCCACCATGCGAGCGCCCAGCACCAAGTGCCCGAAGAGGCGGCCGGCGGCGGTGAGGGTAAAACCGAGCCCCTCCACTCGATACTCCTCAACCTTGCCGCAGTCGTGGAGCAGCGCCCCGGTAAGGAGTAGGTCGCGATTGATGTACTCCGGGTAGCGCTGAGCGATGGCGCGGGCGAAGTAGACCGTTTCCAGGGTGTGTTCCAAGAGGCCGCCGATGTAGGCGTGGTGAATGTTTTTGGCGGCAGGGGCGCGTGCGAACGCGTTATAAAACGCCGGATCGGCGAAGAAGGCACTGAGCAGCCAGCGCAGCGGCTCGTTTTCAATGGCGGCGAGACACGCCGCCAGCTCCTTTTCCATCTCCGGGCGCGGGCGCGGAGAGGAAGGCAAGAAGTTGCCCGGGTCAAGCTCCTCTCTTGCCGGCTCCAGGGCTTCCACTACCACCTGCAGCTCCCCCTGGTAAGTGCCCACGCTCCCGCGCACTTTAACCACCGGGTTGCCCCTAAGGCGCGGGTAAACGGCCTCAGCGCCCTCCCACAGCACCGCCGGGAGCGACCCCTCCCGGTCCCGGAGCGTAAGCTTAAGGAAGCTGCCGCTGCGCCCGCCACCGTTGCGGAAGGAGCGCAGTGCCGGTTCGCAGGCGACAAAATAGTCGTCGACCCGCTCGCCCGGCTGCAGGCGGGCGGTAAATTGCTGTTTAAGCGGTTTCTCCTCCATTGGTTCCCCTCATTTCTCCTCACCTATGTTATGGTTATTCGCTGCTCCTCCTCTTAACCCCTGCCGCCCGCCAGGCCAGCGGCAAAAGGTGCGACAGGTGTTGGAGCGACCAGCGCGCCAGGTCGCGGTAACTCAGCCGCCCGCAGGCAACCTCCAGGGCCTGACGAAACCAGACGGGACTGGCAAAAAACGCCTGTTGCCACAGGCCCGGCCAGCGCCGCGCCAGGCGGTTCAGCGCCAGTGCCCAGGCCAGGTCGCGCCCAAAGGTCGCCGCACAGGCACCTTCGTAACGGCTCAGGTGAGCGGCGGTGAAAGGCAGGCCACGCGCTTTCAGGGCCAGCACCGTCTCAGCCGCCAGGTGCGCCGAACACAGGGCGTAGAGTATGCCTTCACCCGTCACCGGATCGGCGTAACCGGCCGCATCGCCCACCAAAAGAACGTGGTCGCCTACGCGCCGCCGGCGTTGCCCGCCCAGCGGCACCAGGTGGCCGCGCGCCGGGGTGGGCGTGAGGCCCAGGGAGGCGAGGAACCGTGGCCAGAGCGCTTTGAGGTTTTCTTTGCCGCCGTCCCAGCTACCCAGGCCCACCGACAAGTGGTCGCCCTTGGGGAAAACCCAGGCGTAGCCCCAGTTGAAGTAGCCCCAGTGCGTCTCCAGTGTTCCCTGCCAGCGTTCCCGGCTGCGCAGCCCTGGCGGCAGCGGTACATCGGCGCTCAGGCAGGGTGCCGCGGCCAGACGGCCCCGGGCGCCCAGTGCCGCCGCCACCCGGCTGGGAATGCCATCCGCCCCTATGACGAGGGGTGCCGTGAGCACCCGTTTGTCGCTGCGCAACACTGCCTGCCCCGCAGTAAGTTCCACGCTCCGCACCGCCTCGCCCGGGCAAAAGCAGGCGCCCTCTTCTTGGGCCGCCGCAATGAGCGCACTGTCGAAATCGGCGCGATCTACAGTGACAGCGTACGGTTCGGGGAACACTACTTCTTGGACGCGCTCGCCGAGCACCGCCCGGAAGGCCCGGCAACGCTCCCGTACCACACCCGGTGGCAGCGTAAGGTCCAGGTTCGCCAGCGTCCGAGCCGTAAGGCCGCCCGCACACGGTTTCGAGCGGGGGAACTCATCCTTGTCCAGCAGCAAAACCGCCAACCCCCCGGCTGCCAGGTCGCGCGCCACCGTCGCGCCCGCCGGACCGGCTCCCACCACAATGACGTCGGGCTCCTCCAGCAGCCCTGACATCCTACCACCTCCTGGGCCGTGCGCAGCCCGTGAGAGTACGTGCTAGTTTTCCCGGCCGCCCGCTCCCGGCATACAGGGCCAGGGTACATATTCGGCGGTTGGCAGGTTGTTCCTCCTTTCCCTTTCCTTGATCAAGAGCTATAATATATAGAAGTTTAACTTCGGGCACAAAGGGTGGTTTGATGACTGTGAACGACAAGCCGGTAATCGTGCAGCGCGACGGCAGCATCCTGCTCGAGGTGGGCGGGCCCCGCTACGAAGAGGCGCGCGACACCCTGGCGCGCTTCGCGGAGCTCGTGAAAAGCCCCGAGTACGTCCATACCTACCGCCTCTCGCCCCTCTCCCTCTGGAACGCGGCCGCCAGCGGTCTTAGCGCCGCTGCCGTTAAAGAAGGTCTCAGCGCGTACTCGCGCTACCCAGTACCCGATAACATCATGCGCGACATCGATGACTACCTGGCCCGCTACGGCAAGCTGAAGCTTGTCCGGCAGGGTGAGGGGCTTGTGCTCATTTCCGAAGACCCGCTCCTCATTACGGAAATCGCCAACAGCAAGGGCTTGGGCCGCCACCTGGACGGCTGGGCAGGGCCGAACCGCCTCCGAGTCGCCCCCGGCCACCGCGGCTATCTCAAACAGGCCCTGATTAAACTCGGGTGGCCGGTCGAAGATCTGGCGGGTTATACGCCCGGCGCCCCGCTGGCCGTCGACCTGCGCACCGTCACCCCCGGCGGGGCCCCCTTCGGCCTACGCTCCTACCAGGAAGAAGCCGTGGCCGCCTTTTGGGCCAGCGGCTCCGAACGGGGCGGGAGCGGCGTGATCGTGCTACCCTGCGGCGCCGGGAAAACAGTGGTAGGCCTGGGCGTCATGGCGCGCGCCCGCTGCCACACCCTGATCGTCGTCACCAGCACCACCGCCGTGCACCAGTGGCGCGACGAACTCCTGGACAAGACTACCCTCCGTCCCGACGCCATCGGCGAGTACACCGGCGACCTGAAGGACGTCCGCCCCGTAACCATCGCCACCTACCAGGTCCTCACCTGGCGGCCCCGCAAGACAGACGAGTTTCCCCACCTGGCCGTCTTCAACGCCCGGGACTGGGGCCTTATCATCTACGACGAGGTCCACCTGCTGCCGGCCCCGGTCTTTCGCATCACGGCCGACCTGCAGGCGCGGCGCCGCTTGGGCCTCACCGCTACCTTGGTGCGTGAAGACGGGCGGGAGGAGGATGTCTTCACCCTGGTGGGCCCCAAGCGCTACGATGTTCCCTGGAAGGTATTGGAAAAACAGGGCTGGATCGCCACTGCCGCCTGTACCGAGATACGCCTCCCCCTGCCCCAGGAGAAGCGCCTGGAGTACTCTCTGGCCCGCGATCCGCATACCCGCTACCGCATCGCCGCTGAAAACCCGGCCAAGCTCCCTCTGGTACGCCAGTTGATCGCCCGCCACCCTAACGAGCAGGTGCTGGTGATCGGCCAGTACCTTGACCAGCTGGCCGCGCTGGCGGCCGAACTCAAGGCGCCGCTTATCACCGGCCAAACCTCCACCGCCGAGCGCGAGGCCCTCTACCGGGCCTTCCGCGAAGGGCGCATCAAGGTGCTGGTGGTGTCGCGCGTGGCCAACTTCTCCATCGACCTTCCGGATGCCAGCGTGGCCATCCAGGTGTCCGGCACCTTCGGCTCGCGCCAGGAAGAAGCGCAACGCCTGGGACGGATCCTCCGGCCGAAGGCGGAGCGCAACCAGGCGCACTTCTACACCCTGACCACCCGGGACACCAAGGACCAGGAGTATGCCGCCAAGCGCCAGCTCTTCCTCACCGAGCAGGGCTACCGCTACACCATTTTGGACGCGAGTGAAATGGCGACCGGGGAAAGGAGCCGGCAGGTATGAAGTACCAGGAACTCTTCGCCCACACCACCGACAGCCAGGCCCTCTCGTACCTGGGCCGGCTCCACGGCCTGGATCTCAGCCCGCGCACCGCACCGGCCAAGCTGCAGGCGGCCGTGATAAAACGCCTCAGCGATACCGCTTATCTGGAAGCCTACCTTGCCCGGCTGCCGGCCGAGGAACGGCTGGGGCTCGAGGTGGCGGTGTTCGGCAGCCAGAGTTTTCTCCCGACGCCGGACAGTGTGCACCGCCGTCTCAATGAACTGAACAACAAGAACGGACGCCGCGGCGGTAAGATCATCGCCGCCCTGGTGAACAGAGGGCTGGTTTTCGCCGCCACCGACCGCCATTACCGCAGCGTGTACCTGGTACCGGAGGAAGTACGGGCCGCGGTGTTCGCCCTTACCGCGCGCCGCCTGGCCGGTGACGTGCCGGGCCTGCCCGCGCAGCCCGGCAGCGGCTTCGACCTACTCGCCCTCTTAAACGACCTGCACCTTTTCCTCGCCTGGCTCGGGCGCACTCCCATGCGCCTTACCCAGGCCGGGCTGATCTACCGGCGCGACCAACAACGCCTACTGGAAAACTTCAACCCGCCGGAGGAACTGCCCCCCACCTCCGGGCACGCCGCCTATCCGCCCCGCCTCAACTTTTTTCTCAACTTCTGCGAGAAACACGACCTGATCGCCCCGACTGTGACTGCCGACGGCTGGCCCCACCTGGCGTTGGCACCTGAGGCGGGTGAATGGATGCTCCAAAGCCTTGATCACCAGCTGCAGGAGCTTTTCACCTACCTGAAACAGTACCTGGAACACCCCGAAGGGACGCTCGGCATGCTCCTTGCCCTGCTCAGCAACGTGCCGGAAGCTGAGTGGCTGGACCTGGAAGCGTTGCTCGCGCACCTGGCAACCTGCGCGGCCGACCCCTGGTACCATCCGGGGCAAGAAGTTACGGCGGCTCTGGGCAAGCTGCTGAGCTTCCGGCTGGTCGAGGTCGGCGCCTGCGCCGGCAAACGGTATGTCCGCCTCACAGCGGGCGGGCGTAAGTTCCGCCTGGGCATTCTCCCGTCGGTTGAGGAGGAGGACACCTTTTTGGTACAACCCAACTACGAGGTTCTGGTCCCGCAGGAGCTCAAGCCGGCCCTGCGCTGGCAGCTCGAGCCCTTCACCGAGCTGGTGAAGAACGACCGCATGGTGGTGCTGCGCCTCAGCGCCGACAGCGTGTACCAGGCCTTCAAACGTGGGAAAGACCCGGGTGAGCTCCTTCCCTTCCTACGCCGACACTCCCGGACGCCCCTGCCGGAGAACGTGGCCTACTCCCTGGAGGATTGGTGTGGGCGCTGCGGGGCCCTTTACCTGGAGCAACCGCTGCTCCTCACCTGCCGCAGCGAGGAACTGGCCGACGAGGTGGCCGCCGACCCGCGCCTCAAGCGCTACCTGCGCGGCCGCTTCACGCCCCGCCACCTCCTGGTGGACCCCGATAAGTACAGTGAACTCTTGGCGGCCCTGGAAAAGGCCGGCTACTGGCCCCACCCCGGCGTGGCCCAAGAGGCGGAGCTCGAGGTTAAGGCGCAGGCCCGCCTCCGCGACCAGCTGGACGCTCTGCGCGACCTGATGTCTGCGCTGATCAAGGAAGCCGGCAGGAAGTAACTCCCCCCTCTGGTATTCCCCTTTACTTCACCTCGGCCGGGCCGGCCGCCGCAATAGCGGCAAAACCCCTGAACCGCTGGTCAGGGGTTTTGCCTGCTCCGCACGGGTAGTAGCCCGGCTGGTTGTACGCTCGGCTAGTCGAGGTCGCTCAGCACCGCACTCACGGCCTGGTCCATGCCCTGGGGTTTGTCTTTGCGCTCGTCGATGGTGATGTTGGTGACCACCCGCTGCGCGCCGGCCCGGAAGGGCAGCTGGTGCATCTCCTGCGCCACCTGGATGAGCTGGGGCAGATCCCCCTCGATGACCGTCGCCGTCGGCGTTACCTGGTACTCCAGGCCCCGGGCCTCCACCGCCTGACAGGCCTTGGTGATAAAGCTCGAGATGCTGGCACTGGTGGTTCCCACCGGGACAACGCTGATCTCTAAAAGCGCCACACAAACACCCTCCTCCGAGTGGTTTTCGGCGCTATTGTCTCCGGCCGGCGCCCTCCCTATGCGCCCACGCCTTGTTCGACTGCGGCTTCCCGGCGGCTGAAGCTCCCCCGGTAGATGAACAGCGCTCCCCAAGCGGCTGGAGCCTGCAAAACAGGACGTAGTACAGGTAAGCCTCCACCACCGGGACCGGGGCCGAGAGAGCCTCCGACGGAGTCGGCCCTGGCCCGGCCAGTGCTTCCTCGCTCACGCCCGCCGCCGCAGGGCCGCGCAGGAGCCGGGCCGGAATAACCGGGTTCAGCTGCGCTCCGGCGAAAGGATGCGGGGCAAAGCCGCTGCAATGCCGGGGGTTCCGGTGAGGATCATCGCCACCTTGAGTTCCGCGATCAGCTTCTCCACAGCCAGCTTGACGCCTTCGGCGCCTCCGCCCACCGCCGCCACCAGGAGCGGCCGGCCCACCAACACCTGGTCCGCCCCCAGAGCGAGGAGCTTAAGGACATCCGTGCCCGTGCGCACGCCGCCGTCCACCATAATCACCACCCGGCCCTTCACCCGGGCCGCGATGGCCGGCAGCACCTCCGCCGTGCCCGGCGTGTGGTCGAGCACCCGGCCGCCGTGGTTGGAAACCACAATGGCCTGGGCCCCGGCCTCCGCCGCCAGCTCCGCTTCATCCGGGGTCATGATCCCCTTGACGATAAAGGGCAGGCTCAGCTTCGCCGTGAGTTCACGCAGTTTGTCCAACGGTTTCGGCTCCACGTACATGCCCAGAAGGCGCATGTTAATAAGGCCCGCGCCATCGACATCGATGCCGAAGGCCCGCGCCCCCGCCTGAGCCGCTGCGTCGCCCCAGCGGATGATCTTCTCCTGCTCCCGGGGCTTGAAGATGAACACGCCCCGGCCGTCTTCCTCCCTCAAAACCTGCACCGCATCCTTGCCCGTGTCCCCGGCCATGCCCAGCGTGCCTGCCAGTCGGCAGCCTTGGACGATGGCCTTGGTCAGTTCGTAATCCGAGATCACGCCGCCCAGGTTGGGTTTAGTCCCCGCCATGGGCGCACCCAGGATGGGCGCCGCCAGCTTTTCCCCGAAAAGCATGGTTGTGGTGTCCGGTTCCGTCACCGCGTGCAGGGTGCGCAGGTTGAGGCGCCACTTCTTGAGCGCCGCCACATTATTCTGGAAAGACGCCCCGGTACCTATCCCGCCGAAACCCGGCACCTCGCCGGCACAGGCCCGCCCGTCACACACCGGGCAGAGGCGACAGCGCCCCTTAAGGAGCTCCTTCGCCTTAGCCCGCACTTCCTCCAACTTCACGCCCTTTGCCCCCCAATTTCCTCATGGCGCGCACAACTCACCGCGTCCGCGGCAGCGCAGCGCCTTTTCCGCCAATTGAAACGGCGGTTCTTCTACTCATTCGGCGCCACGTGAGGTTTTTCCTGCACACCCCGTCAAGTCGAAGGGCGGAATAAAGGCGGCGTCGGCGGCGGAAAGCTCCTGCGCCCAACCGTTCTCCAGGCCCAGGTCGAAGAAAGCAGCCAGGGCCAGGTTGTACTCGTCGGCCGTCAGGCGGCGGTTGAGAGGCGGGAAGCGCCGCGCCCGGTGGCAGGGCAGGTACTGGGCCATGAGGCTCACCGGTACGCTGTGGGGCAGGTTGTCCTTGATCCAGGAGAGCACGCGGTGCGTTTCCGGGAGGTGGCCGGGGAGCACCAGGTGGCGGACGATGAGCCCGCGCCGGATAAGCCCCGCACTATCAAAAACCGGCTCGCCCCCCACCTGCCGCAGCATCTCCTGGATGGCCGCCGCAGCCACCGGGAAGTAGTCCGGCGCGCCTGAGAGGCGCCCGGCCACCTCAGGGGTGGCATACTTAAGATCGGGCAGGTAGACGTCCACGTAGCCCGCGAGGAGCTGCAGGGTTTCCACCTCTTCGTAGGCGCTCGTGTTGTAGACCACCGGCAGGCGCAGTCCCTCCGCCCGGGCCCTGTCCAGGGCTTCCACCACCAAGGGCACGTAAGGGGCGGCCGTCACGAGGTTGATGTTGTGCGCCCCCGCTTCCTGCAGGCGCAGCAGCCCCGCCGCCAGCTCCACCGGCGTCATTTCCGTCCCGAAGCCCTCCCAGCTGATCTGGGCGTTCTGGCAGTAGATGCAGCGCAGGTTGCAGCCGCTGAAAAAGACCGCGCCCGAGCCGCGCGTGCCGCTGATGCAGGGCTCTTCCCAGGCGTGGAGCGCCAGGCGGGCCACCTTAATCCGGTCACCCGCACCGCAGACACCCTTGTCGCCCTCGCTCCGGCGTGCGCCGCACGCCCGCGGGCAAAGAAAGCAGGGAGAAAGGCTCGCCTTCATTGCCATCCTTCTTTCTCCCCTGATTGTAACGGTTTTTACGCGGCGGGGCAATCCCTTCAGCGGCCCGATCCGGCCCCAACATCTCGGGCGTCGACTTAAGCCCTGTTGCCCGGTCCGGCTTGGGGGCACAGCCCCGTCACCAATTCCCGCCGCAGCGGCCGCCTCTTCCTTCTACTGCTTCGCCCCTGCCCGGCGCTCGGCCAAAAGGCCGAGGAGAGCCCGGGCAGGCGCCTCTGACCCCTTGCGCTCGTAGCCCGGTACCCCTAGGCTGTCGAGGAATTTTCAAGGAACAATTGGTTCAACTCCCCCTTGGAAACGACGCGTGCGCTCTTCAGCATGGTATAATTGATGAGTGATACCCCCTGGGAGGTGGCGGTGTGAAAAACGGAAAAAACATCCCCGGTGGCGGCGCGGCCGCTCTGTTGGCCATTGCTCTGCCGCTTTTGATTCTCCTTTTGTCCTTGGAAAGCGTCGCTTTCTCGCCCCGTTTTTACCGCGAGCAGTTTCGCGCCCTCGGCCGGCCGGCGGCAACCGGCTTCACAGAAGAGGAACTCCTGCAGGCCAGCGAGGCCCTTTGGTCGTACTTTCGTGGAGAGCGGCCGACGCCGCAGCTTGAGTTCTCCCGGGACGGCCGCCTTACGGCCCTCTATGACGAACGCGAGCTGGCCCACCTGGCCGACGTGCGCAGCCTGTTCCGCCGTGGTTTTGCCCTGCGCACGGCTGCGGCCTGGACCTCCGGCCTTACGGCCCTTTATCTGGTCCGCCGTTACCAGAAGGCGGCCTTGCGCTGCCTGGCCCGAGCCGCCCTGGCCGGCAGCACCCTTACCCTCCTGCTGCTTGCTCTGGCCTCATTTCTTCTTCGCACGGACTTCAATCGCTGGTTTACCCTCTTTCACCAGCTCTCCTTCAGCAACAACCTCTGGCAGCTGGATCCCGCGCGGGAGAACCTCATTCGCATCTTCCCCGAGGAATTCTTTCTAGCTGCCGCCCGCACCGCCCTCGCCCGAACGGCGGCGGCGCTCCTGGCCCTGGTGGCCGCCGCCCGGATCTTCCTCCGGCGTAGCCGGCATCCAGCCGCTTAGCCCCCTCGCCAAGAAAGCCGTACGGTTCTCCCGTACGGCTTTCTTCTCGCCCGAGCCCACCGCTGCTCAGCTGCTGCGCCGTGGCGGCAACCAAGCTCCGCCGCTGCCGAAGCGGGTGTCCAGCACCGCCCCCAGGCCGATGATAGCCACCACCAAGCCGACCAACCAGCCCACCAAGGGAACGAAGCGAATGACAAACAGCACGAGGACCCCGAAAAGCAGTTCGGCAAATGGGCTCACCGAGTGGGTGATGAGGCGCTCGAGCAACTGACGCCCGACGAAGAGGCTCACCACCGTATAGGCCAGGAAACGCGCCGCCACCAGGGCCAGGGCGAGCAACAGGGCCAAAGGAATGCCGATGATGGTGATGGCCACCATGGCGATGAGAGGTATCGCCACCAGGTAGCCCAGAAAGCCGATCAGCGCAAAGCGGCCCCAGTTGTCCGGAAGGGCACCCACCATGTGTTCAACGTTGTTCGAAAGAAGTGCCAGGATGATCACGCCCAGGGCCAGACTGGACAAGAGTCCGGTAAACTGCCGCCCCCACCACCAAAACCACGGTCCAAAAGGAACCATAAGCCCCGGCCAGCGGTGGAAATCGGGCAGCCAGCGGAGGTTGCGCAGGCTACTGAGCCCTGGTACACCCATACTGGTAATCTGGCCATCCACCCGGGCACCCTCCGCCCGCTGCACACTGCCACCGATGGCCACGGCGTCGCCGTGCACCACCGCTCCCGGTGCCAGCACCACGGTACCGCCGATGGCCACCGCATCCTGACCCACAGTGCCGCTGACGTAGACATCACCCCCGATGGCCACCGCCGACCCTTCCACCCTGCCTTCCACGCGCACGGAACCGCCGAAGGCCACCGCTTCCTTGCTCACCGTGTTTGCCGGGACAACGGTATCCCGTCCGGCCCGGTCCATGAGCCCGCTCTCGCCCGGCGGGTTCGCCATTGCCGAAGCCGCGCCGGCAACAAACAGGGCCAGCGTTAAAGTCAGCAGCACAACCCCTGCACCCTTGGTTCCCTTTCCGGGCCACTTCATCATCCTGCACTCCTTTCCCTTTCGGGCGAGACGCTCCGAGGATGGCTTCTTCTAGTAGCCCAGATCCGGGTCCACGGGAGTGCTTAGGGGCTGACCGGCTAGAAAGAGCTTTAGATTGGTGCGGAATACCTCCAGACAATTGTCGTTGTAATCGGCCGCCCAACCGGCGATGTGCGGGGTGATGAAGACGTTGGGCAGGTCCCAGAGGGGGCTGTCCGCCGGAAGCGGCTCCGGAGTAAAAACATCCAGGCCGGCGCCGGCCAGGCGGCCCTCCCGTAGAGCAGCGATCAAAGCCTCCTGATCCACCACCGGACCGCGGGCGATGTTGATGAAGAAGGCGCTCGGCTTTAAGGCGGCTAATTCCGCAGCACCGATCAGCCTGTGTGTAGCTGGGGTGAGCGGCACCACCACCACTATAAAATCGCCCTCCGCCAGGGCCTCCCTGCGGCGGCTCGTAGGATACATCACCTCAAAGTACTCCGCCGGCCGCCCATCGCTGTTTACGCCCACCGTGCGCATGCCGAAGGCCTGGCCCAACCGGCCGATCTCCTGGCCGATATGACCTGCCCCTACCACCACCAAGGTCTTTCCCTTAAGCTCGGTGAAGGCGAAAAACCCCTTCGGGCGCTGCCACTCACGGCGCTTTTGGGCCTCCAGGAATTCCCGGGTCCGGCGGACAAAATTCAGCATGTACGCGAAGGCCTGCTCGGTCATAGACGTCTTGTGAATGCCGCTCACGTTGCTGATGAGAATGCCGCGGCGCTTGAGCTCCGCAAAGGGAAGCCGGTCGGCCCCGGCAGCGAAGAGCTGCACCCAGCGCAGCCGCCCGGCCGCCGCCAAAAACTCAGGGGTAAGCTCGTCGCCGACGAAGGTAACGAGCGCCTCGATCCCGCCCCAACGGTCGCGCAGCGCGCTCAGGTCCTCGCTGACGGCAATCTCCACACCCGGGAACTCCTTCTTCAGCGCTTCCAGCTTGTCTGGTTTAATCTTGACGGTGGACGCAACTAGCAAGGGAAAAGCCTCCTTCAAACTCGGTGTTATCAACTGCGGCCCTTCGAGGACGCAAACCTGCCTCGAAGGAGCGCCCTGGGTTGCCCGGGGACAAATCGCGCAAAAGAATCTTTTCCAGGACCGCGGCTCAGTTGTACGTGCCACTGAAGTCGGAGCACTTCCTGCCTGTTGCCAGCCAACCGATCTGACCCCTCTCTACTTTTCCCGGCCATAGGGGAAGGGCACGTACTCCACCGAGGGACGGCGCTGCGCCGGCTGCGGGTAGAGGTCCATCAAGGCGTAAATTTCCGGCGGCAGGCCCACCTTCACCGGCAGGCCCAGGCCTTCCAACCGCTCCGGCCCGAGGGGATAGTCGTGGGTCCAGCGGCCCTCGCTGAAAAAGCGCGCCACCTCACGCGCCTGTTCCGGTGGCATGCGTTCCTGGAGAAGGCAGGTCACGTAGTCCTGGACCTGGTTCATGGCCTTCTGGGCGATGTCGGCCAGGATGAGAGTTTTGTCGTCGATCTCGTCTTTGCTCTTTTCCGCCACCACCTTCAGGATGGAGGCCGCCGGCCACTCGCCCAACTGCGGGTCCACAGGGCCGAGCACGGCGTTTTCGTCCATCACAATCTCGTCGGCGGCCAGCGCAATGAGTGTCCCACCCGACATGGCATAGTGCGGCACAAACACGGTCACCTTGGCCTTGTGCTTGCAAAGAGCGGAGGCGATCTGCTCCGCGGCCAAAACCAGCCCGCCGGGGGTGTGAAGTACGATGTCGAGGGGCATGTCGTCGGGCGTCAGGCGAATGGCCCGCAGTACCTGCTCCGAGTCTTCCACGTTGATGTAACGGCTGATGGGGATACCGAGGAGGGTGAGGGACTCCTGGCGGTGAATCAGGGTGATCAGCCGGCTGCTGCGGCTTCGTTCCAGGCGCCGGATCAGGCGCACCCGCTCCTGCTCGATGCGCCGTTGTTTCAGAAGGGGCATGAAGCTTGAAATGAGAAGGAAGAGCCAGAAGAAATCAAAAAGAGAAAAGTTCACAACGTTACCTCCCCTCGTCGTTTCTCCTTCCAGTCTATTATTCCCCCGGCAGCGGTGTTTCCCCTGACTAGTTGTCTTTTCCATTATAGCAAGTCCTGCCAAGAGGAAAAAGAGGCAGGCCGCAAGTTTTACCCTGTTTTAACCGGGAGATACTACAGGAAGCAGGCAGGCTATACGCTTACCAAGCCCTGCAGCCTGCCGCGCCGCCGATTACAACGGAAAGCAAGGAGGCCGTCGTGTATGGACTTCAAGTTGAGCGAAGAGCAGGAGCTGCTGAGGAAAACGGTGCGCGAGTTCGCCGAAAAAGAGCTGGCGCCCCGCGACGCGGCCATGGACCGGGCCAACGAGCTGCCCCTGGACATAGTGCAGAAGCTGGTGGACGCCGGCCTCTTCGGGGTGTACTTCCCCGAGGAGTACGGCGGCGCCGGTGCCGACTCCGTCTCAGCCGTCATCGTCATGGAAGAGCTGGCCAAAGGAAGCGCCAGCATCGCCCTCACGCTGGACGCCCACTGGCTGGCGGTGGATCCTATCCTGCACTTCGGCACTCCTGAACAGAAAAAACGCTTTCTGCCGGACCTGGTAAGCGGTAACAAGCTGGCCGCCTTCGCCCTCACCGAGCCGGCGGCCGGCTCCGACGCCGCCGGCATCCAGAGCAGGGCGGTGAAGGACGGCGCTTCCTGGGTGCTCAACGGCACCAAGGCCTTCATCACCAACGCCGGCCCGGCCGAGGTGTACGTGGCGGCGGTCAAGACCGACCCGGAAAAAGGTGCCCGCGGCATCTCCACCTTTATCGTGGAAAAGGGTACGCCCGGCTTTACCATCGGCAAGAAGGAGGACAAGATGGGCTGCCGCGGCTCCGCCACCGCCGAACTCGGCTTCAGCGACTGCCGGATTCCGGCCGAGAACCTCCTGGGCGAGGAAAACAACGGCTTTCGCGTCGCCATGTCCACCCTGGACTTCGGCCGTACCTGCGTGGCCGCCATGGGAGCGGGCCTGGCCGGCGCCGCCCTGAAGGTGGCCGCCAAGTACGCCCAAGAGCGGCAGGCCTTCGGCCAACCCATCGCCCGCTTCCAGGCCATCCAGTTCATGATCGCCGACATGGCCATCGGCATCGAGGCGGCGCGCCTCCTGGCCTACGAGGCCGCCTGGCGCCGGGACGCCGGCCTCCCCTACTCCAAGCAGGCCGCCATGGCCAAGGTGCTGGCGGCGGACGTGGCCATGAAAACCTGCCGCGACGCCATCCAGGTGCTGGGCGGCTACGGCTACACCCGCGACTACCCGCCCGAGCGTTACCTGCGGGATGCTAAACTCCTTGAGATCGGCGAGGGCACCTCCGAGATCCTGCGCATGGTCATCGGCACCAGCACCATCAAGGAACTGGGGTGAGAAGGTGCAGGTCATCGTCTGCATCAAACAGGTGCCCGCCTCGCTGGACGTGCGGGTGGACCCCAAGACGCACAACCTCATCCGGGAAGGGGTGGAGAGCGTCATCAACCCCTTCGACGAGAACGCCATCGAGGCGGCGCTCGAGCTTAAGGGGAGCCACGGCGCTCTGGTGAGCCTCCTCAGCATGGGCCCGCCCCAGGTGAAGGAGGCGCTGCGCAAGGGCCTGGCCATGGGCGCAGACCAGGCCTACCTGATTTCCGACCGCGCCCTGGGCGGCGCCGACACCCTGGCCACCTCCTACACGCTGGCCCAGGCGATCAAGAAGATGGGAAGCTACGACCTTATCCTTTGCGGGCGGCACGCCGTGGACGCCGACACCGGGCAGGTGGGGCCGGAACTGGCCGAGCGCCTTAATCTGCCGCAGATTACGTATGTGAGCAAAATCGAGGCGAGCGGCAATAGGGTGCGGGCCGAACGGCTGCTGGAGGAAACGCGCGAGGTGGTGGAGGTGCCGCTCCCGGCTCTTTTGACGGTAACCAAGGAACTCAACACCCCGCGCTACGCCACCCCGCTGGGCATCATGAAGGCCGCCAAGAAACCCCTCACCGTCTGGACGGCCGCCGACATCGCCGCCGAAGCGAATAAGATCGGCCTGGCCGGCTCCCCCACCCGGGTGACCGATGTCTTCGCGCCGCCGGGGCGCGGGCGCGGCGAAATGCTGACCGGCAAACCGGAAGAGATCGCCGCCGCCCTGGCCGAGCGCCTGCAGGCGGCCAAAATCCTCTAGGAGGTGAGCGCATGGCCGAGGAGGAGATCTGGGTGTTCGCCGAGCAAAGGGACGGCCGCCTCCAGCGCGTGGCCCTGGAGCTCGTGGGCAAAGCCCGCGCCATGGCGGGCGGAAGCCGGCCGGTGGTGGCGGTGCTCCTGGGGAGCGGCGTGGAGGGACTGGCCGGCGACCTTTTCGCCGCCGGCGCCGAAGAGGTGCTGCTCGCCGATCACCCCGTGCTCAAGTTTTACCGGACCCGGCCCTACGCCGATGTGCTTGTCCCCGTGCTTCAGGAGCGGCAGCCGGACATCGTGCTCTTCGGAGCGACCGCGCTCGGGCGCGACCTGGCCCCGCGGCTGGCCGCCCGCCTGGGCACGGGCCTCACCGCCGACTGCCTGGACCTCGCCCTGGACCCGCAGGGCCTCCTGGTGCAAACCAAGCCCTCTTACGGCGGTAACGTCCTGGTGCACATCACCATCCCCCGGCACCGCCCCCAGATGACCACCGTGCGCCCGCGCGTTTTTCCTCTCCCGCCGCTCGAGCGCGCGCGGCAGGGCAAGCTCACGCGCCTTACGGTTGACCTGGTCGAGGACCAAATCCCCCTGAAGGTGCTCGAGGTTGTCCCCCTGCCTCAGCCCGCCGTTCGTCTCGAGGACGCGGCGGTGGTAGTGGCCGGCGGGCGCGGCATGGGTTCCAAGGAAAACTTCCAGCTGTTGGAAGAACTCGCCCGGGTGCTGGGCGGTGTGGTGGGGGCCACGCGGCCACCGGTGGACGAAGGCTGGATCGGCGCCGACCGCCAGATCGGCCAGAGCGGCAAGACCGTCGCCCCCCGCCTCTACATCGCCTGCGGCCTCTCCGGCGTGGTGCAGCACACCGTGGGCATGCAAAAGGCCGACGTGGTGGTGGCCATCAACAAGGACCCCCACGCCCCCATCTTCGACCTCGCCACCTACGGCATCGTCGGCGACGTAAAAGACATCCTCCCCGCCCTCACCGCGCGCTTTCGGGAGTTTAAGGCCAAGGGGGCCTGAGCACTACGAGGTCTGTCCCTGCGGTTGGGAAAAGACAAGGCTGTCGGTCGTAAGCGGCCGACAGCCTTTTGTGGCGCCCGGGAAAGGAAGTTGGACATCGGTGAAAGAAGATGGCCGCCTCGTGGCCAGGACGATGCTTTTGCTCGGCACTTAGCGGATCCGCCGCATTCTCTAAGCCGGCGAGGCAGCAACGGTGCTTTGCGGGGCGAGGCAGGCGAGGACACGTTCGGGATGTCCCATGGGAAAGAAGTGGATGCCGGCGCCCAGGGGAGCCAGGTCGGCGAAAAGCCGGCGCGCCAGGGACGGGCCGCAGGTGGGGTCTGCGTCCAGGTGCGCTAACACCTCATTGGGGATGCTGATGCCGGGGACGCGCACCACCAGGTTCCGGGCCATGGCCGCGCCGGTAAGCGGGAGGAACCCGAAGAGCACCGGGACGTGCCACGGCTCGACGGCGTGCGCGAAAGACTCCGCTACGCCCACTTCAAAGACAGGTTGGGTTTGGATAAAGTGTGCCCCGGCGGCCAGTTTCTCCTCCAGGCGCTTGAGCTCGCGCGCGCGGTCGCCTGCCCCCGGATTGGCCACCACGCCGATGAGAAAGCCTGTGCCCGGCAGTTCCCGCCCGGCCAGGCTCCGCCCGGCGTTAAGGCCGGCCGCTATGCGCACCAGGCCGGTGGAGTCTACATCGTAAACGCCGGTCGCCTGAGGGTGATCGCCCCGGGCCGGCTCATCGCCGGTTAAAGCCAGGATGTTGCGTACCCCCAGGCCCCACGCGCCTAAAAGTTCCGCCTGGAGGCCCAGCAGGTTGCGGTCGCGGCAGGTAAGGTGAAAGATGGTCTCAAGCCCGAGCTCCCGCTGCACCAGCGCCGCCACGGCAATGGGGCTCATCTTGAGGCGCGCCATGGGGCAGTCGGCGATGTTCACGGCATCCACCCGCCCGGCCAGCTCCCGGGCCTGTGCCAGGACGGGCGCCGGGTCGGCCCCGCGCGGCGGGTCGAGTTCCAGCGTTACCACAAACTGGCCGCGGGCGAGTTTTTCTTTAAGCGTGGGCATCTGTTTCAACCTCCTTACTTTGTTGCGCCCGGGCGATGAGCTGCCGCGCTAATGCCACCGCTCCCACCCCGTCAGCTGCATAGCCGTCCGCCCCGATACTCCTGGCATACTCTTCCGTCACCACCGCCCCGCCCACCATCACCGGCAGGTGCGGAGCGGCTCTTTTGACCGCCTGTACCGTTTGCTCGAGACTCGGCAGTGTTGTGGTCATGAGGGCGCTTAACCCCACCGCGTCGACACCGCCCGCAACCGCGGCCACCACCTCCTCCGGCGGCACGTCCCGCCCCAGGTCCACCACCTGAAAGCCGTTCGCCCTAAGCAGCGCCGCCACGATGTTCTTCCCGATGTCGTGGATGTCGCCGGCCACGGTGGCCAGGGCTACACGGCCGGCGCGGGCTACGCCGGCGGTGCCGATCGCCCGCTCGAGCAGCCCAAGAGCCGCTTCCATGGCTTCGGCGCTCAAAAGGAGCTGGGGAAGGAAGTACTCACCCCGGGCGTACATTTCACCTACCTGGCCCAGGGCCGGGAGGAGATCCGTGTTGAGCAGTTCCAAGGGATCGCGCCCGGCAGCCAGTTCCTCTTGTACACCCCTCACCAGAGCGTCTTTCTCACCCCGGCGCAGGGCCTGCCCCAGGTTTGCCCCTTTGCTGCGGTTCACTTCCCCTTCCCGGGCCACCTCCCCACCCTTTGGAGCGGCCGGCGCTTTTCCGGCCACGGTCTCAATGTACCTTTTTGCTCCCGGGTCACGCCCCGTCAGCGCCGCACCGGCGAGAAGGGTTTCCTTGATGCGGGTGCTGGCCGGGTCGGCGATCACGGCATCGAGGCCGGCCGCCAGGGCCATGGCCAGGAAGGTGCTGTTCAGAGTCTCCCGCCCGGGAAGGCCGTGGGAGACGTTGCTCACGCCGAGCAGCGTGCTGAGGCCGAGGTCTTTGGCCAGGCGTACAGCCCGCAGGGTCTCCCGGGGACCGGCCTCGGCCGCCCCGGCCGTCAGGGTAAGGCAGTCCACCAGCACGTCCTGGCGCGCAAGGCCCGCCTGCTCCGCCGCGGCCACTATTCGCCGGGCCACGGCCACCCTTTCCTCCGCCCGGGGCGGTATCCCCTGTTCATTCAGGGTGAGGGCCACCACCGCCGCCCCGTACTTTTTTGCCAGCGGCAGGACCGCCGCCAGGCTCTCCGGCCGACCGCTCACGCTGTTGATGAGGGCGCGCCCCGGATACTCCGGTAGAGCCGCCGCCAGGGCCTGTGGGTTGGCGCTATCTAGAACGAGCGGGCTCCCCAGTTGTGCGCCCAGCGCGCGCACGGCGTCCCGGAGGAGTTCGGGCTCCGGCCCGCCGGGAAGGCCGACGTTCACGTCCAGTGCCCCGGCCCCTTCTTCTTCCTGGCTGCGCCCCAGGGCCACCACCTCGTCCCAGGCGCGGGCCTTAAGGGCCGTGGCCAGGGCTTTTTTGCCGGTGGGGTTGATGCGCTCCCCGATGAGAAGCGGCGGGCATCCGCTCCCCACGAAGACGGTGCGGCTCCGCGAGCTCAGAGCCGCTCCGGGGATAACTGAACGCGCGGGTACGGCGCGCCCCTTCACTGCGGCTGTAAGTGCCGCAATGTGCGCCGGCGTGGTGCCGCAGCAGCCGCCGAGGAGCGCCACGCCCAGGTCGAGGAAGCGCTTCCCCCAGGCGGCGAACTCCTCCGGTCCCACGGGAAAGACGCTTTGCCCGCCTTCCGGCCGGGGCAGGCCGGCGTTGGGCTGCACCACCAGGGGAAGGGCTGTCGCCCGGGCCATCTCTGCCAAAACCGGCCAGAGTTCCTGCGCGCCACCCGAGCAGTTGGCCCCCACTGCCGCCGCTCCCAGGTGTGTGAGCACCACCGCCGCCGTGACCGGGTCCGTACCGGTAAGAGTGCGGGCGCCATTGCTGAACGTAAGGGTTACCACCACCGGGAGCCCCGTTTCCCGCGCCGCCAGGAGCGCCGCCCGCGCCTCCCCCAGCTCGCCCATGGTCTCGACCCACAGGATGTCCGCCCCCGCCGCAGCGCAGGCTTCAGCCTGCTCGGCAAAGACGGCGTATGCCTCCTCAAAAGTAAGGTCCCCCCAGGGCGCAAAGAGCCGCCCGGTGGGGCCGATGGAGGCGGCCGCCAGCGCCCGCCCCCCGGCCGCCTCCCGTGCTAAGCGCACGCCCGCCGCGTTAATCTCCCGCACCTTGGCCGCAAGGCCGTAGGCGGCCAGCTTCACCCGGTTGGCACCGAAGGTGTTGGTTTCGATGATCTGGGCACCGGCGGCCAGGTAAGCCGCATGCACCGCCTGCACGCGTTCGGGGTAGAGAAGGTTCCAACCCTCCGGGCATTCGCCCCGTGCCAGCCCCTGGGCCTGTAAGAGTGTTCCCATCGCCCCATCCACGATCACGGCTTTTCCCTCAACCAGTAAGTCAGCCAGATTCACTGCTCCTCCTCCCTCCGGTAGCGACAGCTCGTGCGCGGGCAGGCACGGCAACCACCGTTCACCGCCACGGGCTCCTTCATCCAGGCGATCACCGCCGTAACCGATTTTCGCGGTATTAGAAGGAGCGCCGCACTGAGGCTGATGCCGAGCCCCTCCGCCCCCGCCGCCTCAAGGAGCCGCGGCTGCACCGCCAGGTCCCAGTCGGCGTAGCCTGGACTCACCCGGGGAAGGAGGCAATACCCCCTCGCCCGCGCCTCAGCCGCCACCGAGTCGTTCACCTCGTCGGCCAGGGCCTCGGCCGCCGCCGAACCGGCCGCATCCAAGATGGCGCCTCGGGCGTACTCGCCGCGGGCAAAGGCCACCGCAGCCGCCTCCTCCAGCGCCGGCCCACACGTCACAGCGAGCGCCGTCAGGTGCTCCGCCCCGGCCAGGCGCCGCACCATGCGCGGCCCACTCACGGTAAGGTCCGTCCCGGCAAGGGTAATCTCGCCCTCCCCCACCTGCACCACCGGGTACGTCCGCCAGGAAAAGGCCGGCGTAAGGAGCTCTTCCGCTTCCGCCACCACCTCTTCAACACGCTCCGCCCACCGCACGTCTAGTTCCCGGCCACCCTTCAGGCCCAGGTAACGTGTAACCTCACGCCTGTCAATCCGCATCTTTCCTTCCTCCCCGGCGCTAAAAAAGGCCCCTTCCCAAAAGGAAGAGGCCTCTTGTGCGCTCCTCTTATCTTTCAGGAATCCTCCTGCTGGAATTGGCACCGGATCGGGCGCTCCCGATTGGTTGCCGGGCTTCATGGGGCCAGTCCCTCCGCCACTCTGGATAAGAGCATTTTTCAGTTGTGGTTAGCCATATTCTAGCCGCTGAAGCGGGCACTGTCAAGGGGGATGTCGTTTCGAACTACGGTTTTTGAGAAGGATTATCCGGCCGGTCGCCGAAGTTTTTACTATCCGTGGCCCAGCACAGCCGCTTGCCGTCCCGCAGGGCTTCATGCTCCTGGAAGCGCTGAACATCCTGAGCCATGGGACCCAAGCAGCCTCGACCCTCCCGGCCCGGAAAGCGTGCACTCCGCTGATTATGGCCGACCCCGAGACGACCCCTCAGGGGCGGGTCGGATCGCCGGGTGGAAGAACCGGCGCTCGGGTTCCGGCTACCTTCGCCGGTTGGTTGGGACAAGGCGGCGCGGAGCTGGCATAGATTTGCTTCCTATGTTATCCTATAGATAATCTGGCTTATTAAGGTAGGAGAGGGATGGTTTTGGGATGCAGGCGGGGGAGAGAGCGGGGAAGGCCCCGCTGAGCCGGTACGGGGAAAAGCAGGATAAAGGTAAGGCGTTCTTGCCTCCCACGCCGCTGCGCCTCTTTTGGTCTTTTTTCACCATTGGCGCGTTCACTTTCGGCGGTGGCTACGCCATGCTGCCCCTCATCCGTAAGTCTATTGTGGAGCGATCGGGCTGGATGGAAGATGAGGAGTTTGTGGACGCCATAGCCGTGGCCCAGAGCTCACCGGGCTCCATCGCCGTGAACATCGCGGCTTTAACAGGTTACAAGCTGAGCGGCCTGTCCGGCGCACTGCTCTCGGTGGCGGGGGCTGCCCTGCCCTCTTTCATCACCATTCTAGTGGTCGCATCTATCTTTCTGGGCGTCCAGCACAACCCCTATGTGCGCGCCGCCATGGCGGGAATGCGCCCGGCCGTGGTCGCGCTCATGGCCGCCGCCGTCTTCGACGTGGGTAAGACAGCCATCAAAAGCCGCTTCGGCGGCGCCCTCGCGCTGCTTGCCCTGCTGGCTCTCATCGGCTTCAACGTACACCCGGTGTTCGTCATCATTGCGGCAGCCACCGCCGGCGTAGCCGCCTGCCGCCTTGAGGTGGTTAAAGCGGAAAACGGTGCCGCTCAGGAAGAAAAAAAGGACAAGGAGGCCAGGTAAGACGTGATACTGCTTAAGCTTTTTGCCACCTTCTTCAAGATCGGCCTCTTTAGCTTCGGCGGCGGCTACGCCATGATCCCGCTGATCCAGCGGGAGGTCGTCACCCTGCACCAGTGGCTGACCCTGTCCCAGTTTATCGACGTGATTGCCATCTCGCAGGTGACGCCCGGGCCTATTGCCATCAATGCCGCTACCTTCGTGGGCTACAAGGCGGCCGGTGTTTGGGGTTCGGCTGCCGCCACCACCGGTGTGGTTATGCCCTCTGTGCTCGTGATCCTCGCCCTAACCTGGGTTTTCCTCCGCTACCGCTCGCTGGCGGCTGTGAAGGCCATGTTCACCGGCATCCGGCCGGCCGTGGTGGCCTTGATCGTGGCGGCCACCTGGAGCATAATCCCATCCTCCATCACGAATGTGAGCGGTGTGATCATTGCGGTAGTCGCGTTCTTCGCCATCCGCCGCCTTAAGCTCGATCCCATCTTGGTCCTGGTTCTGGCCGCTGTGCTGGGTGTGCTGATCTTCCAGTAGCCTCCTACCGCTTCTGGCGCACCGCGAGCCGGCGCAGGCGGTTGATAGCGGCGGCCAGTTCGTGGGGGCGCGGCGCGGCCAGTTCTCCAGGGTGCTGGCCGCGCCAGGGGGAAACCACCTCCAGGCCAGCCTGGGCGCAGTCGCTGAAGACAGCCGTCACCACCTCGCGCAGCGTCCGGTGCCGGTCTATGTAGTGGCGCGCTGCGTAGCGCAGCATCGCAGCGATGGCGTTCGCCTGCGCCGGGTCCACCAGTTGCTCCACGCTCGCCAGGTCCAGTTCCTCATGGCCGAGGAGGACGGTATCCGTCCCCTTGGCCTTCACTTTATCCCGGGCGCCGATGGCAAAGCTCTCCGGGAGCGGGATGCGCTCGGTTACGCTGGTAAGCGGCATTCCGGGTTCGGGCCGGCGGCCACTGGGGCGCGCCGCGGCGATGGCCCGCGCTTGGCCTGTCACCTCGGCCGGCAGGTAGTTTTGCATGCGAATTACCCGGTCGGCCACGTCCAGGTAGTCCCCGGCCCCACCCACCACCAGGATGGTGGACACGCCGAAGCGTTCGTAAAGCTCGCGCACGCGGTCGATGAAGGGTGTGATGGGCTCACCGGCCTTGGGGATAAGCTCCTGCATGCGCGCGTCACGGATCATGAAGTTGGTGGCGCTGGTGTCTTCGTCAAGGAGCAGGAGACGCGTCCCCACCTCCAGCGCTTCTACAATATTGGCCGCCTGTGAGGTACTGCCGCTGGCGTTGGGCGTTGAGAAGTCGTGTGTGTCCTGCCCGAAGGGCAGGTCACCGATGAAAGGGCTGATGTCGACGCCGCTCACGCTGCGGCCGTCTTCGGCGCGAATCTTCACCGCATCCGCCACGGTCACCACCAGTTCGCGCCCGTCGCCGGGGATGTGGTTGTATACCCCGCGCTCGATGGCCCGCAGGAGCGTCGATTTACCGTGATACCCGCCGCCCACGATAAGAGTTACACCATGGGGAATGCCCAGGCCGCGCACGCGGCCGCGGTGGGGAAGATCCACCTCCACGGCCAGCTCCGGCGGCGTGCGGAAGGGTACCACCCGTCCTTCCTTGAGCGGCCGGTCGCTGGCGCCGCTTTCCCGCGGGAGTATGGCCCCGTCGGCCACAAAGGCCACCAGGCCGAGCTCGTCCAGGGCCTGCCGCAGTACGGCCTGATCCTCAGCCGTGTCCACGTGCAGCGCCAGGGCTTGGGCGTCTAGAGAGCGATGGCGTAAAGCCCGGTCGACAATAGCAGGAATTTCCTCGGCAAAAACAGCCAGCGCCTGGCGGGCGAGCACCCGCCGCCCCGCGGCCGGCAGGCCTACGCTCAGGCGGGCCTCCACGTACTCGGGAGTAACCACCACTGCCGTGCGCTCCAGGATCTCCTGGCCGGCCCGCTGCACGCCCACCAGCCCGCTTTTGCCCGTCCCGCGGTGACCGCGGGCCACGTCCTGGCAGGCCTGCGCGCAGGCACGGGTGAGAAAATCCTCCAGCCCCAGCCGGCGCTCTGAATTTTGCCAAAGGTGTGACGGGAAGGCAGCCACCTTTTGCGGCAGCCGTACCCGCACCCGGGAAGGTGGGGCGAACGGATCGCTCTGGGCATGATCCAGGTAAAGAGTAAAAAGGCCAAAGTCGTAGGCCCCCTCCAGCGTCTGGTAGGCCTTGTAACCATGGCCGTCAATGCTGGCTAAGCGGCGTTTGAGGTCTTCCAGTGTCGGCAAACTACCTTCCCCCCTACGTACAAACTTCCCTTTAATTCCTTTCGGCATACCTCCGTTACTTTCCTGCCAAAGTCTGAGCCGCCGAGATTTGTTAAAAAGGTGGCAGACCACGCGCGGAAGCGCTGCGCCAGGGGTTGCCAGGGGGGGAAGCGCCAAACATAAAAAGGCCGCCCCCGGCCAAGCGGTGGGGGCGGTGGAGGACGACTCTACGCGGAGAAAAGCTGTGCACGCAGGAG
Source organism: Gelria sp. Kuro-4 (assembly GCF_019668485.1). Taxonomy (NCBI): domain Bacteria; kingdom Bacillati; phylum Bacillota; class Clostridia; order Thermoanaerobacterales; family Thermoanaerobacteraceae; genus Gelria; species Gelria sp. Kuro-4. The sequence continues at coordinate 1,309,562 of NZ_AP024619.1, read as the reverse complement.
CTCGTGCACCAGGTGAGGCTCTATGGCCGGGCGCTATTGGGTTACAATCGGCCCCTCATACCAATCAGGTGTCAGGTAGAAGGGTGCCATTTTGGAGCGATACTTCTTCATCATCTCGGAGAGGAACCCTACCGGCGGGGCAACGGGTTTGCCCGCTTCTTTAAACATGATCTCCAGATAGGACTGGTAATCAGCCACGGCCGGATACTCTTTCTTCATCGCCTCAAAGTCGGCCTGAGGGCCTCCACCCGGTCGTCGGTGTCGCGGACAAAGTACCACACCGTGGCCCGGTCGGGCACCACGTTCGGCGCTTCGCCGCCTTCAACGATGACGTAGTGCATCCGGTGGGTAAAGTAGAAGTGTTCACGCAGGTAGTTGGTGGCCACGTTCATGAGCTCCACCGCGTCGAGCGCGCTGCGGCCGGTCCAGGGCGCGCCCGCCGAGTGCGCCGTTTTGCCGTTGAAGGTTACGGCAAAGGAAAAAAACACATCAGCCGCGAATACTTGCGCTGATGACTTGGGAAGCGCTGTGCGGTTTTCATTAAGAGCGTGCAGGCGGCAGCCGCCCTGCGGGTAAGGAGGACACAAATGGACGCGCACTGGCTGGAGTATATCCGCCGCAAGTTCACCGACACTCCCTTTTTTCGTTTCCTTGGAACCACTGTCGTCGACCTGACGGTAGGAGGGGCTGTTTTGAGCCTTCCCGTCACCGGTGACCTGCTTAACACTTACGGCACGTGCCACGGTGGGGTTCTCGCCGCCTTGGCCGACATGAGCATGGGGATAGCCCTGCGCACCTTAAAGGTAAGGGTGGTTACCGTGGAGCTGGCCGTGAATTATCTCCAGCCGGTGTTTCCCGGCACCACGCTTGCGGCTTCCGGGCGGGCTGTCTACCAGGGACATCGGTTGATCATGGCGGAAACCGAAATCAAGTGTGCAGGCGACTTGGTCGCCAAAGGCAAGGGCACCTTCATCGTCACGGGACCGGACAGCGAAGAGCCTGACCGGGGACCTGGAGCCCCAGGCGAGCATGACGCAGAGCAAAACAGTTCTTCAACAAGAAACCCGGGTGCTTGACCCGGGTTGTTTGCTGCATAACTATCGGCGCCGGCGGTCCCAGACCTCGGGGTTGTAGATGCGCGTGGGAAAATCGCCGCGCAAAACCTGTAAGATTCCTTCCGCCGCCCAGCTGGCCATGCGCCGCAGGGACTCCTCCGTGTGAGCGGCCATGTGTGGGGTAACGATGACGTTGGGCAGGGAAAAAAGGGGATTAGCTGCCGCCGGCGGTTCGGGATCGAAGACGTCGAGACCGGCTCCGGCGATCTTCCCGGCCTTGAGGGCCTCGTAGAGGGTTTTTTCGTCCACCAGCGGTCCGCGCGCCGTATTGATCAAAATGGCGTGCGGGCGCATTTTCGCCAACTGCTCCGCGCCGATCAGGTGATAGTTCTCCGCAATGGCCGGAGCGTGCAGGCTCACGACGTCCGCCTGCTCAAGAACCTCGTCCACGGAAGCCACAGGGGTGACGTTCATTGCCCTTGCGGCCTCCTCGTTGAGATAAGGATCGTACGCGATCACGCGCATCTCCAGCCCCAGGGCGCAGCGCTTGGCCACCGCTTGGCCGATCTTGCCGAACCCGATGAGGCCAAGGGTTTTCCCGTTGAGCTCGGCGCTGGGGACAGTAAACCGGGCGGCGAAGTTGTGCTTCTCCCTGAGCTCCCGGTCGGCTACGAACACGTTCTTGGCCAGGGCGAGCATCAGCATCACCGTATGCTCGGCCACCGCCAGGGTGTTGGAGCCGGGCGCATACACCACGGCTATGCCGAGCTCCGTAGCCGCCTTCACGTCGATGTTATCCACGCCCACGCCGTGGCGCCCTACGACTTTTAGTTTGGGCGCAGCCTCTAAGACCTGCCGTGTGATGGGGGTGGTACGCACCAGGATGGCATCCGCGTCGCCCACTTCTTGGGCCAGCTTCTCCGGCGCCGGGTCCTGTGCCAGCACCCACTCGGCTTCCTGGGCCAAGAGGTCCAGCCCTGCCTGGTGCACCTTCTGAACGACAACTACTTTCTTTCTCACTCAGGGTCTCCTTTCTAAGAGATTGCCTTCGGCGTCGAAGGGCAGCGCTTCGGGCCCGGCCACGATTTCCAGGTTGGGATCTCCCTCCACTTCCGGCAGCAAGGCCGCGGATGCTTGGAGTTCCTCGAGCTCCAGAGTGTTCTTGATCCGCACCACCCGCGCCTCCTCCGGCCTCAGGCCGGGAATGGAGGCAAGGGCGACCCGCAGCGCCTCACGGTCGCTCGCCACGCTCACCGGCGTGCGCCCGCGCTCGAGGACGCCGGCGGCGATGACGTTGGCATACGTGGCCTTGAGATCCACCTTAGCCAAGAAACGTCTGGTAATCACGTCGGCCAAACCCATGCCGAGGGCGTTCCCGTGGGAGGCCGCGGTGAGATCCAGCACCGCGATGCGCTTTATGTGCGGCCGCTCGGGCTCTGGTTCGCCCAGCTTATACATCCGCCCGATAACGTTCACATCCATCCCGGTACCGCTGATGTTCTTACCCATCTCATCCACGAGCAGCACGTCAACCGCAGCGAAGGGAAGCTGCGGCAGGTATGCCCTGGCCTTAACCAATAGCTCGGCGTCCACGGCAAAGAGCTCTTCGGCTCGAACCGCTCTGATCTCGGCCGTTTCTTCCCTGCTGTTCTCCACGATCCCTAACCCGCCGATGATGGGCGCCGCCTGCAGCGCCACGCGCGCGGCCGCCGGGATAGTCTCTGCCAGGCCGTTCTCGTGCATAGCGGTACAGCCTTTTTCCTTCCCCAGCCCCACAGCGATCATCTTTACCAGGCCGCTCTCGTTGGCCGCCCGAAAACCCGTGTGGGGCTTGACCCTGTTCACCACCAAGACGGCATCGGCCGACCAAGCGTTCTTGTCAAAATAGACGGGGACGCCCTTTTCCGTCCGTCCGATCTCCACAACCTCCATGGAAGAAAGGATCGGAGCACCCACGCTTTCCTCGGTGATTCCAAGGCTCGCCAGTATGGCCCGCTGCCCCTCTGCCGTCGCCCCGCCGTGGCTGCCCATGGCCGGTACCAGGAAGGGCTCGCCCCCGGCTGCGCGGACAGCCGCAGCGACCGTCTTTAGAATTAGCTGGATGTTGGCAACGCCGCGGCTGCCGGCGGTGATGGCCACCCGGGCCCCCGGCCGGATTCTGTCCTCCAGGGGCAGAGTAGCCAGGGCACTTAAGACGGCTTTTTTCACGTCTTTAATCACCGGGCACTCCAGCCTTTGCCTAATCCGGTAAAAGAGCGGAAACTCCATACACCGCCCTCCTATAGCGTCGGGCCGATGCGGGTTATGGCGAACTCATGATGGCCCAGTAGTTCGGCCTTGGTGAGCTTGCCTCCGGCCACAGCCAGCATGAGGTCGAAGATGCGCCGCCCGACCTTCTCGATGCTTTCCGTACCTTCGATGATTGTCCCGGCGTTCAGGTCGATGTTCTCCTCCATCATCTGGAAAGTGCGGCTGTTACCCGTAACCTTGATCACCGGGGCGATGGCACACCCGGCGGGGGTGCCTCGACCGGTGGTGAAAACAACGATCTGCGCTCCGCCGGCAACCATGCCGGTCACCGACTCTACGTCGTGGCCGGGTGTGTCCATCACCCAGAGACCGCGCCCCCGGGGTGCCTCGGCGTACTCAAGTACGCCCTGGACGGGAGCGGTACCCGCCTTATGGATGCAGCCCAGGGACTTTTCTTCAATTGTGGTGATCCCGCCGGCGATGTTGCCGGGTGCCGGCTGGGCACCGCGAATGTCAACGCCCATGCGGCGGGCGCCTTCCTCCACCCGGGCAACGATCTCACAGAGGCGCTCCGCAGCCCCCTCATTCACGGTGCGCCGGGCCAGCAGGTGCTCTGCTCCCATGATCTCAGGGGTTTCAGAAAGAATGGACGTGCCGCCTTCCGCCACCAGGAGGTCCGAAGCCACGCCCAGCGCCGGGTTGGCCGCCAGTCCAGAGGTGGCGTCCGAGCCGCCGCATTCCAGCCCCAGGATGAGTGAGCTCACCGGAACAGGCTCGGTCTTCACCCGCGCGGCCTCTTGGACCAGCCGGCGGGCCAGCTCCACACCCCTCTCCACCGCCCGGCGAGAGCCGCCTTCCTTTTGAATAACCACCAACTCCACCTTCTGGCCGCGGGCGGCCATCTCTGCGGCCACCTGCTCGGCCGCCACTTTTTCGCAGCCCAAGCCCACCACTACCACGGAGGCCACGTTGGGGTTGGCGCCGAAGCCAACCAACGTCCGTTTTGTCTGCTCAAAATCCGCGCCGATCTGCCCGCAACCGTGCTGGTGCTGCACCGCCACCGTGCCTGGCACAACACCGGCTATCCGCCGGGCAACTTCACTCGCGCAAACCACCGTCGGCAAAATGAGCACGTGATTACGGACTCCAATTCCGCCCCCGGGGCGTACATAGCCCGCGACTTCCACTACCGCTCACCGCCCTTCGCCGCCAGGTCGCCGCGCCCACGCCGGCTTTCCACGTTGTGCACATGCACGTGCTCGCCCGGTTCAATAGCGGCGGCGGCTTCACCCATGACCTCGCCGTACTTGATGATGTCGCCGCCCGCCGGAATCGGCTGCAGGGCAAACTTGTGCCCGAAAGGAATCGCGGCCCGTACCTGTACCTCGCGTTCCTCGCTCCCCACCCGCAGCTTCACCGTCGCCCCTGCCGGTATGTCCTCCAGGGCAGTGGCCACGTTGTCCTGCGCCGTTATCACTATAGCCCGCATCTTCTGTCCTCCCCGCGTACCTTGTGCTGGCCCAGGGACGGCCGGGAACACCCTTCTCTGCACGCCAATTCAGCGCCTGCCATGGTCAGCTTACAACAGGAATCGTTATAACGCCGTAGGGCAGCACCCACACGGTGGCCTCCGGCCCCCGCTTGGTGAACGCGCGTTCCAGGGCCTCTTCCATGGTCCCTACCGGAGTCAGAAGAAGCTCGCGCAGAGTCTGGTCCGGGATGGCCGAGCCTACAATCATGAGCTCAGCCTGTTGCAGGATGCGCGCGAGGACGAACACCTTGTGCTCGCCGGGGGCAAAGCCTTCGCTGCGGGCTTTCGCCGCCGCCTCGTCCGCCGAGTGAACGCTCTTCATCCAGGTGTGGTAGCCCTCGTGGCCGATGCCGTCCCGGCAGGGTGCAGGGATAATCAGAACCCCGCCTTTCCTTACCAGAGGCTTGGGGCCGTACACGCTGGTGTTGACCGCGCGGGTAGCCTGGTAAAGGTCGCGGTCCTTGGGGTAGCCGGGAGCGGCGATCACGATGTCGGCCGGCCGGCTTACCGGAACCTCGTAAACCAGGCGCGCCGCCCGCACCCCTTCGGCGTGGGCCGCCACCGGATCACCGGCCACCACCCGCACGAACTCCTTTTGTGGGTTAAGGACTACGTTGACGACGAAGTCGAGCTTCACGAAACCGGTCGCTTCTTCCAGGAATTGCCGGAAGACATTGCCTTCGATCACCCCCAGCCGCGTCCGTGGATCGTCCAGGATGTCCACGTTGTGCGTGGCGGCGATGGTCTCAGCGCCCGCCACCCCCACGGCTATGCTTTTGACTCCTCCGCTGTAGCCCGCAAAGAGGTGCGGCTCAATCACCCCGGTCGCGATCTTAAGGTCCGCTTCCGCCACGATGCGGTTGATCTTAACCGGAATCCCCCGGGACGGCGTTTTCCCAAGGTATTTAAGTTCTGACTCGTTGTAGGCTGAGTGGTTGACGATGCGCAGCCGGTCGACGACCTCCTGCCCATACATGGCCACGCACTCTTCCCGCGTGTTGGGCCGGTGCGTGCCGTTGGCGATCACCAGCGTAATGTCGCTGTCGGGTATCCCGGCGGCGTTCAGTTCTTCCAGAAGGAGGGGCAGGATGATCTCTTCGTGCAGGCTGCGGGTGATATCGGTAGGAACGATGACCACCTTTTGCCTGGGGCGGGCGACTTCCCTGAGCCGCGGCGAGCCTATCGGCCCGGCCAGCGCGGCGCGGACCGCCTCCTCCGGCTTCACCGTAGGAACCGCAGGCGGGACAACAACCCCGAGGAGGTTCTTATCGGGAACAGTGAACCCGAGCTTTTCCTTTCCGAAGGGCACCTCGATACGCAATCTTACGACCTCCCGCGCACAAAGTCGGGCAGCTGGGCAGCCGGGCGCCGATCCGCCCGCGGCCGCGTCTCTAAACGGAAGCAGCGACGGAGCGCGCCTTTTTCCTGCGCTGCCACAGGTAAATCACAAGTAAGAGCCCAATCCCGACGGAGTCGGTAAGAAGGCCGGGATCGATCAGCAGTAGGGCCGTCGCGAACAGGATCAGCCGTTGAATCTTGTTAAGGTTGTCGTACATGAACCCGATGACGGAGGCCCCCAGGCTGACGACACCCACCGAAGCGGTAAGGACCGACCAGAGCACCTGCAGGACAGTGGCGTTTTCCAGCAGCAGAACCGGTGAGTAGACAAAGATGAAAGGAATCAGGAAGCCGGCGATGCCGAGACGCGTCGCCGTCCAACCCACCTTGCTCGGGTTCGCCCCCGCGATGCCCGCGCCGGCGTAGGCCGCCAAGGCGACAGGCGGGGTGATGGCGGAGAGGCAGCCGAAGTAGAGGGCAAACAGGTGCGCCGCGATCGGCGCAACACCCATCTTCACAAGGGCCGGCACCGCCACCGTCGCGGTGACGATGTAGCACGCCGAGGTCGGCAGCCCCATGCCGAGGATGATCGAGGCAACCATCGTGAGCACCAGGGTAAAGAAGAGCACTCCACCCGCCAGGGTTATGATATAGTTGGCCGCCATAAGGCCCAGGCCGGTGAGCGAAATCACGCCCACTACAAAGCCCACCACGCCGCAGGCGATGGTCACACTGAGGGATCCGCGGGCGGCACCCTCCAGGGCCTTCAAGAATCCCTTCCAAGTGATGCGCGTTTCCCGGCGCAGGAAACTCACCGCGATCAGGGCGAAGATGCTGTAGTTGGCGGCGTAGATCGGCGTGTAGCCCCGGATGAGCATATACATGAGGAGAACGATCGGCACCAGCAGGTGCCCCCGCTCACGGAGAATCTTCCAGACATCAGGCAGGCGATCACGCGGCAGCCCCTGCAGGCCCAGCCGTCTCGCTTCCAGATGTACCATGACGAACACCGCCAGGTAGTAGAGAAAGGCGGGGATGGCTGCGGCCAGCATCACCTTGCCGTAAGGAATGTTCAGGAACTCGGCCATGATAAAGGCCGCCGCCCCCATGACAGGCGGCATGATCTGCCCGCCCGTAGAAGCCACCGCCTCCACGGCACCGGCAAAGTGGGGCTTGTAGCCTACGCTCTTCATCAGGGGGATGGTGAACGTGCCGGTGGTGACCACGTTGGCGGCCGCGCTTCCGTTGATCATGCCGAGAAGCCCGCTGGCCACGACGGCCACCTTCGCCGGCCCACCCGGACTGCCCCCGGCCAGGGCAATGGCCAGGTTGGTGAACATCTCGCCCAGGCCGGTCTCCTGCAAGAAAGAGCCGAAAAGAATGAACAAGAAGATGTAGGTGGCGGCCACGCCCAGAGGAATACCGAAGATACCCTCGGAAGAAATATACATGTGATCAATCAGGCGAGTGATCGGGTAGCCGCGGTGGGCCAGGAAGCTGGGCAGGTGGGGACCCAGGTAGGCATAGAGCATGAAAACGATTGCCATGATGGACAGCTCTTTGCCCACGATGCGGCGTCCGGCCTCCAAGAGCAGAATCATCGCCACGGCACCAACGACCTGGTCGGTGGTCGTACCAAAGCCACCCCGGGTGGCAATGGCGTTATAGTTGACGAAGAGGTAAAGAATTGAGGCCGAGCTGATAAGCGCCAGCAGCACATCCACCGGTCCGGCACCCTTTGTCTTGCTCGCTTTGCCGCTGGCAGGATACAGCATGAAAACCAGGAAGGTGCTAAGGCCCAGCGCGGCTGAACGCAGCTGGGTGGAGGGAACGTTACCGAAGTAGTTGGCGACAAAGAGGTATGCGGACAAGAGGATCGCCACTGCTGAGGCGACCTTTTCCTGCCACCCCGCCAGACTGCGGAACCTTGACTCGGTGTCGTATTTCTTAACGAGTTCGTCAAGGTTGATCGCGTTTTGCTCGGTCATGGACTCCACGCTGAACTTGTCGTGGTCGTTGGCCATACAAGTGCCTCCTTAACCTTTCCGCACGGAAGCTGGGCGGCCAATGCCGCCCAGCTTGATACTCGGCACGATTCGGCTCGCCCAGCCGGCCTATTTTAGGACGCCTTTTTCCTTGAAGTACTTCTCGGCGCCGGGATGGAGCGGAATTGTCTGTCCGTCGAGGGCGTTCTCGAGAGTGGTGTTTTGAGCCACCTTGTGGGCAGCAACCAGGTCGTCGTGGTTCTCGTACATGGCCTTTACGAAGTTGTAAACAACCTCATCCGGCACATCCGCACGGGTGAAGATCCAGTTGGCCACGGAAACGACAGGGACATCTTTGTCCAAACCGGGGTACGCACCGGCCGGCACCTTGTCAGCATAGTAGGCCGGGTTGATGTTGTGGAGTTTGTCAGCTATATCCGGTCCGATGGAGAGAAGAATGACTTCGCCGGCGCTGGTCAGGTCCATCATGGCGGCCGAGGGTACGGCGGCGACAAGGTTGGCTACGTCGGCCTGACCGTTCTTGAGAAGTTCCACCGACTGCGACTCGCTGGTGTACTCGGCCTTGAAGTCCTTACGGTTGATGTAGTCTAAGCCGTACTGTGCAAACAGATCGCGGGAGTTGAGTTCGGTAGCACTGCCGGCGGCGCCGACGCACACCGTCTTGCCCTTGACATCGGCCAAAGACTTGATACCGGACTTTTTCGTCGCCACCATCTGCAGCACGTTCGGATACATGTACATCACCGCGCGCAGGTACTCGGCTTTCGGCTTACCTGCGTAGGAGCCTACACCGTTATAAGCCTCATAGGCTACTCCGGCCTGCCCGAAAGCAAACTCAATCTGTTTTTCTCCCAGGAGCTTAATGTTGGTGGGGGTTCCAGGCGTGGACTGGGCCGAGGCCTTCCAGCCCTGTGATCCCAGCTTATCGTTTAGGATCTTGGCCATGGCATTGGCCAGGAGGAAATAGGTCCCGCCGCTGGTTGCGCCGGCGATGGTGACAAAGGTCTGTTTATCCCCGCCGCTGGACTGCTGCTCTGTGCTCGGCTTTTGCCCCTCGGGCTGCGCCGCCGGTTTGCCGGCGCAGCCGCCGATAAGACTGACCACGAGGACGAGGGCCAACGCGGCTATCCATGTCTTTCTCTTCATTGTTTTCCCTCCATCTTCTCTCTTCGGTACAACGATAGAACGCTCTCTTTATGCGGTTCTCCCCCGGCCATCACCTCGCTTTCGTTCTGCCCTGCAGCCTTTGGCCCAAGAGGCGCGGCACCTCTGCAATGGCTGTGGCTACAGCCGCCCCGGCCGCGCTCAGCGCCCGTGTCTTGTCTTGCACCGTACCCTGGCCGGCGCGGATGATTGCTCCCGCGTGCCCCATGCGCCGCCCGGGCGGCGCGGAACGGCCGGCGATGTAGGCGACCACCGGCTTCTGCATGCGGGCGATGAAGGGGGCCGCCTCTTCTTCCGCGCTCCCGCCGATTTCTCCCACAAGAACCACGGCGTCCGTTCCCGGGTCTTTCTCAAACGCCGCCAGGATATCCGGGATGTCCGGACCAATGACTGGATCGCCGCCGATGCCGAGGAGCGTGCTCTCGCCGTAGCCGGCCTCGTTGACGTAGCCGGCCACCTCGTAGGCCAGGGTGCCGGAACGCGAGATGATGCCGATCCGGCCGGGCTTAAACATGTTCCCCGGCATGATCCCCAGCTTGCCGATGCCGGGGCTGATGATGCCCGGTGTGTTGGGGCCCAGCAGCCAGACCCCGGCCTCCCGCGCCGCCCGCCGCATCGCCATGGCGTCGTGCACCGGTACGTGCTCCGGCACGGCCACGACCAGCCTTATGCCGGCCGCGATCGCCTCGAGCACCGCGTCCTTCGTGTAGGGCGCCGGCACGAAAAGCACGGTCGCGTCGGCGCCTTCCTTCTCCACCGCCTCGGCCACGTTGTCGTACACGGGCACGCCGTGCACGACCGCGCCACCCTGCCCAGGGGTTACGCCGGCGACAATGTTCGTCCCATACTCCAGCATCCAGCGCACCTGCACCTGGCCGATCCGCCCGGTCGCCCCCTGGACAATGGCCCGCGTCTCTTCCGTCAGGAGAATGCTCATGCGCTCTGTCCCTCCAATTGCCGCACCAGCTCGGCGACCGCGTCCTCGGTGCGGATCGATTTCACCACCGGAATACCGGCGGACTCGAGTACAGCATGGGCCTCACCCTGTTGGTTGCCCAGGGCCTTCACGACGACCGGCAGGCGTACAGGCAGGGCGCTGACGCCGTCCACCACGCCTTCCGCGGCGGCGACGAGCGGGTTGACGCCACCGTAGAGGTTGACGATAAGTCCACGCACCCCTTCGTGCCTGGCCACCAGCTGCACGGCGCGGCGCATGAGTTCGCGGGTGATGCCGCCGCCTGTCTCCAGGAAGTTGGCGGGGCGGTGCCCGGCCGCGAGGATGAGATCCATGGTGTTCATACCCAGCCCCGCGCCGCTCGCGATGATGCCGATGTCGCCGTCCAGCTTGATGTAGGTGACGCCGATCTCCCGGGCTTCACGCTCCAGGGGATCCTGGAGCTCGTCCTTTTCGCTCCCGAACTCTGGATGCCGGAACAGGCTGTTGTCGTCCACTTCCATCTTGCAGTCGGCCGCCACCACCTGTCCATCCGCCAGGATGCCCAGGGGGTTGATTTCGGCCACGACCAGATCATACCGGGAGAAGCACTGGTAGAGCTGGGCGGCCACCTGTGCCAGCCGCACCAGGGTCTTGCCCTGAAAGCCCGCCTTACGAATGAGCTGCCGGGCTTCGTAGTCCTTGAGCTCCGCACCGGCCGGAAGCTCGAGCTTGTACACCGATTCCGGATGGCTCTGGGCCACTTCTTCGATGTCCATCCCGCCGGAAGCGCAGAACATGAGGACGGCTGCGCCGCGGCGGTTGTCGATGGTGAGGCCGAGGTAGAGCTCCTCCCGGAGCGCCACCTTCTCCTCGACGAGGACGGTCTCGACGGGAAATCCCTTGATGGTGCTGCCCAGAAGCTCGGACGCGCGCTCCCCGGCCTGCACCGGGTCGGCGGCAGGCCGGATACCGCCGGCCTTGCCGCGGCCGCCGCTCGGTATCTGCACTTTCACGACCACAGGCCCGAGCTCGGCCGCCGCCTCCCGGGCCTCCGCGGGGGTCCGGGCGAGGCGGCCTTGGGGCGTGGCCACCCCGTGGCGCCGGAGTATCTCTTTGCCTTGGTACTCAAGCAGTCGCATCTGGTCTCTCCTCTCCCGGCCCTAGCCGAGGACTTTCTCGGCGGCGGCGAAGCCCGCCATGAGGGCTTTGCGGTTCAGTTCCTCGGTGCCTTTGGGAACACGCTTCAGGACGGCCTTCTCCGCAGCCTCCCGGCTGACCAGCCGGGTGAGCACCGCGATGGCCCCCACCGCCACGATGTTCGCCACCAGCTCGCGGCCCACCTCTTCCCGGGCTACCTGGGTGAGAGGAATCTTGACGACCTTGGCCGCTTTGCTCGCCGGGATGTTCTTGACAAAGAGCGGGTCGACAATGAGGGTGCCGCCGGCTTTAAGCTGGCCGCTGTACTTGTCGGCCGCCAGCTGCGTCATGGCCAGAAGGATGTCGGGGCTGGTGATTTCCGGAAAGTCGATGTCTTCATCGCTGATGATCACTTCCGATTTGCTGGCCCCGCCGCGGGCCTCCGGCCCGTAGGACTGGTTGTGAATGGCGTTGGCGCCGTCGTAGACGGCGGCCGCTTCCGCCAGGATGATCCCGGCCAGGATCAGCCCCTGGCCGCCGGAGCCGGTGAGGAGAATCTCCTGCCGTGCCATTACTCCCGCCCCCCTTCCTGACCGGCCTGAGCGATTACCTGCCGGTACATCTCGGTGTACTCGGGCCGGTCTTCGTGATGCAGCACGCCCGTGAGGAACTTGCCTGCGAGCTTCTCGGGGGGCAGTTTCTCGGCCGCCTCTACGGTCACGGCGTGATCGCGCTGCCATTTCATCATTTCGGCGGGACTCTTCATCCTGTTGCGGCGGCCGAAGCCGGTCGGGCACTGGGCCACAACCTCGACGAAGGAAAAGCCTTTGTGGGTGAGAGCCGCGCCGATGAGCTCCTCCAACTGGCGGACGTGGTAGACGGTGCCGCGGGCCACGAAGGAAGCCCCTGCTCCCTCGACGAGCCTGCAGACATCGAAGGCGGGCTCCACCATGCCGTACGGCGCGGTGGTGGCGAAGCTCCCCGTGGGCGTAAGCGGTGAGTACTGGCCGCCGGTCATGCCGTAGATGCTGTTGTTGACCAGGATGGTGGTGAGATCGACGTTGCGCCGGGCCGTGTGGATGAGATGGTTCCCGCCGATGCCGGCGCCGTCGCCGTCGCCGGTGACCACGACCACCTTAAGTTCGGGGCGGGCAAGCTTGAGCCCCGTGGCGAAGCCCAAGGCGCGCCCGTGGGTTGTCTGGAAGGTATTAAAGTCTATGATGGCGTTCGAACGAGCAGAACAGCCGATGCCGGTGACGACGACGGTTTCGTCTTTGCTCCAGCCCAGTTTGTCGATGGCGCGGACAAGAGCGCCGACGATGATACCGTCGCCGCAGCCCGGACACCAGATGTGGGGGAGCCTGTTTGGGCGCAGGTACTTGAACGTCGCGCTGGCCAAATCACATCACCTCTTTGATCTTGGCTAGGATCTGCTCGGGGCTGATCATCAGGCCGTCGTAGCGGTTAAGCGGCAGTACCTCCACCGGCAGCCGGCGCACGGCCCGCTCCACCTCGCCCACAAGCTGTCCCGTGTTCATCTCGGGCACGATGATGGCCTTCACGCGCTCGCCCAGGCGCTTCACTTGCGCCGCCGGGAACGGCCAGAGGGTCTTCGCCTTGAGAAGACCGGCCTTGATGCCCTGTCCGCGCGCCAGCTTGACCGCGGCTTTGCCGGAACGGGCGCTCGCGCCGTAGGCGAAGACGAGAACCTCTGCGTCTTGAGTGGCGATTTCGTCGGTCAGGACGATCTCATCCAGATGCTGATCGATCTTCTGGTGCAGGCGTTCCATCAGCTGCCGGGCGACGGCGTGGTTGTTGGTCGCGGGGAAGCCGCCTTCGTCGTAGACGTTGCTGGTCATGTGGTAGCGGTAGCCCCGCCCCACCGGCACAAAGGGTGGTATGCCGTCAGCATCCGGCCGGAAGGGGGTGTACTCGCCGGGCGGGACCGTCGGCGCCTTGCGCTCCACCAGGGCGATCTCGCTTGGGTCGGGCAGGACCACCTTCTCCCTGAGGTGACCGACGACCGCATCGGACAGGAGAATCACCGGCGTGCGGAACTTCTCTGCGAAGTTAAAGGCGGTGACGGTGAGATCGTACGTCTCGCGGACGGTGGACGGCGCCAGCACGATGATGGGGTGGTCGCCGTGGGTGCCCCAGCGTGCCTGCATGACATCCCCTTGAGCCGGCAGCGTGGGCAGGCCCGTGCTCGGTCCCCCGCGCTGGACATCCACGATGACACAAGGGATCTGCGTCATGGCTGCGTAGCCGATGTTCTCCTGTTTCAGCGTAAAGCCGGGGCCGCTGGTGGCCGTAAGCGCCTTCTTGCCGCCGATGGAAGCTCCGATCACCGCCGCCATGCTGCCGAGTTCATCCTCCATCTGGATAAAGGTGCCGCCCACCTGGGGCAGCCGGGCCGCCAGGATCTCGGCGATCTCCGTCGCCGGCGTGATGGGGTAGCCGGCGAAGAAACGGCAGCCGGCCGCCAGGGCCGCCTCGGCGCAGGCCTCGTTGCCCTGCATCAGCCGCACCCTACCGTTATCACTCATTTTCTACTCCTCCCACCTCAAGCGCAAAGTCCGGACACCTCAGTTCGCAAAGTCCGCAACCTGTACACTCGGTCTGGTTAACCACGTCTACTTTGCCGTCCTGTCCCAAAGCCAAGACTCCCTTGGGGCAAAACTCCACGCAAATCCCGCAGGCCTTGCACCATGCTTTGTTAACCTTGACTTGATAGCGCACCTCTCTCACCTCCATACGCAGCCGAAAGCCAATTAGGGAAGGCTGCCACGCCAAGCAGCAGCCTTCCGTCGGTTTATGCCGCCACTTTGTTGTCAAGGTTCGTGCTTCACAATCCAATACCTTTGGCCAATATGCACAAATCCCCTAAGGTCTGAACTGGGGAAATAGTACCAGGTGGCGCTGCAGCCCGCATATGAGCCGCGGCGCGACCTGTCGGCCACAGACCTCCCGGCACGGCGCTTCCTGAGAGACAGTATTGGGCGGTCCCCACATAAAACTCTGCCCTTCTTTTGTTTATATTGCACAAAGTTTACTTTCCTCAGGCTGTATCGTACTCTTTGCCTACCATCACATATAAAATCATATATGATTTAGCAGGAGTTTACACATCGTTGGAGAAATCATAGTAGCGAAACCACAGAGTGTACCCGTCCACACGAGTAAGAAGGGGGTGCATCATTTGCTTCTGAGCAAAGAAAAAGTGGTGCGTTCCGAGCCGCAGGCTATACTAGAGACTATCTTCGCCGGCATGAGCCATGCCGCACGAGAAGATGTGACCAGCCCTGTTATCGGCCCCTTAGCGAACAGCGCTTACGGTCCCGAGCTGATTCGAACCCTTGAGCAATACCTGGCCGACAACCTTAATGTGTCCCAGGCCGCCAAGCATCTCTATTTACACCGCAATACCCTGCTGTATCGCCTGGCCAAAATCCGTAGCTTGACCGGCCTTGATCCGCGCAATTTTGAACAGGCGCTGGAACTCAAGCTCGCTCTCCTGCTTTGGCAGCAAAACAATGGGCAGAACAGTGGCGGCTTTTTGAGGAGGGGCAAGAACCTTGGTGCAGAACCCGCCAAGTACGCTCTCCGTTGAATCCTCCCCCGATACTGTTCTGATGCGCGTGGCCTGGTTGCTCAATGCCGCTGCCGTCAGCTTTATAGAGGTGGACGACCTGCTTGCCGAAATAACCGCTACGCTACCGGAGGCGGTTTGCTTTCTCCGCAGCACCGAGCTGCCGGACGACCGGTGGCAGTTTCTGCATTCCGAACTCAACCGCTTTGAAAAAGCGCGCACTGCGCTGGCCGCCAGGCTGGCCGCCGCCGGGGGGGCTGTCCGTGAAAACCAAACTTTACCCTAAAATCATGACAGCCAGAGAAGCAGTGAACCACTTTATTCGGCCCGGCACTCATATCGCCTTCGGCGGCTTTGCCATCCTACGACGCCCCATGACCATTGCTCGGGAAATCGTACGCCAGGGCATCGGGGATCTTTTTGTCACCATGAACGGCGGCACCACGGTGGAAGAGATGCTGGCCGGTGCCGGCCTGATCAAGTGGTTAGAAACCACTTATCTGGGCATGGAAGGCGGCATGCCGGTGGCCTACGCCGTGCGGCAGGCCATCGAGCAGGGCGAGATCGAGCTGGTGGAGGATTACAGCAACTGGAGCTTCGCCCTGCGGACGGTGGCCGCGCGCTACGGCTTACCCTTTATGCCGTGCCTGAGCGACCTGGGCAGCGACCTTCTCACCCACGATACCTTCGGCAGGGCCGGGCTGCGCGGACGGGACGAGAATGGTCGCTGGCTGCATCCCGGAATCCCCCCGCGCAAGTATGCGGTCGTGGATGATCCGTTTGAGGGCTGGGGGCTGCGGCCGCGGGAGTACCGGAGCGGCCCCGACACCTGTGCCAACAGGAGCAACGCCTACCGCCGGGCCGACTCGCTTCCCGCCGCGTATACCGGGAAGCCCGGGGTCAAAGTGGCTTTGGTTCCGCCGCTTTTGCCGGAGGTCACGGTGGTCCGGGCGCAGCGGGTCGCCCTGGACGGAACGGTGAGAATTGAAGGCCTGCTCGGGCCGGACGTAGATCAATCCCTCGCCGGTCGCATCCTTATAGTTGAGTGCGAGCGCATCTGCCCACCGGAAGAGCTCAGGGCCGTCCCGGAACACAATCAGATCCCCGGCCACTTCGTCAGCGCCATCGTCGAGCAGCCGTTCGGAGGCTATCCCACCGCCGTCCCGAATTATTACGACTACGACTACGAATGGTTCCGCGAGTACGGGCAGGCCGTGCGCGGCCGAACCCTGGCCGAGGTGCGCGCGTACTGGCACGAACAGGTGGCGACCACCCGTGACGACTGGGACTACCTTTCAAACCGCGTGGGCCTTAAGCGCCTGGCCGCGCTGCGCGCCGATCCACGCCACCACTATAACCCCGAGCTTGGCCGATTTAAGTAGAGGGATGATAGAAGATGTGCGCGCTCGATGCGAAGTACGAAGCCTACCTCGCCCAGCACGGCCTCACGGCCTCCGAGTTTACGCCGATGGAGCTTCTCGCCTGCGCGGTGGCCCGCGAACTTACGGACGGAGCCTTTGCCTTCGTCGGGACGGGGCTTCCTCTTCTGGCGGCCACGCTGGCCAAGAAGACTACGGCCCCTTCGCTTACCATTATCCTCGAGGCAGGAACGTTCGACCCGGAGATCGCCGACCTCCCCATTTCGGTGGCCGATCCGCGCGCGGCCTTTGGCGCCGCAACCCTGGGCACCCTGGCCGACGCCTTTGGTACCATCGCCGCCCGCGGCTACTGTACATTGGGTGTCCTGGGCGCGGCCGAGTGCGATATGTACGGCAACCTGAACTCTACGGCCATCGGCAGCCCCTTTCCGGCCGGCATCTCGCCGACCGGCAGGGGGCCGGACGTTCGCCTCACCGGCAGCGGCGGGGCCAATTCCATCGCCGCTTTGGCCGATAAGGTCGTCGTGATGATGGTCCACGAAAAGCGGCGTTTTCCCCCGCGCGTGAGCTACGTCACCACCGTCGCCGGCCGCCGCGGCCCGGCGGGCGAAAGCCGTTTTGATTACGGCCTCTTTCGGGGCGGGGAGCTTAAGGTTATAACCGACCTCTGCACGCTCAAGCCGGACCCGGTCACCGGCATCCTCGTTCTCGACGAGGTCTTCCCCGGAGTCACCCCGGAAGAGGTGCGGGAAAACACGGGGTGGGACTTGGACGTCTCCCACGCCCGGCCCTTCCGCCCGCCGAGCGAAGAAGAGCTCAGGGTGCTCCGCCTCGAAGTCGACCCGCACCGTTTTTACCTCGGCCGGACGAGGAAGGGCGGACGTTAGGCGGGCGGGAAGCCTCCGGAATGTCAACCAAGGAAAGAGGCAGACCGAAAAACTACCACCGCCGGACATAAGCGGCGGTGGTCGTGCTGTAAAGTTAGGATGCCTTCGCAAAAAGCCCCTCCCTTGGGAGAGAGGCGCTATCTTTTACAGGTTCCCCTAGGTCCGGTGCCGTCTCACCTCGCCCGCCGCGCCGGGACTTGTTCGGAAAGCACCCAACGCCAGGGTGAGGAAGCTCACCAGGAGGCCGGGATAGAGCGGATCGGCCGCCGCGCCGCCCACCTTCCAGAGGATGGCCGTCAAGGGGCCCAAGATGACGGCCAGCCGCCCTGCCGGCCGCGCTATACGGCCGGGCCAAAACAACGCGGCGAGAAGAGGCAGGCATACCGTCGCCCCCCTCAGCCCCATGGAAAGATACGTCCATTCCAGGATGAGACTCTTGAGGTTGCCGCTCAGCACCACCACCAGGCTCAGGCCCGTGACCGCAACGATCACCAGGCGGGAGACGAGGAGGCTCCGGTCCGCTCCCGCGGCACCTGGAAAGTAACGCCGGTAGATATCCTTGGTGACCATGGTGCTGATGCCGAGGGCCAGCCCCGCCCCCGTCCCTACCACGGCGACGAGCAGAGTAGCCAGGGCTACGCCGGCGAGCGGCGCCGGGAGAAAGCGCAGCACAAAGGCCGGGAAGGCCTGAGCCGGGTCCAAATCAGGAAAATTCTTGCGCATGAAAAGCCCGATAAGGATGCCGGGAACCCCGGCCGGAGGAATTAAGAAGGCCGCGAGCAGTGCGCCGCTCCGGGCCGCCCCAATGCTCCGGGCGGAGAACATGGCCTGAATGTATGTTTGGGTGGAAAGCACGCCGACAAGCAAGGAAAAACCGGCCGCGAGGTCTGCGGCTGCGCCGCGCCCCAGCAGGCTGAACCAGGGATGGGCGGGGAAAGTGGCCCGCAGCCCCTCCCAACCCCCTAACCCGGTGTAGGCCAGCGCGCCGGTAATCAGGAGTATCCCGTAGAGCAGCGCAAGTTTGGCCAGGCCGACGAGCCCCGTACCCCAAACGCCGCCGAACGCCACGTATGCCACCATAAGCCCCGCCGCGGCCAGGGCGGCCGCCCAGGCGGGCAGCGCCAGCATTGAGGTGAGTAGTGCCACCGCCGCCAGCACCTGGGCCACGAGGTTGAGAAAAGTGCCCACCGAAGAAAACAGGCTGGCCGTCACCGAGGCGTAACCGCCGTACGCTTTGCCCAAGAGTTCCGGCATGGTTTCGTTTTCCGTCGCGCGCAGCGGCCCGGCCAAGGCCAGACCCAGAATCAGGCAGGCGATACCGCCGCCCAGGGTGAACCACCAGGCCGAAAGGCCGTAGCGGAAGGCCAGCTGCGCCGTGCCAATGGTGGAAGCGCCGCCCACCAGCGTCCCCATGATGGTGGCGGCCACCAGCACGGAGCCGGCGCGGCGGCCGCCGAGAGAAAAGTCCGCGGCCGATTTAATCCTGCGACCGGAATACACCCCGACCGCAGTAACCAGGCTGAGGGTTGCTATTATGCTCACCATGTGAGCCGTGGTCAGGCCGCTCACCTGCCGGCACCCTTCGCTCGGTCCGAGGAAATCTGGAATAAAAGCGTTCGCAGCCGGCGCAGAGCTGACCGGCTACGGGCGCCGTCCGGCACATTCGGTACCTCCATTCCTCGCTCTCCCCCATCTGCGTTCCCTCGCCTCAGGCCTTTTCCTTGAGCACGGCGCCGCGCCAAACGCTGTCCACCAGCTGGCTGTAGCGGCGCAGGTATCTGCTCTGTACCTTGGGCGGAAGGGGGACCCACCTCTCACGCCGCCGCGCAAGCTCTTCCTCGCTCGCATGCAGCGTGAGGGTGCGGGCCGGTATGTCAATAGTGATGAGGTCTCCCTCCTCAACCAGGCCGATGGTTCCGCCCAGCGCCGCCTCCGGTGCCACGTGGCCGATACACGGCCCTCGCGTTGCCCCGGAAAAACGGCCGTCGGTAACGAGGGCCGTACTGTCGCCCAGCCCGAGCCCCATGAGTACCGAGGTCGCAGCGAGCATCTCCCGCATGCCCGGTCCGCCCTTGGGGCCCTCGTAACGGATGACAATAACGTCGCCCCGGTTTATCTTCCCGGCGAACATGGCGGCGACGGCCTCTTCCTGGGAATTGAATACCCGGGCCGGACCGGTGTGCACGAGCATGGTGGGCGAGACGGCCGATTGTTTGACTGCCGCCCCCTCCGGCGCCAGGTTCCCCTTGAGGATGGCCAGGCTGCCCTGTTCGTGAAGGGGCTGCGAAAGCGGCGTGATCACCCGCTCGTCACGGTTACGGAAGCCGGGCAAAATCTCCCGCCAGGTCTTGCCGGATACCGTCCGCGCGTCCAAGTCGAGGTACTTCTCGCCGAGTTCCTTCATGAGCGCGGGAACCCCGCCCGCCAGATCGAAGTCGAAGAGGGTGTACTTGCCCGAAGGCTTCACGTTCACCAGATGCGGCGTGCGCCGGCTGGTCTCCTCGAAGTCGTCCGCCGTCACCGTATAGCCGAATTCGTGGGCCACCGCCGGGATGTGAAGCAGGGTGTTGGTAGAGCCTCCCAAGGCCATGGCTACGGTGAGGGCATTGGCGAAGGAAGAACGCGTCACAATATCTCGCGGCCGGATCCCCTTCTTCACCAGCTCTACCGCGAGCATGCCGCTCTCTTTCGCTTGCCGGAGTTTACGGGAATACACCGCATGGGTTGTAGCGCACCCCGGCACGGTAAGCCCTAAGGCCTCGGCCACACAGGACATGGTATTCGCCGTGCCCATCATGGCGCAGGAGCCGGCCGAGGGGCAGATGTTCTCTTCCATTTCCTTAAACTCTTCCGGGGTCATTTTACCGGCCTTAAGCAGCCCGGCCGCCTCCCGGATTTCGTAGATGGCCAGGTCCCGGCCCTGGAACTTCCCGGGAAGCATCGGTCCCCCGGTCACCACCACTGCCGGCAGGTTAAGCCGGCCTGCAGCCATGAGCATTGCCGGAACGATCTTGTCACAGGAGGCGATGAGCACCAGGCCATCGAGCTGCTGGGCCTCAGCCACCACTTCCACAGAGTCTACAATCACCTCCCGGCTGGGCAGCACGTAACACATGCCGATGTGACCTTGAGCAATGCCGTCGCAGATACTTACCGTATTAAACTCAAACGGCACCCCGCCCGCCAGGCGGATCCCGTCCTTGACCGCCTGGGCCACTTCGCGCAGGTGTTTGTGCCCGGGATGCATCTCGTTCCAGGAGTTGACCACGCCGATAAAGGGACGGCTAAGTTCATCGTCGAGGAGGCCGATGGCCTTCAGGTGGGCCCGCATGCCGGCTCGGTCGATGCCGTCTACGATGATGCTGCTGCGAAAGGGTTTCTTCTCCATCGCCTGCACCTCATTCCCATCTATCATACTGGATACATACTACGGTACTCAGGCTTTTCCTCCTCAGATCTCTTGTGCAGTTTAGACAAGAATATCTTCCTGTCATCTTTTTGTTAAGGTGGGCGAAGGAATTGCCGGGGCTGTGTGGAAAAATGAAGGTAAGCTAAACACCTGCAGAGTGGTTTTGGTGTTCGCACCGGCGAAGGGGAGGAATCTCAACTGCTTCAGCAGCCGCTAAACCAGTACAGGTCAAAGAGCGAACGGGTTTATCACGCCATAAAGGAAGCCATCATCAGCGGCGAACTCAAGCCGGGAGTCCGTCTGGTCATGGCCGATATTGCCGAAAAGCTGCACGTCAGCACGCAGCCCGTGCGCGAGGCGCTAAAGCGTTTGGACACGGAAGGCTACGTGAACTGGACCCTCAACGTGGGTGCCGTAGTTTCCGGCATTTCGATCGCGGACCTCAAGGAGGACATCCCCATCCTGCGCGAGCTGGAGGGGCTGGCAACGCGGGAAGCTACCCGCCACCTGACGCCCGCGGTACTCGAACAACTGGAAAGCATGCTGGGAACCATGCGGCTGTATGTGGCAAACAATCGGCCGGCGGAGTACGGAGTCTTAAATAAAGAGTTTCACCGCACCATCCACGCCTGTGCCGGCAACAACCACCTGCTTAAGATCCTCGACGATCTCTGGGCGCGGCGCGACCGCCTGCGGGCCGTTTTCCTCCTTTCCCCTACGCGGGCGGCGGAATCCCTGCGTGAGCACGAAGCCATTGTCGCGGCCCTCAAGGCTCGCGACGCAGAAGAAGCCGGCAAGCTGGTGGAAGAACACCGCATAAAAGCAGCGGCTGAACTGCTCAAGTACCTCGAGCCGGAAGGTGTGGTCAACCTCTTTCTCTAGGCTCTTGCGGCGCTGGCGTTTCCGTTGCCGGTTGGACGCGAGACTCCTCCTTGTCCTCTGGCGCCCCCGCGACCGGGGTTACCAACCGAGGGTGCCCTGGCAAGTCTCCGTGACAAAAGGGTAACAAAAGGCCCCGGTCGAATGCCGGGGCCTTTCCGCTGCAGGCCGATTGGTCACTCAGTCGGTATAAACGGTCACCGAACCCCTGGTATGAACCCGAAGGCTTGGTTTCCCTTGCCCGAAGACGGCACGAGCCTCCACCGGCCCCTCCGCTTCGGCCGCGCGTTCCCGGTCCGGCCCCGGCGGCGTGTCCGCGCCGGCTATCTGCCAAGGGGCGTTCCCTGCGAGAGCGCCGCGGTGGTCCACCTGGGCTTCCACCGCCAGGTTGGTGCCCTTCGGCACCGTAATGCAGACGTCACCGCCGGCAGTCACCCGCCAGTCCTGGCTCAAAGCGCCCGGCCTAAGCTCCAGCCCCTCCCAGCCTTGGCTGTTCAACTCCAGACCGCAAGCGCGCGGGACCACCAGATCGTACGTCACATCAACCTCCCCTCGGCCGAAAGGTCGCGCCACTGCCTCATGCGCCTCCACCTTCCCTCTCGCTGTTATTCTCATTCGGCTCCTTCTCAGCCGCATCCTCCTCAACCGCACTTCGCCCTGCCGCGCCTTTCTCTGCGGCTCGGCCCGGCACGCGCGTCCCCAGGAGGAGTCTCACGCCGACAACCATGAGGATGACCGCCACCGCTACAGGCTGCAGGTACCGTACCAACCGGGGATTAAGCTGCGGTACCAGCAGCCGGTCCGCCAGAAGAAGGAGTCCCGCACCCACCAGGGCGTAACCCAGCCAGCGTTGGACTGTGCGTTGGCTCCCGCTGGAGAAGCGCGCCGCATTCGGCCCGCTCGTTTCCGCAAGGAGCGGCAGCTCACCCAGCACGTCGAACGCGCTGTAAAACCAGAGCAGCGGCAGAGCGACAAAGGCCAGGTTGAGGCGCAGTAGATTGTTGACGAAGAGCACCAAGAGAAAGCCGCCCAGCAGGCTGAGCCCTTTTTCCATTTGTCCCAGGTACATGTGCCCGACGCCGGGCACCAGGCTCAGCGCCGCGGCGACGGCCCCGCTTCTGCCTCCGTGCAGGAGCGCTGTATCTAATTCTGCCACAAGGCCGGGCCGGGAAGCACCGACCCCTCGTTCCCGCGCGCGCCAGCCCTCGAGCGCATCAAAAAAGCTGTACACCCAGATGATGGGCAGGAGCCCCCAGAGGGTGATGAAGCCGCCGGCCACTCCCGCCGCCAGAAAGCCGACAAAGGTCAACCACCCGAAGAAAAAGACGGCCAGTGGCAGGCCGCGGTCCATCTCCCCCAGGTACATCTGCCCGCCGCCCGGTACGAGGGCGGCGAGAATGAGCAGCTCCCGCTGGAGGGTGTCAGTGCGGCCGGTCAGCTGCTGTGCCGGTTCCGCCGCGCGCCCGGGGAAGAGGAGAAAGGCATCCACCAAGGCTCCCAGCCACACGAAAGGCAGGGGGAGCAAGAGCACCAAGAAATTACTGCTCCCCACGGCTGCAGCCAGAAAGATGACCCCAAGGGTATAAAATGCCGTCAGAGCCATGATGAGAATGCCCCGCCCGCTGTAGCCCAGGTAGATCTGCGGCAGCCCGGGGATCACCCCCAGCAGAAAGGTAACCGCCTTACTTCTTCGCACTATCCTCAAACCTCCTCGTGATGACCTCCTTGAGCGGCGGCAGCGCCAACGGGCGATCGGCCGCGGGGAGCAGCCGCTCGGCTGAGCGGACAGGCCAGGGTGCCGATGAAACGGTTGTCAACCGGTCCTCCTGGTGCTGCAGCGCTTCGGGCAGCAGTTCGCCCAGCCGCACCTGGGGCAGGTCCGCCAGTTGGCTGAAGGCGCCGCCCAGGGTGAGGGCCATGGTCAGCGTCGCCGCCACCGCATAGGAGACCAGCCGCCAGCGCCGGCTGCGCTCTGCGTGCCGCTCCGGCTCCGCTTTCTTCACCGGCGCGGCGTGCCTCCGGGCGGCAGGTAAGCCGCGCATGATTTTCCCGGTGAAGTCATCGGGCAGCAGCAGAGCGGCCGCCTCCTCCGCCCGCGGCGTTACGGACGCCAGGTAACCATCCCGGCAGGCCGGACAGATCGCGAGGTGTTCCAGCATGGCCTGCTCCTTCCCGGCTTCCAGTGTCCCGGCGCGCAGCCGTCGCCATTCCTCTTCTTGATAGTGCCGCACCTACCCCTCCTCCTTTCCCTGCCACCTTGCCCGCAGCCAGCGGCGGGCGCGGTAAAGGCTCGACTCCACCGTCTTTTTACTGATCCCCAGCCGCGCAGCGATCTCTTGGTAACTGAGTTCACAAAAGTAGTACAGGTAGGCCACTTCTTTCTGTTGGGGCGGCAGGCGGGCCAAGAGAGCCGTCAGGGTCAGCCGTTCCTCGGTCGCCGGCCCGGCGGGTGTCCCTGCGCTTCGGTCCAGGTCGGTCGCCTCTTGCGCCATGCGGGCGAAGAGAGCCGCCCGGCGCCTGGCCCGGCGCCGGCTGTCGAGCGCACAGTTCAGGGCGATCCGTCCCAACCAGGCCTTGAAGCTGCCGCCGCGAAAATCGGCCAGGTTTTCGTAGGCGCGGAAGAAGGCCTCCTGGGCTGCATCTTCCGCTTCAGCCGGGCTCGGTACCACCGGCAGCACCACGGCCAGGACGTAGCCGCTGTATTCATTTACCAGGAAGGCATAGGCTTCCTTGTCGCCGGCCAGCACCCTGGCCACGGCCTCTTGCTCGGTAATCGCCGCTCCCTCCTCCCTGCTATATAGACGGCAGCAGTTCACCCGACCCCTGCACCCGCCTTGTTAAATTATTTTCCCAGGAGCTGCGCGCTGTACCGTCTTGACATTGCCCCACAGCCGGATATAATTAGATATGTATCTAATTATTTAACTTCAGTCCGCGGTCTCGTAACCACTTTTAATCCGGATGTCAGCACGGGGAAGAGAGGTGGGGAACACGCCGTTCAATCTGGTATTCAAAGCGCTGGCGGACGGGACGCGGCGGCGCATTTTGGAGCTCCTCAGGGAGAAGGATTTAACAGCAGGAGAAATCGCGGCCCACTTTGCGATCTCGAAACCCAGCATCTCCCACCACCTGGGCATTCTCAAGCAGGCCAACCTGGTGAGCGACGAGCGGCAAGGGCAAAACATCGTCTATTCCCTTAACACCACTGTCTTTCAAGAAGCCCTCGCCTGGCTGCTGGAACTGGCCGGCACCGGGATGGAGGATGGTCCTGCTCCGCCGAAGAATCCTTTAAGGGAAACGGGCGATCGGGAACGCTAACGCCAAGTGGTTATTTGTTCCCTGCTGAAAGCCATCGTTCCTTCGCTGGTAGTGGGTTTACTTTACCCTGACTGCCTTTTGCAGAGTTGAGAAAAACAGCAAAAAGTTGATACCTGACCCCGATAGAAAGGAAGTTGGGCGGAAGTGAAGAAAGACTGGCCCTTGTGGTTGCTTATGGTTGGAACGCTGGCTCTGGGCCTTTACCTGGAGCCGCGGCTGCCAGCGCAGGTCCCCAGCCACTGGAACTGGCGCGGCGAGGTGGACGGGTATGCCGGCCGTACGTTTGCCGTGCTCTTTCAGCCGCTGCTGACAGCTGGTCTCTACCTGCTCTTCCTTGTCTTACCGCGGGTGGACCCGCACCGCGCCAACTACGCCCGCTTCGCCGGCACCTACCAGGTTATCAAGGTGCTGCTGGTTGTCTTTCTGTCCGGGATGCAGCTCGCCATCCTGGGTACAGCACTGGGGTATGTGTCCGGCCCGACGCTTTTCCTTCGTCTGGGGCTGCCGCTCCTTTTCATCTTCTTCGGCAACGTCATGGGGCAAATCCGGCACAACTACTTCGTGGGTATTAAAACTCCGTGGACCCTGGCCAGCGAGGAGGTCTGGCAGCGCACCCACCGCGCAGCGGCGCGGCTTTGGGTGGCGGCCGGCCTGGTCGGGGCCGTGGGCGCGCTGTTCCCACCCGCCATCGGCATGCCGCTTCTCATCATCGCCCTCAGCGTGGCCGGGATCGTCCCCCTGGTTCATTCCTACCTGCTCTGGCGCCGGCTCCAGTAGAAAGCACAGACGGGGCCTGCCGGCCTTTTTCGCAAACCTGAGAAAAACTGTGGAAAGTTGATACCTGACCCCGAAACTTCACGAGTTTTCGGCTCCTTCGTCGCGCTTTACGGCGTGGCGGCGCTCCTTTTCCTCCTGGCCGGCCTGGTGCTCGACTACGGCACCGTGCATTACGCCGAACGGCGCTATCGGACCATCAGCGCCTGATCTCCCACAGCCCACAGGAAGGGAAGGAAAACAGCCGTGGAAAATGAAGCGTTAAAGCTTCTGCAGGCGCGCCTCGCCGACGCCGCCGGCTGGGTGCGCCGTACCGGGCGGGTGCGCAGCACTCCCTTTCTCGATCCGGCGGAAGCCGCCGCCGCCGCCCGCTACCTCAAAGGCGAAGCGGCCGACCTGCGCTTCGCCTTAAGTGGCGGCTACGCCGACGCCGAGCGCCAGGTGCTGCTCCTTTGTCCGGAATACCTGGACCCGGAGGCAGAACTGGCAAGCACCCCGCCCTTTGCCGTTCTTCTTATCACCTGGCCGGCGCGCTTTTACACCCTGCGCCACCGCGATCTTCTGGGGGCCGTCCTGGGGCTGGGGATAAAGCGGGAACAGGTGGGCGACATCCTGGTGGAAGAGGGGCGCGCCCAAGTGCTGGTCCTTAGGGAGATCGCGCCGTACGTGGCCGCCAACCTGAAAAGCGCCGGCCGCGCGCCGGTGAGCGTCGTCCCCCTTTCCCCGGCCGAGCTCACCCCACCGCCGCGCCCGGTGAAGGAGATCCGCACCACCGTCGCCTCCCCGCGGCTGGACAGCATCCTGGCGGCCGCTTACGGCCTTTCGCGCACCAAGGCCGTACCGCTCATCACCAGTGAACGGGTCGAGGTGAACTTCGTACCCGTCACCGACCCGGCGGCTGCGGTGCCGCCTGGCGCCGTCCTCTCGGTGCGCGGCCTGGGGCGGGCCCGCCTGGTGGAACTGGGCGGTAACACAAAAAGAGGCCGCGTCATCGCGGTCCTCGAGCGCTATCTCTAGTCCGGCCCCCGGCCGGGCTCTTTTTTCTGAGATCCCCTGACCCTGACAGGCACTTCTTGATGAGAGCCGCGGAAGAGCGCCCTGACGCCGCGCAGGTCTCCCGGGCCCTCCTCGCCCACGTCACCGCAGGAAATGATGTCCCCACTATTTTGATGCCCGTTTGAGACGCTTCCGCCGGCAGGCTACTTCTCCGGCAAATAGAACTCCACCTTGCGGCACTTAGGACAGGTCCAGACTGCGAGCTCGATCATCCCTTCCCCCAGCTCAGCCCACTCGCCAAAGAGGAGCTTCCAACCGCCCGTCGTCCCGCCGACACGGAACTGTTCGCTTCCGATGAACTCCAAAGGCGTACTGCAGGACGTGCATGTCTTCTCCACCCGTCGTCTCCTCACCTTTCTCTCCAGTTTAGCTCCGCTGCCTCCTTATTGACGTTGGCGCACCGCCAAAGGTTCCACTTAATTAGTATTTACGGCCGGGCCGACCCGCCGCACTCGCCTTGACAATCTTTCCCAGCTGAATCATAAGCTCGCCCGACCGGCGGCTACCCCCCGGGCTGAGTTCTTGGCCGATGCGGTTAAGCGGTTCATCGCTTAGGCGCGGCATCAGAATATAGCGCCCGGAACTCCGGGCGTTTTCTTGCGTCGAGAGCTCCACCGTAAGGGATACTATCCTTAACCGTTCCCGCCTTGAGTTTCGGCAGAGGTTGGCATATACTTAAGGCATCCAACCATTAACCTCTTCAAGTCATGGGAGGGTTTTGCCATGTCCGAAGGCCATGAATCCGAGAGAGAACTGCTGGCTCAGCTAGATAACACCCTGAGCCGCTTTATCCGCCTGCTGCATGCTCGTTACCGCAGTGCCGCCGCCGATTCGCTCACCCCCGCGCAGTTCTTTGTCTTGCGTCACGTGGCCTGTCAGGGTGAAAGCACCATTTCCGATCTCGCCGCCGTGCTGGGGGTGAGCCTGAGCGCAGTCACCAGCCTGGTGGACCGCTTGGTGAACGATGAGCTGGTGGAACGCCGGCACAGTGAGGAAGACCGGCGCCTGGTGCTGGTGCGCCTTACACCGCGCGGCGAGCAAGTGCTGGCGGCCAAACAGGCCGCCCGCACCCAGCTGATCGCCGCCGCCTTCGCCTCGCTGACGCCAAGGGAAATCAGCACCCTGACGGCCCTCCTGGAGAAGGCAACCGTCAATCTGACTGAGGCGCGAAGCAGCTAGCCGGCCAGGTCCAAGGACGCGGGGCTGTTTTCCCGGCCGCTTTCTGCTTCCCGTTCCAGGTCGGCGATAATCTGCATGAGTTCGCCCGAGACCTGCTGCAGCTCCAGAAAGAGCGCGCGGGCCTTTTGTTTTTCGCCTGCACCCCAAGCCGCTGTGATTTCCCGGGCCAGGGCATGGACCCGCGCGTGGGGGGCAGCGAGCGCTGCAAAACTGGGGTAAGAGCCGAACGCGGCCCGCCCCGGACCGTGATACCACCGGCCGAAGCGGCACTCGCGGTCGGAGGTGACCTCCGCCGCGCTCAAACTCTCCCGGCCTTCGAACAAGTTGTGCAAACGCTGGATCCAAGCCAGGTGGTCCACCTTGGCCAGGGCCAGCATGTCGTGGCCGCTCAAAGGGAGGTCGCCGATGGCCGTCAACCGCCGGAGCCCCTCTACCTGCACCGCCAGCTGCGCCAGCTCCTCCCCGGCCCCTCGGACACTCTGGGCCAGGGAGCGTGCCAGGTTACCCGCCTCCTGCAGGCTGCCGGCCGCCTCTTCGCTGGCGGCCGCCTGCTCTTCCGTCGCCGCGGCCATGCTTTCCAGGTGCCCGGTGATGCTGTGCAGGTGCTCCTGGATGGCCGTAAGCTCCGTCGGTGCCTGCGCCATCTCTGCCCCGGCCGCGGATGCCCGTCCGGCCAGCTCCTCGGCCCGCCGGGCGGCCGCTCCCAGGCGCTGCGTGATCTCGCTCACCAGCTCGCGTACCCGCCGCGCTCCTTCCTGAGTGCGGCGCGAAAGGCTACCCACTTCATCCGCCACCACCGCAAAACCGCGCCCCGCTTCTCCGGCGCGCGCCGCTTCGATCTTGGCATTAAGAGCCAGGAGGCGCGTTTGATCGGAAACGTCCGCGATGAAGGCGGCCACCTCTTCGATGCCACGCGCCACTTCCACCAGTCCCAGGACCTCGTCCTTCACCGCCAGCATCTCACTTTGCAGCGTGCCGAACGCCGCCAGCGCCCGGCGGACGGCCTGGATGTTGGCCGTGGCCTGTTCGCCCGCCGTTACCGCGTCCTCTGAGGCCTGGTTGGCGGCCTGGGCCACCTCGGTGGCCGCGGCCGCCAGTTCCTCCACCGCCGCCGCTGCCTGCTGCAGGCTCTCGCTCTGCCGGGAACTGGCCGCCGTCAGATCATCCACCTTCAGCTGCAGGGCGACGGCGCGGCCGGCCAAGCCGACCAAACCCGCGCTGAAACCGCTCACCAGGGTTCGGGCCGCCTGCCACGGCCGGTTGAGTACCGCAAGCGCGCGGTCGGTGAGAGAGGACACGGGGGCCGCCGGGGCCACCAAGCCCTGCCGTACGACGGCCGTGAGTTCCGCAAGGAAGACCGC
Organism: Gelria sp. Kuro-4; assembly: GCF_019668485.1. NCBI lineage: Bacteria > Bacillati > Bacillota > Clostridia > Thermoanaerobacterales > Thermoanaerobacteraceae > Gelria > Gelria sp. Kuro-4. The sequence goes on along the minus strand of NZ_AP024619.1, from coordinate 1,280,313 downwards.
CTCTTTAGCGCCGCAGGGATCTTGGGAGCCGGAGTGGGCAGTCCCCTTTGACCAAGGCAGAAGCATTGACTTCCCTCCCGGTAATTATAATCGTACTTCTTACTATTTAAGTATACCCGGGAGGGAAGCTATGGTCAAGTAGGTAGATATGCCCTAAGAAAAGAAACGGCCCCAGACCGGCGCGCAGTCTGAGGCAGTAAACGCGGTGTCACCCCGCCTCGGCTGAAGGGCCGGGGCGGGTAGTTTCAGGCTGAGTGCTTCGCGCGTCCTGCCAGGCCCAACGAACGCGCCGGGGCCAGGGCAAGGCCGTAGAGGAAGGGGGTCAGGAAGGTATTGATCACCGCCGTGGGGACCACCACCGTCACGAAAAGGGCCATAAACGGTGCCGGCAGGCCGACGATGAAAGCGACTGCGGTGATAAAGGCCAGGCCGCTCACGATGGTACCGAGGAAACCCACCAGACCCGCCAGCAGGTAAGTGTTCAGTCGTCCACCCAGAAGTTTGATCAACCCCATGGCCACGGCAGCGGTGATGAGCTTATCGATGATGTTCGGAAGCTGGCCACCCGGCATGGAGGTGGTGAGCGCGGCGATGATGCCCGCCGCCAGGCCTGCCGGCAGCGTGAGGCGCGCGTTGCGGATGATAAGGAAGGAGACAAACAGCATGGTGATGACAAAATCCGGCTTCATCCCAGCCAGGAGGCCGACAGTGATTTGGTGAAGGATAAGCCCCAGCGCCAGAAACAAGGCGGTGACGGCCATTTCTTTGACTTTCACGTTATCCACTCCTCGTTTGTTAAGAATCGGCGCCTTAATGGTCTGCTCCGCCCTTCACGTCATGCCGTTCGCCTCCTCCGGTAACAAAAAACCTCTCGTTCCGAAAAGGGACGAGAGGTTTGCTCGCGGTACCACCCTGCTTGGGCCGGAAAGGCCCCACTCGTAAGGTACGGGGCCTGTGCCCGATACCCTGTCCTTGTAACGGCGGACCGCCGGCAGCCACTACTCCGCGCCTCCTGCCGGCCGGCCCTGAGGCGCGTTTCGATCTGCTTCTCCCGGGTCCATTCGGTCCCCGCTCGCGTGACCGGGTTTCCACCTTCCCCGGCTCTCTCGGCACGCCCGCGCGGCCTACTCTTCCCGCTCATTGAAGTTCCCCTTGATTGTCTTTTACCCTATCACAGCCGCCCGGGCTTTGTCAAGCCCTATTCGCCGAAATGGTTCACTGCCTCCTTGAGCATCTCGCGGATGGGCAGGCTGTAGGGGCAGCGGCGCTCGCAGGTGCCGCACTCTACGCAGGCGCCGGCTTTGACGTCCAGGGCGCGGTAACGCTCCTCCGCCCATTCCTTAAGCCCGTAGCGCGTCCAGTACCCATCAAAGGTAAACACAAGGGGGATGCGGATGCCCTGCGGGCAGGGCAGGCAGTACTCACAGCGGCGGCAGAAGCGGTTGCCGAGCCGTGCGATCTGCGCCTTAAGCTCCTCTTTTTCCGCCGCACTAAGGGGGACAGCGTACTCCCCCAAGGCGGCGTTTTCCTGCACCTGCTCCACGGAATCGACGCCCGGGATGATGGTGGAAACCGGGTAAGCAAGCAGGAAACGCAGCGCCAAGGCGGCCGGGCGCAGCGCTCCGCCGGCCAGCGGTTTCATGACGATGACACCCAGGTCCAGCTTCTCCGCCAGCGGGAGCAGCCGCTCCGCCCCTTCCGTTTCCACTGCGTTGAAAGGAAACTGAATCGTTTCGAACTCGCCCGTCTGCACAGCTTCCACCAGCGTGTCCACCACGTGCCCGGTGATGCCCACGTGCCGCACCTTCCCCGCCGCCTGGGCCGTGCGCAGGGCAGCCAGGGCGCCGTCGGGCGCCAGGACCTGCTGGAGCTCTTCCCGGGAGCGGACGTTGTGCAGCTGGTAGAGGTCGATGTAATCCACCTTGAGCTCGGCCAGACTGCGCTCGATATCCGCCGTCATGCCCTCCCGCGTGCGGGCCATGGATTTAGTGGCGATGACGGGGCGCGGTCCTTGCCTGCCGAGCACCAAGCCAAACTTCTCCTCGCTGTCGGTGTAGCCGCGCGCTGTATCGAAGAAGTTGATGCCGGCCGCCAGCGCGGCCCGGAGAATCTCTGCCGCTGCTTCATTACCCACCCGCTGGATGGGTATGCCGCCCATCCCGATGAGCGAAACCTCAAGCCCGGTTCGGCCGAGCCTCCTCTTTTCCATATTTGAAAACCTCCTCAGCTAAAAGAAAACTCCTTCGTAACGTTCGCCACTCTCCGGCCGAATCCTGCCTGGTCTCCAGGCTTTTGTCATTGCTCCCCTCCAGGGTGCGTTCACCTGCCGTGCCGGGCCGGAATACACTGTGACAGGCAGAAAACGTTTCGGCACCTGGCCTCCAGGAACCGCGTCACCCACGCGACCGCGGGGCACATCTCCAGCATCGACACCTTCCGCGGTACGCAGCCGGCGGCCGTTACCGTAAGTGACACGCCCCCGGCATCGACCTCACACCCCGGTCACCGTACTCCACCGCCGACACCGTGGCCGGACCGACACCACAACCTATCTCGGCAGCGCCGACATCCTGGTCGGCTGGCCGCGCTGCACGTGCCGGCCGCCGCACTTTTTGAGAGGAGGGCTCAGACATGACCGGTGTCAACGTCGAGGAACTGCGGGAAATGATTGCGGGGCTCGAAGCCCGCGAAGGCACCCCCGGCTTCACTCCCCTCGACGCAGCGCGGCTTAAGGCCTGCCGGGCTGTGCTGGAACGCCTTAAGAACGGCACCCTGGTGGTAGAATCGTTCAAGGCGGAAAGCCTGGCAGATCTTGAACTCTAACGAGGCGGGGGGGCGAAAACCCCCGCCGCACGCCGGGGCGCAGCACACACGCCCAGCTTGTACTTCTTCGCAATCGGGCCGCCCCCTTGCAGGAACCTGCCTCCACCGTGGCGAATACACTCTAGTACTTCACCTCGAAAACTATCCTCTTCCTAGGAGGTGGGCCGTATGGGCCCGATTTTGGAGACAGCCGTTCGCTTCTTTACGGAAGATGACTGGAAATTTACCCGTATCGAAGGCAAGCCCATCCTCAGCCTGCCCTGCAGCGGCCACAACGGCAACTGGCAGTGCTGGGCCGAAGCCCGGGAAGAGCAGCAGCAGTTTTTGTTTTTCTCCGTGTGTCCGGTGAAGGTTCCGGAGGGAAAGCGAGCGGCGGTGGCCGAATACCTTACCCGGGCCAATTACGGCCTGGTGATCGGCAACTTTGAACTGGACTTTCGCGACGGCGAGGTGCGCTACAAGACCTCCATCGACGTCGAGGACGCCGAACTCACCCCGGCGCTCGTCAAGAACCTGGTTTACGCCAACCTGAGCACCATGGACCGTTACCTGCCCGGGATCATGGGTGTGATTTACGGCAACCTCACACCCCAGCAGGCCATCTCGCAGGTGGAAGGCTGAACGTGCGCCCACTGTCGCCGCGCCAGGCAGCAGGCGAGAAAAACATTGACTTGGTTCAACCGGCGTGCTATAATGCTGTCAAATTAGCTGAGCAAGGCACAGACGGGGTAGAGTAGGTTGCAGGTACCTGTCAGAGAGGTGCTGCCGGCGGCTGAAAGCAGTGCCCAGGGAAAGCAGCTGAAGTGCACTCCGGAGCCGCGGTACCGAAGGAAGTAGGTGCCGCCGGGAAGGCCCGTTAAAAGCCGCGGGGGATGATAGTCCTCCTTGCCGAGGTGGGCGTCTATGCCCAAGCAGAGTGGAACCGCGAAGCAAACCTTCGCCTCTGAAGAGGCGGAGGTTTTTCTTTTGGAAGGAGGTGGGCCTGGTGCGGTACGCGCGATGTCCAGAGGCAGACCGCAGTGAACACGACCGAGAAGACGACAGCTGTTGTGCGGGCTGTTCGCTCCGGCTTTGCGAACACCGGTACATGCGAAGTTTGAAAGGAGGAACCCTTTATGCTCGGCGAGCTCTGGCAGCTGGCACGGGCCATCCAGGCCCGGGACCCGGCGCGCCCTAGCCTGCTGGAAGTCGTCTTTTGCTATCCGGGGCTGCACGCCGTCTTTTTGCACCGCATCGCCCACTGGTTTTATGTACGGCGGTTGCGCTTTGGGGCGCGGCTGGTGTCGCAGGTCAACCGCCACCTCACCGGGATTGAAATCCATCCCGGGGCCCGCATCGGGCGCAACCTCTTTATCGACCACGGCGCCGGCATTGTCATCGGTGAGACGGCCGAAATCGGCGACAACGTCACCTTGTACCACGGGGTGACGCTGGGCGGCACCGGAAAAGATACAGGGAAGCGCCACCCCATCGTGGGCAACGACGTCTTCATCGGCGCCGGGGCGCAGATCCTGGGGCCGATCCACATCGGCGACGGCGCGAAGATCGGCGCCGGCGCCGTGGTGGTGCGGGACGTGGCCCCCGGGAGCACTGTGGTGGGTGTACCGGCACGCACGGTGCGTCCGCGCGCCCTGGCTGAGGCAGAGGCGTGGGCGCCGCTGGCACAGCGGCTGGCTTTTCTGGAACGGCGCGTGGCGGCCTGGGAGGCCCTCTGGACGGAGGCGGGATCTGCTGCCGCCGCTGCCGGCCGGCGCCCGCCGCGCCGCCGCGTCGAACCGGAGTACTACATCTAGAAAGGAGACCCTGCGATGAAAATCGCCAATGATATCACGGAACTGGTGGGGCGCACGCCGCTGGTGCGCCTGCGGCGGGTGGTGCCGCCGCAGGGCGCCACGGTCGTTGCGAAGCTGGAATTCTTTAACCCCTTAGGGAGCGTGAAAGATCGCATCGCCGTGCGCATGCTGGACGAGGCGGCCCGCGCCGGGAAACTAGGCCCGGACTCGGTGGTAGTTGAACCTACCAGCGGCAACACCGGCATCGGGCTGGCCTTCGCCTGCGCCGCGCGCGGCATACGCTGCGTTCTGGTGATGCCCGAGACCATGAGCCGCGAGCGGCAACAAATCCTAAAGGCTTTGGGCGCCGAGCTCGTCCTCACGCCCGGCGACGAGGGAATGAAAGGCGCCGTCGCCCGCGCCCAGCAGCTGGCCGCCGAAGACCCGCGGTATTTCATTCCCCAGCAATTTGAAAACGCCGCCAACCCGGCCGCCCATCGAGAAACCACGGCCGAGGAGATCTGGCAGGATACCGACGGTAAAGTAGACATGGTCGTCGCCGGAGTGGGCACAGGCGGCACCATCACCGGAATCGCCGAGGTAATCAAGGCGCGTAAACCCGGTTTCCGGGCCGTAGCCGTCGAGCCGGCCGCCTCCCCCGTTCTCTCCGGCGGCACCCCGGGGCGGCACGGCATCCAGGGCATCGGCGCCGGTTTTGTGCCCGCAGTGCTGAACCGCGACCTTCTGGACGAGATCATCCCTGTGCCCGACGAGGAGGCGTTCGCCATGGCCCGCCGCCTGGCGCGCGAAGAGGGCATCCTCACCGGGATTTCCGCCGGCGCCGCCGCCTGGGCGGCCGCCAAGCTCGCCGCCCGGCCAGAGAACAAGGGGAAGCTGATCGTGGCCATCTTCCCAGATACAGGGGAGCGGTATCTCTCCACTCCGCTTTTCGCCGACGTGTAGGCGCAAGCTTCCCCTCACTCGTAGGTTCTTGTGCCTTGACTTTCAGGTCTGGGTCAGATATACTACCCCTAGATGGTATGGGTATTCGAGCAGCCGAATGGGGGTAGAAACGATGGACCGTAACCGCTACCTGGTGCCTCTGCTCCTTGGGGCCGTCATCCTCGGCGGAGCTCTCTTCCTGGCCGGGCCGAGCGTCTTCGCCCGCCTCCTGCCGTACGGTCTGTTCCTGCTCTGCCCGCTCATGCACGTCTTCATGATGCACGGCCTGCACGGCGGACAGCACCAGCCGGGAAACTGCCATGAAAAGGCGCCGGCCCAGCTGGATAAAAGGCCTGCCGAACAACAGGACTGAATCTGTTTTCGGGCGAAAAAAGCAGCCAGGAAAAAGCCTGAGCTGCTTTTTTGCACCCGCCGGGCTGCCGGTAAAAGAGGAAACCACGCCTAGTACGTGGCCTCAATGGCCTTGATCAGGTTGGTGAGGACCTTATTCACCGGTGTGGGGATGCCGAGTTTCTCCCCTTCGGCCACGATGGCGCCGTTGATCACGTCTACTTCCGTCCGCCGTTTGGCCCGCACGTCTTGATGCATGGAAGACAGGTTGGGGCCGGTGAGCTCGGCCACCTTAAGACAGTTGGCCACCGGGTCGGCGTGGATAAGCTTTATGCCTTTGGCCGCCGCCACGCGCGCCCCTTCTTCCACCGCCAAACGCACCAGCTCTCGCGTGGCCTCGTGTTTCGGCAGTTCCCCGTTGGCAACCCGCAGGACGGCCGTTACGGCGTTGATCCCCACGTTCACCAGGAGCTTGCTCCACACCAGGCTGTCTACGTTCTCCACCGCCCGCGCTTCCAGGCCGGCGGCGGTAAAGGCAGCGGCCAGCCGCTCCAGCCGGGGCGTCAGCCCGCCCCTCAGCTCCCCCAGCACCGTTTCGCCGCGTCCCGCGTGGCGTACCTCACCAGGGCCGAGCATGGTGCCCCCGTGCGAGGTAACCCCGGCCACCACCTTCTCCGCCCCGACGATGGCCCCGATTTTATCGGCGTTGCCCAGGCCGTTCTGGAGCGTGAGCACCGTGGTCTCCGGGCCGATCAGCGCGGCCGCCTGGCGCACCGCCGTCTCCGTGAAAGCGGACTTGACAAACACGATCACCACGTCCTGCACAGGCAGCCCGGCGGGGCTGGTGACGGCATGCACGGGAATGGTCCGGTCGCCGCTCACGCCGGTAAGTCTCAGTCCCCGCGCGTTGAGGGCGTTGACGTGTTCCGCCCAGACATCGATCAGGGTCACTTCATGCCCGGCTTCCGACATGGTACCGCCGAAGATGCACCCCATGGCTCCCGCGCCCACCACCGCGATCCGCATCCCGACCCCTCCCCCTTAACATTACTCGAGTTTGCGCAGTTCCTCTTCCTTCATGGTGAAAGAGTGCTCCATGTCCGGGAAGGCGCCGGCATCCACCTCAGCGGCGTATTTCTCAAACGCCTCCAGCATGATCTTGCCTATGTTGGCGTACTGCTTCACAAATTTCGGGACAAAACGGTCAAAGAGCCCCATCATATCCTGCGTCACCAGCACCTGCCCGTCGCACCACGGACCGGCGCCGATGCCGATGGTCGGAATGGTAAGTTTTTCGGTAATCAGCCGCGCCAGCTGCGCCGGAATACACTCGAGCACAATGGCGCAGGCCCCGGCTTCCTCCAGCGCCTGGGCATCGGCCAGGAGCTGCGCGGCCATAACCGCATCCTTACCCTGCACCTTGAAGCCGCCCAGGGCAGAGGCCGTCTGGGGCGTCAGCCCGATGTGGGCCATCACCGGAATGCCGGCATCCACGATGGCCCGCACGGTCGGCGCCACCACTTGGCCGCCTTCGAGCTTCACACAGTCCGCCCCGCCCTCCTTCAGCAGCCGGCCGGCGTTCCGGATGGCTTCTTCGCGGCTCACGTTGTAGGACATAAAGGGCATGTCGCCCACCACCAGGGTGTGCGGCGCACCTTTCACCACCGGGCGGATGTGGTGGATCATGTCTTCCATGGTGACGGGTACGGTGCCTTCGTAGCCCAGGACCACCATGCCCAGAGAGTCCCCCACCAGGATCATTTCAATAGGGCTCTTGTCAATAATTACCGCCGTCGGGTAATCGTAGGCCGTAACCATTTTCAGCTTCTGCCCGGCCTTTTTCATTTCCTTAAGCTGTGGGATCGCCACTTTACGCTTTTCCATATCTGTTCGCCTCCTGTAATGTGCTGGCTTGCCGGCTCTTTATATGCACCGGGGTAGGCGCCCAAGCGGCGCGCAGCCAAGCCCAATTCTCCGCATGCCCGTATAAGCAGTCAGGGCCGACGAAAGTCTACTCGCCCCGCGGCCCGCCGCCTCGGCCGGCCAGGGCCGCCGCAAGCGTGTTCTTAAGCAGCATGGCGATGGTCAGGGGGCCTACGCCGCCCGGAACGGGCGTAATGTAACGCGCCACCTCGCGCACCGCCTCGAAATCCACGTCGCCCACCAGCCCTTCCGGCAGCCGGTTGATGCCCACGTCCACCACCACCGCCCCGGGTTTTACCATGTCGCGGGTGATAAGGCGCGGCCTACCCACCGCCGCCACCAGGATATCGGCCGTGCGGGTGAAGGCGGCCAGGTCCCTGGTCTTGCTGTGGCAGACGGTGACGGTGGCATCCGCGGCCAGGAGAAGCTGCACCAGGGGTTTGCCCACGATGTTGCTCCGCCCCACCACCACGGCGTGCCGCCCCGCAACCGGGATGTTATAGGCTGCGAGCAGGTGCATAACCCCCTGGGGCGTGCAGGGTACAAAGGCCGGCAAACCCGCCGCCAGCCGGCCGGCGTTCACGGGGTGGAAGCCGTCCACGTCCTTGGCCGGGTCGATGGCCTGGATCACCCGGTTCGCGTCCAGTTGGCGCGGCAGGGGCAGCTGGACCAGGATCCCGTGCACGGCCGGGTCGGCGTTGAGGCGCCCGATGAGCTGCAGCAGGTGTTCCTCGCCGGTAGCCGCCGGCAACCGGTGGGGAAAGGAGGCAATGCCCACCGCCCGGCAGGCCTTCTCTTTGTTCCCTACGTACACCTGGGAGGCCGGGTCGTCCCCCACCAGGATCACCGCCAGGCCGGGGGTCAGGCCCCGGCCTTTCAGCTGTGTCACCTCTTCTTTGAGCGCAGCCTTAACCTGCGCCGCCACCTTCCTGCCGTCGAGAATCTCCGCCCTCATTTCCCGCCCTCCTGCCTTAAAGATCTCTTGGCCGGCCTAAAAGAGGCCGGTGATGCGCCCTGTGTCGTCTATGTCCATGTCGAGCGCCGCCGGGTGCTTAGGAAGACCGGGCATGGTCATGATCTGGCCCGTAACCGGGATGATAAACCCGGCGCCGGCGGAAAGACGCACCTCGCGCACGGTAAGGGGAAAGCCTTCCGGACGCCCTAGGAGGGCCGGGTCGTCCGAGAGGGAGTACTGGGTTTTCGCCATGCAGATGAGGAGGTTATCCAGGCCCTGGTCGTGGATGGCCTTGAGATCGCGCTCCGCCTCGGGGGTGTACTCCACCCGCGCGGCGCCGTAAACCTTCCGGGCGATGGCGGCGATCTTCGCCTTGGGCTCTTCCGTGGGGTCGTAGAGAAAGTGGAAGTCGGCCGGCCCTTCACAGGCGGTAAGAACCTTCTCGGCCAGTTCGATCCCCCCGGCACCGCCTTTGGCCCAGACCTCCGAGAGGGCAAAGGGCACATTGAGGCGCCTGCAGAGCTCCGCCAGCAGGGAAAGCTCTCTGTCGCTGTCGGTGGGAAAGCGGTTGATGGCCACCACCGGCGGCACGCCGAAGAGGCGCACGTTCTCCACCTGCTTTTCCAGGTTGGCGAAGCCCGCCTCGAGGGCGTCCAGGTTCTCCCGCCCCAGCTCGGCCTTGGGTACCCCGCCGTGGAGCTTGAGGGCGCGCACTGTGGCCACCACCACGGCGGCGCTGGGCTTAAGGCCGGCTACGCGGCACTTGATGTCGAAGAACTTCTCCGCCCCCAAGTCGGCGCCGAAGCCGGCCTCTGTGACGAAGTAGTCGGCCAGCTTGAGCCCCAGCCGCGTGGCCTGGATGGAGTTGCAGCCGTGGGCGATGTTGGCGAAGGGACCGCCGTGGATGAAGGCCGGGACGTGCTCTAAGGTCTGGACCAGGTTGGGCTTTAAGGCGTCCTTAAGAAGAAGCGCCATCGCCCCCTGGGCCTTGAGGTCGCCGGCCGTCACGGGGCGGCCGCCCTCGGTGTAGCCCACCACGATCCGCGCCAGGCGCTCCTTGAGCTCGCTGAGGCTGCCGGCAAGGCAGAGGATGGCCATCACTTCGGAGGCCACGGAGATGTCGAAGCCGTCTTCGCGCGGGACGCCCTGGGCCCTACCCCCCAGGCCGATGACGATGTGCCTGAGCGCCCGGTCGTTCATGTCGAGGACCCGCTTCCAGGTGATGCGCCGCGGGTCCAGCCCCAGGGCATTCCCCTGCTGCAGGTGATTGTCGATGAGGGCGGAAAGAAGGTTGTGGGCCGTGGTCACGGCGTGGATGTCGCCGGTGAAGTGCAGGTTGATGTCCTCCATGGGCACCACCTGGGAGTACCCGCCGCCGGCGGCGCCGCCCTTCACGCCGAAGCTCGGCCCCAGGGAGGGTTCGCGCAGGGCGATGGCCACTTTCTTCCCCCGCCGGGCCAGGGCCTGTCCCAGGCCCACGGTGGTTGTCGTCTTGCCTTCACCGGCCGGTGTGGGGTTGATGGCCGTCACCAGGATCAGCTTCCCGTCCGGCCGCTCCTTTACCCGCTCCCACACCGCCGGGCTCACCTTGGCCTTGTAGCGGCCGTAGAGTTCCAGTTCCTCAGGCGCCAGGCCGAGGGCGGCGGCCACCTCCGTGATGGGCTGCATCGGGGCCGCCTGGGCGATTTCGATGTCGGAAAGCATTCCTTGCACCTCTTCCTTAAATCTGGCTTCGATCCCTGCTATTCTCTCCCGGCAGGGCAATCTCCTACCCAGTTTCATGCGCTGCAGGTCGAAAAGCTTGCTGTTTGTCACTTCCTTTCTACTCGGCGGCGCTTAAGATAGCCCTCCGGGCTGCCAGCGTCACCAGCAAAGGATGAAAGGCTGAGGCGCTCAGGCCTTCCCCTGTCGCAGGGCCACCGCTTTGTTCGGGGCAGACAAACAGGCTCAACCTTTCAGGAAAGCCGGCAGCCACAGACTGAGGGCGGGAACGTAGGTGTAGAGAATAATTAGCGCGGCAGCCAAGACGAAGAAGGGCCAGATGGCGCGCGTGATCTTTTCCAGCGAGATCCCGGAAATGCCGGAAGACACAAAAAGGCAGACGCCGAAAGGCGGGGTAATCTGTCCGATGCCCAGGTTGAACACCGTGACCAGGCCGAAGTGCACCGGATCAATTCCGAGCTGGGCCGCAATAGGGTAGAGAATGGGGACGAGAAGCAGGATGACGGCCACGGTATCGAGCAGCATCCCGGCAATAAAGTAAATCACATTCACGAGGAGCAGGAAGGCAAGCGGCGTGCCGGCTATGCCGATGATGGCTCTGGCCAGCTGCTGTGGAATGTTTTCGCGCGTCATCACCCAGCCGAAGAGGGCGGCCGTCGCGATGAGGAGCATCACCATGGCGCTGGTGAGTCCGGCACTCACGAAGATGCCTCGCAGGTCCTGGAGCCCGATTTCCCGGTAAATGAGGAGTGCCACCGCCAACGCGTAAACCACCGCCACCACCGCCGCCTCGGTGGGGGTGAACACACCCCCGTAGATGCCGCCCAGGATGATGAGCGGCATGAGGAGGCCCCAGAACGCCTCGCGGAAGGAGCGCCAGAGCCGCCCAAAGCCGGCCCGTTCCCCGCTGTGGTAACCCGCCCGACGGCTGAGGGCGTAGGCCAGGAACATATACGCCAGCGCTCCTAAAACGCCGGGAATCACCCCAGAGAGAAAGAGCGCCCCCACGGAAGCCCCGGTGATGATGCCGTAAACCACAAAAGGAATGCTGGGCGGGATCACGATGCCTAGGGTACCGCCCAGGGCCTGAATGGCGGCGGCGAAATCAGGAGCATAGCCCCGCTTCTTCATTTCCGGGTACATCACCCCGCCGATGGCCGCCGTGGTGGCCGCTCCTGAACCTGAGATGGCGGCGAAGAAGGCGCTGGCGGCAATGGAAACCAGGGCCAGGCCGCCGCTGATCCAGCCCAAGAGGTCGTTGGCGAAGGCCACCAGGCGCCGCGAAATGCCGCCCTGCTGCATGATCTCGCCCGCCAGGATGAAGAAAGGCACCGCCAGGAGAGCGAAAGAGTCCGCCGCTGTAAAGAGGCGCTGCGGCACCACCACCAAGGGGACCGCCCCCTGCGCGATGAGCGCCCCGAGGGACGCCAGGGCGAGGGAGAAGGCAATGGGTATACCCAGGGCCGTAAACACCACGAGGAGGGCTAAGAGCACAAAAGCAACCGCAGACATCAGCTTTCGACCTCCTCCGGCGACGGCTTAAGCAGGGCAAGGGCATGGATGAAAAGGCACACGCCCCCCACCGGCACCGCCGCGTAGGCCAGGCCGATGGGAATGTGCAGCGACGGGGAAAGCTGGCCCATGTTCACCTGAGCCAGCTTAAAGCCGTAGACCGCCAGAACCGCCCCTAGGAAAGCAGTGAGGGCATAGCTGCCCGCCTTGAGCAGCCGTCTCGCCCCCGGCGGTAACGCCTCCACCAGGGCCTCCACCGCCACGTGAACCCCGCACCTTAATCCGTAGCTGGCGCCGATAAAGGTAAGCCACACCAGGGCATAGCGGGAGACCTCCTCCGACCAGGGCAGGGAATGAAAGATGACGTAACGGAAAAAGACCTGCAGGAAGGTGGTCGCCACCATGACGGCCAAGAGGAAGTAGAGCAGGCTTTCCGAGAGAGACGCAAGCATCTGGCTGAGCCGGCTGAGAAAACGCATGTCGTTCACGCTCCTTTGCGGGGACGGGCACTGCCTCCCGTCCCCGCCCGACTTAGCACGTCAATTCGTGTTCAGAATCTTCTGGATCAGTTCTTGGCCGAATTGCGGTGCAAATTTATCATAAACGCTCTTCGTTGCTTCCTGGAAAGCCGCGCGATCCGGCTCGGTGATCTCCATGCCGGCCGCCTTCAGCTTGTCCACCTGTTCGTCCTCTTGCTTCTTTATTTGCTCACGCTCGTAGTTGGCGGCCTCAATCGCCGCTTCCTGGATGATCTTTTGTTGTTCAGGAGTAAGCTTATCGAAGGCCGCCTTGCTCATAAGAAGGAGCGACGGCGAGTAGAAGTGCCCGGTGAGGGCCAGATACTTCTGCGCCTCGTAGATCTTCTGATTGTAAATGATGGGGATGGGGTTCTCCTGACCGTCGATGGTCTTCTGCTGCAGCGCCGTAAACACCTCGCTCCAGGCCATGGGCGTAGGGTCGGCCCCCAGCACACGGAAAGTCTCCTGGTGTACCGGGTTTTCCATGGTGCGCACCTTGAGACCCTGCACATCGGCCGGGGCATTCACCGGGTGCTTGGAGTTGGTCAGGTGCCGGAAGCCGTTCTCCCAAAACGCCAGGCCCACGATGTTCTTGGCCGCGAACTTCTTCAAGAGGTCTTGTCCGATCGGGCCATCGAGCACATTGTACGCATGCCGGCGGTCGCGGAAGAGGAACGGCAGGTCCACCACACCCATCTCCGGCACGAAGTTGCTCACCGGGCCGGTGGAGGTGACCACCAGGTCAAGGGTGCCGAGCTGCAGACCCTCGATCATGTCGCGCTCGTTGCCGAGCTGACCGTTGGCATAGATGTCGATCTTAATCTGACCGTTGGTTTTCTGGTCCACCAATTCGGCGAACTTCACCAGGCCCAAGTGGTACGGATGGGTTTCCGCCACCGGGTGGCCGGCCTTAAGAGTGACTGTTTGCGTTTTCCCTGCCTCACCGCCGGACTTAGGAGCGCTGGTTTGGCAACCGGTCAGAACAAGCGTGAGTACGAGGACAACGGTCCCCACCACCATGAAGCCCTTTCTAGTCAACGTGTTTTTCCACCTCCTGTTTTCTTTTCAACTGTCTAGGCCTACCGTTCCCCGGGCATCCCCCCCTTTCCTGGACGGCGCTCTGGCCCTACCCCTGTATTCGCTGGGCAAAACACCCGTCAGCCGCTTAAAAACGCCTCTCCGCCACCTTTGCTCATTTACCACTTGAAGCGCCGTCACGGAGGACACACCTTCCAGAGCATCAACACCTTCAACCTGCGCGTTGGTTTACTATTCGACATGGTTTCAGAATCACCTTTTGTCCAGAACCTGTCCAAAAAGGCGCAGGTTATTGCCCGGCACAGGTAGTTGGGACCACGCTTTCGTGCCGTCCGATCAGCAGGGTAGTGTAGCAAAAAAAGCAATTATGTGGTAATATGAGGTCAATTAACTTTAGAGGGGTTGCCCTAAGGTAACCGAATTTTGTAGTGATATTTTTGAGTAGTTTTGAAAAGAGGAAAAGGAGAGTGAAAGAAGCAACAGCGACCGTTTAGCGGCTGAAACACGATGCCAACTGGGGGAGGAGCGCGTATGAAAGGCAAGGTACAGGGAGACTATCGTTTTCGGCAGTGTGGTAAAGAAGCACTAATAATGTTGGCCCTCTTTGTCCTCAATGTCGTCTGGTGGTATGGTTTCGCATACGGCCTTGGTTCTCGTCCAGTTGAAACATATGGCTATGTTCTTGGCCTGCCTGATTGGTTTTTCTATAGCTGCGTCCTCGGTTATCTCGTTTTCAGTGTCCTGGCTTGGTTGGCTGTACGGGTTTTCTTCCGGGACATCCCTCTGGATGACACGCACACCGCCGAGGGAGGCGATGGGGAACAATGAACGAGCAAGCACTTCTTACAACACTGGTGTTTGTTTACTTGGGCGTTTTAGTGGGCGTAGGCGTATATGCTGCACGCATACGGCAGAAAGAAGGTGGCGGCTTCATCGCCGGGTACTTTCTGGGTGGCCGCGGCTTAAACGGCTTTGTCCTGGCCATGACTCTGGTTGCCACCTACATCAGTGCCAGCAGTTTTCTCGGTGGTCCCGGTACGGCCTATCAACAAGGCTTGGGCTGGGTTCTGCTGGCCATGATTCAATTGCCGGCCATGTACCTAACACTTGGCATCCTCGGAAAGCGCTTCGCCATCATCGCTCGCAGAATCAAGGCTATCACGGTGGTCGACTTCTTGCGTGAACGTTACGACGGCAACAAATTAGTCGTCCTTAGCTCCGCCTTCTTTGTTGTAGTGTTCTTAGTTGCCGCCGTGGTAGCGCAATTTATTGGCGGTGCCCGCCTGTTCCAATCGGTTACCAGATTTGATTACGTCCTCTCTCTAATTCTCTTTAGTTTTGTAGTGATGATCTATGTTACACTCGGTGGCTTCCTAGCGGTGGTGTTGAACGACTCAATCAACGGAACCATCATGTTTGTCGGCACGATAGTCTTGCTGGTAGCCACTGTCAAAGCAGGCGGAGGCACAGCTGCTATCGTTCAACAACTGGCGGCAAAGAATCCTGAGCTGCTCACCCCCTTCGGGGTCAAGCATTTTATCAGCCTTCCTTGGATTTCGTCATTCTGGGTGCTTGTTTGCATCGGGCTTCTCGGCCTACCGCAAAATGCGGTGCGCGCCATGGCCTACCGCGATTCACGTGCAATGCACAGCGCCATAGTCATCGGTACCGTGGTCACGGGTGCTCTCATGCTGGGCATGCACCTTGTTGGTGTATTCGCCCAGGCCGTCATCCCCAAGGTTACCGTCACGGACATGACCATCCCCACACTGGCGCTCCAGGTCCTGCCCCCCTTCCTTGCCGCGCTTGTTCTCGCAGCACCTCTGGCGGCCATCATGTCCACAGTGGATTCCCAGCTTATCTACATGGCCGGAACCATAATTAAAGACATCTATCTCAACTACATCAATCCATCCGCCGATGAAAATTGTTTGAAACGCCTAAGCCAGGCGTGCAACATCCTGCTCAGTCTTCTGATCCTTGCCTTGGCTCTTAAACCACCCAGCCTAATCATCTGGGTGAATCTCTTTGCTTTTGGCGGCCTCCAGGCTGCCTTTTTCTGGCCGCTGCTGTTAGGACTGTACTGGAAACGGGCTAACGCTGCAGGTGCCGTCGCCTCCCAAGTCGGCGGTGTGTTGGCGTTCGTTTGGTTCAGTGCTTTCGTGCCCAGGCCGTTGGGGCTTCACCCCATCGTCCCTACTCTGCTCATCAGTCTGGGCTCCTTCCTGCTCGTCACTGCCCTGACGCAGGAACCCAAGTGCGAAACAATCAAGAAATTCTGGGGCTATGCCGAAGACTAGGAAGAAAGGAGTCCATACGCAGTGAAACCTGATTACCAAAAGGTGCTGGCCGCCATCAGCGAAGGGGACGTGGTTTCCCTCCTGCAGGATCTGGTGAGAATTCCCAGCGTATACAGCCCCGACGAACCCGGCCGGAATGAAGAACGTGTCGCCGATTACGTAGCCGCCTTCCTGCGCAACATGGGAGTTGAGGTACACGTTGAAGAAGTGGCGCCGGGACGCCCCAACGTGATCGGCATCGTCCGCGGCACGCGGCCCGGCCCCTGCCTTCTCCTCGAAGCCCACAGCGACGTTGTGACGCCCGGAAACCCTGCCGGCTGGACCCACGCTCCCTTCGGTGCGGAGATCGTCGGCCGGCGTCTTTACGGGCGCGGTGCCTGCGACACGAAGAACGGCATCACCTCCGCGGTTATGGCGGTGAAGGGCGTCCTCGAAAGTGGCGTGGACTTCCCTGGGTCGATCATGCTGGCCATCCCCGTTGACGAAGAGGGTATGATGCTCGGGATCAAGCACTTCATCGAACAAGGCTGGGCCGATTCTGTTGATGCTGCGTTGATTTGCGAGCCGGAGGATAACCGCATCTGCGTGGCCCAGAAAGGCGCCATGCGCGTGCTGGTGCACGTCAAAGGCAAACAAGCCCACGGCTGCATGCCTTTCGCCGGCGTTAACCCGAACACCCGGATGGCCAAATTCATCCTGGAGGTGGCGGCCTACGAGCAGCAAGAGGTCCAGCGCCTGGGGCGGCACCCTTACCTGGGCGTTCCAAGTCTCACTCCCACCGTGGTTAAAGCTCCGGCCGAAGGCGAAGGGCAGCTGAACGTGTTGCCGGCCGACTGCCTGGTCGCCTATGACATCCGCACGGTTTCCGGCCAAAACCATGAACAGATTTACAAGGACCTGCAAGGTATCGCCCGCCGCTTAGAGGATGCCGACCCCGAGAAGGCGCGCATCGAGCTTGAGTGGATTGAAGACCGGCCGGTTACCGCTACAGCGCTGGAAGAACCCATCGTACAAGCCGTCGCTGCCGCCTACCGCCTGCTCACCGGCCGGGAACCCGTGTACGACGGTGTTCCAGGCGCGACGGACGGCACCTTCCTCTCGGCTTGGAAGAACATCCCCGTAGTGGTAACCGGGTCCGGGGTTCGCGAGGTACCCCACCAGTACGATGAATGGGTGGACATCGATCAGCTGCTGGAAACAACCCGCCTGTATGCGCTTGCCATCCTGGAATTCCTGAACGGGGCCGGTGCCGCGCACTATTAGAATCCAGTGCAACTCACACTCGAGCAGGAGGGGGCTGACCGCCCCCTCCTGCTCGAGTGCGCACTTTCAGGCTAGCTGCGGAGGGCCCGCCAGCCGATGTCGCGGCGGAAGCGGCGGCCGGAAAACCGGATCATTTCCACCGCCTGGTAGGCACGCTCCCGGGCGGCTTTGAGGTCGGAGCCGAGAGCGGTTACGGCCAGCACGCGGCCTCCGGCGGTGACGACCTGGTTTCCTTCCCGGCGCGTACCGGCGTAAAAGACCAGGGTGTCCGGCTGTGCCGCCGCCTCTTTGAGCCCCTGGATGGGAAAGCCCGTCTCATAGTGCCCCGGGTAACCGCCTGAGGCCAAGACCACGGCCAAGGCCGCTGCGGGGCGCCAGGCGAGGCTGATGCGGTCCAGGCGGCCGGCCAGCGTGGCCTCAGCCACCTCCACCAGGTCCGTCGCCAGGCGCGGCAGGACGGCCTGCGCCTCCGGGTCGCCGAAGCGCGCGTTGAATTCGAGCACCTTGGGACCCGCAGCCGTAAGCATCAGGCCGGCGTAGAGCACGCCGCGGTAGGGGGAGCCTTCTGCGGCCAGGGCCGCAACGGTGGGCCGCAGGATCTCGGCCTCGACGCGGCACGCTGTGTCCGGCGTGAGCGCCGGCACCGGCGAGTAGGCGCCCATGCCGCCGGTGTTGGGACCCCGGTCGCCGTCAAACGCCCGCTTGTGGTCCTGGGACGGCGCCAGCATAAGGACGTGCTCGCCGTCGGCGAAGGCCAGCACGGTTACCTCTTCACCCTCGAGGTACTCTTCGATGATGAGGCGCTCACCTGCGGCCCCGAAGGCCTGCTCTTCGAGGATCGTATGGATGGCGTCAAGGGCTTCTTCTTCGGTCGGCGCTACGATAACTCCCTTGCCGGCGGCCAAGCCTTCGGCCTTGAGAACGAGTGGAGCGCCCTTTGCTCTGACATAGCGGCGGGCTTCTTCCGCATCGGTAAACACCCGGTATTCAGCGGTGGGTATCCCGTACTTGTGCATCAGGTTTTTGCTGAAGACCTTGCTGCCTTCAATGGCCGCCGCCTTGCGGGTGGGCCCATACGCTGAAAGTCCCCGCGCCCTGAAGGCATCCACCAGCCCCGCCGTGAGCGGCGCCTCCGGGCCGACCACGGTGAGGTCGATGTCGTGCGCCGCCGCCCACTCCGTGAGCGTGGCGACATCCGTGGCGCCGATGGGCACGTTCTCCGCCAGCTCCGCCGTCCCGGCGTTGCCCGGCGCGCAGTACACCTTCTTCACCCGCGGGCTCTGCGCCAGCTTCCACACCAGCGCGTGCTCCCGCCCGCCTGCACCCACCACAAGCACCTTCATCCGGCTCACCTCCACTCAGTGCCGGAAGTGGCGGATGCCGGTGAAGACCATGGCGATGCCGGCCGCGTCCGCCGCGCGGATGGAGTCCGCATCGCGGATGGAGCCGCCCGGCTGGATGATGGCCGTCACCCCGGCCCGCGCCGCCGCTTCCACCGAGTCCGGCATCGGGAAGAACGCATCTGAGGCCAGCACTGCGCCCTGCGCCTTCTCCCCCGCCTGGCGCACGGCGATCTCCACCGCCCCCACGCGGTTCATCTGCCCGGCGCCCACGCCCACCGTGCCGCTGTCCCGCGCCAGGACGACGGCATTGGACTTCACATACTTAACCACCTTCCAGGCAAAGGTCAGGTCCGCCAGCTCCTCTTCCGACGGCGCGCGCCGTGTCACCACCTTAAGGTCCGCCGGGTCGTAATCGCGCCCGTCCAGCTCCTGCACCAGGAGACCGCCGCGCACCGCCCGCAGGTCCCAGGCCTGCGGCGACCGGCCGGGCTCGGCAGCCAGCAGGATCCGGTTTTTCTTTTCCTTGAGAACCTCCAGCGCCGCGTCGCTGAAGCCCGGCGCAATGACCACCTCGAGGAAGATCTCACTCAGCGCCCGGGCCAGTTCCGCCGTCACCTCGCGGTTAAAGGCCACGATGCCGCCGAAGATGGAGACGGGGTCGCCCGCATAAGCCTTCCGCCAAGCCGCCAGGAGGTCCGGACCCGTCCCCACGCCGCACGGGTTCATGTGCTTTACGCCCACGGCACAGGGCGCACTGAACTCCTGCACCAGCTCCCAGGCGGCGTTGGCGTCGCTGATGTTGTTGAAGGAAAGTTCCTTGCCGTGCAGCCGGCGGGCAAAGGTGATGCCCCCCTGCGCGCCCGGCTGGGCGTAAAGGGCCGCCTTCTGGTGCGGGTTCTCCCCGTAGCGCAGGTCGCGCAGCTTGGTGTAAGTAAGGGGGAGGCGCGCCGGGAAGGCTTCGCGGCGCCCGGCCAGGTAGGAGGCGATGACGCTGTCGTACTGTGCGGTGTGGGCAAAGGCCTCGGCAGCCAGGTGGTAGGCCGTCTCAGGGCTGATGCCGCCTTTTACGCGCAGCTCCCGCAGGACTTCTTCATAGCGCACCGGGTTCACTACCACGGCCACGCCTTGGTGGTTCTTGGCCGCCGCCCGGATGAGGGTCGGCCCGCCGATGTCGATGTTCTCGATGGCCTCTTCCAGCGTCACGTTCGGCTTGGCGATGGTGGCCGCGAAGGGATAGAGGTTCACCGCAACAAGGTCGATGGGTTGGATGCCCAGCTCCGCAAGTTTGGCCAGGTGTTCCTGGACGTCACGCCGGGCCAGAATGCCGGCGTGAATGGCCGGGTGCAGCGTTTTGACACGCCCGTCCAGGATCTCCGGAAACCCGGTAACCTCCTCCACCCGGCGTACCGGAACCCCGGCCTCCGCCAGCGCCTGCGCCGTGCCACCCGAGGAGATAATCTCTACGCCCAGTTCGGCCAGTCCCCGCGCGAACTCGACGATGCCATCCTTATCCGATACCGAAAGCAAAGCGCGTTTAACGGTGATCATAAGGTAACCTCCTCCGGCGAAATGTACACCCGCCGCCCCTCCACCTTGAGGCGCCCGGCAGCCAGGAGGCGGATCGCCTCCGGGTAGAGGCGGTGCTCCTCCTTGAGGATGCGGGCGGCCAGGGTTTCTTCCGTGTCATCCGGGAACACCGGCACCGCCGCCTGCAGCACAATCGGCCCCGTGTCCATCCCCTCGTCCACCAGATGCACCGTGCAGCCCGACACCCGCACCCCGTACTGCAACGCCTGGCGCTGCGCGTGGAGCCCCGGAAAGGCCGGCAGCAGCGCCGGGTGAATGTTGAGAATGCGGTTGGGAAAAGCTCGAACCACCACCGGGTCCACCAGGCGCATGAACCCTGCCAGCGCCACCATATCTGTTCCCCAGGACTTCAAGAGTTCCACCAAAGCCGCCCCGTACGCCCGCCGGTCCGGGTACAGCGCCGCCGGGAGTACGGCGGCGCGCAGCCCGTGCGCCCGGGCGCGCTCCAGGGCCTGTGCATCCGGATTATCGCTCACCACGCCAACGATGTCCACGGGCAGCCGGCCCGCCTGCCAGGCCTCTATGATGGCCTGCAGGTTCGTCCCGCGCCCCGAGGCCAGCACCGCCAGGTTCGCCGTCACGGGAAGACCCTCCCCTCCACCTCCACACCCGGTTCGCCGGCTGTTACCGCACCGATGACCATCGCTTTTTCGCCGGCGGCGGTCAGGACCTCTAGTGCTTCTTCTTTATCCTCCCGAGCGACAATCAGCACGTAGCCGATCCCGACGTTGAAGGTGCGCAGCATCTCCGGCTCGGGCACGTTACCCTTGGTGCGCAGCAGCTGGAAAATAGGCGGCACCGGCCAGCTGCCGGCCGCAAGGCGCACCCGCGTGCCGGGCGGCAGCACGCGCGGGATGTTCTCCAGGAGCCCCCCGCCCGTTATGTGCGCCATGCCCTTTACTTTGACTTGCCGCATGAGTTCCCGGACCGGCCGCACGTAGATGCGCGTCGGCCGCAGCAGCTCCTCACCCAGCGTGCAGCCCAGCGCGGGCAGCCGGTCCCTAAGGCTGAGCCCTGCTTCTTCCAGGAGCACGCGCCGCGCCAGGGAAAACCCGTTGCTGTGCAGGCCGGCCGAGGCCAGGCCCAGCACCACATCGCCCGGCCGGATCGCGCTCCCGTCCACCAGCGCCGCCTTCTCCGCCACACCCACGGCAAAGCCGGCCAGGTCGTACTCGCCGGGCGGGTAAAAGCCGGGCATCTCCGCCGTCTCCCCACCTAGGAGGGCACAGCCCGCCGCGCGGCAGCCGGCGGCCACGCCCGCCACCACCTGCTCCACCTGCGCCGGCTCCAAGCGCCCCACGGCCAGGTAATCCAGGAAAAAGAGCGGCTCCGCTCCCTGCACCAGGATGTCGTTCACGCACATGGCCACGGCATCGATGCCCACCGTGTCGTGCCGCCCCAGGGCGAAGGCCACTTTGAGCTTAGTCCCGACCCCATCGCAGCCTGCGACCAGCACCGGGTCACGAAACCGGCCCCACTCCAGCTGGAACAGCCCCGCAAACCCGCCGATGCCGCCCAGGACGCCGGGGCGGGCGGTGGCCGCCACGTGCCGCTTGATCCGCTCTACGGCCTTATTCCCGGCGTCGATGTCCACCCCCGCCCGCGCATAGCTCCAACCCTCCTCAGGCATCGGGTTCTCCTCCTTCCCTCGGGCAACGGCCGGCGAGGTAGTTGCCATTAAAGCAGGCCAGGCAGTACGGCTCGCCCGGAAGCCCCACCGCTTCCTTGAGCCCGTCGAGGCTCAGGTACCCCAGCGAGTCCGCATCGATCGCCCGGCGTATCTCCTCCACCGGGCAGCGCGCCCCGATCAGCTCCGCCGTAGTGGGCGTGTCGATGCCGTAGTAGCAAGGGCTCACGATGGGCGGCGAACTCACCCGCACGTGCACCTCCCGCGCTCCGGCGCTCCGCAGCAGCCGCACAATGCGCCGGCTGGTGGTCCCGCGCACGATGGAATCGTCCACCAGGACGATGCGCCTGCCGTCCAGCACCTCGCGGATGGGATTGAGCTTCAAGTGCACACCGAATTCCCGCGTCTTCTGCGCCGGCTGGATGAAGGTGCGCCCTACGTAGCGGTTCTTGATAAGGCCCACGGCGTAAGGAATCCCGGAAGCTTCCGCGTAGCCCAGAGCGGCCGAGATGCCCGAGTCCGGCACCGGCACCACCAGGTCTGCCGCCGCCGGCCACTCCTGGGCCAGCCGGCGCCCGGCCCGCCGCCGGGCCTCGTGCACGCCCACGCCCTCAATGCGGCTGTCCGGGCGGGCAAAATAAATGAATTCGAAGATGCAGAACGCCTTGTGGGGCGCCGCATAACGGATGGAGCTCACCCCGTCCGGCCCGATGCTCACCAGCTCCCCCGGTTCCACATCGCGCACGAACTGCGCCCCCACCGTATCCAAAGCACAGCTCTCCGAGGCGAGCACGTGACCGGATCCCAGCCGCCCCAGGCAGAGCGGGCGCATGCCGTGCGGGTCCCGCACGCCCAACAGCCGGTCCGGCGTGAGCACCACCAGGGCGAAGGACCCTTCCACCTGGCTCAGCGCGCTGATGAGCGCCCAGGTTGTATCCCGCGCCTCCGCCTGCGCCGTCAGGCTGGCGATGACCTCGGTGTCGCTGGTGGTTTGAAAGAGGTACCCGCGCTCGCTCAGCTCCTCGCGCAACGCGGCGGCGTTCACCAGGTTGCCGTTGTGCGCCAGGGCCAGGGAGCCGCGCCGCGAGGCCACCGCCAGCGGCTGGGCGTTATTCAGACCCCCGCCTCCGGCGGTGGAGTAACGCACATGGCCGATGGCAATCTTCCCCTGGAGCCCCGCCAAGAGCTTTTCGTTAAACACCTCGCCCACCAGGCCCAGGCCGCGCTCCAAGGCGATGCTGCGCCCGTCGGTCACGGCGATGCCGGCGCTCTCCTGCCCGCGGTGCTGCAGGGCGAACAGCCCCATGTAGGTCAGGCGGCCGACATCCTCTCCCGGAGCGTAGACCCCGAAGACCCCGCACTCCTCGTGCAGCTTGTCCGCCTCTAGAGGTGGCATGCCAGCCCCTCCCTCCAGGCCTCTTGGAGCGCCGCCAGGGGCAGGGAAATGGCGTCGTCCACCTCCAGCCGCTCGCCCCCCGTCCGGCCCAGCACCTGGTACGGCACCCCTAAGCGCTGCACAATCTCAGCAAGCTGCGGCAGGTTCTCCTCCGGCAGCGAAACCAGGATGCGCGACTGGGTCTCGCTGAAGTATGCGCTGGTGCGGGAAAGCTCACCCCGCGGCACAGTTACGCGGGCGCCGACCGGCCCCTGCCGGCCCGCCAGGCAGCACTCGGCCAGCGCCACCACCAGGCCCCCTTCCGAGAGGTCGTGGGCCGAAGCGAGCAGCGCGCGGCGGACGGCCGTGCGGCAGGCCTCCTGCACCCGCGCCTCGCGCTCCAGGTGCAGCCGGGGCGGCCGGCCCTGCTCTACGCCGTGGAGGGCGTAGAGGTACTCGCTCCCGCCCAGTTCATCCTCGGTGGAGCCGAGGAGCACAATCACGTCTCCCGGCCCGCGGAAGCCCTGCACCGCCCGCTTCGCGATATCCGGCAGCAGGCCCACCATGCCCACCACCGGCGTCGGGAAGATGGGGCGTCCCTCGGTCTCGTTGTAAAGGCTGACGTTGCCGCTCACCACCGGGATGCCGAGCGCCCGGCAGGCGTCCGCCATGCCCTCGACGGCCTGCTGGAGCTGCCAGTACACCTCGGGCTTCTCCGGGTTTCCGAAGTTGAGGCAGTCGGTGATCCCCAGGGGCTCAGCGCCGCAGGCGGCCAGGTTGCGCGCCGCCTCGGCCACGGCGATCATCCCGCCGGTGTACGGGTCAAGGTAGGTGTAGCGGCCGTTGCCGTCGGTGGTGAGGGCCAGCCCCTTCGGCGTGCTCTTAACGCGCAGCACCGCCGCGTCGGAACCCGGCAGCACCACCGTGTTCGCCTGTACCATGTGGTCGTACTGGCGCCAGATCCACTCGTGGCTGGCGATGTTCGGAGAAGCGATGAGCTTAAGGAGCGCCGCGTTGTAGTCGGCCGGCTCGGGCAGGACGTGCCAGTCGAAGGCCTGCGCCTCCTTGAGGTAGGCCGGGACGCGGCCCGTGCGCACATAGGTCGGTACCTCGTCGGTGAGGTAGCGCACCGGGATCTCAGCCGCCGGCGTCTCCCCGTCCCACACCCGCATCACGCCGTCGTCGGTGACGTGGCCGATCACCGTGGCATCGAGCCCCCAGCGGGAGAAAACCCGCCTGGCCGCGTCTTCATACCCTTTCTTAATGACGAGGAGCATCCGCTCCTGGGACTCGGAAAGCATCACCTCATAAGGGGTCATGCCGGGCTCGCGCCGCGGCACGCGGGAAATATCGAGGCGCATGCCGGTACCGGCGCGGCCGGCCATTTCCACCGCCGAAGAGGTGATCCCCGCCGCGCCCAGGTCCTGGATGCCCACCACGTAGTCCGTCTTGAGGATCTCCAGGCAGGCCTCAATGAGGAGCTTTTCACGGAAGGGGTCGCCCACCTGCACGGCCGGGCGCCGCTCCTCCGACCCCTCACCCAGCTCTTCCGACGCAAAGGTGGCCCCGTGGATACCGTCGCGCCCGGTCTTGGCGCCCACCAGGAGCACCGGGTTGCCCACGCCGGCGGCAATTCCTTTAGCGGGGGCCCCCTCTAAAAGGCCCACGCACATCGCGTTCACCAGGGGATTGCCCTGGTAGGAGGGGCTGAAGAAGGCCTCGCCGCCCACGGTGGGCACGCCGATGGCGTTGCCGTAGCCGGCGATGCCGGCCACGACGCCGGAAAAAAGGTAGGCGGTGCGCCGGTCCTTCAAGTCGCCGAAGCGCAGGGAGTCCAGGCAGGCGATGGGACGCGCCCCCATGGCAAAAATGTCGCGCACAATGCCGCCCACCCCGGTAGCCGCCCCCTGGTAGGGCTCGATGGCCGAGGGGTGGTTGTGGCTTTCCATCTTGAACACCACGGCCTGGCCGTCCCCGATGTCGATGACGCCGGCGTTCTCGCCCGGCCCCTGCAGCACGCGCGGCCCCTGGGTGGGGAAAAGCTTGAGCAGCGGCCGCGAGTTCTTGTAGCCGCAGTGTTCGGACCACATCACGGCGAACATCCCGAGCTCCGTTTCATTCGGTTCCCGGCCCATGAGTTCCAGGATGCGGCTGTACTCCTGGTCGCTGAGGCCCATGCTGCGCCACCTGCCGGTCACCGCGCCCGCCTCCTTTGCAGGTACTGGAGCATGGAGGTTAGGATGCCGCGGCCGTCCTCTGAGCCCAGGATGGCCTCGGAGGAGCGCTCCGGGTGTGGCATCATCCCTAAAACGTTGCCTTCTTTGTTGACGAGGGCGGCGACGTTGCCGAGCGAGCCGTTGGGGTTGGCCGCCGGCGTTATGCGGCCGTCAGGTTCGGAGTAACGCAGCACCACCTGACGGCCGGCCTCGAGCGCCGCCAGGGTTGCCGGGTCGGCGTAGTAGTTGCCCTCGCCGTGGGCGATGGGCAGGCGCAGCACCTGGCCCGCCTGGTAGGCGCTGGTGAAGGGGGTGGCCGCGTTTTCCACACGCACGTTCACAAACTCACAGCGGAAGGAAAGCCCGGCGTTGCGGCGCATGGCCCCGGGGAGCAGGCCGGCCTCAAGCAGGATCTGAAAGCCGTTGCAGATGCCGAGCACAAGACCACCAGCGCGGGCAAAGTCGGCCACCGCCGCCATGATGGGGGAAAAACGGGCGATGGCGCCCGTGCGCAGGTAGTCGCCGTAGGAGAAGCCGCCGGGCAGGATGATGGCGTCGTAACCGGCGACGCTGGTGTCCTGGTGCCAGAGGTAGTCGCACTCGGCGCCGAGGACGTTTTTTACTGCGTGGTGGCAGTCGGCGTCGCAGTTGGAGCCGGGGAAGACGACCACGCCGAACTTCATGCCTGCGCCTCCTCCACTTCCAGGCGGTAGTCCTCGATCACCGGGTTGGCGAGGAGCCGCCGGGCCATCTCCTCGGCTTGCTCCCGGGCCGCCTCGGCCGTGGGCGCCTCCAGTCTGAGTTCCATGTACTTGCCGGTGCGCACGTCGCGGACGCTCTTGTAGTCGAGCGCTTCCAGCGCTCCCTGAATGGTGACGCCCTGCGGGTCAAGGATCCCTTTCTTGAAGGTCACATAGACCTTAACCAAGTACATCATTCCGTCCCTCCCGTCAACCGGCGCCAGATTTCCTGGTAGGCCTCCTCCACGCCGCCCATGTCGCGGCGGAAGCGGTCCTTATCGAGCTTCTCGTGCGTCGCCTTGTCCCAGAAGCGGCAGGTATCGGGGGAAATCTCATCGGCGAGGATCACCCGGCCGGCGGCGGTGCGGCCGAACTCGAGCTTAAAGTCCACCAGCTCCAGGCCCCGCTCCGCCAGGTATGCGCTCAGGATGGAGTCCACCTTCAAGGCGTAATCGGAAAGTGCCCTGAGCTCGCCCGCGCTCGCCAGGTTCAGCGCGTAAACATGGTACTCGTTGATCATGGGGTCGCCCAGCGCGTCGCTTTTGTAGTAAAACTCGAGCACAGGGCGCGCCAGGGGCGTCCCTTCAGCCAGCCCCAGGCGCTTGGCCAGGCTGCCGGCGGCGATGTTGCGCACCACAACCTCAATGGGGAGGATGGTGACCTTCTTCACCAGCATCTCGCGGGGGGAAAGGAGTTTTTCGAAGTGGGTGGGGATGCCGTGCTCTTCCAGCAGGGCGAAGAAGTGGGCGGAGATGCGGTTGTTGAGCTCGCCCTTGCCGGTGATGGTGCCCTTTTTGAGGCCGTTGAAGGCGGTGGCGTCGTCCTTATAGTACACGATGTAGCGCTCGGGATCGTCGGTACGGTACACTATCTTGGCCTTGCCCTCATACAGCTGCTCGCGCTTTTCCATGGCGGTCCTCCTCCCTTATAACCCGAAGCGGGCAAAGATCTCGTCCACGTGGCGCAGGTGGTAGCGGTAATCGAAGAGGCCCTCGATCTCCTCGGCGGTAAGGTGGCCGCGGATGCGTGCGTCGCCCAGCACCCGCTCCTTGAAGCTGCCGCCCTCCTGCCAGGTGGCCATGGCCTGCTCCTGCACCCAGGCGTAGGCGTCGCTGCGGGCGACGCCCTTGTCCACCAAGGCCAAGAGCACCCGCTGCGAGTAAATCAACCCGCCGGTGCGCTCCAGGTTGGCGCGCATGCGCTCCGGGTAAACGATGAGGTTTTCCATGATGGTGGTGAACTGGCGCAGCATGAAGTCGAGCACCAGGCAGGAGTCGGGGATGATCACGCGCTCTACCGAGGAGTGGCTGATGTCGCGCTCGTGCCAGAGGCTGACGTTTTCCATGGCCGCCTGGGCGTTCCCCCTGAGCAGCCGGGCCAGACCGGCGATGCGCTCGCAGTTCACCGGGTTGCGCTTGTGCGGCATAGCCGAAGACCCTTTTTGCCCCTTGTGGAAGGACTCCTCCACCTCCAAAATCTCGGTGCGCTGCAGGCTGCGGATCTCGGTGGCGAACTTCTCCAGGGAACTTCCTACCAGGGCCAACGCCGTGAGGTACTCGGCGTGCCGGTCGCGCTGCAGGATCTGCGTCGATACCTCGGCCGCCTTGAGGCCCAGGCGCGCGCAGACGTAGCTCTCCACACGCGGGTCCACGTTGGCGTAGGTGCCCACCGCGCCGGAGATCTTCCCGACGCTGATCGTGGCCAGGGCGTGGCTGAGCCGGTCGCGCGCCCGCTCCATCTCCGCCGCCCAGAGAAGCAGCTTCAGCCCCCAGGTGGTGGGCTCGGCATGCACCCCGTGGGTGCGGCCGATCATCACCGTGTACTTGTGCGCCGCCGCCTCCTCCTTGAGCACCCTGAGAAGGCGCTCCACGTCACCCAGCAAAAGCTGGGCCGCCTCTTTCATCTGCAGCGCCAGCCCGGTGTCCAGCACGTCCGAAGAGGTAAGGCCCCGGTGGACGTACTTGCCGGCCTCGCCCACGCGCTCGGCCACGCACTCCACAAAGGCCGCCACATCGTGCCGGGTCACCCGCTCGATCTCCTTGACACGCGCCACGTCAAAGCCGGCGCGTTCGCGGACGGCTGCCGCGGCCTCCTGCGGGATCTGGCCCAGCTCAGCCATGGCCTCGCAGGCCAGCACCTCCACCTCGAGCCACTTCTGCATCTTGTTCTCTTGCGTCCAGATCCGGGCCATTTCCGGATACGTGTAGCGCTCGATCATGCCTGTCCCTCCTCAAGCTGCCAGCCCTGTCCCCCAAGCCTCCGGTCTTTGGCCTCCACCTGTTCTGCCAGCCCCTTCCGGTACTGTACCAGGCGCGCGGCCAGGCCTGGTTCCGCGGTCGCAATTACGGCCACCGCCAGGAGCGCCGCGTTCTTCGCCGCGCCGATGCCCACCGTGGCCACCGGCACCCCGCCGGGCATTTGGGCCATGGCGAGGAGCGCATCGATTCCCCCCAGCGTCCCGGCTGCCACCGGCACCCCAATCACCGGGAGCGTGGTCTGCGCCGCCAGCACGCCGGGCAGGTGCGCCGCCAGCCCGGCCACCGCGATGATGACCTTGAGACCCCGCCCTGCCGCCTCCCGGGCGTAGCGACCCGCTTTCTCCGGCGTGCGGTGCGCCGAGGCAATCACCACCTCGCAGGGCACGTCGAACTCCGCCAGCACCCGGGCTGCTTCCCGGCCCAGCGGTAAATCAGAGTCGCTCCCCAGGACAATCCCCACCACGGGCTCGCCCATCTTTACTGCCCCCTTTTATGTACCTGCCTTCCTTTGGTCTTTCGTTTGCCGGCGTGCAAAATCAAAGCCCCACGGCAATCTTCGTTTCCCGGGCCGTGCTCAATCTGCCGCCGTCCGCTCGTGCCTGAGGCTTCTTCACCCAAGGTCATGGTAACAGACGGGAAATTTCCTGTCAAGGGTAAAACCGAACTTTTTCTATTTGTTTATGTTAAACGTTCGTCACCACCGGGGGTGAAAAAGAGGAGCGTCAGGCGACGCTCCCGCTCCTTTGATCAGTTTTATTCCCACTCGATAGTGGCCGGCGGTTTGGATGTGATGTCGTAGACCACGCGGTTCACGTGCGGTACCTCGCCTACGATGCGCGCCGCAATCCGGTCCAGCACCTCATACGGCAGGCGCACCCAATCGGCCGTCATGCCGTCGGTGCTTTCCACCGCGCGCACCGCCACCGTGTGGGCATAGGTGCGCTCGTCGCCCATCACTCCCACGCTGCGGATGTCCGGCAGCACGGCAAAGGCCTGCCAGATCTTGCGGTAAAGCCCGGCCGAGCGGATTTCCTCGGTGACGATGGCATCGGCCCGCCGCAGGATCTCCAGCTTCTGAGCCGTAACCGCGCCCAAAACGCGGATGGCCAGGCCCGGTCCCGGGAAAGGCTGGCGCCAGACGATCTCCTCGGGAAGGCCCAGCTCTTCACCCAGCCTGCGCACTTCATCCTTAAAGAGCAGGCGCAGGGGTTCGATGAGCCGAAGGTTCATCTCCGCCGGCAGCCCACCGACGTTGTGGTGCGACTTGATGGTGGCCGCCGTGGCCGTGCCGCTCTCGATCACATCTGGATAGACGGTACCTTGGACCAGAAAGTCAACCTGCCCCAGGCGGCGCGCTTCCTCCTCGAAGACGCGGATGAACTCCGCGCCGATAATCTTGCGCTTCTTTTCCGGGTCGGCGACGCCTTCCAGTCGCTTGAGGAAACGCTCGCGGGCGTCTACGTGCACCAGCCGGAAGCCGCGTTCCCGGAAAGTGGCCGCCACCTGCTCCGCCTCGCCCTGGCGCAGGAGCCCGTGGTCCACGAAGATGCTGGTGAGCTGGTCGCCTACGGCCCGGTGGACCAGGGTGGCCGCCACCGAGGAGTCCACCCCACCGCTCAAAGCGCAGATGACCTGGCCCCCACCCACCTGCTTTTTGATGGCGGCAATGGTTTCCTCGGCAAACGATCCCAAATCCCACTTACCGGTGCAGCCGCAGACGTCAAAGAGGAAGCGGCGAATCAAGGCCTCGCCCTTGGGGGTGTGCACCACCTCCGGGTGGAACTGCACGCCATACAGGTTGCGCGCGAAGTCGGCCATGGCGGCGACCGGCGTGGTGCCGGTGTGGGCCAGTACCTTAAAGCCCGCCGGCGGCTCCTCCACCTCTACCCCGTGGCTCATCCAGCACTGTTCCTGCCGTCCCCAGTCCTTGAGGATGCCGCGCGGTTCGTCCACCGTCACCACCGTCCGGCCGTATTCGCGCCGCTCCGCCCGCCCCACCTTGCCGCCCAAGAGGTAAGCCATGAGCTGGTGGCCATAGCAGATCCCCAGCACGGGCACGTTCAGCGCCAGAAGACCCGGATCGCACTGCGGCGCGCCCGGGGCGAAGACCGTAGCCGGACCGCCGGAGAAGATAATGCCCTGCGGCCGACGCGCGGCAATCTCCGCCAGCGGTGTGCTGAAAGGAAGGATCTCGGCGTAAACCTTTTGCTCCCGCACGCGCCGGGCAATAAGCTGGGCGTACTGCCCGCCAAAGTCCAGGATGATGATTCGCTCTATATCCTCAAGCACCACGTCGCATCTTCCCTTCCCGAGTTTTCTTTCTGATCTTAACCAACCGCTGACGGCCTGTCAAGAAAGGGCGCGGCTTTCACAAAACTGAAGATTAAGTCTGTCCACTTGCTTGACTTTTCATGTTCGCTTTGTTACAATAAGTGCACTTAATTTCCTTGGGCTTAGTTCTACTAAGCCTCCCCCTTTTCTTGGCGGAGCAGGCCTTAACTGCTCCTCTTTTTTATCCCGGCGCGTGGCGGGCATTCTGGGTCGGGACGGGCTGCGGCACCCGCCCCGGTGCGCCGGCCGGCGGCGCCGCCGGCACCGGGCCGACCAGGTGCACCTCGGGCTGGGGATGGTAGGTGTCACGCGACAAAACCTCCTCGCGCACCACCTGCCCGCCCCGCCGGAAGCGCCGGCGCACGGTGACCTTGTAACCCGGTTTGCCTTCCTGCTTGAGCTTGTTTTCTCCCGGCTTTAAGGCCGGGTCTTCTTGGAACAGCACGGGAAAGGGAATCTCCTCTTCGACCGCGGTGATGATCTCCACCCTTTCTTCCCGCGGCGTGCCGAAGACGGCGATGGTCAGCTCGTCGCCGTGCACGCGGCTGCCGAGCATCACCGGCTCGGGCCGGGTGTTCTTGAACTTGAAGTCAATGCTGCCGTAAGCCACCGTGGCATCGCGGCCCAGGCCGATGTAAGCGCTGGGCAAAGAGTGGTTACTCCTTTCCACCGGGTCAAGCCCGGCGAGGAGCACGGCGTTATACAGCGTGCTGGAAACCTGGCAGATGCCGCCGCCGATCCCCGGCACCAGCTCGTTTTTAATGATCACCGGCGCCTCGCGGTACCCCTGCTCTTCCTCCCGGGGACCCACCACCTCATTAAAAGAAAAAACCTCCCCCGGAGCCACGATGTGACCGTCAATGGCCGCGGCGCCGAGCTTCAAGTTGTAGGTACGGTCGCGGTTGCCGGCCTGGAAGCGGGTGGTGTAAAGGGCCACCACATCGCGGATGCCCAGGCGCCACAGATCCGCCACCGTCTGCTTCGGCGGTATTTCCTGCACGGCCAGCTCTACGCGCCCGCCGCCCCGGCGTACCGCCGTAACTATCCGCTCCTCGGATTCCGGCAGAGCCAGCGCGCAGCCGGCCTTCCCCGCCACCGGTCCGGCTTCGTTCTTTTCATTAAGAACAAGCCGCGCATCCCGAGGCGGGCTGTCCACATCCTGCGCCAGTTGCATAAGATATCCCTGCAGCTTCCGGGTATCCAGGCTGAGTTCAAGGGGTAGATGCCGGCCTTCCCGTCGCACCCGGCGGCGTTCGTAAAGCTGCTGCCACAAGGTGCCGCTGTGGCCCACCGCCAGGGCGTTTTGCACCGTTTGTGCTACGTCGGCGCCGATGCCGATGTCCGCCGCTTTCACGGTATAAGTGCGTTCCTTGGCCTGGAGAAAGAGCTCGGTCGCCGCCAGGGCCGCCGCCCGCAGCGCCAGGCGTTCCTCCGCCTGGGCAGCCGTCAGGCCGGAAAGGTCCAGCCCTTCCACCTGGACCCCCGGCACAATCTTGTCCGGCGCCAGGTAGCTGCTCAGCACGAGGGCGGTGCCGAAGCTCAGGAAAAAGAGCAGGGTTAAGGCCAGGGCAGCCAGGAGGTAAGGTCGAGGTAGTCGACTCATCGGTTCGGGCACGCTGTCCACCCTTTCCAGGCTCTCTCCTTCAGAATAGAGGG
The DNA here is from genome assembly GCF_019668485.1 of Gelria sp. Kuro-4. Lineage (NCBI taxonomy): Bacteria > Bacillati > Bacillota > Clostridia > Thermoanaerobacterales > Thermoanaerobacteraceae > Gelria > Gelria sp. Kuro-4. The sequence continues at coordinate 1,248,061 of NZ_AP024619.1, read as the reverse complement.
TAAAAATTAAGCCGCGGTTACGGAAAGGTAAATTCTTCAGCCCCCTCAATACCTATGCCGAAACGCTGTACGTTTTTCCTTCCGCTGCAAGTTCAGCGGCGGGAAACTCCGCCTGCGCTTCCTGAAGCAGCACCCGGTGATCCTGCGGCGGCGAAAGGTGGGTAAGCAAGAGACGCTTCACACCGGCCGCCCGCGCCGCCCGGGCCGCCTGGCCCGCCGCCAGGTGATTCCGCGCCCCCTGGCTCAGCTGCGTCTCTGTGTAGGTGGCCTCGCAGAGGAAAAGGTCCGCCCCCTGCACACGGGCAGGGAAGTCCGGGTACAGCTCTGTGTCGCCCGAGTAGGCGAGCTTCGCCCCGCCCGCCGTGAAAAGCCACCCGAAAGCCGGGACGCTGTGCCTGCCGGCAAAGGGGACCGCCGTCAGTTCCCCTACCTGGACGGCCTGCCCTTCCAGCACCGGGCGCACGGTGAAAACGTTGCGGTAACCCAGGCGGCCGAACTCCTCCGCCGGCTCGGGCGGCGCCCACACGGGCAGGGGTTCCCGGCGCCGGCCCTGAAACTGGGCCACCTCCAGAGCGTAGCGCAGGACAAAGTAATCGCTGGTATGATCGCTGTGGAGATGGGAGAGGATAACCCCCGTAAGGCCTTCCAGGGGCAGGTGGGCGGCCAACCGGCTCAGGACCCCCGCCCCGCAGTCCACCAGCAGGCGCGTGGTGCCGGCCGTGACAAGATAACCCGAACAGGCCCCGCCCGCTGCCGGATAGGGCCCGTAGCGGCCGAGAACGGTGAGTTCCATAACCGACTCTCCTTTACTCCTTTTGCGGCGCGCGCTGCTTGGGCTCCGACCTGTCCTGCCTCTTTCCCGGTGTACAATGGAAAACAGAGCTGCGGGAGGTGATGGCATGTACCAACACATCAGCGTAGTGGGGATTCTCGTCCCCCACCGGGCAGAGCTCGGTCCTCAGGTGCAGGAAGTGCTGACGCGCCACGGCGACGCCATTTTAAGCCGGGCCGGACTCCCCGACGGCGACAAGGAAAATGGGATCATCACCCTCACCCTGGCCGCCGATCAGGCGCGCGCCGAGGCCGTGGCGGCCGACCTGCGCCGGCTCCCCGGCGTCACCGCCGCCAGCCTTTCGCTGCGTTAGCGGTGCCGGCCTTACACCCTGATCCGCTCCACCTTGGCCCCCAGGGCCTGCAGCTTGGCGGAGAGGTGCTCATAACCGCGGTCGATGTGCTCGAGGCCGCTGACCTCGCTGCGCCCCTCGGCCGCCAGCGCGGCAATCACCAGCGCCATGCCGCCCCGGAGGTCCGTGGCCTCCACCGGGGCCCCGGTTAGCTTGGCCGGCCCGGTAATGATGGCCGTGTCCCGTTCCACCTTGACGTCCGCACCCATGCGCCGGAGCTCGTCCACGTACTTGAAGCGGCCGTCAAAGATGGTCTCGCGCAGGGTGCTCACGCCATCGGCCTGGGTGAGGAGCACCGCCAAAGGTGCCTGTAGGTCGGTGGGAAAGCCCGGATAGGGCTGGGTGACTACATTAAGAGGAGCCAGGGGCTCCTTTTTCTTTACACGAACGGCCGTGGTGGTCTCTTCAACGGCCACGCCGATGGCCTCCAGGCTGGATAGGAGCGCCCGGAGGTGTTCGCCCATGGCATTCACCACCGTCACCTCACCCCCGGTCATGGCGCCCAGGATAAGGTAGGAACCGGCCTCAATCCGGTCGGGGATAATCTCATGCTCGGCCCCATGAAGCTTCTTGACGCCTTCAATACGGATGACATCCATGCCTGCGCCCTTAATCCGCGCCCCCATGGTGTTGAGAAAGTTAGCCACGTCCACCACTTCCGGCTCGCGGGCGGCATTCTCCAGGATAGTGGTTCCCTTGGCCAGGACCGCGGCCAGCATGGTGTTGATGGTGGCCCCTACGCTGGCGCGGCTGACATAGTACTTGGAGCCTGTGAGGCGCGGTGCTTCAGCTTTCATGAAGCCGTGCTCCAGGGAGACCTTCGCCCCCAGGGCCTCAAAGCCCTTGATGTGGTAATCCACCGGCCGCGAGCCGATGGAGCAGCCGCCCGGCAGGGCGACCACCGCCCGTCCCAGGCGCCCCAGGAGGAGGCCGGCAACATAAAAAGAAGCCCGCATCCGGCGCACCAGCTCGTACGGAGCCTGCGCCTGCGTCAGGCCGGCACCGCTCACCCGCAGGCGCCCGGGGCCGTCGGCGCGCACGCTGGCTCCCAGGGCCTTAAGAATAGCGCACATCACGTCCACATCGGTGTCGTGCGGGACGTTCTCCAGGAGGGACTCCTCTTCGGCAAGGGCCGCTGCGACGAGGAGCGGCAGGGCGCTGTTCTTCGCCCCGCTCGCGACGATGGACCCGTTTAGGGCGCGCCCGCCCTCAATCACCAGCTTTTCCACCGCCGTGCCCCCCTTTCACCGCCGCCAGATAGCCGCGCACAATTTCCTCCAGCAGTTCTTCCCGGCCCAGGCCGCGGATCAGGCTGCGCGCGTTGCCGTAGCTGGTGATGTAGGTGGGGTCACCGGAGAGCAGATAGCCCACCAGCTGGTCCACCGGGTCGTAACCCCGCTCCTCCAGCGCCGCCCCCACCGCCAGGAGAACAGCGCGCGCCGGACTCTCCGGGGCAGGGGGAGAGAAGAGCATCGTATCCTGCCGGTCATCCTTGGCTGCCACTTCTAGCCCTCCCGTTCCACCAGCCGGCGCAGCAACCCTTTAGCCTCCACCGTCCCTACCACGTGCAGCAGGTCGCCGGCTTGAAAGGCCATCTCGGAGGAGGGGGAATAGTACTCTTTGCCGTCGCGCTCAATGGCCACCACCGTGGCCCCTGTCTCCGAGCGCAGCCGGCTGGAAGAGAGCGACTGCCCCACCAGCCAGGAGTTCTCCGGGATTTCCACCTTCTCCAGGTACTGCAGGTTGTTCAGCATCCCCCACAGGTAGTTCACCATCTGCCGGGTGGTGGTCTCGATCTCCTCGTCCAAGCGCTGCTTTTCCACAAAAAGCTGGCTCAATTTCTCCTGCAGGTCGGCCAGGGCCTGCTGGCCGCGGAACTGGTGAAAATATGATTCCGCCGCCTTCTTGGACTTGATGATGACACCCATGCCCGCCGCCGTCTCCACCACGCCGGCGTCCTCCAGGAGCGAAACCGCCCGGCGGATGGTTTCCGGTGAAACCTTGTAACGGCCGGCCAGGGTAGAGCGGCCGAAGATCTTATCGCCTACCTTGTACTCGTCGCGCAGGATGCGCGCCGCAATGTCGAGGGCAATCTGCTCGTAACGGGAAAGGACCCCCAGGCTCTTGTGCGGTGCCAACTTCAAACCCCCTTCGCCAGGTGTTCTTTTTTGTCCAACAGCTCAAAGGCCAGTTGCCTTAAGAACCACTCCACATCGCTCACCACGCCCACCGCCTGGAAACTCCCGCGGTCCACCAGTTTCGTCACCACCGCCGGATTGATGTCCACGCAGACGAGGCGCACCCGGGCTGGCAGCAGGTTCCCGACGGCGATGGAGTGGAGCATCGTCCCCAGCATTAAGGCCAGCTCCGTGCCGGGCAGCAGCGCCCGCATGGCCTCCTGCGCCGCCAGCGTGTCGCTGATAACATCAGGAAGCGGCCCGTCGTCGCGGATGGAGCCCGCCAGCACATAATCTACACCCGTCTGCACAGCAGTATACATAACGCCTTTTGTTAGGAGGCCGCTCGCGACCGCCGGCCGGATGCCGCCGGCACCCCGAATGGCGTTGATCGCCCGCAGGTGGTGCGAGTGCCCCTCGGGAACGGCTTCGCCGCTGGCCAGGGAAACCCCGAGGGAGGTACCGTACAGGGCGCTTTCAATGTCATGCGTGGCCACCGCGTTACCGGCAAACAGGGTTTGCACAAACCCGGCGCGGATCAAGCGCTCCAGGTACTGCCCCGCTCCCGTGTGGATGACGGCCGGCCCCAGTACCACCAGAATCTTACCGCCGCGCCGGCGCACGGCCCGCATTTCCCGGGCAATACCGGCAATTACCAGGCCCTTCGGCCGTTCGCTGGAGACGGCGCTACCCATAAAGCTGAAGACCTCGCGCTGCCGCGGCCGCTCCAGAGGCGTCACCTGCACCCCCTCGTTCCCCACCACGATCAGGTCGCCGCGGCGCACCTGGTGGATGGGTACGCAAACCGCCCGGCCCGCCGGCGGATCCACGCGAATGCCGCAATCCATCTCCATCCCTTCGACGGGTACCCAGCCGCCGGCCAGGCGCACGCGCGTCTCCAGGTTGGTGGTGGTGTAAAAGTTGTCCGGGAAAACACCGTCCTGCGGCGCCGGCTTAAGTTCCGCCTCCTTTTCCGTAAGTAGTACCGCCCCCAGGGGCTGAATCGCTTCCCAAACCTGCTCCCAAACGCCCTCGTCGGCCGCGGCGACGGCCAGCCGCGCGTAACTGGGGTCGGTGTTGGTCTTGCCGATGCTGATGTGCTCGATGCTGAAATCGCCGCCCTGCTCGACGATGGCATCGAGGACGCGTGGCAGAATATGGGAATCCAGGATATGTCCTTTAAGCTCTATTATCCGCCGTTGCACCTTAACCTGTCTCCCTTATCTTTTACCTTCACTCATGCTACCACATTGTCCAAATGCCGTCAACGAGCAGCCCTTGACCGCCCCGTCCTAACAGAGCGGGGGACCGGTGCCTGCGCACCGGTCCCCCGCCACCGCGCTTTCTATCCCAGCCCCCCGCTGTGAAGCAGTACCCAACACCGGCGGTGCTCCTTTTCGGCGCCCGACCTCCAGGGGCCGGTCGGGGTTCGCTGAACCGAGCCTCTACAGCAACCCCTTCTCCTTAAGGAAGTCGCGCGCCACCTTGGCCGGCTCCTCTTCGTCCACATCCACCCTGGCGTTGAGCTTGGTCATCGTTTCCGTATCCATCAGTCCGCCCAGGGGCTTCAGCGCCTCCTTGACCTCCGGGTACTTCTCCAGCATGTCATTGCGCGCCACCAGGATGCCGTAATAGGGCGGGTTAAACCCCTTATCGTCCTCCAGGATCACCAGGTTGTGCGAGATGTTGCGGCCGTCCGTGGAATAGGTACAGACGGCATCGACTTCCCCACTCCTCACGGCGCGGTACATGAGCCCGAAATCCATGGGCAGCGCGTCCTTGAATTTGAAGCCGTACAGCTCCTGAAACTCCTTATACCCTTGGCCGGGGTAATCCTGCCACGTGGTATCGGTGGCCAGCACCATGTCCTGGGCGTAAGGCTTAAGGTCGCTCACCTTCTTCAGGTTCAGCTTTTCCGCCGTTGCCTTGGGTACGGCAATGGCGTAGACGTTGTTGTAGCCATAGGCAGGGAAGGTGTAGACGCCGTACTTCTTCAGCATCTCATCGTGCACGTACTGCCAGACCTTATCGGGATTACGCCACTCGGGTGTCAGCTTCTGCCGGAGCAGCCCCAGGAACAAGGTCCCGGTGAACGAAATCGCCATGTCCAGATCGCCGTTGACCATCGCCTCATGCAGGGCCATGGCGCTGCCCAGGTTCTTGACGTGCTCCACCTTGTGGTTGGTTTTAGCCTCGATGAGCGCCTTGGCGATCTCACCCTGGATCTCCACTTCGGCGTAGCCCTGCGAGCCGATGCGCAAGGTCGAGCCATCACCCGGCTTGTTGGCCGCCCGCCCGCCCGGTGCCTCTGGCGCCTGCCCGCCGCCCGCGCAACCGGTGGCAAGCAGGGTGAGGACAACAACGAGCGCCAGTACCGCTGGAAACCTCTTTTTCCGCATGCAGTTTCTCCTCCTTCCCGTGGCCGTGATCAAGAAGGTGTACCATTTACCCCTTCCGTCCTCCGTTCGTGCGAGCGCGGCGCCGCGGTCTACTCGTACTTTTTCCGGGAGAGCCGCAGGCCTTCCGGGGTCACCCAGTGTTCCAGGCGGCCCAGGATAAAGTCGGCCACCAGCGCCAGCGCCGCCGCCGGCACCGCTCCCACCAGGATAAGGTAGTCGCGCATCAGCTGCAGGCCCCGGTAGATATACCGCCCCAACCCGCCGCCCCCCACCATGGCCGCCAGCGTCGCCGTCCCGATGGCGATCACCGCCGCCGTGCGCACCCCGGCCATGATCACCGGCACCGAAAGCGGCAGCTCTACCCGGATGAGCCGCTGTAACTCCGTCATGCCCATGCCGGTGGCGGCCTCCTTAAGGTCCGCATCCACGCCCTTGATCCCCGTGTAGGTGTTGCGCAGAATGGGCAGGAGCGAGTAAAGGAGCAGGGCCACAATGGCCGGCTTGTTGCCGATGCCCAGGCCCAGCGGGATAAAGAGGGCCATCATAGCCAGGCTGGGGATGGTCTGGATGACGTTTACCACCGAGAGGACTATTCTCTCCAGCCAGGCCCAGCGGGTGGCTGCAATGCCCAGCGGCACTGCAATCAGCACCGCCACCGCCACCGGAAAAACGACCAGCAGCAAAACATGCTCCTGGATGGCGAGGAGCACTTCAGGCAGATTATCCACCAGGTACTGCCACATTTTGATCCACGTCACTTCGCCCCACCTCCTCCGGCCGCTGCCTTCTTCTCTTCTGTTGAACCGCTGCCGCCGTTCCAAGCGTCGAGCAGCACGCCCACCAGGCTGGCCCGCGTGAGCACGCCCAGGAGGCGCCCATCGTCGCCCACCACCGGCACCAGGTACGCCCCGCCGGCTGTCAGTTTCTCCGCCGCCTGACTGAGGGGCAGGTCGGGAGATACGGTAACCGCCGCCTGCACCGCCACCTGTGCCACCGGCACCGTCTCGTCTTTCAGGAGGTACGGGTAAAGGTCGCGCGCCTGCACCAGGCCCATGAGCCGCCCGTCACTCAGCACCAGCAGGCTGTCCACCTTGTACTTCTGCATGCGCTTCAGGGCTTCGCCCAGGCCACGCTCGGCCTCAATGGTGACCGGTGCAGGGTTCATCACATCCCGCACCAGGAGGTCTGCAGCTGCCTGCGGCTGAGCCGCGCGACCGACAAAACTGGCCACAAAGTCGTTGGCCGGGTGGCGCAGCAACCCCTCCGGCGTATCGTCCTGGACCACCACGCCGTCTTTCATGAGGATGATGCGGTCGGCCAGGAGCAGGGCCTCGTTCATGTCGTGGGTTACAAAGATAATGGTTTTCTTGAGCCGCTCTTTGAGGCGCTTGAACTCAAGCTGCAGCTGCTCGCGCGTCAAAGGATCCAGCGCGCCGAAGGGTTCATCCATAAGAATAAGCTCCGGGTCCGCCGCCAGCGCCCGGAGCACCCCTATGCGCTGCTGCTGCCCGCCGGAAAGCTGGGCCGGAAAACGGTTACGGTACACGGCCGGGTCCATGCCGACCATGGCAAGCAATTCGTCCACCCGTTCCTCGCGCTTTTTGCGCGGCCAGCCCTTTAGCTCCGGCACCAAGGCGATGTTGGCAGCCACCGTCAGGTGAGGCAAGAGCCCGATGTGCTGGATAACGTAGCCGATGTTGCGCCGCATCTGCACCAGATTGAGGGTGCTTGTTTTCCGCCCCTCCAGGTAGATCTCGCCCGACGTGGGTTCGATAAGCCGGTTGACCATCTTAAGGGTCGTGGTTTTGCCGCAGCCGCTCGGGCCGATTAAGACGACAAACCGGCCCTTTTCGATGGTCAAGTTGAGATCGCGCACCGCCTGGGTGCCGCCCTTGTAAGTTTTGGTCACATGCTCAAAGGTAACCACTGGCTTCCCCCCTCACCTTACAGTCCGTATTCCTTCCCTGCCGGAATACCCGTGCAGCGCCCTGCCCACCTGCCGCTCCTCCCATAACTTGTCTTCCTTGTCACGGTTGCCGACAACTTAATTATACAGTCCAAGTTTCCTGGAAGTCAATAGGAGACTTGTCCCGGCAGAGGGCTTTTGCCGCACTCAGATCCTGATATAGAATAAAAGCAGGCGTTTCCTAGCTGCTGGGAGGTTGAACGTATGGACACTTACCGCACCAGCGCCCACGAGGCGCAGGTGGAAATAAAAATCGAGCGCTCCCGCTTTATCGGGCGGGCGCGCCCGGTGGAAAGTGAAGCCGAAGCCAAAACCTTTATCGCTCAGGTGAGCCAGGAACACCGCCAGGCCACGCACAACGCCTGGGCCTACCGCGTGGACCCGGAGCGTGACATTCGCTTCGCCAGCGACGCCGGCGAACCGAGCGGCACCGCCGGCGAGCCCATCCTCCGTGCCCTCCTCAGCCGGGACCTCACCCAGACGGCGGTGGTGGTGACGCGCTACTTCGGCGGCAAGAAGCTGGGAGTGCGCGGCCTCATCGACGCCTACGGCGGTACAGCCGGCGCCGCGCTCGACGCCGCCGGTCAGGTCGACAAGGTGATCACCCGCCGCCTCAGCCTGCGGGTGGCCTACCCGCACCTGGACCGCTGTCTGTACTGGCTGGGGCGCCTGGGCGGGACGGTCGTCGCTTCCGCTTACGGGGAAGAGGCGCAGCTCACCGTAGCCTTACCCCGGTCACAGGTGGAAACCTTCTGCGCGCAGGTGGGGAAATACGCTGAAATTAAGGGCGGGGTGTAATCGCCTTACCTACCACGTGCACTGACTCACCGGCCGCCGGATCAGGTCTCCAGCAGAGCCACCTTCCGTCCCGGCGCCGCTTCCAGGTAGAGCTCCCCTACCAGGTCCCGGCCTTTTTGGTCGAAGGCGATGCCGGGCAGGACAATAAGATCCGCCGCCAGCTCGCCGATGGCCGCCCGGAAATCGGCCACCGTGAGGAGCCCGGCACAGGCGATGCTGCCGCCAAAGAAGCGGCTGGGCACCGGCAACAGCTTGAGCTCACAGGGAAGGTTCTCGCGTCCGGCGGCCGCCGCCACCAGCGGTGCCGCGAGCTCGGAAGTCGCCACCACCACCCGCTGCGCCCGCTCCCGCCGGATAAGGCGGCAAAACTCCTGCCACGCCTCGGGAGCCAGGTCGTAATCGAAGACGAGCCCGGAGCGCGCTCCGGGCTCCTTTTCCAGCCGCACGGCGCGGGTCCCGCCTTCTGAGAGCACCTCCACCTCCACTGCCCCGCCCGCCTTCAGGCACTGGAAGGCGGCCACGCGCGAAAACACCGCCTTCCCGGCGAGGCGAACGATGGTCTCCCCCGCCTTCAGCCCGGCGGCAGCCGCCGGCGTAGCAGGCAGCACGCCGTGAATGCTGGCCTTAAGGTCGGTTAAACCCGGCGGCTCGACAAGAACCGGCGTCCCTAGTCCCTCCTGCCAGGCTGCCGCCCGCCTGCGCAGCTGGTTCCACATGCCCGCCGGCAGCCTGAGCTCCGGCGGCGCCAGGCGGGTGTAGCCCGGCAGGAACACGCGCACCGTCTCCGCCCCAGCCCGGGCGAGAAAGCGCACCGTTTCTTCCACATCCCGCCAGCCCACCACGTGCGGCATGGCCACCACGCTCCCGGTAAAAGGCAGGCCGGCCGCCGCCAGCCGCGCGGGTGCTTCCAGGGCCACGGCGGGGTCCGGGTCGGCCATAAGCAGGCGCCGGCCGCGCTCGCTGGCGCTGTTGAGCGAGAGGGTGACTGCCAGCGGCTTAAGCTCCGCCAGGCGCGCCACCGCTGCGGCCGTGAGGTGCGTGCCGTTGGTGGTGAGCGCCAGCGGCGTCTCTGGAAAGCGGTGCCGCAGCCAGGTCAGGATGGCAAGCAGGTCAGGGTTGAGGAATGGTTCTCCCTCCAGGATGCGGGTCACCGATTCACCGACCACGATCGGCTTTTCGGGGTCGAGCAGGGCCGCGCGCTCTTTAATGGCAGCCAGCGACTGGTGCGGCAGAAAGTAGGTCTCCAGGCCGGGCGGGTTCTGGCGGTGACTGCAGAAAAGGCAGCGCACGTTGCAGGCCGAGGTTACAGGTAGAATGCCCCGGGCCGCAGCCGCCGCCAGCTCCCACTCCGGTGCCGGCCGGCGCGCCACTACTGGGTCGCCCCCAGGCTTTTCTCCCGCGCCGCCCGGCGGCTGCGCCAGATGTAAAGCGCGACGGCCACCAGGAAAACGCCCGCACTCACCACCTGCGCCAGGGTAAAGTTGGCGCTATACATCAGCGTATCCCGGAAGAAGTCCTCAATGATGCGTTCCAGGGCGCCACCGCCCATATAGGCCAGGAAAACCGCCCCGCTGAAGGGCCGCCGCCGGTAGAAAAGAAGGAGGAGCACGCCGAGGAAAAGCCCCAGGGCGGCGGCATAAAGCTGCGACGGGTGGCGGGGCAGGCCGTCGGCCAGGGCGGGAATGACCACCGCCCAGGGGACGTGGGTTACACGCCCGTAGCAGCAGCCATTAAGAAAGCAGCCCACGCGCACCAGGCCGTACCCGGCCGCGAGAAAAGGCGCCAGCACATCGCCCGTGGTCCAAAAGCCCAGGCCCCGCCGCCGGGCGAGATACCCGCCTGCGAGTATGCCCAGGGCCAAGCCGCCGTGAAATACCAGGCCGCCGGCGGAAAACTGAAAGAAGATCCAGGGCCGCCGCCAGAACTCGGCCGCCCGGTACAAGAGCAGGTAGTTGAGGCGGCTCCCCACCACTCCCGCCAGCACCGCCCCCAGCGCCACGTCAAGGACGGCGTCCGGGTGTTCCCAGCCCGAGCGCCGCGCCAGCTCGACCGCCCCCAAGGCGCCCAACAGCGTGGCCAGCGCCAGGAGAAAACCCCAGCTGTAGATGTGTAGGGAGCCAAAAGAAAGGAGCACCGGCCGCATCGCACTTCACCTCACCTTTTTCCCGTTTTCAGGTTCTATTTACTATTCGCCCCACATATACCGTAAAAAGAGGCTACTCAGCGAACAATCATTCCCACAATCCACAAAATCCACAGGGTTATCCACAGAAAACCCCTGGGGCTGGGCGGGTTTTGCCCACCTTTCCCCAGAATCCACAGGAAGACCTGCCGCCTAGGCGGGGAAAACCGGCCGGGCAGCGGCCTTATTTTTTGCCGCGGGCGCTCTCTTTTTCCCCACGTTTTCCCCAGCCCTGCTCCGCCCCCAGCGGCAGGTTGGCGAAAGCATTCAGGGACAGGGGCGCCGTAAGACCATGCTGAAGGTAGAAGTACCCGGCGCAGGCCACCATGGCCGCGTTGTCCGTACAGAGCGCCGGCGGCGGCGCCAGCACCTGGAGATTCGCCCGGGCCGCCTGCTCCGCCAGCCGGGTGCGCAGCTCACCGTTGGCCGCCACGCCGCCGGCCAGCACAAGCCGACGGGCGCCCGTGAGCTCGGCCGCCGTAAGCGCCCGCTCCACCAGCACTTCCATCACCGCCCGCTGCAGGCTGGCCGCCACATCGGCCTTGTTCGGCTCCTCCCCCCGCTGCTTCAGGTGGTTAAGGTAGTTCAGCACTGCCGTCTTGAGCCCGCTGAAGCTGAAGTCGAGCGGGTGCTCCCGCACCACCGCCCGCGGCAGCGGCAAAGCCTCGGGGTCGCCCTCCCGCGCCAGCCGCTCGATGGCCGGGCCACCGGGATAGCCCAGTCCCAGGGCGCGCGCAATCTTGTCCAGGGCCTCACCGGCGGCGTCGTCCACCGTCTGACCTAAAAGGTCGTAGGCCCCTGGGGCGCGCACATACACCAGGGACGTGTGCCCGCCTGAGACCACCAGGCTGAGAAAAGGCGGCTCCAGCTCCGGGTGCACCAGCAGGTTGGCGTAAATATGAGCTGCGGTGTGGTGCACCCCCACCAGAGGCACGCCGCGCGCCAGCGCCACCGCCTTGGCGTAGGAGAGGCCCACCAGGAGCGCCCCCACCAGCCCGGGGCCGCAGGTCACCGCCACTGCATCCAGGTCGGCGAAGCTTAAGCCGGCTTCTTTCAGCGCCTCTGCCACAGCCGGGACAATAAGCTCCACATGCCGCCGCGACGCCAGCTCCGGCACTACGCCGCCGTAAAGGGCATGCAGGTTTACCTGCGAGGAGATGACGTTGGCCAGGAGGCGCCGCCCGCCCTGGACCACCGCCGCCGAGGTTTCATCGCACGAAGTCTCGATGCCAAGAATGATCTCTCCGCCGTCCAATCCCTTCACCTCATGCCTAGTATGGCCCACCCAGTGGGCGGGCAAAAGTTAAGCCTTGCGATATCGTTTTACCGGCCGCCCTACGGCGGCGTACTCCAGCTCCACCTCCACTTCCCCGGCGGCCGCCAGGAACTCCAGGTAGCGGCGCGCCGTGATCCGCGACAGTCCGAGGCCGGCCGCCGTCTCCTGCGCCGAGTAGCCGCGCGCGTTTTGGGCCAGGTAATCGCGCACCTGTTCCAAGGTGTACGGGTCGATCCCCTTGGGCAGCCCCGTAGGAGCCGCCGTTACGGCTGCGCCCTGCACCAAGCGGTCGATCTCTTCCTGGGCCAGCTTCTGGTGCTCCGCCAGGCGCCGCCGGCGCTCGCAGTACGCGCTGAGCGTCCGGGCCAGCCGTTCAAAATCGAACGGCTTGATGATGTAGTCCACCGCGCCGTAGCGCAGCGCCTCCTCCACCGTGGCCACATCCTGGGCCGCCGTAATGAGGATGACATCGGCAGCGATGTTCGCCGCCCGAATGCCCTTGAGCACCTCCAGGCCGTTGCCGCGCGGGAGGTAGACGTCCAGCAGCACCAGGTCGGGGCGTTTCTCCCGCACCGCCGCCACCGCCTCTTCGCCGCTCGCGGCCAGGCCGATCACCTGAAAACGGCCCGCCTTCTCCGTGTATTTCCGGTTTATTCCCGCCACCATGGGATCGTCTTCCACAATGAGTACCCGGACAAGCTCGTTCATGCTGCCTGCCCCCCTTCCCCGCCCGGGATGGTGATCCGGAAGGAAGTGCCGCGCCGCGAGGTGCGCAGCTGGATGCGCCCGCCGGCGGCGTTCACGTGCTCCTTCACCAGGTGCAGGCCCAAACCGCGCGCCCCTTCCTTGGTAGAGAAGTTGGGCGTGAAGATGTGGGCGCGGAGCTCCGGCGGGATGCCAGGGCCGCGGTCATGCACAAAAAGCTCCAGGCGGTGCGGCCGGCTATAGACCGACACTGCCACCTCGCGCCGCGCCGGCGGCAGCTGCTCCACCGCCTCGATGGCGTTCTGCACCAGGTTGCCCAGCACCGCCACCATCTGATAGGTGTCAAACAGGGGCGGCAGCTCCTCCAGGTGGCTGTCCGGGCGGATGACAAGCTTCACCTGACGCTCGCGCGCCTCGGCGATTTTGCCCAGAAGCAGCCCGGCCACGGCCGGGTTCTTGATCCGCCGCACCACCAGGCTTACCAGCCGCTGCTGCTGGTGACTGGTCTGGTTGATGAAACGCGCTGCTTCCTCGTATTCTCCCAGCTGAATGAGGCCCAGTATGGTGTGCAGCTTGTTCATAAACTCGTGGGATTGGGCCCGGAGCGCCGTCACCAGCTGCTTGACGCCGGTCAGTTCTTCCATGAGCCCCTGGATCTCGGTACGGTCCCGGAAGGTCGCCAGTGCCCCCACCACCCGCCCGTTTACCACCACGGGTACCCGGTTGGTGAGAATGGCCCGGCCGTTGATGAGCTGCTCCTGGTCGTACTCCGGCCGTCCGCTGGCCAGCACCTCGGGTAGCCGCGTCGATGGGACTTGTTCTTCGATGGGCCGGCCCACGCACTCCGGTCCCAGGCCCATGATGCGCCGCGCTTCTTCATTGATGAGGGCAATGCGCTGGTCGCTGCCGATGGCGATGATGCCCTCGCGCAGGGAGTAAAGCATGGCCTGCTGTTCCTGCTGCAACGTGGCGATCTCCAGCGGTTCCAGGTTGAAGATGGCCCGCTTGATCCGCGCCGCCAGGAGCACGGCGCCGATAAGGCCCACCACCAGCCCCCAGACCGCCGTGCTGAGGACGGCCCAGCGCAGCTCCCGCAGCGCCCGGTAGAGGCCGCTCTGGAAGATGCCTACGGCCACAACGGCAATCTGCCGGCCGCCGGCGTCGTACACCGGCGCAAACCCGCGGATGGACGGCCCGGACACCCCCACCGCCGCCGAGTAGTACTCGGCGCCTCTAAGGGCGGGGCCTTCGTCCCCGCCGGTAAAACGCCGGCCCACCAGATCCGGGTTGGGGTGCGTGTAGCGAATACCGTTCATATTCATGACCACCACGAAGCCCGCCCCGCTGCGCTCCCGCACTTTGTCCACCAGGGGGCCCAAGGCCGCCGCCGGGTCCGGCGCCTGGCAGGCCGCGCGGATCTCGGGGAGGGAGGCCACCAGGCGGGCCACGCTCAAGGCATTCTGGCCGATCTGGTCCTTCATGTTGCGCTCCATGACCTGCGCAGTAAGAAAGGCCACCAAGGCGAGGGAAGATACCACCACCGCCGTCACCAGAATGATGATCAGTGTCCTTAGGCTTAAGGCTTTACCCCGCATGTTATCACCTGAGGCCATTATACCATTTTCTTGCGCCCACCTGGGGGGCCTATTTTTCCGGGGCGGACGGCAAGACCGCGAATCCGTTCGGCACGGGGGCGTACCCGGATACCACGCTTGCCCTGGGGGAACTCTTTTCTGCGGCGTCCTTCGCGCCGGCGGCCATCGCCAACCGGCGTGCCGGAAGACGCCGCAAACAAGGCCGCAGCATCCGTCGCCCCGGCGGTCTAAGGGGAGGCGGGGCAACCGCTCGCGATACCCCTGGCCTATGCGTTCCGCTCCCTCACGGAAGCGGCGCCGCCCAAGCGCCGGACCGTAGCCGTGTCGGCAGGCGGCTCCCTGCCGCGGTACGCTTTTATTTGTCAGCATACCTTACGCTGTTGGTGCCTCAGCAGGAAATCGCCAGGTGAAGGTTGAATTTAATATGTTCGTTGTGTTGCTACGGTACGTCGGCGCCCCGCAGCGCCGGCAGACATGCATACGAAGGGAGCTGTTAGCTGTGCGCACCGTGGCACCGCCTGTCAAGGCGGCGAAACCCAGCGGCTTGTTTAATGCCTTTCTCGACGTGGTTGAGTACCTCGGCAACAAGCTGCCGGATCCCCTGACCCTCTTCACCGTTTTTTGCGTCCTGGCACTCATCGGTTCCTACGTCGCGGCCGGCGCCGGCCTGGAGGCGGTCAACCCGGGTACCAAGGAGGTCATCAAGGCGGTGAACCTCCTCAGCGGCCCGGGCCTGGTAAAAATCCTCACCGGTCTGGTGAAAAACTTCACCTCTTTCCCGCCCTTGGGCCTCGTCCTGGTCACCATGGTCGGCGTCGGCGTGGCGGACAAGTCCGGCCTTATCTCCGCCCTCATGCGCACGGCCGTGATTAAAGCACCGGAAGCCCTCATTGTTCCTACCATCATCTTTTTCGGCATTCTCGGCAATGCTGCCGGTGATTCCGCCTTCATCGTCCTTCCACCCATCGCGGCCATGGTCTTTCTCAGTCTGCACCGCCACCCCCTGGCCGGCATGGCCCTGGCCTACGCGGCGTGCGCCGGCGGCTTTTCTGCCAATGTTCTCATCACCATGACCGATGCTCTGGCCGCCGGCTTCACCCAGAAAGCCGCCCAGCTCATCGACCCCAACTTTATCACCAACCCGGCCAACAACTGGTTCTTCCTCATTGCGGCCACCTTGGTTTTCACCCCGCTCGCCACCTGGGTCAACAACCACATCGTCGAACCGCGCCTCGGCCCCTGGCAGGGCGAGTCAGTTACCGCTGAGCCGCTCAAGGCCGGCGAAGCGCGCGGCCTCAAGGCCGCCGCACTGGCGACGGTCCTCTACGTGGCCCTTCTCCTTCTCCTAACGGTTCCCACGAACGGCCTCCTGCGCGACCCCAAGACCCACTCCCTGGTGATTTCCCCCTTCATGGACAGCATCATCCCCATCACCATGTTTCTCTTCCTCATTCCAGGTCTGGCGTATGGTTACGCCGCGGGCACCATCAAGTCCGGAAGAGACACCAGCGCCATGATCAGCAAAGCGCTGGCTGAGATGGGGCCCTTCATGGCGCTGGCCTTCGTCGCCGCGCAGTTCCTCGCCTTCTTCCAGTGGAGCAACCTGGGGCCCATCATCGCCATCAAGGGCGCGGAGTTTCTACAAAACATCGGCCTCACCGGGCTGGGGCTCTTGATCGGCTTTATCGTCGTGAGCTGCCTCATCAACATCCTCATCGCCACGCCTCCGCCAAGTGGGCCATCCTCTCACCCATCTTCGTCCCCATGTTCATGCTGCTGGGTTACCACCCGGCCTTCACCCAGCTGGCGTACCGTATCGGCGACTCCATCACCAACCCCATTACGCCGCTGCTCCCGTACTTCCCCATTCTCCTCGGGTTCGCTCAGCAGTACGACGAAGACCTCGGCATGGGCACCCTGATCTCCTTACTCCTGCCTTACACCATCTTCTTTGCCATCTTCTGGATCCTGCTCTTTGTGGCCTGGTTCTTCCTCGGCCTGCCGCTCGGTCCCGGTGCCTTCATCAACCTCTAAGGCACAGACGGCCCGGCCTTTCTGCGTTACCCACTCTTAGTCCGGAAAGGAAGTCCTTAAGGTGAACGATCTCTTAAACGCCATTCGGGAGCGGGCGCACGCTCTTTTCCCCGAGGTGGTGGCTCTGCGGCGGGATTTTCACCGCCACCCGGAATTGGCCTTCGCCGAAAAGCGCACCGCCCAGGTGGCGGCGGATTACTTGGCCCGCCTGGGCCTTAAGGTCGAGACGGGCGTCGCCGGGACCGGTGTTCTGGCCGTCCTCGAAGGTGGGAGGCCCGGCAAGACCGTGGCCCTCCGGGCGGACATGGATGCCCTCCCGCTCAGCGAGGACACGGGGCTGCCTTTCGCCTCAGAAAACCCCGGCGTGATGCACGCCTGCGGCCACGACGGCCATACCGCCATGTTGCTGGGCGCGGCCAAGGTCCTGGCGGGGCTGCGGAAAAGCCTTGGCGGCAACGTGAAGTTCATCTTCCAGCCGTCGGAAGAGAAGCTTCCCAGCGGTGCCCTAGCCTTGCGCGAGGCCGGCGCCCTTGAGGGTGTCGACGCCGTCTTCGGCCTGCACCTCTGGCCCAGCGTAGCGGCGGGCCACATCGGGGTAACCTACGGTCCCATGATGGCGGCCGCCGACTACGCCTACCTCACTATCACCGGGCAGGCCGGCCACGGCTCCACGCCCCACCTGGCGATCGACCCGGTGGTAACCGCGGCCCAGGTGATCCTGGGTCTACAGACCATCGTCAGCCGCCAGGTGGACCCGCTCGACCAGGCGGTCATCAGCGTGGGCACCGTTCACGGGGGCACCGCGCCCAATATCATCCCCGGCGAGGTGGAATTCGCCGCCACTGTGCGCACCCTAACCCCGGAAGTCAGAAAGAAACTGCCCGCACTCATCGAGCGCACGGCCCGGGGCATCGCCCAGAGCGCCGGCGCCGCCTGCACCTGCCGCTACGAGTGGGGTCTGCCGCCGGTGATCAATAGCGACACCCTGGTGGCCCTGGTGGAGGAAGTCGGCCGCGACCTTTTAGGAGCCGAAAACGTCGAGCGCCTGTCGCGCCCGGTGATGGGTTCCGAAGACTTTGCCTACTACCTGGAGCAGGTGCCCGGCGCCTTCTTCTGGCTGGGCGCGAAAAACGAAAGCCGGGGCATCCTACCCCTGGCCCACCACCCCAAGTACACCTTCGACGAAGCGGCGCTGGAAACCGGCGTCACCATCCTGGCCGGGGTGGCGGCAAGGTTCCTTGCCGCCGACTAGCGGCGCCCGCGCAGCCCTGAGCACGCCCGCAACAAACAAGGGAGCCTTTCCCTGCCCGGCTCAAGGCAGGGGGCTCCCTTTTTGCACGTTTACAGGTCGTACTTCCACATTATCAACGCATCTTCGTGAGTCTCGCTGTAGTAGTTGCGGCGGCAGCCGAGGACGACGAAGCCGAGCTTTTCGTAAAGCCGGCGCGCGCTCCAGTTGGATTTGCGCACCTCCAGGGTCATGCGGTCCGCACCGTGCTCCTTGGCCTCGGCCAGGAGGCGCTTAAGCAGCGTCTCGCCTACGCCGCGCCGGCGCCAGTCCGGGTGAACGGCGATATTCGTCACGTGCGCCTCGTCCACCAGGATCCACATCCCGCCGTAGCCCACCACCCGGTCGCCGGCCTTGGCCACCAGGTAGTGGGCTACTTTGTTGTGCAGGAGCTCAAAGAAAAAGGCGTCCCGCTTCCACGGCGTGGTAAAGGACTCCACCTCCACCTCCAGCACGCCGGGGATATCGTCCACCGTCATGGGTTCTATCCGCACCTCACGAGCAGGTTCCATGCTCGGCCTCCCGGGCCAGTTCAGCCGCAGCCCGCCGCACGTAGAGCGGCTCGGCTGCCGCCGGATCGCCGCTCACGCCGCGCCCCAGCCGGGCCAAAGCAAGCCTGCCCAGTACCCCCGCCCGCGGGTAGTTAAAGGCAGGCGGCAGCTCCCGCACGGTCACCCCGGCCGCCGCCAGCGCCTCCCGCACCAAGGGCGCGCCATCGCCGCACACCGTCACTTCCCTCCCCGCCGCCAGCCGCGCTGCCTCGGCGGCCACCTCCGCCGGGCGCAGGGCCAGGTAGCCGCCCGCAGGGCGGACGCAGGATCCCATGTTCTCAATTCCCTCATAAAAGGCCACATAAATGTGTCCCTGCTTGGCATCGAGCAGCGGGGCCACCAAACCGTCCGGGAAAAAAACAGCGGCCGCCAGGATATCGAGCGTGCTCACGGTGATAAGGGGGAGCCCTAGAGCCTGGGCCAGCCCTTTAGCCGTACTGAGGCCGATTCTGAGCCCGGTGAAAGAGCCTGGTCCCCGGCCGCAGGCCACGGCGCCCAGATCCGCCGGCTTCAGGCCCTGCTCCTTGAGCAGCGCCTCAATTGTGGGAACAACGCTCTCGGCATGACGCCGCCGGGAGCGTTCGTGGTGTTCCACCACCACCTGGTCATCATTCAGCAGGGCCACGCTGGCGGCCGGGGTGGCCGTCTCTAAAGCCAGCATCCACAAGTACCTTCAGCTCCTCAACCAACTTTTCGTAACGGCTGCCGTGGGGAATAAAGGTGAGGGTCCGGGTGGTGTCGTACCCGCTGAGGTGTACCTCCAAGTAGGACGCCGGCAACCAGTCCCGCACCGTGTCGCCCCATTCAACGAGGCACACGCCGTCACCTTCTAAATACTCCTCGTAGCCGAGTTCTTCCAGCTCGGCCGGGTCTGTTAGACGGTAAACATCAAAATGATACAACGGCAACCGGCCGGCGTACTCCTGAATCAAGGTAAAGGTAGGGCTGGTCACCGGGCCGTTCGCCCCAAGCCCGCGGGCCACCCCCCGGGCGAAGGCGGTCTTGCCGGCGCCCAGTTCACCGGTAAGTGCCACCACCATGCCCCGCTCCAGTTTCTCGCCCAGGAGGGTGCCCATTGCGTCCGTCTCCGCAACGCTGTGTGTGGTTACCTGCACCTCACACTCTCCTCCCGTGCTTGTTCACGCCGTTCCTCGCTTCAATTATAGGCTGGGCCCCGGGCCGGGTCAAGCAAATCTCCTTAATCGAACTTTATCCGCCAGCTGGTCGCCTCCAGGCGCGGCGTGTAAACCGTGAAGGACGCACTCGTCCCGGGGTCCAGGCAGTTTATGAAGGCGCTGTCCACGTCCACCAGCCGGCCGCGCGCGTCATAGAATTCCACCACCACCTTAAGGAAGTCGTAACCCGCACGCCCTGTGCTCTGTACCCGGCCAAGAAGACTCAGGTAGCTGGCCGGGCGGTCGTCATACCGTTCTGCCGTAGCTGTCAGTTGCAGTTCGCGCGGTCCCCCCGGAAAGCCGGCGGCCGTGTCGATGCGATACCAGGCTGCATCGCCCCTGAGCGGCGCCGGCAGCTTGAAAGCCTTGGCCTCGCCCTGATTGAGGTGGTTGATGTACCCGGCCGTTGACGAAACCACCTCCCCGGCGCTGTTTCCGACCTCCCACGAGACCCGTACCAGTTCCTGAGCCCGTTTCCCAGCGTTCCGCACGCGCCCGACGAGGTACCAGGCCGGTCCGTCGGCGTACGTCCGGGCCTCAAGCAGCCTCGCCTCCTCCTTCCCTCCGGGAGCAAAAAAGAGCGCTTCCTCTACCTGCTGTCTAACCTCGAGGTTGAGGAGCCTGGCCAGCTCCGGTGCCGCCAGGTACAAGCCGTCCTCGCCCGCCACCGGGCTCGAAGCCAGAACATACTGGTCCCCGCCGTACAGCGCGCGCTGCTCTCCCGCCGCCAGCCTTAATTCCCCTCCCGGCAAACGGGCCACAAGCTCCCCCTCCGCACTCGCGCACACCTGCCCGCCCAGCGCCAGAACCAGGGCCTTGGCGGGACAAAGGCCGGCGGTTTCTCCCGTTGCAGCCAGCAGCACGCCGGTGGCGTCGGGAAGGCCTCTTCCTTCCTGAAGATTCCCTCTACCCGTTTCCGGGGCGCCCTGGGCCCTGCCGGCCGTACCGGCGGCACCCAAAACCGGTCGGCCTGACTGAGCCGCCGTTAAGAACAGCCCAGCCGCCACCGCAAGGTACAACCAGGCGCTCCTCTGCCGCCTCAGCACCTGCAACACCCCTTATACAAGTTTTTCCATTCATGGCTTCCACATTATGGAAGCCAGTTCCTCCTGCCTTGTTTCGACGTGTTTCCCACCCGCCCCGTAACTTAACCTACACAGAAAAATGCGGCGAGTAGCAGGAATATAAAAGCAGGGCGGCGAATATGGCAGTCGGGACGAGACGAGGGTGAGATAAAAGGCTGCTTTGCCTGAACCTTTCCCCCTCCTGGTCGGGGGGCTTGCGCAGGCGAAATCCAGCCTGAAAGGGCACGGTGCTGCCGCCGGCCCTTCGGGTTGGATTTTCTTGTTAAGGGGGTGATCCATGGTGTAACGCAGCGGCTCAACCCGATCACCAAACCCCACAAAAGGAGGTAACCGGCATGATCCTAGGACTTCCGCCCATCCTCGGCCTCTTGCCACTCATCATTTACATCATCCTGGCCTTCAAAGAAGTGCACCCGGTGGTAAACGTCTTCGTCTGCGTGCTCCTCGGAGCCATCATGACCAACCAGCCCCTGCTCGGTTTAGGCGGCGTCATTGCCGAGGCCCTCGGCTCCTTTCTCTCACTTATCGGTTTGATCATCATGCTCGGCTCCGGCCTGGGGGCAGTGCTGAGGCGCACCGGGGTCGCCGAAAACATCGTGAATGTGGTAATGCACCGCATCGGCGTCAATACCGAAGCCAAGGCCGTTGTCGCCGCCATGGCCACCTCGGTCATCCTGGTCTCACTCCTGGGCACCCTGGCCGGGGCCAACGCCATCCTGGCGCCCATCGTCATCCCGCTGGTGGCCGCCATCGGCATCACCCCCAGCACACTGGCGGCCATCTTCCAGGGGGCAGGCCAGTCCGGGCTTTTCTTGGGACCGTTCACCCCGCCGATGGTGACGCTCATGGAACTAACCGGGCTCAGCTACCCGCAGGTGCTCTTGACGGCCGGTCTCCCCGTTTCCGTCATCTGCTGGGTGATCACCTATTTTATGGCCCTCCGCATCCAGCGCGCTACGCGCGACGTTTACACCTATGGGGCGGATGTGGTGAGAGTCAGTGACACTTACGTAGCCACCCCCGAGGTAAAACGGGCTACGGCAACTTTTCTCCTCACCCTGGCAGCCCTTCTCGTTTACGGTATGATCGTCAAGGGTGGCGCCTCTTACGCCGTCGTGGTTATGTTCACTGCGGCCATCACCACCGGCCTAGCCGGTGGCCTGAAGATGGGCGAAATCTTCGATGCCATGATGGAAGGCTGCGGCCGCCTGGTCTGGCTCTTTATCATGTTCGTGCTCTTCGAACCCTTCCTGGCCTTTGTCGAGAAATCGGGAGCCTTCGCGGCCCTGGTCGAGCTGTTAAAGCCCATCATCGAGTCCAGCGGCAAGACGGTGTTCGCCCTCTTCACCACCCTGGTGGGCGTGTTCGGCATCTCCGGGGCGGCCGTCGCCCAGGCCGTACTGCTCAACAAGATGTTCAGCGCTTTCCTCAGTGAACTGAGTATCCCCATGGGGTTATGGGCGGCCATCCTGCTCATCGGTTCCCAGATGACCTCCTTCGCCTACCCCGGTGCCGACATGCTGGGCCAGATGGGCCTGGCCCGCTCCAAGGACTTAAAGTCGATGATCAAATTGGGATTAAGTCTGGTGGCGGGGACGGTCCTTTACGTGCTCGTCTACTCACTCTTCTGATTGCGAGGTGGTAGCATGTTTCCGGAAAAAGAAATCTTCGCCCTGCTGGGGCAGTTGGAAGGGAGGAGCGCCGTCTACCTGGAGGACCTCAGCCAGGGAGAATTGTTTACGATAAACCCCGAGCGGGTCTTTCCCTCCGCCAGCACCATCAAGATCCCCCTCTTGGCGGCGGTGCTCAAGGCGGCGGAGGCCGGTAAGTTCGGCCTGGACGACGAAGTGTCCATCGACCCCGCCAACCGTGTCGGCGGGTGCGGCGTGCTGAGCGAACTCAACCCGAACCTTCGCCCTACCATCCGCGACCTGGCCACCCTCATGATCATCCAGAGCGACAACGCCGCCACGAACCAGCTTATCGACCTGGCCGGCATGGCGGCGGTGAATACGCTGGCCGCGGAGCTGGGTCTCAAAAACACCGTACTCCAACGCAAGATGATGGACTTTGAGGCGGCGCGCGCCGGGCGCAACAACCTTACCTCCGCCGGCGACCTGGGCCGCCTCCTCAAGCTCCTGGTGAAAGGAAAAGTGGTCAGCGCAGCCGCCTCCGCCACCATCATCGACATCATGAAGCGCCAGCAGCTCCGGAACAAGCTCCCGGCCTATCTTCCCGAGGATGTGGTGATCGCCCACAAGACCGGGGACCTGGACCGCCTCGAGCACGACGCCGGCATCTTCTTCCTGCCGGAGCGCTCGTACATCCTGGTGGTACTCACTGACCAGCTCAGCACCAACGCCGCCGGCGTCGAGACCATCGCCCGCATCTCTGAGGTCGTCTACCGCGCCTTGTCCACCCCCGCGGGCGTGTGATGCTTAAGATCCGCCGCCTCCTTCCCAACTTCCCAGCCGCAACCTGCGTTTAAAGGTGCCGGGCACCTGGGACTTCTTCCCAGGTGCCCGGCACCGTCCTGTTACTGCCCATAGGAAGTTCGTACAAACTCCTGCATGGCGCGGATGTCCTCCGAAGATATACAATGAGGAGTCCCGATGGACCGGGCTAGGATGTATATCTGGGCGGTTTTCTCCACCACCTGACATACCTTCAGGGCAGTCCCAAGGTCTGGACCTACGGCTACTGTTCCATGATTCGGAATCATCACGGCGTTTCTTGGGCCCAGAGCTTTCACGACGTTATCAGCCAGCTCCCGCGTCCCGGGAAGAGCATAATCGGAAAGCGTCATCTTCTCACCAACGATCTGAACGAAGTCCTCGCTGATGCCTGGCAATTCCATTCGATTCACACCCAGTACTGAAGAGTAGACTGGATGAGTGTGAATGACCGCATTGACGTCTTTCCGAGCATTCATGATGCCGACATGCATGTACTTCTCTATAGAAGGCTTCCTGGTCCCCTCGATGACTTCAGCCCGGCTGTCCAGGACCACCACGTCGTCCTCAGTTATCCTGTTATAATCAATGCCGCTCGGCTTGATGTATATATATCCAGTCTCCGGGTCTCTCACGCTGATATTGCCCCAAGTCCCCACAGTGAATCCCATTTTCATCATCTCTCGCCCGCCTTCTACAACGAGCCTTTTGAAAGCCTTGCTCACCCGCAACGACATCTGCTGCACCCTGCTGCACCCTCCTTAGGTATAGTGGGCCACTTCGGCTCCCTGGTATATCGGTTCTACGACAGCCTGACCGAGCCGCGGCAGCGCACGGTGATGCGCACGTGAAACAGCCTTTTATGCCCGTGCAGGATGGCAGCTGACTCGGCCAGGTTTTCCTTGGCATCGATCTCAGTCACATTCGGGTCAGCGAAGTCCGCTGATAGTGGACTTCAACTCCGCACGGCCCTCTTCCGGTGCCCCACCTCGTTTAGGCACCACAGGCCCAAATACCGCCGGGAACTCGACTTTCACTGAGATGCCCCCTAGATTCGGCTCAGAGCTTGGTCGATGTCAGCGATGATGTCCTCCACATCCTCGATGCCGCAAGATATCCGTATTAGCCCGTCCGTGATTCCGGTAGCCCGCCTGACCTCCGGCGGAACCGACTTGTGGGTCATCGACGCAGGATGCTGTATCAATGAGCCGACGTCACCAAGGCTAACTGCCAACCTTATCATCTCGAGGCCATCCACAAAGGCTCGTGCTTTTTCGAGTCCACCCTTGACCTCAAAGCTTATGAGCCCGCCAAATCCGGACATTTGTTTCTTTGCCAGCTCATGTTGGGGATGGGAAGGCAGTCCGGGATAGTTCACCCTTTCGATCTTGGGATGAGAACTCAGGTACTCCGCAACCTTCATCGCATTCGCGTTATGCTTCTCCATCCTGAGAGGAAGAGTCTGAATCCCTCTACGGATCAAGAAAGCCGTAAACGGCGAAATGAGGGCTCCGATCTTCGTGACAGGCTGGTGGAGTCCCTCTTTGATGAACTCCCTGGGTCCCACCACTGCACCCGCAATGGCGTCTCCATGCCCGCCAAGGTACTTCGTGGCGCTATGAATCACGAGGTCTGCGCCGAACTCGAGGGGACGCTGGAAATACGGCGTCATGAAGGTGTTGTCTACCACAAGCTTGAGGCCGAAACTCCTGCAGAGAGCCGAAACCTTTGCCAGGTCCGTTAACTTCAAGGTCGGATTTGCGGGAGTTTCAACATAGACAAGCTTGGTGTTCTTGCGAACGGCTTTTTCAACTGCCGCAACATCAGAGGTATCCACAAAGGTGACGTCGACCTTATACTTGCTGAAGATCTTCGTAAACAGCCCGTACGTTCCCCCATACACTACGTCTGTGCAGATGACGTGGTCACCTGCCTCAAGGAGAGCAAACATGGTGGCAGCGATTGCCGCCATTCCCGACGCAAAAGCCTTGCAATCCTCCCCGCCCTCCAGGGCGGCTATCTTCTCTTCCAGCTGGTATTCCGTAGGGCTGTGGTCGCGACCGTAGAGATATCCGAACTTCTCTCCCGAGAATATCTTTCCTGCTTCTTCGGTATTCTCATAGGTGTAAGTCGATGTCTGGTATATCGGCGATACCAGTGCGCCGGTGACCGGACACGGATCAGAACCAACGTGCACCGCCTTGCTGCAGAAGCCCAGTTTCCTGTAATCCATCGCTCACAGCACCTCCGTGTACTGGAATAGAAGCCTTTGACCGTTCATGAACCTCTCCAGCTCATCCAGGATCATCTTCGTGTGGATCGTGAGCACATCGTAAGTGGCGCCGGCTAAGTGAGGGGTAATGACAACGTTATCCAGCTCCTTGACAAATGGATGGTCCGGATCGAGGGGCTCTGACTCGAACACGTCAAGGGCAGCCCCCCGGATCTTCCGGTTTCTTAGAGCCTCAATGAGGGCTTCCTCATCAACCACTGCTCCGCGCGACGTGTTGATGAAAAAGGCGGTCGGTTTCATGAGCTTGAGCTCCTCGCGCCCGATAAGGCCCTTCGTCTCCTTAGTCACCTTCACGTGGCATGTTACGAAGTCAGACTCGGTCAACAGGGTCTGAAGGGAGACCTTCTTTGTCGTGTTGTCATCGATGAAAACGGCAGGCATGTACGGATCATAAACGTAGATGTACATTCCCAGCGCCCGTGCTATCGCTGCCACCTTTTGACCAATTCTCCCGTAGCCTATGACGCCCAAACGCTTGCCCTTGAGCTGAACGCCCTTGAAAACCACGTAAGGGCTTTCCTCCCCCAGCGCCCACGTCACATCCTCGCCTAGAACATACGCCTTGTTGCCTTTAACCCCGCCTTTGGCTAGATACTTGCCGTCCTTCAGGCTCTTATAAGCCATGGGGATCTGGCGAGCAATATTGAGCATCATCGCTATGGTGAATTCCGCGGTGGAGTCGGAGTTGCGTCCCGGAGTGTAGACCACCGGGATGCCACGCCGGGATGCCGCAGGAACATCGATGTTCACCGGGTTTGAACGGGTACACATGATCAGCCTGAGTGAGTTCGAGGACCGAATGACTTTCTCGGTCACCGGGTCGTAGCTTGTTATCAAGATGTCTTGACCTTGAAGAAGGTCTATCAGCTCGTCCTCACTAAGCTTCCTATGTTCCTTCCCCCATCCGGCAACAGTAACCTCGCATAGAGATTCCAGCCGCGGAAGGTATTCCATGTCGAACTCGGCAGTCAGTAGCGCCTTCAACGCAATACCTCCAATCTAACCCCTGCTGAAGCCATCCAGTATCTCTTTTCGCATGTCCCACAGTTCCATGTGGCGGAGCCTGAGTTCCTTGTAGACCGCAAACAGCCTGTCGTACAGTTCGACGTTCCTTTCGGTTGGGCTCAGGCGATACTTCTCCTTGCTCATTGCGGTCGCAGCCTTCGCAAAGTCCTCATAGAGCCCGGCCGCAATACCGGCCGCAATGGCTGCACCTTTTGCGGTAAGGTTGCTCGCATCTTGAACCACCACCTCCTTGCCAGTGCAGTCGGCGATGATCTGAGCCCAGAACCTGCTCCGTGCTCCGCCACCGCTCAGGAATACTGTGCCTGAGCCCTCGGCACCCTGCAGGCAGTCCTTTATCGAAAAGGCAACTCCCTCGTAGACGGCACGAAGGAGATCGAACCTTGTTGTTTGCGATGATATCCCAAAGAATCCCGCTTTGGCATTGGGGTTGTAGAACGGGGCCCGCTCTCCGCCGGAGCTAATATAGGGTTGGTATATCACCCCGGACGCTCCGGGGCGTGTGGCCTGAAGGCCCATCTCCAAGTCCTCGAATATACTTCTCCCGTCCTTCCGAGCAGCCTCAAGCTCATGAGCGAAAAGGCTGCCGACAGCCCAGTCCAGGTTAGGCGTCCCCGCCATAGGGGCGATGACATTGAGATACAACCCGGGTACGGCGTGGTATTCAAACCCCGAAGCGTTGTCAGGAGTGTCAACGATACTGCCGCGCACGATCTCGTTGACGCACGTGGTTCCGAGGATGGTACAAGTGTCGTTTTTCCTGACGGCACCAGCCCCTACTGCGGTCGCGACGATGTCAAACATGCCGGCTACCACCGGCGTCCCGGGCTTCAGCCCGGTAGCACGAGCGGCCTCGCAAGTCACGTGCCCTGCAATGTCCGCGGACTTGAGGATCTTGGGAAAGATGTCCAGATGATCGCCTAGGCCGAGCTCGGTCAAAATCTCAAAGGCGATATCGCCGGTGGTCAGGTCGAGGATGGAAGACGAGCTGTCGGTAGCCTCGAGGTACACTTCACCGGTCAACTTGTAGCGCAGCCAGTCTTTGGCGAACACACAGTGCTTTGCGCGTTGAAGAGTCTCAGGCTCATTGGCCCTGAGCCAAGCCAGTATCACTGACGTAGCGCCCGGGAAAGGGAATGATCCGGTCACCTGCTTGATTCGTGAATACAGGGAGCGGTTCTCTTTGATCCGCCTCACCAGCTCTGCTGCCCGTCCATCATTCCAGAGGACGGCATTTCGCACTGGCTCCCCCGAATTGTCGAGAAGCCAGCACCCTTCGCCCTGAGCGGCCAATCCCACACACGCTATCTCGTCCGGAAAAACCCCCGACTTTTCAATCAGCCGCCTGATCGTTTCGGCAAGGATGGTCCAGGTCCTACGCATGTTCTGTTCAGCTACGCATCCGTCGTAGATCGCTTCAGCCCGCGCCTCAGCACCGGCCACCTCCTCCCCGTTCACGTCGAATAGGACTGCTCCGATCTTGGATGTGCCTGCATCGATTCCCAAGAAATAGGGTGCAGCCACAGAAGACCCCCCTCTGTGGGCCATGGTTACACGAGTTGGCCCCACGCCCATTGTCATTCTAGAGCTTTGGCGAGAATCGGTCTCCCCCGGAACGCGGCCGGGGGAGACAAGACGCAATCCTAGTCCTCACTGTCCTGGTCTACCTCAAAGACGTTCTCCGCCGGTTCCTTAAACCGGGGAATCCCAGTAGCGATGGACAACAGGCCCATGACGCCCATGAGTATAGGGTATATGCAGTACGGAGCAATGGCTATCGGGGAGATCGAACCCATTCCACCGGCCACGAGCAGCTGGCCGCCATACGGCAAGATACCCTGAAATGCCGAAGAGAAGATGTCCAGGAGACTTGCAGTCCTTCTCGGATCGATGTCATATTTCTTCGACATGTTCTTCGCCAGCGGACCCACAGTTATGATGGATATGGTGTTGTTGGCCGTTGCAATGTCTACGAGGCTCACAAGAGCCGCAATTCCGAGTTCTCCACCCTTCTTGCCCCGTATGCCCTTGGTGACCTGCTCGAGAAGGAACCCTATTCCTCCATAGTGTTTCATCAGCTCCACGATGCCGCCGATAATGATCGCTATTACGGCGAGATCCTCCATCCACCCCATTCCGCGCTGGATGTAACCCAGAAGCTCAACGAGGTTGAAGGACCCATCCGCAAGTCCGATAACGGCCCCGATGAGAACGCCAACTCCAAGCACGGCCATAACGTTCAGACCGGCCAACGCGGTCACGATAACCGCGAGATAGGGGAGCACCTTTACGATTGAGTACTCACCTACCTGAATCGTGGCACTCCCAACGGGGATAAACATTAGAATCACGATCGTTAGAATAACCGCCGGGAGCACTATCAAGACGTTCATCTTGAACTTGTCCCTGAGTCCCACTCCTTGAGTCCTTGTGGCCGCGATAGTGGTATCAGAGACAAATGAAAGGTTGTCTCCAAACATCGCCCCACCGATCACGGTTCCAAGTATCAAAGGAAGCGAGATACCGCTCTGCTGAGAGATGCCGATTGCTATGGGAGCAATTGCGGTGACCGTTCCCATCGACGTGCCCATTGCAAACGAGATTATGCAGCCGATCATAAACACGCCGGCCAGGATGAAGTTGCGCGGCAGGATGCTCAAGCCCAGGTTTACAGTGGACTTGACCGCGCCCATGGCGTCAGCCACCGAGTAGAACGCTCCCGCGAGCAGGAAGATTACGACCAGGAGAATGATAGTCGGCTCCCCTCCACCCCTCATGAAGATGTCGATCTTTTTGGTTACAGAAAGCCGTTCCCCTGGCTTATTCAGAACCAGAGCAAAGCCCGCGGATATCATGAAGGCAACCAGGAGCGGCATTTTACTGAAATCTCCGGTGATAACACCTGTTCCCACGAAAAGAGCCAGGAATACAATCAGTGGAAGCAAGCCAGCAAAGCTATTTCCGTTCTTCCGTTTCATCGCATCTCCCCCCTACGCATCTAGCCTCCTACCTACCTCCCATGCCCGACAGCCGTCTGCCTGTCCATCTTTCACCCCCCCAGCTTTCTCCCAGGCGAGGTGTCAGCCAGATTTCAGGCCCTGTCCAACTTGAGGACCTCGCCCGCCGTCCCGCTGTCGGTGATCAGAACATCCAGGTAACCCCCTCGTAGGGCCCCCAGTATGGCCCTGGTCTTCTCCCGTCCGGCAGCTATGCCCACAACCACGTCTATCTCTTTCAGTGTGGACCGGTCTATGCCGACGACGTTAAGCCCCGACTCTTTGTTGAGCGGCCGTCCCTGAATGTCGAAGAACTCAAGGCATACGTCTCCAACACTTCCATACCTGCTCAGTGCCTCAAGCTTCTCTCCCGAGAGGAATTGTTCCCTGGCCAATGTAGACTCTGCATCCATACTGCCGATGCCCACAAGGGCCAACCGACACCGCCTGGCCATCTCGAGTACTGATTGGATGCTATTGTCCGACATGAACGACTCCTTCACCGTCTCGCTGTCCACGACAGCCGGCGCGTAAAGAAGGTAAGGAATGCCGCCGAGATTTTGGGCAATCCTTCGGGTAATCTCGTCCATCTTTATCGAAACGTTCTTCGTGTTTACTCCACCTACCAGTTGAACCACGGATACTTCTCGAGGCGGAACACCCTCAAGATGGTCCGCAAGAGATGCCAGCGCGCGTCCCCAGGTTACACCGATGACATCGCCGTCTTTTACGACGCCGAGAACGAACTTGGCGCTTTCACGTCCAAGTGCCGCGAGAAGGTCTTCCGTCTCTCCCCGATTGAAAACCACTGCCTCCTTAAGCCCAAATCTCCTCTCAAGCTCGGTCTCGATTTCTGTGCAGTACTCGCTGACCTGTGCAATATCTATCCGGACGATGCCCAGTTCCTGGGCCTTCTTAAGCATTCGGCTCACTCGCTGCCTCGACATGTGCATTCTCTGGGCGATTTCCTGTTGAGTTAAGCCGTCAATGTAGTAATACGTGGCGATTTTCACAAGGCACCGCTTATCAAAGCCTTCCATGTGTCTTCCTCCACTACAGGTCTCACAAGGTGGTAGTCTCTGAGCCGGCACCGCTATAACATTTGCTCACTGGTAGATCACTTGTTACACTTTAAATATACCACATTTTCGCTGAAATGCAACCCCCCTCTTTCAGGTGATCGCGTCGGGCCCGTAGGTTATCAGTGCAGGTAAAAGGGACCGCTGCTGCGCCGGCCCCCACCGCCTACGATGATTTTACTGTACCGCCCTCTACTCTGAAGCTGAGAAGAGCACTCTTATCGCCTCATCGCCGCCGGGCTGTGGCCGGGGACACGCAGAAACCCTGCCCAATATCCGGGCAGGGCGGAAAGTAAGACTTCGTTACTGTTGCGGAGCCGCCGTCGGCGGAGTAGGCGCTTCCACCGGCGGAGCGGCTTCTTCCACCGGACAGCTTCTTCCCGTTTGCGCAAACTGGCTGTGGCCATTTACTCCATCCGGCGAAGCAAAGGGCCCTACGATCGGCCAGGTAAAGGCGGCCACAATCCTTCCGGCCCGGCCCGCCTAATCGCCGCCACGAATAAGAATCTACCGGACCTTTTGGATGCCCAGGGCCTTCTCCAGGTCGATGGTGTGGTCCTGCTCCACCACGGCGATCTCGCGGATCACCTGGGCGACGTCGTACATGTGCAGGGTCTCAAGCTGCTCGATGCGCTGCAGGTAACGGGCCAAGGCATCGCGCTCGGCCTGCAGGTCCTGCTGCAGCATCTCCACGTTATCCAGGGAAGTGAGGATCTGCTGCACCTGCACCGTAGGTACCCCGCCCAGGTACTGAATTTTCTCGGACAGCCGCACGGCGTGCTCGTGTTCCTGCTGGGCGTGCTGCAGTTCCTCCTGGATCACGTAAGTGTATTCCGGCCCCGTGAGCATGGCAGCGTGCTGGATGTACTGGATCATGGCGGCGTATTCCCAGGAAAGGTCCAGGTTAAGGAGCCAGATGATCTGCTCCAGCGTCAAAGGCATAGGCCCACCTCCCGCATTCCTTCTCACTCCATAATATTGTTCGCCCCGCCGATCTGCCACAAATGAAGGACGGGCTTTTCGCAAGCGGCCAAGGGCACCCCCCTGCGCCCTGCCAAGAACACCAAAAGGAGCGGCGTTAACCGCTCCTTTTGTTCTCTGGTCCTGTGGTCCTACTGGTGGTTCCACCCCAGTTTGCCCGCCAGGTCGGCGCGCCGGACCAGGGCGTAGATGAAGAAGGCGTAAACCGGAACGTGGATGGCCTGCCCGATGAGGCGCGGCACCAGCAGGGGCTGCCAGGGAATCCCAAAGAGAACCTGCAGGAAATACGGCACCAGGATGAGGGAAGTCACCGTCTGCCCTACCAGGATGGCCAGAAGGAGCGCCCCCAGGCCGGGGTGCCGCTCCTGGCGCACCAGCTTTAAAACCAAGGCCGGAAGCACCCCGGTGAGGGCGGCGGTGAGGGTGAAGTGCGGCATGTACGCCCCCATAGGATTCACGAAGTAGCCGATCACGTCCCCCAGTCCGCCCACCAGCGCTCCTGCGCCCGGGCCCCACAGCACCCCGGCGAGGATGGCCGGCAGCCCCCCAAAGCCTATGCGGATGCCTTCCACGCCGCCGATGGCCACGCGCAGGCTGGCCACGCGCGTCAGCACCACACCCAGAGCCACCAGCAGCGCCAGGTAAGCCAGCCGCTGTGTACCTTTCAGCACCAGCTTCACCTCCCTTCCCTTTGGTCGTGGCAGAGCCACACCAAAGGGAAGGGCCCCTCTGATGTGACAGCGAACGCGGCACCGCACCGCGGGTCCAGCCCTTCGTCCAAAGGCCACGTCCCATCCCTTGGCACTTAACGCACGGTGCCTACTCTGCCAAACCTTGCAGCGATTATATCACAGGCCCAACACTTTTTCCAGTGCGCGGATGAACTTTTCGTTCTGCTCAGGTGTGCCCACGGTGACACGGGCGTACGTCGGCAGGTTCCAGATGTGGCCCGGGCGGATGATGATCCCCTCGCGCTGCAGGTCCTGGAAGACGCGCTTGATGTCCTGCTTGGTGTCCACCAGGATGAAGTTGGTCTGGCTCTTCACATACGGCAGCCCCAGGCGCTCGAACTCCTTGTACAGGTAATCGCGCCCGGCGCTGTTCATATCGTGGACCCTCTTCACGAACTCGTCATCGTCGAGTGCCGCCAGCGCCCCTGCCTGCCCAATGCGGTTGGCGGCGAAGGCCTCGCGGATGCGCTTCATGCCGCCGATGAAGTCCGGGTGCCCGATGGCGTAGCCGATGCGCAGCCCGGCCAGGCCGTAAATCTTGGAGAAGGTCCGGCTGACGATTACGTTGCGCCCGGCCCGCACGTAATTCAGCCCGTCCGGGTACTCGGGATCGTCGACGAATTCCTTGTACGCCTCGTCCAGCACCACAATCGTGTGCTCGGGAACTTTGTCCAAGAACGCCTCCACTTCTTTACGGGTGCTGATGGTTCCCGTGGGATTGTTGGGGTTGCAGAGGAAGATCAGTTTCGTCCGGTCGGTGATGGCGGCGGCCAGCGCTCCCAGGTCCGTCGTGAAATCGGGCCGCACCGGTACCATGACAACCTTCGCTCCCACGGCGCGGGCGCTGATTTCGAAGCTGGAGAAACTGGGATCGGCCATGATCATCTCTTCGCCTTCATTGAGGAACGTCTTGGAGATGAGCGTGATGATGTTGTCCTCGCCGTTGGCAAAGACGATCCAGCTGGGATCGACGTTGAGCTTCGCGCCGAGTTTCTGAGCCAGTTCCGTGCAGGCCCCGTCCGGGTAGATGTTCGCCGTCTCCAGCGCCGCATGCATGGCCTGAAGCGCCTTCGGCGACGGGCCGAGCGGGTTTTCATTGGACGCCAGCTTAATGACTTCCGTAAGACCCAACTCCCGCTGCACGTCCTCGATGGGTTTACCCGGCACGTACGGCTTGATCTCCGCGATCCCCCTGCGGAACAGTTTCTCCTTCTCGCCCACCAATGCAGCCTCCCCTCAAAATTGCTGTAAGGTTTCCTCTTTCATTATAATACGCTGCCGCAGCGCGGGTAAAGGGGTTTTGGACAGGCCCCCACACGGCAGCATAAAAGAAGGGCCGGGAAAGAAGGCTCACCAGAGATCATCCAGCACGGAGCCTTCTTCCTGTCCCATCCGAAGTACCAGCGCCCGCGCGGTGACGTTTACCTCCCGCACCACCAGGCCCGTGAGTTCCTCCAGCCCCCCCTTGATGCGGCGCTGGATCTCAGTAAGGAGCGGTGGAATCAGGGTGAACCCTTCCACGGCCACCTCCACGTCCAGCCGGAGCTCGTGCCTTTCGTCTTGTACTGCAACCTTGAGCACGCGCGCCAAACCGGGCGTTCCCCGGCACAGCTCCCGCGCCAGGCTGCCGAGCGCTCCCTCGGCGATGGACAGCCGCCCGATGTAGCTGAAGGTGGGCCGCACAATGCTCTTTTCCTCGCGCCGCAGGCTACGCTCCCGCCCGGCGGAGGGGAAAAAGTAGTGCAAGGGGTCCACCAGGATTCCGGGTAGGTTCTTTTTCACCTCTATCGTCGGTACGGGAATCACGTGCTTGCCTTCGCGGGCGCGGGCCTCGCGGGCGCGGGCGATCTGCCGGGGCGTGGCGACCTCCTCGATGTGAATCACCTGTACCGGCGGCGGCAGGCCGAGTCGCTCCTCAACCCGCTCCAACATGCGCTCGGAGGTGGTGATCACCAAAAGGCGGGGCGGGTTGAGCTCCGCGAGCTTGCTGCGCACGCCGGCGGCGTGCTCCGGATCTGTGAAGATGGCGCGCCGTACCGCCTGGAGCTTGGTGGGCTCGCGCTTGGCCGAAAAGCCGGCCACAATGCGGCTTCCCTGGATAAGCAGGCCGTCGTCCAAGATGGTGTCGATGTCGTGCGCGTAGGCCACGGCCTGGGCGTGGTGGCTCTTGCCCGTACCGCTCGGGCCAACCAGGGCGTAAACCTCCATAGTTTCTTCCTCTCGACGCTCTCGGCAAGTATGTATCAGAGCTCGATCAAACCCAGGCTGATCATCAGCCCGTGGTTGATCTTTTCCATGATGTCGCCTTCCAGGTGACCGATGCGGCTCTTAAGGCGCTTCTTGTCGATGGTGCGGATCTGCTCCAGGAGGATCACCGAATCGCGTTCCAGGTTGAACTCCTCCGCTTTCAGCTCCACGTGGGTGGGCAGGCGCGCCTTGTTGATTTGGGAGGTAATCGCCGCCACAATGGTGGTGGGGCTGTACCGGTTGCCGATGTCGTTTTGCAGCACCAGCACAGGCCTGATCCCTCCCTGTTCCGACCCTATCACCGGGCGTAGGTCCGCATAAAAAATGTCGCCGCGCTGAACTATCACCATTTACTCACTCTCCACTTTGGTCAGGAAGGACTGCAACACCTCGTCGGTATCGTCCTCGCTGGGAAGCCCTTCCTCGGCCAGCTCGAGATTTATTCTAGCCATCTCCAGATACCCGTTTTTCATGCGATCGCGCAGTTCCCGCCGCTTGCGCTCTTCTAAGAAACGGTTCAGCGCCTCGCGGATGAACTCACTCCGGCTTCCTTTTTCCAAGGCGACCATCCCGTCCACTTCCTGGAGCAGGTTGGTGGGCACCGTTATCATGATGCGCTTGAGCTCGGCCACAAGAAGGCACCTCCGTATAGCAAGCGGTATATACGCGGTGACAGCTTAATTATATATGTGGCTGGCAGGTCCTGTCAACGCGCGTCGGCGCCCCGGCCGGTGGTATTAAGTGGCAGGGTGCCGGAATCCCCCCTAGCGGGTGTACATCACCGGGCCAGGCACTTCACTCCGCAGTACGGCGGCGAGCGCCGCCGGCAACGCCTGGAGGACATCCCCAGCCGTGAGGCCGCGCGCACCCCGGGCCTGTTCCGCCGCCAAATCACCGGCCAGCCCGTGCAGAAAGGCCCCCGCCGCGGCCGCCTTAAGCGGCTGCAGCCCCTGGGCCAGGAGGGCCGCGATCACGCCGGTGAGCACGTCGCCCGTGCCGCCGGTGGCCAGGCCGGGATTGCCGGTGGGGTTAAGGTAGCAGGTACCGTCCGGGGCGGCAATAACGGTGCGCGCCCCCTTGAGCACTACGGTGGCGTTCCAGCTCTCGGCCACCTCGCGCGCCAGCGGCAGGCGGTGCGCCTGCACCTCGGCCGGCGTGCTGCCGGTGAGCCGTGCCAGCTCGCCCGGGTGGGGGGTGAGGATAACCGGCGCTGCCGCCTCGCTCAGCACCTCGGTCCGCCCGGCCAGGGCATTAAGCCCATCTGCGTCCACCACCAGCGGCACGGGGCTTTCCCGCACCAGTTGGGTGATAAGTTCCGGCAGCTCTTCACCGCGTCCCAGGCCCGGGCCCACCGCCAGGGCGCCCGCCTGCGCGGCGCGCTCGAGGATAGTCCCTGCCGCGGCGGCCGCCAGGGTGCGGTCCTCCGCCTCCGGGAGCGGCGCCGTCATCACCTCGGTGAGTTTAACCTCCATCAGGTCGTGCAGGCTCTCGGGCACGCCCAGGGTCACCAGCCCTGCGCCCGCGCGCAGCGCCGCTTCGCTGGCCAGGCAGGCCGCGCCGGTGAGGCCGGGCGAGCCGCCCGCCACGAACACCCGCCCGCGTTCGCCCTTGTGCGCGGCCGGGCCCCAAGCCGGAAGCCAGCCGGCCACGTCCGCGCCCTCGGTGAGGAAGACACCCGGCTCCTGCCCGCAGTACGCCGCAGCAGGGATACCTATGTCGGCCACGTATACGTCCCCCGCCAGCGCTGCGCCGGGATAGGTGAATAGGCCGGCCTTAGGCCGTCCCACGGTCACCGTGTAGCGCGCCCGCACCGCCGGTCCGGTGACTTCGCCGGTATCGGCGTTGAGCCCCGAGGGTAGGTCCACCGCCACCACCGGCACGCCGGCGCCGTTGATGGCCGCAATGGCAGCGGCCGGCGGCCCGCTCACCGGCCCGCGCCCGCCGGTACCCAGAAGGGCGTCCACCTGGAGGTCGCCCGAAGCCGCCACCACCCCGGCGGCGGCGATCTCCGCCTCGCTCCAGGCCTGGTTCACCGGGATGGCCAGGCGCCGCAGCACCTCCAGGTTCTGCCGCGCCGCCCCCGTGATCTCCTCCGGGTGCGCCGTCACCAGGAACACCTCCACATGGTAGCCGGCCAGGCCCAGTCGCCGGGCCGCCACGTAGCCATCGCCCCCATTATTCCCCTTACCGGCCCACACGAAAATGCGGCCCCGCCCCGGCTTCTCCTGGAGGAGCTTAAGGCACAGTTCCGCCACCTGCCGGCCGGCCTCCTCCATGAGCACCGCAGCCGGGAGCCCCACCTCCTCTATGGCGTAACGGTCCGCCGCCCGCGCCTGGGCCGCTGTCACCAACCGCACCTTGTCTTCCCCCCAGTTTTAGTTCATCTCAGGCCCGGCCTTGAGGGCCATGGCCTGCGCCAGGGCGTGCTCCCGGGTGTGCGAGAGCGAGAGCAGGATCTTCTCCACCCCCAGCGCCCGGGCGCGCGCCAGCGTGGCCCCGGCCAGGCGCACCGCCGGCCGGCCCGAGGCCGCGTTCACCACCTCAATCTCGCGCCAGCGAAAGCCCCCCAGTCCCAGGCCCAGGGCCTTGGCCACCGCCTCCTTGGCGGCAAAGCGCGCCGCCAGGGACCCGTCCCCTTCCCGCTTGGCCGCGCAGTACGCGCGCTCCCCGGGGGTGAAAAGCCTCACCAGGAAACGTTCGCCCCAGCGCTCCCGGGCACGCCGGATGCGCTCCACCTCCACCAGGTCGATGCCGCAACCTACCACAGTCTTCGCTCCTTCAGCCTGTCCTTCCTGCATCTTTTGTCCTTCATCTCTTCGCTATTATACCAAATCCTGCCCCTTGCTACCAGGACAAACCAATTTTGTTAGTGTCAAGACCTAGTAGGCAAGATTGCACCCAAATCCCGAGATTGATGAATGGGAACGTATCAGGCAACGTAACCGGCTTCCACCAGCGGCCTAAGCACGTGCTTTATCCAGGCCTCACCGGCCGAGGGGCCGCTGATGGCCGGAACGATGGCTTTGAGCCACTCTCCCTCCTCCTTGCCCTTCTTCCTAGTTGCTTGGTTCCGGTCGGCCATCCGTTGGGTCAGGTTGGTAATCCTCTCGGTGTCCAGGGGCCGAGTATGCTTCAAGAGGTTTTCGAGGGTCCCTTCTTCCCGCAGTGCCAGAAGGCGGGGCATGTAATCGCCTCCCTTAAGCCCCCAGCGGGCTCCGCGGCGCTTCATCCGCCGCGCGACAATACGCCAGTTATGGCCTTCAATGGTACCCAGGGTCGGACCATCGAGGGTCGCTTGGATACCATCCCAGTTGCCGAGTATGTAGGCAGCCAGGGCTTGTACCCGTTTGCGAGCTGCCCCCTTTCGTGTCTTGGCGGCCAAGCGCAGAGCTTCTTCCGCCTTGCGCTTAGAATTGTCCCTGAGGGCTGCCGCTAACGCTTCGCGGGCGGAAGAATCGTCCCCCAAGGCCTCGGTCACGCGCTTCTTGAGGTGGAAGGGGTCGAGGTGGTAGGTAGCGTTCTGGAAGTATTCCTGGCCCTCTTTGACCCATTCTGCTCCGTCGCCGCCGATGTGAACCGAAGGTATGCCCGACATATCCCAGACCTCTCCGAAGGCGGCACTGGCCTCTTCCCAGATCGCCCTGCTGTTTACAAGACCGGCGACCTGGTGCTTTTCCTTGAGCACGCGCCGCGGCTTCTTCTTGGTTCCGACGTTCTCTTTGCCTTCGTAGCCCACAACGACGCGGACCTCAGCGCGCCGGGCGGCGGCCCGCTGCAGCTTGATCGCTACTCCATCGGCTTCGATGTAAAGCTCCGGCGGCCGCCGGGTGCCGTCCGGCACTACTCCATCTTCGAAAACTGCTTCGCGTCTAGCCTGGGCTTCTTTGGCCGCTGCTGCGCCGGCCTGTTGGAAGCATTTCCACACGGTCATGGCGCTTACCCGGGGAACCAGCAGGCCGATGATCTTGGCGGCCTGCCGGAAGGGAACATCAAGACCGATCAGCTGGCACATCTGGGCGAGGTTCCCGGAAATTCGGGCATAAGCGGGCAGCCCGAGCACCTCATCCAGGAGAAACACTGTCTTACCGGTCTCGGTGTCCCGATAGAGCCTGCGCTTTATCTTGAGGGCGCCAAACAGTGTCAGTATCGTTCGGGAGCGAGTTCCGACCAGGCGAAGGGAGTCTTCTCGCTGGGCCATAAGTTCTTGGTCCATGGCTTCCAAGATTGCTCCCAGGAGGTCGGCCGCCACCTGCTGGGTGAGAGCCTGCACTCCCCGCTCTAGTTCTGACATATCGTGGCTCTCGCGTAGAAGGGTTAGAATTCCTTTGATCAGAAGAAGGACTGCATCAACAGCGTGGCGAATACTTAACATGAGAGATCTCACGCTCCTTGGCGGGATTTGGGTGGCCTTCCAGACCAACCCTCCGCCTCGGAGCGAGGAGGTGGTGGCCAGCGAACTGACGGACGTTTCTCGGGTTGGAACAGCAAACGAAGGGAGGGGAGCAGCATGCCGACCGTTGTTGTTCTGGGAACCATGGACACCAAGGGAAAAGAGCTGGGTTACGTCCGCGACGTCATCCGCGCCCAGGGCGTGGACACCCTGCTCGTGGATATGGGGGTGCTGGAGCCGCCGGCGGTGGCACCCGACGTCACGCGCGAAGAGGTGGCTGCGACCGCCGGAATTGACCTGCCCGCCCTTGCCGCCGGGCGCGACCGGGGCGAGGCCGTGGCCGCCATGACGCGCGCCGCCGCGGTGATCGCCCGCCGGCTTTACGCTGAGGGCCGGCTGGACGGCATCATCAGCCTGGGCGGTTCGGCCGGGACCACCATCGGCACCGCCGCCATGCAGGCCCTGCCTGTGGGCGTGCCCAAGGTGATGGTCTCCACCCTGGCCTCAGGCGACACCCGGCCCTACGTGGGGACCAAGGACATCACCATGATGTACTCGGTGGTGGACATCTCCGGGCTCAACCGCCTGTCGCGCCGCATCCTGGGCAACGCCGCCCGCGCCGTGGCCGGAATGGTCCAGGGCCAGGCGGAGGAAGCTGCGGCGGATAAACCCATCATCACCGCCACCATGTTCGGCGTGACAACGCCCTGCGTCACCGCCGCCCGTGAGTATCTGGAGGGTCGGGGTTACGAGGTGCTGGTTTTCCATGCCACCGGGACCGGCGGCCGCGCCATGGAAGGGCTGATTGAAGACGGCTTCGTCAGCGGCGTGCTGGACATCACCACCACCGAGTGGTGTGACGAGCTCGTGGGCGGGGTACTCTCTGCCGGGCCGCACCGCCTGGAGGCGGCCGGGAAAAAGGGGATCCCCCAGGTGGTCTCCGTCGGCGCCCTTGACATGGTGAACTTCGGCCCGCCGGACACCGTACCGGAAAAGTTCAAGGGCCGCCGCTTCTACCCGCACAACCCCACGGTGACCCTCATGCGCACCACACCGGAAGAGTGCGCGGAGCTGGGACGCATTATCGCCGCGAAGCTCAACGCGGCCACCGGCCCCACCGTGGTGGTGCTGCCCTTAAAGGGCGTCTCCATGATCGACGCGCAGGGCAAACCCTTCTATGACCCGGAAGCCGATGCCGCCCTCTTCGACGCCCTGCGCGAGCACCTGCGCCCGGACATCCGCCTGGTGGAGCTGGACGCCCACATCAATGACCCGGAGTTTGCCCTTACCATGGCGCGCATCCTGGAGGAACTCCTGGAAGCTGAGTAGGTTAATCCGTCTCCCGGCAAGCAGTCAACTTGTGAAGGAGGTAAACACAATGGGAAAGCGTATTTCGCGCAGCGAAGCCCTGGCGAAACTTAAGGCCGAGATTGCCGCCGGGCGGCCGATCATCGGCGCCGGCGCCGGTACCGGTATCTCCGCCAAGTTCGCGGAGAAGGGCGGCGTGGATATCATCATCATCTACAACTCCGGCCGTTACCGCATGGCCGGCCGCGGCTCCCTGGCGGGGCTGCTCCCGTACGGCGACGCCAACGCCATTGTCATGGACATGGCCCGCGAGGTGCTGCCGGTGGTGGACCACACCCCGGTACTGGCCGGCGTCTGCGGCACCGACCCCTTCCGGCTCATGGACGTCTTCCTCGAGGAAGTGAAGGCCGCCGGCTTCAGCGGCGTGCAGAACTTCCCCACCGTAGGGCTCTTCGACGGCGTCTTCCGCCAGAACCTGGAAGAAACCGGCATGGGCTACGGGCTCGAGGTAGAGATGGTGCGCAAGGCCCACGAGCTCGACCTCCTCACCTGCCCCTATGTCTTCAGCCCTGCGGATGCCCGCGCCATGGCCGAGGCCGGAGCAGACGTGCTGGTGCCGCACATGGGCCTGACCACCAAGGGCTCCATCGGCGCCCACACAGCCGTTACTCTGGACGAGGCGGCGGAGCGCGTCCAGGCCATGCACGACGCCGCCAAGGAAGTGAACCCGGACATCATCGTCCTTTGCCACGGCGGCCCCATCGCCGAGCCGGAGGACGCCCAGTACATCCTGCAGCACACCCAGGGCATCGCCGGCTTCTTCGGCGCCTCCTCCATTGAGCGCCTGGCCACCGAGCGCGCCATCACCGAACAGGCCAAGCGCTTCAAGGGCATCAGCTTCTGATTAAGTCTTGTGTCACCTGGTGGCACGGCGGCATGCGCAGCGGCCCCTACTACCACAACATGGTGGGTATCCTCACCGAGGCGGCCAGCGTGAAGATTGCCACCCCCATCGAGATTCCGTTTGAGAAGCTCACTTCATCCACCCGCGGCCTGCCCGACGACGTGATAATCCTCCCGGACACCACGTTAAAATCCCTGAAGGAAGGCCTCAAGCCGGGCAGCTACCCTGCAGAGTATACGGGCGGCCTGGGCGAGGCGGGCCTGGCGAATCTCAAGGCTTTTGTGGAAGCGGGCGGCACCCTGGTGACGCTGGACAGCGCCGGCGAATTTGCTACCGATTACCTGGGCGTGGCCGCCACCAACGTCCTCAAGGGTGTAAGCAACCAGGAGTTCTACTGCCCCGGCTCCATCTTGGAAGTGGACGTGGACACTGCGCACCCGGTGGCTTACGGCCTAAGCCCGCAGACTGCCGCCTACTTCGTGCACAGCCCGGCCTACACCGTGGGCGAGGGCCTGCGCGTGATCGGAAGCTACCCGCAAGGGAAAGACCCGCTCCTTTCCGGCTGGCTCATGGGGCCACAGTTCATCCAAGGCAAGGCAGCGCTGGTGGAAGCGCCGTACGGCAAGGGCCGCGTCATCCTCGTGGGCTTCCGTACCCAGCACCGGGGCCAGCCGCACGGTACGTACAAGGTGCTCTTCAACTCCATCTTCTACGGTGCAGCCGAACCGGTCGACTAAGCGCAGGAAGAGTCTCGCAGGACAACTTCTGGATCCTCCGCCACTTTTGGGCGGAGGATCCAATTATTTTCGGGTCCGGGCAGGAAACTCGTTCCTTCTGTCGAATAGTATGATGTAGGAAAAGTTGGCAGAGGGGTAGGTATTTTTATGTTCAGCAAGCGATCTTTCGTAAGGGAAAGTGGGTCCTGCAACTTTTCCAATGCGAAAAATGTACTCCGGCCGTGCCTGCGCCTCAGCGCGGCCACGGCGGCGGCAGTGGTTCTGCTGAGCGGCACCCCGGCGTGGG
Organism: Gelria sp. Kuro-4; assembly: GCF_019668485.1. NCBI lineage: Bacteria > Bacillati > Bacillota > Clostridia > Thermoanaerobacterales > Thermoanaerobacteraceae > Gelria > Gelria sp. Kuro-4. The sequence goes on along the minus strand of NZ_AP024619.1, from coordinate 1,206,218 downwards.
CTGCCGTGCATACCGTGGTACCGGGTGAAAGCCTCTGGAGCATCAGCCGGCTGTACGGCACCACCGTGGAGGAGCTCCAGGCGGACAATAACCTCAAGGGCGATCTCCTCATGCCCGGCCAAAAGCTCACGGTGCCGGAGAAAGTCGTCTCCGCTCCGGCGGCCGCTGCTACCGCTACAGCGCAAAAGGCTCCAGCTCCCGCACCGAAAGCCCCGGCGCCGCAAGTCCGGCATACTGTTCAGGACGGCGAAACCCTGCACGGCATCGGCCAAAAATACAGCGTCAGCCCCGAAGCCATTATGGCAGCCAATAAGCTCCAGTCCGACTTGATCCACCCCGGCCAGGTGCTGGTCATCCCCGTCGTGGATTCCGCTAAAGACAAGCGGGTTACAGCCGAGCTTTCCCGCGGCGGGACCGACCGGGGCGACAGCGAAATGCTCCTCAGCTTCGCCACGTCCCTCTTGGGGCGGCCTTATCGCTACGGAGCATCCGGCCCCAGCGCCTTCGACTGTTCCGGGTTTACCGCCTACGTCTTCAGCCAGTGGGGCCACAGCCTGCCCCACAACGCCGCCGGTCAAGCCGCCTTTGGCCAGCCCGTCGGCCGCGATGCTTTGGAACCCGGGGACCTGGTGTTTTTCGGCTACTACGGCAGTCGCGACATCCGGCACGTGGGGATCTACGTGGGCGGCAACCGCTTCATCCACGCCTCCACCTCAGGCGGCGTCAAGTACTCCTCCCTGGCCGAAGCGTACTACAGCAACAACTACAAGGGCGCCCGGCGATTGCTTTAGGCTTGTCGTTCCGGCGCCGCCGGTAAGATTTGTAGGAATAGAAAAGGGTCCCAAAGCGGGATCCTTTTCTTGTTGTCTCCCCAATATTCGCCTTGTCCCGCCTATCCCCGGCACAACCTTTCATCCGCCCATCAACGTGCAAAGAACACCGCCAGGCAGCCGGGACCGGTGTGCGTGCCGATGGTGGCTGAGATCTCGCCGGTGACCACCTCGCGGACGCGGAAGCGCTCCCGGATCGCCTGGGCCAGCTCTTCCGCCGCTTCCGCCACATGCCCGTGCGCGATGCCCACCACCTGCGCCGCCAGGTTCTTCCCCTCTTCCGCCATGATCTCCAAGAGGCGCCGCACCGCCTTGCGCCGGCCGCGTATCTTCTCCCGCACCGCAATGCGCCCGGCGGCATCCAGCTCAAACACCGGCTTAATCTCCAACACCGTGCCCAGGAAGGCCTGAATCCGGTTGATGCGGCCTCCCTTGCGCAGGTTCTCCAGCGTGTCCACCGTGAAGATAGAAGCCAGATGCGCCCTTTCCTTCTCCAGCATAGCGGCAATCCCGGCCCCGCTCTCACCCGCCTCCGCCAGCCTGGCCGCCCGGAGCACCAGAAGCCCTTCCCCGGTGGAGGCCGAGCGCGAATCGACCAGGAAGATCCGATTCTGCTCCTCGGCGCTGAAGGTGGCCTTGGCCGCGCAGGCACTCTCCCAGGTGCCGCTCAGCCCGGAGGAAAGCGTGATCACTATCACCTCGTCAGCTTCCACCAGGGCCTCCCTTAGAAGCCCGGCAAAGGCGTGCGGGGAGGGCTGTGCCGTCATGGGCAGAGCGCCGCCCGCCGCCAGGCGCGTGTAGAACTCCGCGCGCGTCAGGTCCACGCCGTCCGTGAACGTGCGGTCGGGAAACGTCACAGCCAGCGAAGCAAATTTTATCCCATGGGTTGTGAAAAACTCCGGCGGCAGATCGCAGGCCGAATCGGTGATCACCCGTATCGCCAACTCCAACCACCCCTCCTCCCAGCTCGGGGTCCGCTTTTAATCCGCTATTATGCTTCGCCGCGCGGGGTGTTAATTCCTTTTTCTAGAAGCCCCGGAGCGTTAGAAGAGTACCGGCGCAAGCTCTTCCTGGAGGAGGCCAACCAGGCTTTTGCGGAATTGAGGAAAGATCCCACGGCCTGGCAAGAGGAGCTTGAGGGGCGTAGGATTGGGGATGGGACCTTCACTCTGTTGGCCAGCGCAGAAATGGCTTCAATGGTGCATGTTTACGTTTTCCCATGTCTTACCGCCATCCATGGTCGCGAAAAGCACACCGTCTCTTAGAACGTATCCGGTTTTCTCATCTACAAAATCCATTATCAATGTGCGGCCTTTAAGGTCCGCTGATTTGCAGACGATGTTCCAGGTCTTCCCGCCATCACCGATTCTATAGATTGTCCCGTTATGATCCAACAGGAAGCCGCTTTGGGGAGTGGGGAAGGAATAGACCTGCTGATAGAGGTATATATTGTCGACCGGTGCAGACAGAGCCCAGGTCTTCCCACCATCGGCAGTCAGGTAGAATACCACGGCACGTTTTCTATCACCGACAAATTCTATGGGGAGCAGCCCTTTGTTCCTATCCCCTTTAAAGAAAACCGGGGGATAGGCATTGGCATAGGCGCGCTCCTGGAATTCCTTCGGATAGGGCAGTGACATCCTATCCCATTTTTTTCCACCATCAGTGGTCTTAAAGACGAGCATGTACTCTTGGCCGTGATAAGAACTGGTTATCCAGCCTACAGCTTGATCCCGAAACGCTATTCCTGTAGGATAGCTTTCGACCATCGAGGTGATGTCTCCTATCCGCACCCAGGAGTTCCCACCATTCTTAGTCCGATAGAGCGCCTTGTTCATTTGGCCGGCGGCAGGAGAAGACGTTAAAAGTATATAACCAATTTGTCTATCGACAAAGCTGACAAAAATTCCTTCCCCTTCCCACGGTTCCTTGGTAGGCAAGCTAACGGTGTTCCAACTCCTGCCGCTGTCCCGGGTATGATACACTCTCACCACAGTGGCCCGATCACCGTGGCTGACCAACCAGGCAATCCAGGCCTCTTTTTCATCAGCGAAGTATGTCCCGCATCCATTTACATCGCCGGACTCAGCTCTCTGTTCCATTGTAAGTACTTCATCCCACTCCTTACCGCCCTCCCTTAGGCGGTAAACCGTGTTCTCTTTTACTCCCCAACCATTATTGCGGTCGATCATGTCTACAAAATCAAGGGCGTCGGCTTTGCTGGTCGGTACTGTTGCACGCATTGAATTTGGGTCGCTCCTTCGGGACGGCACTTCTCCCCTGCCGACCACCCTTTGGCAACCTGTGAGTGCTATTAACAAGATGACGAGTAAGATTAGAAGCTTTTTCAACGCTACACTCCCCCTCGTGCAATACAGTCAGTTTGGTTTTTTGTGAAAAAGGGTAATGGCGTGGCGGTGCTCTGGTATAGAGTCGAGGCCGGAGTTTCCGGCGTGTGCCTGTATCCGCTAGTTCCGGGCACCTGGGAAGCCCTCCCAGGTGCCCGGAACTAGTCAGCTCTTGCGGGCGCCTGTCCCAGAGTACCAGAACTTACTTGTCACTCAACGCGTAAAGCTGCCCATCTTCGCTCCCGCAAAAGACTATCCCCTCCGCCACCACCGGCGAAGACTCAATACCGGCTCCGGTCTGGAACTTCCACTCCAGCCGGCCCGTTTGAGTATTAACGGCGTAAAGGTAGCCGTCCCGGCTGCCGAAGTAGACCGTGCCGGCCGCCACAGCCGGCGAAGAATACACGCCGTCTCCGGTGGAAAACTTCCATTTGAGGTGGGGTGACTCGCCGGGACCATGGGTACGGTACACCCCACTCCGCTGAAGATCTCCGCGAAAGGCGGCCTCACTCTGCTCCGGCACTCCAAATGCGCTGGGCCCTTCTTGCCGCTGGGGCGCGGGCGGCACGTCAATCGGCCCCTCAGTCGGCCCGGCGGCCTGTTCGTTCGCCGGCTTACTCGCCGGCGCTTCCGGCGCCGGAGCGCCGCTCCCGGCCGGTGCAGCCGGGGAACACGCAGCCAGCGCCATACTCAATGCTAAAAGCAGGGCTCCGAAGCCCAGTCGCTTTACCCTCACCACAACACTCTCCTTTCTTCCGGCAACAGGTGCAGGCCTCGAACTGGCTCACAGTGAAACAGGCGCCGCAGGCGCATCCAGGCGTTCGTCGGCGGTCTCCATCTTGTACGGCATACCTTGGTCCCAGTCCGGAACTCCAGACGATCAGCTCGGGCCTCCCATGGTTAAAGACGTAATCCCCGTCCAAAGGTTCCCTACATCTTCCCCCTGTTCACCCCACACCCTCTCTCCAGAAACGCCGGGCACCTGGGGGATACCCCCAGGTGCCCGGCACGCGGCGACACCTCACGGAAGGTACGGCACAGGATTCACCTTTTTCCCCTGGAACCAGACCTCGTAATGAACGTGCGGGCCGGTACTCCGGCCGGTACTTCCGACATACGCAATGACGCTGTTTCCTTTGACCTCCTGCCCGACTCGAACCTGGATCCGGCTGTTATGCCCGTAAGCCGTTCGATAACCGTACCCGTGATCGAGAATCACCAGCCGTCCGTAGCCACTGCGCCACCCGGCAAATACTACACGCCCGTCGGCCGTGGCACGCACCGGCGAACCGTAAGGAGCCGCAATATCGATTCCTTCATGGACCTCATATCCCCCACCGAAGGGCGAACGACGGCTGCCGAACGAAGAAGTGATGCGGCCGTTTACAGGCCACATGTTCGGCCGGTGCGCCATTTTCTTCTGATACCGTTCAACATCATCCACTAAACCGGTTAAACTTCGTCTAAGCACGCCTGCCCGTTCTGATTGCATCTTTAGCGACCGGGATAAGACTTCGACTGAGAGAGTTCGATTCGGCAGCCCGCCGGGCGATTCCTGCTTCTTCCCTGCTTCGGGGCTTAAAAGACGCGTCTCCTGACGCAGTTTCGCCTCTACCTCAGCTACCGCTGCCAGTTCCTTATCCAGGTCGGCGGCTTGTTGCGACAGCGCTCGTATTTGTCGGGCCTGCCGGGCATTGGCGGCCCGCAGCTGCACAACCTCCTGCACGGTTTTCCGAAGGTTCGCGTAATCGTAGCCGAGCCACAGGACGGCGGCCAGGCAAGCGACGGCAACCATGGCCATTTGCTCCAGGCTCAGAGGCACCCGCCAACGGCGCGTACCTTTTTCCCAGTGTGGGACCAGCAACACGGTGACGGCGGCCGGACGAAAAAAGCGGCACAAAAAGCGTAACCAAGTTCTACCTGCATGCAGTCGGCCCTACCTCCATACTGTAAACCGCAACGCAGCCGATACTCCGCGAGCGCAGGGACGGCCGCGCAATCGGCTCCGTCCCAGTCGTCGGCTAAAAGCTGGTGATGAAACAAGGTTCCTGCTGTTCTTTTTCCAGAGCCTCAGCCCGGTACGTTTTTTTGTTCTCTTCGGATGCTGCGCACAGCTGTCCGGCGGAAGTGTCTCGCCTCAAAGGCACTGTCCGTGCCTGTGCCTCCTGAGAGACCAAGCGCGGACCAACCACTTTTTCTGCCGGTCTTGAAGAGGTTTCTGTTCCATCCCCGCCGTCATTGGGGCGAAAGACCGCGCCCTCGGCCAAGATCAACTTTTTGTACCTTACTTGGCCGTACAAGCGGCCCTCCCGCCGGATTACCAGCTCTTCAACATCGACATCGCCGTACACTTCCCCGGCAATATCAAGATAAGCTGCTTTAACATTGCTCTTACAGCAGCCCGTGGGCGCCACAATGACCTTATCGGCTCCAGTTATGGACCCTTCCGTTCTGCCGTAAACCTCTACAACCGTCTCTGGCACAACCATTTCAGGTTCCCTGATCTTCGGTCTGTTTGTCCGAAGCCCCAGCACGTCCTACCCGCACCTCCCTGCCGTCGATGCTTCCTCGTACCAAGTTAGCCGGCATTGCCCTACTGGACGCCCTCCGAATTAAAATCACCCCATAGCCGATTGGCCCAGGATAGGTAGCCGCGACTGTTGGCCGTGGAGGGGTTAGGCACCAATTCGGCCTGCGGCAGATGGCTTAGTAGGTAGGTGCTCAGAGCCTGACCACCCCCACCGCTCAGCAGCAGGCGATCGAAGTCGAGCACCCTCCATTTAGAGGTGACTTCAATGAGCAGTTTGTTTGCCAGTTGCTGAAACGCTTCGTTACGGATAGCGGTAATGTCTATCGGCCGCCCGGATACAGTAATCATTCCCTTGATCACGCTTTCGTCCAGGGCGAAGCTCTCGCGGTCCAACCCGTAATTACTTATGATTTGCTCACCGATGTCAGTGTAGGTGGCGGATATGCCGACCGGAATGGTATAGCTGTTGCTCGGAATAAACTCCCCGTCCTCGATGGCGGCCAAATCCGTGGTCCGGAATCCGATGTCAATAATCCCCACCCGACCCTCAAAGGTACGCTTCTCCCGGCCCTGCAGGTCTAAGGTCTGAGCCCAGTAAGTTCCCACCGGTTGGGGCACAACATCCAGGTCGTCAACACGGATCGTCGTCTCTTGATAAGCCCGGTTACGGTAAAGCGAAACCGTATACTCGCGCGCGAACCTGTTTATCAGGTCGTCCGCCAGGTACATGCGGCCCGGCGGCATACCTGTGACCACTTTAAACCGGTTCTGTTTGTCCTGGCAGAAGAAGCTCAAGGCGCTCAAGAACAGCACCTTGAGGTCTTCGTTCTGGGTGCGCATGTCGGACAAGTCTCGGATGGCAAACCGGGAATGCCGCAAGGCGGCTTTACCTACAAAATACAATTGGTTATCGATCACCACCCTTAGATCGTTAATGCGTTCCACCTGAAGCGAGGTCCGATATATGGTCTTGGTGTGGCCGTTGCCGACAACGCTGGGAAAAGCGTACCCGTACTCCCCGTCCGTTACCTTTACGAACCCATAGCCGATGTCCAAACCCACGACGCACTGCACGGAAACAAACACCTCTTTCCTCGCTGTTTTACTTTTGCTCATCCCCGCTCCAGCCAAGATTCTTCCGCAGCATGATGGTTCTCCTCAACCGCCGGTATGTGTCTCGCCTCCTTGACGTGAAAAATCAAAAGCTGCTTGTCCAGCAGCCGGTTGCGCCACTGGCTCCCCGCTGCCACAAACGCCCGCATTCAGGCGGCGGATCCTAGCCTCTGTATCGAGTATTTGCCGTGTTATCACAATAGTGGTGCTAATTAGCAGGTTTAGACGGCTCTTTTTCTGCCGATCGGTCGGAAATAAAAGCTGGGTTTGTCCTTCACTGAGGCCCTCTTTGGATACCGTAGTTCTGCAGTTTGGTGCCTAACCGTCCAAGCGTGCGGCAACGGGGGTGATCTTCTCGTCTCACTACGTCACCAGCATAATAAAAATAAAGTCATATGACCAGTTACTTCGGTCACATGACTTGGTAATCATCTCGTCCTCAGGCGCTGTGGGACAAAGGAAGGGTGAGGGTAATGCTCAAGCCTTCCCCGGGCCGTGTATCAACTTGCAGCGTCCCCGCAAGCTCCTCCGCTCTTTCGCGCATGGAGTTCAAGCCGAAGCCGAACTTAACCTTTTCCGCCCCCCGACCATAATCCTTCAGCACAAACCGGAGCTGTTCGCCCTCGACGGTCAGCTGGAAATCAAAGGAACGGCTGCGGCCGTGCCGAATGCCGTTGGTTATACCCTCCTGCAGAGCACGGTAAATTACGTGCCGCTGGGTCGGGCTCAGTTTGATGCCGGGGGAAAACCGATACTTTATCGATACGCCCGTGCTCTGCATAATCGCCTGCAGGAGACCCGCTAAACGCGCGGTATCATCCTCCGAGTCGTCCTCGTGCAGCAGGTGGACCGAGCGGCGCACTTCGTCTAAACCCCGGCGCACTTGCTCTAAAGCCGCCTGCATTTTTTCCTGTGCCCGCCGGCTGTCCCGAACCAGCAGTCTCTTGCCGGCTTCTATCTGCAGCAGCACACCCGTCAACGTGTGCCCGAGGGTGTCGTGAATCTCCCGGGCGATACGGTTGCGCTCCTCCAACCTGGACTGCTCCACCAGGGCGTTCACCGTCTCCCGGTGCACCTGCGCCAGTTCGTCCGTCCTTTCCTTCACCTTTTCCTCCAGGGTGGCGTTCAGCTCCTCCAGGCGCCGGTAAAGTCGGGCGTTTTCGATGGAAATGGCGATCTGGCCGGAGAGCAGTTTCAGCACTTCCGCCCGGGCAGGATGAAAACAGCCGGCGGTGCGTCGGTTTTCCAGGTACAGGACACCGACAAGCTGGTTCTGGTGCACAATGGGCAGGCAAAGGAGTGAAGCCGGCCGCTGCTCGGCAATGTAGGCGTCGTCGTAAAACATTTCCTCCTCTGCCGCCTTGTCGAGCACGACCATTTGCCGCGTCCCGGCCACAAAACAGACTACTTTGCGCGGTAAGAACGGCGCCGCGTCCACGGGCAGAGACTGCAGTACTTCAATCCTGCGCTCGCCGCCGTGGCTCTTGAACACGGCCTCCACATAGAGCTCGCCGCTTTCTTCCAGCAAGAGAACAGCGCTTTCCGCCCCTGCGTCTTGCGCCAAGAGATACATCATTTGCTGCAGGAGCTTTTCCAGCCTGATCTCTTGGGACAGAATCCGGGTGCTGCGCAGCAGGGCGTCGATGTCTATGGCCCGCGTCAGGTCGGGGGCCTTAGCCTCTGCACCCGCGGCGAGTATTTCGGTATTGTGCTGCGGCCCCAGCGTCTTCGGCAGCCAAGGGTGCTGTCGATCAAGCCGCCCCACCTTGGTTACCGCTCCCCACTGCCGGTACCCTTCTCGAGCCTCCTCCAAGTATTTCCCGGCCGCCGTGGGCAGGCCGCCGGCCAAATGGAAGCGGGCCGCGCACTCGCAGGCCACGGCCGCCGCGTGGACATAACCGTATTGCCGGGCCGAGGCGGCGGCCGCTTCGTAAAGCCGGGCCGCCCGCGGCCACCTGTGTCGCACCCGGGCGAGTTCGGCCGCCACCAAGAGCTGCTTGTGCGCAAAATTCGCCGGGCAGCGCCGGGCCCAATCCCGGAGCCGGCGATAACCTTGGGCCACCCGGCGCCGGGCGGAAGCCCTTTCTTTTCCGCCGAGGCGCTCATAACAGGCCAGGAGCGTCAGGCAGGTATAGAAATCCAGATCGGCCAGGTAGACTTCGCCGAAGTAGAGCGCCCGCAGCCGATCCGCTTGGGCCAGCAGCAGCCGCGCCTGGTCGTACTCCTCAAGAAGATAGCAGAGCTGCCCTTTCAACAGGTAGTAATCGAACTTGTCCCGCTCCCTTACCTTGAGACCTTGGAAGGTGCCAAGGAAATCCTCCTCCTCGAGGGTCTCGTCGCTGAAGCTGTCCGGCTGCTTTGTCAGCCCCTGCAGGCTGCGCACGAACTGCCGGTAAACGGTCAGGGTGTGCCGGTAGTAAGGATCCCGGATCCGCGGTGCGAAGGCCAGGTTTTCTTCTATCTGTCGGGCCAGCTCCGCCAGCGGAACGCTCTGAAAGTGAGCGTTGATCACCTGAAAGGTCATGGCATAACCCGCGACGGTCAGGTCGCAGGCGGTCAGGCCGCATTCCTTGGCACGTGCCAGGTAGGGCTCCGCCTCACGGATATGTTCCAGCCAGGGGAGACAGAAGGCGCCATAGAGGAAGTTTACCAGGGATTTTTCCGCTTCGCTGCTGTACTGTTCCGCCAGGTACAGCGCTGCGCGGCCGAGAGCCCTCCCCCAGTTGAAGTTTTTCAGCCGCACAATGTAGACCATGGCCAGAGTTACATACGCATTAGCGGAATTGGGAAACCCGCCGTAACGCAGGGAGAGCTCGCAAATCTTCAGGGATAGGGCGAGCAGCAGATCGTCGTCCAAGTTGTAGACGCAGGGGCCCATGGCGATCAAGAGGTCACAAGCCGCCTGCTTTTCGGGGTCGACTGCAGGAGCTACGGCGGTTAAGCGTTTGACACCGCCCCGGCGGAGCAGTACCTCCACTTTTATCAACTCTCGCACCATGTACGGGAGAGACGGCTTTTCCGGGAGCAAGCAGCCCAGTTCCCGCAGTCCCTTTATCCCCACTTGGATGGCCTCCCGGTTAAAGCCCTTCTTGGTGGCAAAAAGAATCTTGATCAGGTACAGCTTGGTCCGTTCGAGCTTGGGTTCAACTCGAGCTTCCAGCTGCTGGTAGAAGGCATCGCCGGCTGCAAAGTCGCCGCACAGGTAGAGGCACTCCAGGTACTCCAGGTTCAGCTGGAAAGCAAGGGTGTGGTGCTCCTCCCAGGCCTTGTCCGGGAGGATGTCCAGGGCCGTCCGGAAGTACTCCCGTGCAGCCGGAAAGGCGGCCGTTTGTTTAGCCTGTCGGCCCGCCAAGAGGTTCAGCCGCGCAGCCTGGAGCTCTTCGCCCCGCTGCTGCACAATACCTAGGCCCAGGTTCAGATGATTGACGGCGGCCAATAAAACAGCCCGCTCGGCCTTGCCCTCCAGCTCCGCCGGGCTGCGTCCACCTAAGAGCAGATGGGCCAATCGGTAGTGAACGGCCGGCCTTGCGGAGGTGGAAACCAGCTGGTAGGCCGCCTGGTGCACCCGGTCGTGGACAAAGCTGAAAGTGCCCTCTGGCCCACGCTGCAGCAGGCCCTCCTCCACCAAGCGGCTGAGGCTCACAGCGGTGCCAGGCAGCTCTTGCCCGGCCAGCTCGGCCACGAGATCGGGACTGAAGTGGGTACCGATACACGCCGCCAAGCAGAGCACGTTCTTGTCCGGTGCGGGCAGCAGCTCAATCCTCTGGAGCAGAAGGCCGACAACATCGCCGCCGAACAAGGTGTCTTTCTCCCCGTGCAGATCCCACTGCCAGCCGCCGCTCTCCGGTTTATACACTATTAACCCTTGTCTGAACATGGTATGCAGGACTTCCTTAATGAACAGGGGATTGCCGCCCGTTTGCGCCTGCAGAAACCGGGCCAGCGGTTTGGCCTCTTCCCGGCTGCAGCACAGAGTAGCAGCCACTATCTGCTCCACCTGGTCCTGCTGCACCGGACCGAGGGCCAGCTGCCGCACCTTCACCCCCAGCCCCTGGAGGTTGGCCGCGGTCTGCCGCACAATATGCTCCTTGGGCACTTCCGCCTCCCGGTACGCGCCGAGTACGAGGACATGCCTCAGGCCGCCCTCGGCAAGAACCGCCTCCAGCAGCCGCAAAGACCCTGGGTCGGCCCACTGCAGGTCGTCCAGGATGAGCACCAAGGGCCTGTCCTTCACGGCCGAGAGCTGCATCAACTGGGACAGCGCGTGGTGCAGGCGCTCTTCCGCTTCCAAGGAGGACCCCACCTGGGCCTCAGGCAGCTCGCCGGTGAGTTGTTCAATCCCCGGCACTATTTCCGCCACCAGAGAAAGATTGACCCCCAGCCGTTTCAGCAGCCTCTCTTTCCAGGCTGCCGCCTCTTCTTTACCTTGGCTCAGGATCCAGGACAAAACGTGCTCAAACGCCTGGGCCACCGGGCGATACTGGGCCTCGGTAGGCAGCGGTGGAAACTTGCCGTCGCCAAAGGTGGCCCGCCCGCGGGCCCGTCGGCGGAATTCCTGGAGCAGCCGGCTCTTGCCCACGCCCGCCTCGCCGGCCACAAGAACAACCTCGGTACCACCAGCCGCCGCCCGCTCCAGCGCCGTCCATAAAAACTTCAGCTCCTCATCCCGGCCGTAAAATCCCTCGGTGACACGGAACACACTGGTGACGTCGTGGCAGGCCAGCGGAAAAGAGGAAACCCTTCCGTGCCGCCGCCACTCGGCCAGACAGCGCTCCAGATCTTTTTTTAGGCCGTACGCACTCTGGTAGCGGGACTCCGGGTCCGGCGTCAGGCAGCGCAGCACTATGCGCGCCACGGTTTCCGGCACCCGGGGGTTCAGCTGGGAGGGCGACGGGATCTCCCGGGTCGCCACGGCATGAAACCACTCCAGGGGATTGTGGTCTGGAACGGGAAGCCTACCTGTGAGCATCTCGTAGCAGAGCACGCCGGCCGCGTACACGTCGGCCCGTGCGTCCACCGAGCGGCTGAAGCGCCCCGTCTGCTCCGGCGCCAGGTAGGCCAAAGGCTCCAAACCAGTGGCGATACCTAAAGCGTCTTGCCCGCCGTCCGGCGTCCCCGTCCGGCCGGCGCAGCTCAGATCCGCAAAGTAGAGCGCCTTGTCTCGCTCGTCGAAAAGCAGCACATCAGGGCCGAGCCGGCCCAGGATCACGTTTTGCCGGTGCAGCTGGAACAGGTTCTCCGCCAGCTGAACAGCCAAAAGGAGAGCGTCCTCCAGGGAGAGCAACCCCCGGTTAAGACGCTCCCGCAGGAAGACGCGGTGCTCCAGTTCAGCCTCCAAGAGCGGGGTCCCGTCGGCCAGCTCGACGGCCTTGAAGGCCAGTTTACCAGGAAAGGCCAGCCGGGCACAGAGGGCCAGTTCGCGCCGGATCTGTGCCTTGGCCTGCTCGAAATCACTGCCGCTGCACGGCAGTTTAATGAGCACCCGCCGCCCGCTGCCCGACACCAGTGCCCGAAAGGCAGCTGTATGCGGCGTCTGAAAAACCTTATCCTCTATCTGGTACCCCGGCACCATGTTCAGGCCAGCCTCCCGTCTTTTTCACATCCTCAAGGACACTCCGGTGATTCGAAGTGCTTGGCCAGATAAGAAGCCAGATAGGAAACGGCCCGAGTGCGGTCACTGGTTCCCAGTTTAGAGTAAATCACGCTGATGTAGTTCTTGACCGTTCCCTCGCTCAAGCTCAAGTGGTCGGCTATCTCGCGGTTGGTCAAGCCCTGCACCATCAAGGCGGCGATCTCCCGTTCACGGGGGGTGAGATCGATTATATCCGTGCCCAGCTTCTTCATCTTCTTCTTCGTGTCGTCGATGGCCTGTAGCACAGCCAGCCGTTCTGCCAGTTTGCCCGCCACCTTGGCCGGCAACATGAGCTGGTCACGGGACGCTCTGCGTATGGCGTCGATCAGTTGCTGCCCCTCCAGGTCTTTCAATAGGTAGCCGTCCGCTCCGGCGGCCAAGGCGCTGACGATGTAATCTTCATCATTGAATGTCGTGAGCATAACCGCTTTGGTCCGCGGCAGGGCGCGCTTGATAAGCCGCAGGCTTTCCACCCCGTCCATTCCGGGCATACGGATGTCCAGCAGTACGACGTCCGGCTGCAGCTCTTGTGCCCGTTCGTACGCTTCGCGGCCGTCAGCAGCCAAGCCCACCACTTCCATGTCCTCTTCCAGATTGAGAATTGTCTGCAGTCCGTCGCGTAAGAGCGCCTCATCATCGGCAATAAGGACACGAATCTTTCCTGTCATTTTTCTTCCTCATGCAGGCATAGATTTCATTTAGCTATATTCGATGCCCTCCCGCTCAAAACCTTCTGGCCGGAGACATAAAGTCCTAAATCTTGGGGCCTGCTGGCAGCATTTCTGATGAAACCAATTGGCTAGGTCCGCAGACCGAAAAGAGTGAGGCTCCGACTGCCGTCGGAGCCTCCGATTCGAAGCGGCCGTCTAACCAACCTGGGGCACGACATTGCGTTACAAATGAAGATATGATACGAGTGGGAAATAAGGAAGAAAGAGCTATTAGTGACCTGCCTGCGTGATGACGCAGAGGTTTTGTTTGCTTACCTCTATAGGGTCTTTTAGCGCAGGTTTAGCCTTCAACGACCTTGATGTGGGCGTCTACCTTGATCGGGAAGGGTTGTCACCGCCTGAAGCACTACGATACGAAATCTAACAAGGAACGGCTATCGAGTTGCTGATAGGTTTACCTGTAGATCTTAAGGTCTTGAACTGTGCTCCCCTGCCCCTTCGGTACCATATCAGCCAGGGCCAACTGCTCTTCAGCCGCGATGAGCCGGCCCGCTATGCCTTCCTAGAAGCAACTTGGCGCGATTATTTCGATTACTATCCCCTGGTGCGGCAGTTTTTCCATGACATGGCCGCCATCCCCACAGCGTGATCAAGCCGGTGGCGGTCACCTGGGAGGACCTCCCGGGTGACCGCCACGTGGGGAGTTATTCCAGGCGGATGTCGGTCGCCCCGGACTGCTCCATGAGCTCCTTGACCTGCGTCAGGTCCCGCTGCGGGTCCTCCAGGGAGATGACGATGCCCTGTCCCGCTCCGTCCACGGTGCCGGCCAGCGGCCCCTCAACGCCCATCTCGTCCTGCTCCGCCTTCAGGTCCGCCACCGGTCCGCGCGTTTCCTGGTCCGCCCGGCCGAAACTGGAGACCACCAGCTTGTCGCGGGCGAATCCATAGTTCCTCAATGCGTCGATGCAGGCGCCCGCCTGATCCTGTCGCGGAAAAATCCCGATAATCCGTGCCATGAAACCACCTCCAGGGGTTATTCTCTCTTGGCGGTGGTTTTGCTACGCGGCCTCATCGCCAAACAGCCCTCTGAAACCGACGGGCGCCAGAGTCTCCTCTCGTTGACCGACGAAGGGCAGCAGGCTTTTGCCATGCTGAATGCACGTTCACACAGCGAGATTGCGGCCATGCTGGAAAAGCTGTCGCCGACTGACCAAGGCCGTTTAGTTGAAGCGCTGCAGGCCATATTGAAGGCCGGAACTTTTCCTGAGGCAGCAGCTCTGGCGAAAAGGCCAACCATGCCTGAAAACCTCTCAGGTACATGGTACTTGAGGGACTCGGTTCAAGCGATTTCGGGAGCTAGTGATCCTGGGGGAGGCAGCGGGGGCTATCAGGTTCATAGGCCAGCAGCTCGCCGGGCTGACAATCCAGCTCCCGGCACAAGGCTGCCAAGGTGGAGAAGCGGATAGCGCGGGCCTTGTTGCTTTTTAGGATCGACAGATTGGCCATGGTAATACCTACCCTCTCTGCCAGTTCCGTGAGGGTAATCTTCCGTTCCAGCAGGACTCTATCCAGCTTGACGACAATGCCCATTTCTGCCTCCTAAACGGTCAGGTCCTGCTCTTCCTGCAGAGCAGCTCCCTGGCGGAAGATCTCGGCCAAGACCAGTATCACCAGGCCGAGAAAGATGGGGGTAAAGTCCAGGCTCAGCCTGGCACCAAAGTCTACGCCTGGTACCGGTATATTCTGCGCGAAGAAGAAACCGAAGGCGGTCACCACTATGGACTTAACGACAGAACCGACAATGACGGTGATACCGATCCACCAGATATGGGTTGCGTTGGCCGCAGTAAAAGGTGTCTCCGCTACCAAAGTGGCCAGGATTTTCCGCAGCTGATAAATGATGATCAGGTAGACGGCAAAAAGAGGTAGCAGCGCTCCGGCAGAAAAGAGGAGGATTCCCCGAGGTACTGGGTGGGCCAGTTCAGCAAAGGAAATGGTCAGGCCGGGTGTATTGATCTGCAGTTTAAGCTGCCCTAGGACCGACCCGTCCCTCACGACCCCGTACAACTGCCCAATCACCAGCACTACCGCGGCAACCCAGCTGAAATACCACACTACGGTTAGGATCGAACTGAGCACCGACGAAACCGATCTCCTTCCCAGGTAACGCATCTTCTTCCCTCCAGGCGCTTTTATGAGGCCTCGCGTATATTATACCCGCTCCTCATATCGAATGTCAATAAAATCTTATCGATATTCGATAACCGCAAACATATGCTTCCACTTGCTATCAACCCTCTGGTGACATAACCTCACCCGTAGGGTGATAGTGTAAGCCGGCACCTGGGAAAGTCACCCAGGTGCCGGGCACCGCGCTGTTGATTTCATCGTACCCTAGGGCGATGAATTCCTCCTGCTGGGCGGTGTCCCGGTAAGAGGGGGTGAGCTTTTCCACCTCTTCCTTCAGGATACGAAAATCCACGTTGCGGTTGGCCACAAGGTACAGGGCCGGGCCGACCCTGCGCGAGGAGACATAGGTACCCTCCAGCTCCAGCTCCCGGAGCTTCTTGATGGCCGCTTTGTTGCGAACGTCGTAGAGCACGGCCTTGACGGTGCTGTCCAGCGGGCGGGGCGGGTAGATCGCCGAGCCCTTTCGCTTCGGCATGGGGACAGGCGCGGTGCTGCAGGTGGCCCCTATCACCACCAAGTACTTTTCGTCGACATAGAGTTCCTGCGGGGTCAAGTCTTCGGCGGCCAGGTCCAGAGTCGCCGTCACGGCCTACCGCCCTGAGGCCGAGCATTCGGAAGCAAGTCTTGAAAGAGGTAATCTACTTATGAGGCGACGCTGTGACGATTACCTAAATGACCCCCACCGGTTTACCCGCTCTACCGGTACCTGCCGCGCTCGTACTCTCGGGGCCAGGGTATCTCAGCCTTGAGGACGTGAGCGGCATAGAGGGGCCAATAGGGCCGGCGCAGGAGAGCGCGGCCCAGTACCACCAGGTCGGCTCGGCCGTTGCCGATGATCTCCTCGGCCAGTTCAGGGGTGGTGATGAGGCCGACGGCACCCGTGGGAAGACCGACTTCCTGGCGCACCGCCGCCGCGTAGTTCACCTGGTAGCCGGCGTAAAGGTCGATGCGCGGCGCCAGGAGCCCGCCCGAGCTCACGTCCACCAGGTCGACCAACTCTTTGACCAGGCGCACGATCTCCACCGTCTCCCCAATGTCCAGGCCGCCCGGCACGAAGTCGTTCGCCGAGACGCGCAGGAAGAGGGGCATTTCCGCCGGGATGTTGGCCCGCACCTCTTCCAGCACCGCGCGCAGGAAGCGCACCCGGTTTTCCCGGGTGCCGCCGTACTCATCCGTCCGCTGGTTGGAGAGGGGGGACAGGAACTCGTGGATTAAGTACCCGTGGGCGGCGTGCACTTCCACCGCATCGTAACCGGCCGCCACGGCGCGCCGCGCCGCCCGGCCGAAAGCGGCGACGATGGTGCGGATTTCCTCCCGGGTCAGCTCAGCCGGCACCGGGTACTCATCGCTCCAGTGCAGGCTGCTGGGAGCGACGATGCGTTCGCCCGGGACGCCGCACTTGCGCCCGGCGTGGGCGAGCTGCACCGCCAGCTTGGCGCCCGCCGCGTGCACAAAGTCCACCAACCGCTTAAGCGGCTCCACCTGTGCGTCCTCCCAGAGGCCCAGGTCGTTCCCCGAGATGCGCCCGCGCCGCTCCACGGCCGTGGCCTCCTGCATGATAAGCCCTACCCCGCCCACCGCCCGCGTGCCGTAGTGCACAAGATGCCAATCGGTGGGCCGGCCGTCGTCCCCGGCTGAGTACATGCACATGGGTGACATCATGATCCGGTTCTTGAGTGCCAGCCCCTTGAGGGTAAAGTCTTGAAAAAGCTTACTCACTCTGCCACCTCCTGCTTTTCTACGATGCCGGGCGCCTGGGAAAACCTCCCAGGATGACTGGGCGGCGGCGCGCACCCCCTCCGGCCTTTCGCACCTCACCGCGCCAGGGCTTCCTCGACCGCCGCCAGGGCGGCGGCGTAGTCCGGTTCCTGGCCGATCTCCTTGACATACTCCACGTAGCGGATGGTGTCCGCTTTGTCCACCACGAACACCGCCCGCTGCAAGAGGCGCAGCTCTTTCACCAGCACGCCGTAGTTCAGGCCGAAGGAGGCCGTGCGGTGATCGGACAGGGTGCGCACGCGCTGGATGCCGGCCGCGGCACACCAGCGGTTCTGCGCAAAGGGCAGGTCCATGCTCACCGTGAGCACCACCACATCCGCTCCCAGGGACGCCGCCTCTTCGTTGAAGCGGCGGGTCTCGGTGTCGCAGACGGGTGTGTCCAGGGAGGGCACCGCGGCGATGAGGCGCACCTTGCCGCGCGTGCCGGCCAGGGTCTCTTCCTCCAGCTTGCCGTTTACCACGCTGAAGTCCGGTGCCTTGTCCCCGGGTTTCAGCCGGGGCCCCACGGCAGTGAGGGCCTTCCCTTTAAAGGTGACGTCGCCGTAACGCTCTTCGCTCATGGTTTCACCTTCCATCCTCACCATTTGCCCTTGCCGATGTGTCCCTGGATCTCCGCCATGATCATGCGGCGGAGCACCTGAGCCTCGGCCTGCACCTTTTTGAAAACCCCCACGCAGCCGGGGTCGAGGTTATCGGCCTCGCCCTTGGCGCCCACTTCGGCCACCTTGGCCAGGAGCGTGTAAAGCTCCATGTGCAGGGCGTTGGAGAGGGCCGACCGCTCAATCAGCTCAGCCTTATCGGGCTCAATCTCGGCGAACTTCTCCGCCGGGGCACCGCACTTGGGGCACGTTACGGGAGCCGCATCACCGAAATGCACGTAACCGCAGACGCTGCAACGCCACATCTTCATTATCCTTGCTCCTCTCTCAAGCGCTTATTCTGGAGTGCAAATGGCCTGCGGCCGCTTGACGCGCAGGGCCACGCTCCCCAGCACTTGCCGGCTTCTGCTCCAGCACGGCCTTCGTCGCTCATGCTCCAGGCGTGCTGCAGGTACTGTAGGATCGCCTGGCGCTCGCCCGCCGGGTCCGCCTTAAGAAGCTTTACTATCTCCTCGGGTCGCGTCTCGGCCATGCTTACGCCTCCTCGGCCACGAGTTTACCGTCCTCCAGCCGGAGCACCAACTCCACGTGGCAATACGGGCACTCCACAACGTCCCCCTCACCCTTACCTTCCGGAACCGCAAACTCCAGCCCGCACACCGGGCACAGCACCATCACCTCCGCCACCGCCTTCACCTCCTTTCGTGGGCTCCTCTTTTCAGCCACTAAACCCCGCCCTGCCGCCGCCGGGGCCAGGCGTGCCGCCGGTACTTACCCCTGCGCCAGCTTGCGTCCCAGCTCCCGCAGGCGCTCCGTCTCTGCCGGCCCGGGGACGAAGCGGCTTTCCGGTACATCTTCCAGCAGGTTGAGCCCCAGGCCCTGCAGTTCCTTCCAGAGCTTGCGCGCCCCACCCCCGGCCCAGCCGGCCGTGCCGAATGTGAGGCCGCGCTTGCCCTGCGGGCGGATCATGCTGAGGAACGGGAAGAACCCCGCCAGGGCCGGGTGGATCCCGCCGACGAAGGTGGGTGTCCCCAGCGCCACCGCCTTGGCCTCCAGGATGTCGCCCAGGACCCGGCTCACGGGGCAGGCACTGAGCCGGTACAGCTTAACCGTGGCGCCGCTTTCCCCGGCCCCGTCGGCTACGGCCCGGGCCATGGCCTCGGTCCCGCCCCAGAGGGAGGCGTAGGCCACCACCACCAGGTTCTGTTCCGGGCTGGCACTCCAGCGCTCGTAGGCCGCCAGGATGTCCTCACCGCCGTCGCGCCAAATGGGCCCGTGGGAAGGGGCGATCACCCGCGGCGCCAGCTCGCGCACGCGGGCCACCCCGGTGAGGGCGGCCTTGGCGTAGGCGCGCATGAGGAAGGTGTAGTAGTCGCGCGCTTCGTTCAGCACCCCCGGCACCTGGTCGGCGAAGAAGGGCAGCGCCGCCACCTGAGCCCCCAGGAAGTCACAGGGAAAGAGCGCCTGGTCCTCCACGAGGTAGGTGAACATGGTCTCCGGCCAGTGCACCAGCGGCACCTCGTAAAAACGCAGGGTCGCCCCGCCCAGGTCCAGGGTGTCGCCGTCCTTCACCACCTGAAAGCGCGCCGCGGGGACCTGGTGGCAGGCCATGAGCATGTCACGGCAGCGCGCCGTGCATACCACCGTAGCCTCAGAGGCAGCCGTAAGCAGCTGCGGCAGTGCCCCGGAGTGGTCGATTTCCGCGTGGTTGGCCACTATGTAGCTGATCTCAGCCGGGTCCACCAGCTCCTTAAGGTGTTGAAGCAACTGGCCGGCAAAGGGGGTGTACACGCTGTCGATCAGCGCCGCCTTCGTCCCGCGTACCAGGTAGGCATTGTAGGAGCCACCGCGCGGGCAGTAAAGGCCGTGAAAGTCCCGGAGGTTCCAGTCCAGCGCCCCCACCCAGCTTGCGTGTTCACTCACCGGAAACGTTGACATTTTATGCACCCCATCCTTTCAGCATGTCAGGTTCACCCAGACTTGTCCAAGTGTTCCCTAATTAAATAATTCAGCAACAAGTTCCCCATTCCTTCGGTTGCCCAAAATCATTGGTACGCACCGCGTGCCACCGCCTGTCTGCGGTCTTGATTATAACACCACCAACTGTTAAAAGCAATACCTTTTACTAATAACTAGCAAAAAGAAAACCTGGGGTTTTCACCCAGGGATCAGGAGCTCCATCCGCCTTCCCAGCATCCAACCAAGCTTTTTTCATGCCTTATGCTGCCTCGCTTCAGTCCATAAGCGGCGGGTCTCCTCTTCTTCAGCCTCAACTCCAGGAAACGGTTGCGTGGCTTTCAGGGCTCCTGCCAGCTTGGTTAGGCGCTTTTGCTTCCTGAGCTCCAGCAGCACGTGGCCATTCTCCGTGGACTTGAACACCAAAAAATCACCGACCTCCGCACCAAGTCTTTTTCGGATTACGGCCGGGAGCTGAACTTGTCCCTTTCCCGTGATCTTTGCCTGGGCATTCACTGACTCCATTGTCGATATTACCCTCACCTTCCTGTACTCACCACACTTCATGGATCTTGGTCGTGTCAATGCAGGGGTACAAGTTAGTGTCAAGGCACTGTAGGTTATACGGCAGAGAAAACCTTGCCTTACCGTAGTCCTAATGAGAACGTAGTATTAGCCCGCCACAAGAACCGTCCCTCCGGCAGCCCCCTAGCCTCAGCACCCTGGAGCGCCCGACAACGAATCTTTGACATCTTATTTATGCTGTCTTACAATAATGGTAAGAAGGAGGGATTTCTATACCAGGCAAGTCGAGCTTGGTAAGGAAAACCTTTGTTACCTGTAAAGTGAGCAGCCGGGGACAAATCGTTTTGCCTGCAGAGCTTCGTGAGTCGCTGAGCCTGCGCGAAGGAGATCGTGTTGAGTTTCGTCCTTCCGCTGTAGGTCGGGTGATCGCTAAACACCAGAGCGAAAATGTCTTTCAACGCTACGTGGGTGCTTTGCGCCGGCGTGATGCCCTGCAAGGTATGTCCGGCGACGAATTCTTGAACGAAATACGCGGCGCAACACCTTCCTCAGGTCAAAAGGAAAAGTAACATGCGCACAGCGGTAGATACCAACGTTCTCGTCTGCTTGCTTAACGGTGAACCTGGAGCCGCACAGGTTGCTCAGGCTCTGTTTACCGCCCAAGCCCAAGGCAGACTGTTCATCAGCGGCCTGGTTTACGCAGAATCCCGTCATCCATCTTACCTAAACTACCAGCGCCAGGCACGAGCCGTACGCCGCAGGCCTTTAGCCTTGAGCTCCTCCACTTTCTGCTGCAGTCCCGCAAAATACAGCCCCCCGGAGAGAGGGTAACCCTGCGTCACCGCGTCGAGCGCGGTAATGCTGTAATCATCCAGCATCTGTGCAAATTCTGCCGGCGTGTACGCCAAAGCCTCGAGCGGGACGCCTCGCGGTCGTAAGTCATTGAAGGCGCGCAACCTTTCCCAGAAGTCGCTGGCCAGGTTCTCCGCAATGACGATCATGTCCACATCGCTCACTGTAGTATGGGTTCCTTTAGCCACTGAGCCGTAAAGGATGACACAAAGGGGCTGAAAGCGTTCTTCCACCTGCAGAACAAACTGCTGAACGCCGGCCCGCCATTTTCCCGGTAGATTATTTAAAGGTGTTCTTTGACGAAGGTAATTACCTTCCGTGCCCATTCCAAGGCCTCCTCCGCTTTACCCCTGTCGTAGAACCGGGAAGGCGTTCCTGCGGGCAAAGCATCGGGATACCGCGACGGGATATAGTGCCAATCAAGGCCCTTAGCTGCTTCTTCCGTCGGCGGATCCTCAATCCCAAGTTCTTCGGCGGCATTCAGGTAGAGGTTCCACACTGAGTGTCCCCAGGGAGCCAGGTGCAGCTTCAGAAGCAAAGCCTTCATGGCTCTCTCGGCAGCTTGCTGGGAGTGAAAGGCACAGGCGTTAAACCGGCCGGCATTAAGCAAGATCTCAGCCGTCTTCAGGTCGGCCATAGCCTCCTCGAGCCAGTTACTGACCCGTTCTTCCGAACTCACTTCCATAGCCCCCAACGTGATGCTTGAATGGTGCTGTTCTTCACTTCTTTTCTCTTCAAATATATACCAATTGTTCCCGTAAGGCAAGCGCCGGCGGAACTCGGGTTAGTGTCAAGGCAAGCCCATCGACCATACCCATCTGGGGCAACTCCTTACGTATGCCGCTGGCCGCGGAGCGAAAAAAGTAATCTGGATCTCTCCCCAATTTCGTGAAGAACACCGGCAAGCCCTGGACTGGCTTAACGAAAACACGGGAGAAGGCCAAGCGTTTTTTGGCGTGGAAATTAAATTAGTCAGCATTGACGACTTCAGACCCGCCCTGTTTTCCAAGCTTGTATCGCAGAGGCCCCAGGTTTTACGAATGCTCAAAAGGGCCTCCCCCAAAATTGGTATACCATCGGTGCCGGAAGGAGTGGTTTTGCCTACGGCGCAGCCTTCTAGCAGAAGGAGCGATTCGCCGTAGAGCTCTGCATTGATACAGGCGACAAGGACAAGAACAAAGTGTTCTTTGACCGGCTTTACAGGGAAAAAGACAACATAGAGCAAGAACTAAACATGCCGTTGGAGTGGGAGCGGCTGGATACCGCCCGCCTGTCACGCGTTGCCACTTATCGCGCAGGCACCATTGATAGCACTGAGGCCGAGTTGGACAAACTTCGGGATTGGGCAGTATCCACGCTCATAAGGTTCAAAGAGGTGTTGGGGAAACGCATTAGGACCCTTTAGGGAAACTCCTCATTCCTGTTGTCTCAACCGGTGTAGAGTGTTTGCGCTCTTTTTCTCGCCCTTCCTCGGTCCCTTTCAGCGCCCCCCACTTACGTACTTATGAGGGATAAAAGTCGTAACGCCCCCTGGCAAGCAGCAGCTCCTCATAAAAAGGCATAAGTTCCAAGAAGACGTTACGGTAATCCTCGGTGCTCTTGGTGCTGGCCTCAGAAACATCCCAAAGGGCTCCGACGAAGACGAAAGCCGTTCGGTCATCGGGCGGCAAGGCGAATGTCTCAAGCCGGTAAAGAACTTCGCCTGCATCCTTTGTCGCAACGTCCTCGATTCCAAATCCGTTTCTTTCCACGCAGCGATAGAAGGCATCGCGAAAAGGCAACGGCGCCCTTATGCCAAGGAACGTCTGGAAAACCCGGAAGGGCGATGTCCTCGCGTAGCCTATGTGAAAGCCCAGACCTACCCGGACATGATCTTCCCACATCCCAATGTTCAGTTACACCTCGTCGCCCTCGCCGCCGACCACGTACAGGTACCAATGCTGGTTAAGAGTTTTCGCCTGCCCGAAAACCAACCCGTCTTTTCCCCTCATGCCCGGCCGGCGAACAATCCGCTTACTGAAGAAGTCGAGCTGGAATTCAGGGTACTGCCCCAGTTCCTGACGCAAGTCATTGATCTTCGCTTCCAGCAGCTGAGGTAAGGGCTGATCCTCCCGTACAGTTTTCATAAGTTCGAAATCTTGTACACTAAACGGAGAAAACGCCACTGGAAATACCTCCTCCGGCCGTTCGTTTGGATGCCCTTACGATTCGCCACCCCATCAATGTGGCTTGAGCACCGAACGACGGGACTCTTTCGTAGCACGTCACCAGGCAGCATTCCCAGGTGCCCGGCACAGAAGTCTTGCCCTCGCCAGGCCCTCGGCGATCACGATTACGTCGATGTTGCTCTCTACCGTATAGGCCCCTTTCGCCACCGAACCGTAGAGAATAGTACAACAAGGAGAAAACCGGTCTTTCACCCGCGAGACAAACCGTTGAACTCCGTCTCGCCATTCGTGCGGCAGATTGCCTCCAAGGTGTTTCTTGACAAAACTCATTACCCTCCGTGCCCATTATAAGGCTGTACCTGCCTCCTCCGCTTCTTATTCTGTGAGACAGAACCGAGAAGGCGTTGGCGTTTTTGGGGATTCAAACTGAAAGGAATGAATCGCGAACGATCAGATCCTTGTTACTTCCGGCAATCCTCTAACGTAGCCCAAACCCACTATGGCTTATCGAGTTCCCACTCCTTAAGGGCGAAGTCCACCAGCATCGCCGTCCTGGCAGCAATGAACTTTTCGGCTGCAGCAAGTGCCCACCTGGTTCGCCGCGCGCCGAACTCACGGTGTCCGCACAGTTCGTTGAAATTAATGTCATCCTCCAATTGGCGGACCGACGCTTGGCTGGACCTGCGATAGTCCTCCCTCTTAGAGCACGGCAGCCTGTTGGACATGGAAGCGTTCCAAGGCTTTTGCATGAGTACCAGGTTGCCAAGCTGGTCAACAATTTCGAAGTGTTTTCTTTTCCATTCCTCCGGCCATGTATCAAACCCTTCGGGATTTCGCGGCCAAATATGTTCAACCTCAAGCTCTCTGGCATCTGCCCACCGAACAATGTTCGGCGCAAGCTTTTGTTTTCTAGCGATGGATACCTCCCACCACCACAGCAGGTACCTTCGTTCGGGGATACTGAGGGTGTTCTTTTGCAGATTCTCACGGAAGTCGCTGTCACTACCGTATTTGCTGACTAGCTCTTCCAGCGTGGTAATGACGTCTTCAGCGGAAATGGAGCCATTAGCCAACTTGTGGGCATGGCTAGACAGCCTATCTATACCCGCGTCACTCCTTCGGTTGCATACCCGGTATCCCCGCCAGGCCAGCAGGTAGCACAGCTTGGCGATCTTCACCAAGAGATCGGGCTGGTTACGTGCACAGGCCTTCACACTGGCCATGAGCAGAGGAGCAAAGCTGGCCATCGTTCCGAGAGCCTCGTCGTTAAGTAGTTCGAGATAGGTCCACAAATCGTCCGTGTTTTGGGGGGAGAGCAGCGAGGATAGAAAGCTAAGGCGCTTCTCTGGCCGCCGAATGGCAAGGTAGAGCTCGGAGGCTTCCACCAGACTGTTGGTATACATTACGGCCTGATCAACCACGGCAGCCGGATCACTCGAACGGAACGTTTCCTTGACCGCATGGTGCACTTCGCCTTTCAGCTCGCCTTTCCATAGGATCCAGTGATACCTGGCAAGGGCATTTTCCTCAGGTTCAGTATCTTCCTTCTCCTCCTCTATTGCCGCGAGGTTGCGGAGCACCTCGCCCCAGCCTTCATTTACGGTCTTAATAAGGACCTCTGAATTAGCTTTTGATCCAATGTACATCAGATGGTTCTTTATCTTATCCAGCTGTGAAAGTGGTTTTCCTCGGTCGTTAAGTGTTTCAAATATAAGGCCGACATCAAGATCGTTTGATACTTCGTAAACAAGGAAGAGCACCCGATCTGTGGTATCTTTCCGTTCGGTGGGGAGCCCCAGGCCCTTATGCAGGGACGCTACCAGTTCCTCAGCAGGTTTGTTTAGCTTCTCTTCAAAGAAAATGTTGGCATTGCGCAACCGCCTTTGCCCGGCACTCTGAGGGCTCCTTACCAGCGGTGGGTTAATGGTGGCAATTGCCTGCCAGAAGTAGGCGTCGTCTTCGCCTCCCAGATTCAATTTTCGTAAGGTATTGTTGGGAGCTTTGTTCTCAAAGCCACAGACCAGATTCTCGTACCAATATCGCGCCAAACCATGAAATTGCGACTCTGCCCACAGTTTTCTGCACGCCGCTGCTACAAGCATGACCAGGCAAGTGAGGCGCTGCTGGCCATCGACTATCTCGTAGGTCTTAGCAAGGGCGGCACGGTCGGCTTTTTTCACTTCCTTCATGATTATTGTCCCCATGAAGTGCCTCCGAGAGCTCGCCGTATTATCACACAAGTCTTCCCACAACGCTTCGACCTGTTGCCGTGTCCAGGCAAAGGATCGCTGGTAGTCGGGGATAACAAATGCCTTGCCCCTAAAAAGGTCCCATAGGTTTACAGCTGAAGAGAACATCCTTAATTACCACTCCCGCGAACTATTTTAAAAGGCGCAACGCCCCTGTCCTGTAAGCCTTATTACCAAAAGAGGGCTCCTACTTAACTTAATGGAATCGGAGTCCTCTAGTCCGCGCTATGAATTCGTATGGTAGACACCCAGAGTCTGGTTCCAACACTTCCCAGGTGCTCGGCACCAAGTCTTATGCATGCAATTTCCAAGCCTCCAGCACCAAAATCCACGGATGAAAAAACACGTTAGATTAGAAATAGAACCTTAACTGTAGCGAGCGTCTGGCAATAACCTGCGTACTATGGCACGCTACTCACGCTGCGCTCTACCCGAAGGACCCCGTTACACTAATGGACCGTGGGGAACTCCTGGCTTTATCCTCCTCGAAAAGAGCCTTGTATCCATCGAAGCATGTCGAAGTCTGTCTTGGCCTTGAGTCGACAGGGCTCGACTCCGTTAGCTATTCATCGCATACGTTTTGGGTCTGCCCCAGGGCACGAGCTGCAATCGCAGCTCGTGCCCCACCAACATGTTAACCATCTTACTTACTTTTCCGCTAGTGTAAACGTGTCACTGGCACTAGCCAGAACCGTGTTCGTGTTCAGGTCCACAAGCTCGACGGTCACCGTGTAGGTCCCGAGAGGCGCCGTATTAGCCAGAACTACGCTGAAACTCGTCTCTGCCGTGTACCCAGCCGGCATCGGAAAGCCGACTACCGGGCCCCAGTATCCTTGGAACTTGCCGTCCACGAGGACGAAGGTCTCGTTGATCCCCTGCGTGTCGGTACTGCCGTCCACCTTGGTGATGGTAAAGACGCTCTCACGGGCCGTTCCGGCCGCAAAGTCCGCCGGGCCAGCCACGGTGATGTTGAAGCGCACGTTGTCGTAGGCCAAGCCCTCCGCCGGGTTGCTGCTCTGCGAGGTCACGGCCGCCTCTACACCCTTGTAAAGGGTCGCAGGCGCTTCCACTGTGACCGTGGGCTTCGCCACTTCCCACTCGATCTCGGCCCGGTACCAGACGCCGTCCTTCTTCACGAGGAAGACGTGGGTGCCCGGAATCTGGCCCGTGGTCTTGAACCAGAGGGTCTGGTCGGCATTGGCGGTGAGCTCGAAAACATCCGGCACATCCTGGCCTTCGGCCAGCGGCTTGATCTGGTACATGGCATCGAAGCTCGAAAGGTCAAGCCGGCTACCGTCCGTCTTGAGGAACTCGTACTCGACGTAGTAGGCTTGAAGCTCTTGGTTGTAGCCTTCCTGCCCTGTGGTTTTGGCTGTTACTGTCGTCGGCCCCACCCAAGACAGGGTGGCGGTGTAGGTGATACCGTTGTTGTCGACGATGGTGAACTCGTAGTCGCCCGCCGCTTTCTCGACGTTGAACCAGAGGGTGCTGTCGGTGTTGGCCTCGAGTCTCTTGGGCTCGGTCGCACCCGGCTCAAGCACGCTGATGCTCGTGACGTTGTCCACGCTCAGGTCGATGACCCTCGTGCCCACCTTCAGCGCGTACTCTTCATAGACCTTCCCGTCGTGGGCACCGATCCCGGTCGTGGCCTCCCAGGTTGCTGCTACAGCAGGCAACGGATAGCTAATGCTGGCAACGTACCAACCCTGACCATTTTTCGGGTTCTTCACAAGGAAGGTATGGGTGCCTTCCATCTGGCCCGTGGTCTTGAACCAGAGGGTCGCGTCCGTGTTGGCGGTGAGCTCGTAGACGCTGCCGTCCGGCTTGATCTGGTACATGGCGTCGAAGCTCGAGAGGTCAAGCCGGCTACCGTCCGTCTTGAGGAACTCGTACTCGACGTAGTAGTTCCCTTCGTGCTCGCCCTCCTGGCCGGTAGTCTCAGCGGTCACTGCCGTCGGCCCGGCCCAGACCAAGGTCGCGGTGTAGGTGATGTCGTTCTTGTCGACGACGGTGAACTTATAGTCACTCGCCGCGCTCTGGACGTTGAACCAGAGAGTACTGTCGGTGTTGGGCTCGAGCGTCTTGGGATCGGTTGCGCCAGGCTCAACCACCGTGATGCTCTGGACGTTGTCCGCGCTCAGGTCGATGACCTTGTCGCCCGCCTTTAGCTGGTACTCTTCGTAGACCTTGCCGTCGTGGGCGCCGATCCTCTCGGTACCAGCAAAGCTGGCTTCGATGGCACCCCACTCGATGGTGGCCACATACCAGGTGCCACCCTGCTTCACGAGGAAGGTGTGGGTCCCTTCCACCTGACCGGTGGTCTTGAACCAGAGGGTGCTGTCAGTGTTGGCAGTAAGCTCAACCACGCTGTCATCCGGCTTGATCTGGTACATCTTGGTAAACTCGGAGAGGTTGAGCCTGCTGTTATCGGCCTTGAAGAACTCGTACTCGACGTAGTGAACTCCATCGTGGTCTCCTTCCAAACCGGTCTTGGTAGCAGTTACTTCCGTCGGGGCAGTCCACTTGAGGGTCGCGGTGTAGGTAATATCATTCTTATCGACGACGGTGAAGACATAGTCCCCGCCCTTGTTCTGGATCTTGAACCAGAGGGTGCTGTCAGCATTGGGCTCGAGCGTCTTGGGCTCGGTGGCGCCAGGCTCAAGCACCTTGATGCTCTTGACGTTGCCCGTGCTCAGGTCGACGACCTTGTCGCCAACCTTGAGCTGGTACTCTTCATAGACCTTGCCGTCGTGGGCTCCGATCCCGGTCGTAGCCTCCCAGGCAGCCTCAACGGCGCCCCACTCGATCTCGGCCCGGTACCAGACGCCGTCCTTCTTCACGAGGAAGACGTGGGTGCCTGGAATCTGGCCCGTGGTCTTGAACCAGAGGGTCTGGTCGGTATTGGCGGTGAGCTCGGCCACGCTGTCATCCGGCTTCAGCTGGTACATCTTGGTGAAGCTCGACAGGTCAAGCTGCGTATCTTCGTCCACCATGAATTTGTACTCGACGTAGTATGCGCCTGCGTGCTCACCCTCTTGACCCGTTGTCGTAGCCGCAACTTCCGTCGGCCCGCTCCAATTCAGGGTGGCGGTGTAGGTGATATCGCTGTTGTCGACGATGGTGAACTCGTAGTCGCCCGCCGCTTTCTCGACCTTGAACCAGAGGGTGCTGTCGGTGTTGGGCTCGAGTGTCTTGGGCTCGGCAGCATTCGGCTCAAGCACGGTGATGCTCTTGACCTTGCCCGCGCTCAGGTCGATGACCTTGTCGCCGACCTTGAGCGCGTACTCTTCGTAGACCTTGCCTTCATGGGCACCGATCCCGGTCGTGGCCTCCCAGACGCCTTGTTGTACAGGCTGTTTGGCCGTCTGGTAGTAGATCACGTAGGGGGCTTCCATGGGGTTGCCCGCCAGGTCCTCTACGTCCGTGGCCTCGAGCCAGACAAAGCCAGCATGGTCGTACGGTAAGCCGGCCTTGTTGTTCAGTTCGAGTACCAGTACCTTGTTGTCGCTTTCATCGACGTAGGCAGCTGTGACCTGCACCGCTGCGCCCTGCTGCTGCTCTTCTTGGATCGTACCAGCGAATTTAATCGGTTCGCTGAAGGTCAGCCGCAGCTCGGTCACTGCCGCAGGATCGGTGATAGCTTTTCGGTCGCCTTCGGTCCCCGCGCCCTCATAGTCGGCCCAGGAGGTGGCAGCTACCGTCGGAGCGTCGGTGTCCGTCGCAGCCGCCGTGGTGAAGCTGAAGGTGTACTCCGCCTCTAGGTCATTACCCGCCAGGTCCTTCACCGCGCCGGCAGGGATGGTCACGGTGTAGATGGTGCTGTAGTCAAGGTCAGCGTTCGGGTCGATGGTCAGCACCTTGCCGCTCAGGGTCACGTTGCACTCCACCGTGGTGTCGGCAGCGTCCTTGAGGGCGATCTGGCCGAAGCTAGCACCCTCCTGCACGTCCTCGCTGAAGGTCACCGTGATGACCTTGTCTACCGGGACGCCGGTTGCATTGTTGAGAGGATCAGTACTGGCTACCATCGGGGCTGTGGTGTCTTCGAGAGCTTCAACCGTTATAACGCGTGTCTTAGTGGCAATAATGGCTACCTCAGAGCCTACAGTCTTTTTAACGAGTACATAAACGGTATACGTGCCAGCTGCAACATCTTTAATGGTAATGACTTCTTCTTGGTTAGTGTCCAGTTTCGTGGGGCCGGTCAGCTTCCCGCTCGGGTCTAAGATCCGGTACTCTGCCGATAGTCCTTCGCCCGCGTATACGTAAACCGTTAGGGTGACGTCTTTGCCTTCAGTGGCTTCAGTAGCGCCGGTGATCCTGATCTCTGGAGTCTCGTCCTCCGCAACCGCAGTCACGGTTCCAAGTTCTATCGTGACTTCTGCCGGCGCGCTGCTCGGGATTTCGACAATCGGAGTATCAGGAAGCTTGTTAGAAACAGCCTTGACCTGGTAACTGCCCTCAGGAACGCCGCCTCCAGTTGCAACAGGCAGAATGAAGTTGCCATAGACGCTGTCGGTGACGGTACGGAAGATGGGGTTCAGGGTGGCGACAACGGGAGTGTTGGTGAGCGGATTCCCTTCGTTGTCCACCAGTGTCCCGGTTAGTACCAGTGCCTTCCTTACGGTGATCTCGGCGCTGATGGGAGTGTTGGCAATGGAGAAGTCCTTATAGCCAACAAGGTAACTGTCCCCGTCTTGCTTTTGGACGCTCAGCTTGTAACTCCCCGGTGCATAGCTGCCAAAATCGAATTCACCGTTTAAGTCCGTCGTCCTCGTGGCAGTAGGTGCTAAGCTACCTGCGGCATAAAGCTCTACTTTGGCCCGAGGGACGGCCTGGCCCTTATCATCCTTCACAGCACCCGAGATAGCGTAGACGGTAGGCTCGGTGCCGCCACCACCGCCGCCTCCTCCACCGCCGCCGGTGGACCTGTACCAGTCGATGGTGATCTCTTTCTCCAGGTCGCCGGCGGTGGCTTTAACGGTGTCGGTGGCTTTTTCGGCCGGGCCGGTGTAAGTGAAGAAGGCAGTACCATCAGACTTGGTGGTGACGGTCTTCTCTTCTACGGGATCCTTTTTGTCGTCCCGCAGAACCTCGAAGGCAACCTCTACGTCTTTGACGGGTTTATCATTGCCGTCAAGTACGGTGGCGGTAATCTCGGCCTTAGTGCCGACGCGCAGGGTGTCGTCCTTGGCCTCGAGCTCCAGTTTGGCCGGGACGCCGGCTTCGGGCTGCTCGGCCTTGAGCTCTTCGGCCTTGACCAAGGCTCGCACGATAACGGCTGCGGTCTGGGCACGGGTGATAAGGCCGGCGCTGCCGTACTTGGCCAGGACGGCCTGGCGCTGCTCGGTGGTACGGGCCGTCTCCCAGGCGCGCCAACCGGCATCAGTAAGGCCGGCCGGTTTCGGTGCCAGGGTGGTGGGAGTGTAGCCGCCGATGAGGCCCAGGCTTACCGCCGTAGCCATGTCCGCCTTGGCCCAGGCGCTGACGCTCGCGGCATCGCTGAACGGAGCCAGGGCGGCGTCCTGCTCAGCGGCGCTGGTCAGCTTGGGGAAAGCGAAGGCGCGCACCAGCATGGCCGCCGCCTGTTCGCGGGTGATGGGGCGGTAGGGGCTGAAGGTACCGTCCGGGTTACCGGTAACATAGCCCCGGGCAGCTGCGGCCTCCACCTGGCCGGCGAACCAGTCGCCCGCCTTGACATCGCTGAAGCGAATGGGGCCGGACACCGGGCTGATGCCTAGGCTCTTGTTCACCATGGTGACGAATTCAGCTCTCGTCACCGTTAGTTCGGGCCGGAAGGTCCCATCGGGTAAACCGGAAACGGCCCCTTTTTCCATAAGCTGCCGTATGGCCTGCTCGGCCCAGTGCCCGGCGATGTCCGCGGCCTGTGGGGCAGCCAGGGACGGGAAGGCCGAGAGGACTAAAGCCAGGGCAGCAATCACGGCAATGAATCTGCGCACTCGACGTGACAACCTTGATACACCTCCAGGCTGCTTATTTAGGCTTGATGCGCACCCGTTTCACCGAAGTTATACTTCTTGTAGCCGCCACCACCCCTTTACTTAAAACGTGAAACCAACCACCTTCGCAACCCTACCTCAATACAAACGCCCCCTTCGCTACGCGTGTCGGTACGCGATGCCGAGCGCGGCAATCGGCAGGCCGATCACCTCCTTATCAACACCTCCTTAACAAGCACTCAGCGGAGAGAACCTTGACGGCTCTCCCCGCTGGCGATGCGGCGGTACAGTTCTTCGGTTAGGGGGCCGGGTGATATGCCTCGTTCGCGCTTTAAGATGTCCCGACAGTGGTGATACTGGGCTATGGCCTGGGAGCGGTGCCCCAAGGCCATGAGGATTTCCATGAGCATGCGATGTCCCTCCTCGTTACAGGGATCGAGTTGAATCAGATGCCCCGCATATTCAAAGGCCTGGCTGTGCCGCTCCAGCTTGATCAGCGTGTCGGTCAGATGCTCCAAGAGGTCCAGGTACGCCGTCTGCAGCCGCTGCCTTTTGGCCGCAGCCCAGGGCTCGATGGTATCGGTGAGAAAATCCGTCTTGTAAACGTCAAACGCGGCGGCGAAGGCGCAGGCCGCCTGGCGCAACATGCCCTGGGCGAGAAAGTTCAAGCCTTCGCGGCGCTCGCGCAGGAACTTCTCTACGTCGTAGTAGGCCACGCGGTCCCAATTGAGCTGAATATAGTCCCCCAGGCTCACAACAAAGTGGGACCCCGCACCGCGTACCCGCTCGGGCTCCAGCGTCCGCCGCAGGTTGTACAGAGTAACGGCAAGGTTATGGCGGGCCGCTTTCTCCTTGAGGTCGGGCCAAAACTCCTCGAGCAGGGTATTCACCGGCACAGGCTGCTCTGCCACCAAGAGGTACTTGAAGAGCTGGGCGGTCTTTTTCCGGTTCCAGTTGCGGGGGAGGATAGGGTTGGTCCCGCGACGGACTTGAAAGCCATTCAAACAGTAAATGGTAAGCTCAGCGGGCGTAGGTGCAGATGAACCAGAGGATGTTGCCAAGGAGATGGTCACGGCTAAGCCCCCTCCCAAGTTTGCCGACCGCAGTACCGCTTCTTCGGTCTTCTCCGCCTCCATTCTAGCATGGCTACCCCGTCATCTACGGTCGGGGTGGGATAAATGCGATATTTTTTGTTGGACCTGAATCCTTCGTTTTCGTCGCTGTACTCATTCGCCGCAGGGCAGCAAATTCCTCCCACTTCTGGTAGGATTGACCTATATTTTACTCTTTGTTGATGGGTATGTTGTCCTAGGGCGACATGAGTCGAAACCCGGCGCCACCATAATAAAAAACCTCCCAGCTTTCTGGGAGGTTTTGCTGCGCTTAAACCCCTTAAACCCTAAGCGAGAAAGAGCGGTACCAGCTGCTGCGTCTCCACGTCCACCAAGCCTTTGTCGGTGATTTTGGCCCGCGGCACCACCGGCAGCGCCAGCGTGGCCACGCGCAGGAGCGGGTTCACGCCCGCCAGGCCCAGCTGGTTCAGCGTACGCTTCATGTGCTGGATCTTAGGGGCCAGCTCCTCCGCCGTAAGCGGCGAGAGGAGCCCCGCGATGGGCAGCTCCAGCTTGGCCAGCACCTGGCCGTCCCGGACGCAGATGAGCCCACCGCCGCAGGCGGCCAGCTCGCGCACAGCCAGGAGCATGTCGGCGGCGCTGGTTCCCACCACGGTGAGGTTGTGGCAGTCGTGGGACACCGTGCTGGCAATGGCACCGCGCGTCAGGCCGAAACCGCTCAGCACCCCGTAGGCCCGGTTGCCGCTGCGCCCGTGCCGTTCCAGCACCGCAACCAGGTTCAGCCCGGGCACCCGGCCGTACTCCACTACGCCGTCCACCACGGGGAGCTCCCGCACCTCAAACTCCGTGCGGACGAAGTTGCCTGGCTCATAGGCCAGGAGGCGCGTCTTGACCGTGCCGCCCTTCACGGGCGCCCGCAGTACAAAGTCGGCCTCCGTAAGCTCCCGCCCCAGGTGCACCGTGTTCTCGCGCTCCAAGGGGAAGCAGGGCACAGCCGGCTCCTCGACCAGCCGGCCCGCCTGGGCCACCAGTTTCCCGCCGGTAAAGACGGCGCTCACCTTCACCTGTTCGAGATCGTCGAGGAGTACGATGTCGGCAACCTTCCCCGGAGCGATGGCGCCCAGTTCCTTCAGGCCCAACTGAGCAGCCGCCTGCAGGGTGGCGATACGGATGGCCGCCACCGGGGACAGGCCTTCGGCGATGGCGCGCCGCAGCACAAAGTCCAGGTGCCCTTCGTGGAGCAGGTCGTCGGCCTCGCGGTCGTCGGTGCAGAAGGTGAAGTTGGGCGGCAGGGTGAGCCCTCGGTACACGCCCACCGTTTCCTTAATGTTCTTGGCAATGGAGCTTTCCTTGGCGTCCACCGTCATTCCGGCGCGCAGTTTCGCCAGGGTGTCCTCCGGCGTGGCCACCTCGTGGTCCGAGTGCGGGCCGGCGCAGAGGTAGGCGGAAAGCTGGCGGCCACGCAGGAAGGGGCTGTGCCCCTGGATGATCCCGCCGCTCTGCCGCACTGCGTCCAGGATGCCGTTCA
This sequence comes from Gelria sp. Kuro-4, assembly GCF_019668485.1. Classification (NCBI taxonomy): domain Bacteria; kingdom Bacillati; phylum Bacillota; class Clostridia; order Thermoanaerobacterales; family Thermoanaerobacteraceae; genus Gelria; species Gelria sp. Kuro-4. Next base: position 1,172,218 of record NZ_AP024619.1, on the reverse strand, counting down.
TGCGCGGCGTCTGGTGGATAACGCCCAGGTAGTCCATGACCTCGGCCAGGCCCACCACCCGGTCCCACTTCAGCATGGTACTGATCTCCGCGGCGGTGAAGTCCGCCCCCGCCGTCTCGATGCCGGGGACGGAAGGCACGCAGGAGGGCGCCAGGATGAGGATGCGCAGTGGCAGGCCGGCGCTGGAATCCACCATGTACTTGACACCCCGGAGCCCCAGCACGTTGCCGATCTCATGCGGGTCGGTGAGCACGGTGGTGGTCCCGTGGGGCAGCACCGCCCGGGCGAAGTTGGCGCTCGTCAGCATGCTGCTTTCGATGTGGACGTGGGTGTCGATGAAGCCGGGCACCGCATAGCGGCCGTTCCCGGCGACGACGTTTTCCCCTTCCAGGTGCTCCTCCCCGGGGGCAGTGACATGGGCGATGTAGCCCTGAGAGATGCCGATGTCGGCCGGGTAAATCTCCCCTGTGTAGACGTTGACGAGCTGGACGTCCCGGATCACCAGGTCCAGGGGGCGTCGTCCCAACGCGGCTGCAATGAGTTCTGAGCGGTTCATGGGCTGACCTCGCTTTCTTCTTAAACCTGGCTGCTACACATCTTACCGTAAAAACATGAAGGCCGGGGCCGGCGCTTTTCCCCGGCCCCGTTACTCCCGCAGGACAGGCTGACAGGATTTTTGCCTAGGCCTTCAGCAAATAAAAGTAGTATAGGAGGGGCACGCAGAGGACATACAGGCCGGCCGGAACCTCGCGGTACTTCCCAGAGAAAACGTTAAGCAGTACGTAGGTGATGATACCCAGCGAGATTCCGTTGGCCAGGTTGAAGGTGAACACGGTCACGACGATGGTGATGAAGGCCGGCAGCGCCTGGGTGAAGTCGTCGAAGTTCACGTTCTTAATGGTGGACATCATCTGCAGGCCGATCAGGATGAGGGCCGGCGCCGTGGCGGCGGTCGGGATCATCACCGCCAGCGGGGTGAGGAACAAGGTGGCGAAGAAGGCCAAGGACGTCACCAGAGCAGTGAGGCCCGTCCGCCCACCGGCTTCCACGCCGGAGGCCGACTCCACAAAGGTGGTCACCGTGGTGGTTCCAAGGAGCGCCCCCACGCAGGTGTGAATGGCATCCACCAGGAACGGCTTCTGGATTTCCGGCAGGTTGCCGTCTTTGTCCAGCAGGCCCGCCTTGCTGCCGACGCCGAGAACCGTACCCATGGTGGAGAAAAAGTCGCCCATGAAGAAGGTGAAGATGGCCGGCAGGAAGGCCAATTTCAGCGCTCCCGGAAGGTTAGCCTTTAAGGCAATCGGCGCGATGCTGGGCGGCAACGAAAAGAGAGCAGGCGGTACCTTGGTGATGCCCATGGGGATACCGACCAGCGTGGTGAGGGCAATGCCCGCCAGCAGCGCCCCCCGGAAGCGCAGCGCCATGAGCACGCTGATAATAAAGAAGCCAATGATGGCGAGGAGTGCCGTGGGCTCCCAGAACTTGCCCAGGGCCAGCAGGCCGGTTGCCTTGGACACGGTAACCAGTCCCGCATTCTTAAAACCGAGCAGGGCTATGAAGAGGCCGACGGCGGAACCGATGGCGAACTTAATGGTGGTGGGTACCAGTTTCACCACCATCTCGCGCAGGCCGCCCACGGTGAGAAGCACAAAGATGATACCGGATACAAGGACCATGCCGAGCCCGGTCTGCCAATCGGTGACGCCGCTCGCCACCAGGGTGAGGGCCAGGAAAGCGTTGGAGCCCATGCCGGGGGCCAAGGCAAAGGGGCGGTTGGCATAGAGGGCCATGTGCAGGGTGGCCAAAGCGCTGGCCAGGATGGTGGTCACCGTAAGGGCCGGCACGGGCATCCCGGCTGCCGAAAGAATAGCCGGGTTGACAACAATAATGTAGGCCATGGTCATGAAAGTCACCAGCCCGGCCATAACCTCGGTGCGCACATCGGTCTTGTACTTGGAAAGGTGAAACACCCGCTCCAGCAGGCCGCCGGCTGATCCGAGCTCCACAGGAGTTTTTTCCGCCTCTGCAACCGTCGACATTGCGCTACCTCCTCGAGTACAGTTCTTCTTCCCTATCCCCGAACTATTCCTTATTCTAAGGGTTTATCGGCTGGAAATCAAGGCCTGCTCCGAACTTTTTTGCTGCCAATCATACTATCGTTCGCATGCTGAAACAAAAAGAAGACGCGGGTACTTACCCGCGTCGCCGGGCAGAGCAGGCGAATTAAGGGTCGGGCCGGGCGATGGCCAGCATGAGCTGCTGCTGCCAGTGCCCCAGGTCTTTCACAGTAGCCGCCGCCTCGCGGGCAGCACTCAGCAGGGGATGGACGGGAGGCTGTTCCCGCCTCGCCGCCGCTTCTACCTGGTAGTCCAGTTCTGCAAAACCCGCCACCACCGTCAGCTGGTCGGTTAACCGGCCGAGGATGGCGGCCAACGCATCCGAAAGGGCGGCCAGCCGGGCCTGTTCTACTGCGAGGGCCTTCTTGGTCCGCCCCAGGCGTGCCAGTTCCAAGCCGAAATCCACCAGATCGGCCAGCTGCCCCGAAAGGGGCAGCTGTCTGCGCGATACGGGGCCGAAGACTTTGCCCGGCAGTACCTCAATGGAGAAGTAATCATGCGCATATATCAGGTCCAGCGCCTGGCCGCGGTTCACCTGAAAGAGATCATACACACAAAGCGCGGAAAAAGGCACCTGGTGCAGGAAGACATCCACTTCCCGTTCGTAATGCACCACCTCCGGGAACGGAACCGGCAGGGGCAAATCCACTTCACCCACGGCAAAGAGCTGCGTGTACCCCTCTGCCCGGGCCTCTTTCCACTCGTTACGCCAGTAAGTGAGTAGTCGCTCGCGCCACCCTTTACCCGGTGCTGCGTAGAGCCGCTCGCTGGAAACGACGACCGCCTTCCCACCGGCCCAGGCAGGCAGGACAACCGTTTCCGAGCCGTCCTTCGCTGCCGGTGAGCGTTTGGAGCGTTTGGCCCAAATAAACTTGGCGTCACGGGGAGCAGGGGCAAGGGCGAACTGCTGCGGCAGAAGATCACCCTGCGTAAAAGCCACCCCGTGACGCCACGCTGGATCCGCTGTTTGATACTCCATGCCGCCGGCACTCAAGGAGTGCACTCTCCTCTCCTCGGTCTTGCCAGTACTCCCTCATCCTGACATATTATACCGCTTGGTGGAAAAGCAGTCAAAAACTAGAAATCAACAAATTCTCCTGTTCTAACCCATGCTTCGGCACCGTTCGAGCTTCTGGTCACCGAGATTCACCGCGGGCCAGGATGGGCCAGGCGTTGACAACTCGGCCGTCCCGCACGCCGTAGATGCGGTCGTAGAGGTTACAGGTGGGGCAGGCGTGGTTGGGGATGATCTCAACCCGGTCGCCGATGGCCCAAGCACGGCCGGGCAGCGCGGTGAAGACGCCGTGCTCGTCGGACAGCTTCTCCAGGTGGAGGTGCGGCAGGCCCTTGAGCACCCCGTACCCGTGCGTCTGGCAGACGCCGGCGCCGCGCACGAAGGCGGTAAGGGCCTTCACCCCGGCGTCCAGCACCACGCGCTCGGGGGTGGGGCGGCTGGTCACCGTGGTCAGCACAGTGAGGGCACAGCGCGCGTAGGTACCCAGGAGGTTGGCCTGCGCCGCGTCAAGAAAGATGTACGTACCGGGGCGGATTTCGGTGATGCCGGGCAGGATGTCCGCCACGAGGAGCGCCGGGGTGGCGCCCACACTGATCTCTTCCACCGGCAGGCCGTGTTGCCGCAGGAGAGCAGCCGTGGCCAGCATATCCTCTTGGCTGCGGCGAAAGACCGCCTGCACCGCGGCCACGTCCGGTGCGCCGTAACTGTGGCCCTCGTGAGTATAGATGCCCCTGAGGCGTAGGCCGGGTGCAGCACTGACGAGGCGGGCCAGTTCCAGGACCGGTTGCCCCGGCTGCACCCCGGTGCGGGCATCGCCTGTATCCACGTCAATCAGCACATCCAGCGGCTCCGCCTCGCTCGCGAAGGTCTCCGCGAGCGCGTGTACCTGTACTGGGCTGTCCACCGCCACCGCCAGGCGCGCGCGGCGCGCCAGCCGGCGCAGGCGCGTAAGCTTCAACGGTCCTACGATCTCGTTGGCGATGAAGATGTCGCTAAGGCCCGCCTCCACCATCACCTCCGCCTCGCCCAGCTTGGCCACGGTAATCCCGTGCGCCCCCAGCTCTACCTGGCGTCTGGCCAGCGCCGGCGTGCGGTGCGTCTTGGTGTGCGGCCTCAGCTTCACCCCCGCGCGGTCCGCCTTCGCCTGCATCCAGCGCAGGTTCTCCTCCATGATAGCAACATCCACCAGCAGCGCCGGCGTGTCGATGTCTTCAACCCGCATTTCCCTGCTCACTCTCCTTTTGCGGTGGTGCCGGGAACCTGGGAATGTGCCGGCCGTAGATGGGAGCATTTCGGGGCGCTTTGATCACATTAAGGCGATCATGATCACGTTGCTAGAGCAGCCGCCCCTTGGCCACGGGGACGACACGGCCGCCGACGTAAACGTTGATGTGGCCGTCTTCCAGGTGGCCCTTGAGGCGAAGGGCGGAGGGGCGGCCGATCTCGTACCCCTGCTCCACCTTGATGTCAATACTGGAGGTGCCAAAGTAGTTGTGCTGCACCAGGTAACCCGCCAGGCAGCCGTTGCCGCTCCCGGTGGCCGGGTCTTCCGGAACCCCCAGGTAGTGGACGAACACGCGGACGTTGAGCCGGCCGGCGGGAGTGTACGTCTCGGGCGCGAACACTAAGATGCCGCGCGCCTCCAGCCGCTCCCACAGGTGCGCCAAGCGGTCCAGGTTCACCTGGGCGGCGCGCACGTGCGCCAGGGATGTAAGCGGGACGATGAGGAAGGGCAGGCCCGTGGAAACCTCCTGCACGGGATAGCGCGTGTCCACCGCCTCCGCCGGCAACGAAAGAACCGCGGCAGCGCCGGCCGCATCCACCGTAGGGCCAAAGGTGGGCTCCACCTGCTTCATGACGAGGTCTGCAATCTCCCCGGCGGCCGTGTAGCTTACGGCCACGGGGATTTTCCCCACCTTAAGGTCGAGCACCACCTCCGGCACCGGCGCGCGCACAAACTCCTTGAGGATTACATAGGCCGTGCCCAGGGTAGGGTGGCCGGCAAAGGGCACCTCCCGGGCCGGGGTAAAGATCCGCACCTTGAAGGTATTGCCGGCGCTCTCCAAAGGAAAGATGAAGGTGCTCTCGGAGTAGTTCATCTCCTTGGTGAGTTTCTGCATCTCGGCATCGGTGTAAAGGTGACCCTGCGTGAACACCGCCAGCTGGTTGCCGGCGTACTTTTCCTCGGCAAACACGTCCACCAGGTAGAACTCGCGCTCGCTCACTCACTATTCCTCCTCTACGTTATCCGGAGCAGGCCTGCCGGGCCATTAAGAGCAAGGCCGGTTCAATTGTGACTTTCATTAACTTCACCAGGGCGGGCCGGATTCCTTCTCCCACCGCCTCCAGCGCCGGCTCAGTCAGCAAGAAAAATGCCTTGGGCAGTGCCCAACCCGCGCCCTGCTTGCCTCTGCCGTGATACGGTGCGAAGAGAAGCGGTGCCCGTCGCCTGGTGGTGTCGCCCGGCGCCAGGCACCGTTTTGATCGGCTGCGGGGCTTTACTTTATGGACCCGGCGATCTTTTGCATTTCCTCGAAGGATAGACGCGTCCCCTTTCCTTGGGCCACATAAGGGAAGGGGCCGGGTAACAGGCAAGCCCGACTTGGCCGGCAAGCCGGGCTCTCTTAGCGTGGTGACAGCCGCTCTAAACAAGCCGGCTCTCATAAAGCCGAGGGTCAAAGGTAGGTACGCAGGGAAAGCGGCGGGCGTTGGATGTGGCTATCGTCAAGTTCCTCCGTTCCGCCAAGGCCCCTTGCAGGGCATCCAGCAAACCCAAGGTAACACCCTGGCCCCGGTATTCCCACCGGATCTCCCCTGCCCGCACGGCATCTTCGAAGGAAATGGGCAGAACGGTGAAGGCCCTGAGGTACTTCCGCGCCGCTGCCCTTTGTGCCGGTGGCAGGCCGGTGAAAAACTCAGCAACGCTTATTACCGAAGTTGCTAAGCGTTCAGGGGAGTCAGCGAAGGAACCCAGCCACTTCGTCACCGCCGGATGTCGTCGTGGATAACGTAGGGTGCCGGGCACCTGGGATTTCTCCCCAGGTGCCCGGCACCGGCGATACACAGCTCCCGCAGACAAAGCCGGGCTTTCTTTCGGTTGGCCTAGAGACCAGATCGTCTTGTTAGTTGTGCTGGATGTTCAGGTCGGCCGGGTCCAAGGTAAACTCGATGAGCCGCAGGTCGATATAGACAGGCGCGTCAAAGGCCAGAGCCAGAGCGATGGCGTCACTGGGACGCGCATCCACCTTGTGGACTTCGCCGCCGTATTCTACATGGAGGAGAGCATAGAAGGTGCCGTCCTTGATGTCTGTGATCACGACCTTTTGCACTTTGGCGCCCACCAGGTCCAGCAGGTGCTTAAGAAGGTTGTGGGTCAGCGGGCGTTCGGGGGTGATTCCCTGCAGGTTCATCCAAATCGCCCTGGCCTCCACCGGGCCGATCACTATCGGCAGCAGCTTCCTTTTCTCTTTGTCACCTAACATCACCATGTGGTTGCCGCTTTGGTCCACCGCCACAGCCTGCACTTCCACCTCAATCTCGGACACCGTCCCCACCCCCTTTATGATAAATCTTCGGCACAGCTGTCGAAAAACCTGCTCAAGAGAAGGAGCGTGGCGGAGCACCATTTGCTCCTCTCATCCTGTTAGACGAAAGCGGGGTCACTTTGTTTCATCGCAATCGGACCTTCTCAACCCTGCTGCCAGGCGCCCGCCGCGAGCGCTTGGCAAGAAGCGTTTGAACAGAAAACCTCCTCACCTCAACAACTTCCCAAAGGTTCGGTGCATGGCTATTTCTGCAGCCGCCGGACCACTCGAAATGTATTGGTAAGTTCTCGCCGAGTTATGCGGGCGCTAGAGCCTGACCGAGCGGCCGCCAGCATGAGGACCACCAGGCCCCACACGGACAGCCCGGGCGCCTGGGAAGTATTCCCAGGCGCCCGGCACTGGGTTTTATTCTACGGTGACGCTTTTGGCGAGATTTCTCGGTTTGTCGACGTCGCAGCCGCGGGCGACGGCGGCGTAGTAGGCGAGGAGTTGGAGGGGGATGACGGTGAGGACGGCGGAGGCGGGTTTGACGGTGCGCGGGATGTAGAAGACCTCGTCGGCCAGGCGGGTGATGCCGCGGTCGCCCTCGTGGGCGACGGCGATCACATGCCCTTCGCGCGCCTTTACCTCCTGGATGTTGCTGAGCATCTTCTCATAGATGTCCGGTTGCGTGGCCAAGGCGATCACCGGCACGCCGCGGGTGATGAGGGCGAGGGTGCCGTGCTTGAGCTCGCCGGCGGCGTAGGCCTCGGCGTGGAGGTAGGAGATCTCTTTGAGCTTGAGCGCCCCTTCCATGGCCACGCCGTAATCGATGCTGCGGCCGATGAAGAAGGCGTGCTCGCTCTCGCTCACCTTCTCGGCCAACGCCTTGATGGCGGGCGCCTGCTCCAGAATCTCCTGCACCTGGTCCGGAAGCAGCCGGAGGGCCGCGGTGATCTCCTCCGCTTTTTCCGCGCTCAAGGTGCCGCGTGCCAGGCCGAAGCGCACCGCCAAGAGCACCAGCGCCAGCACCTGGGTGGTGTAGGCCTTGGTGGAGGCCACGGCGATCTCGGGGCCGGCCCAGGTGTAGATGATGTCGTCCGCCTCGCGGGCGACCGAGCTTCCCACCACGTTGGTGATGGCGAGGATCCGGCTCCCCACCTGCTTTGCCTCGCGCAGGGCGGCCAGGGTGTCGGCTGTCTCGCCGGACTGGCTGATGATGATCACCAGGTCCTCGGGGCGAAGGAGCGGGTCGCGGTAGCGGAACTCGGAGGCGATGTCCACCTCCGCCGGGAGGCGGGCCAGCTTCTCCAGGACGTACTTGCCCACCAGGCCGGCGTGATAGGCGGTGCCGCAGGCCACAATAAAGGCCTTGGGCAGGGCACGGATGCTCTCATCGTCGATGCCGACCTCGCTAAGCTCCACGTGGCTGTTCTTCAGGCGGCCGGCCATGGTGTCGCGCAGGGCGCGGGGTTGTTCAAAAATCTCTTTGAGCATAAAGTGCTCGTAGCCGCCCTTTTCGGCTTGTACCGGATCCCACTTCACATGGAAGACCTCGCGCGCGATGGGCAGGCCCTTGGTGTCCGTAAGCTCTACGCCGCCGGCGGTAAGGACGGCCATGTCGCCGTTTTGTAGGATGTAAACCTCGCGGGTGTGCTCGAGGATGGCCGGGATGTCGGAAGCGAGAAAGTTCTCGCCCCGGCCGAGGCCCACCACGAGCGGGCTGTCTTTCCGCACCGCCACCACCTTATCGGGCTCGTCGGCCGCCAGGACGGCCAGGGCATAGGAGCCCTCCAGACGGGCCACCATCTGGCGCACGGCGCGCACCAGGTCGCCCTTGTACAGGTCCTCGAGGAGGTGGGCCAAAACCTCGGTATCGGTTTGGGACTTGAAGGTGTGACCCTTTTCCTCCAGCTCGGCTTTAAGGTCGGCGTAGTTTTCGATGATCCCGTTGTGGGCGACGGCGAAGCGGCCGGTGCAGTCGGTGTGCGGGTGGGCGTTTGCGTCGGACGGCCGGCCGTGCGTGGCCCAGCGGGTGTGGCCGATGCCCACCCGGGCGGGGATGTCCTTGTCCCGCAGGCGCTCCTCCACCACGCTCAGGCGCCCCACCGCCTTCTCCAGCCAGATCCGGCCATCCACCACGGCCGCCACGCCGGCGGAATCGTAGCCTCGGTACTCGAGTTTCTTTAAACCTTCAATCAGGACGGGCACCGCTTTACGGTGACCGATATAACCGACAATGCCGCACATACGGCTCAACCTCCTTAATTTAAGGCAAAATTCAACCAAGCCTTCCGGGCGTGGCAAAGACACACCGGAAGGGTGGGACAGCGTGCCGCGCGGGGCACAGACACCCTTTTCACCTGGCGTTCCCTTTGTCCCCGAGATCGCTCCCGGGCTTTCAGGAAGGCCTTACGGGCGGTGAGAACCCGAGGGGCATCCGCCGAAGACTTCGATAAACCCCTTCCTCGTCAACTCCCCGAGGGCCGGTTCGCCGCCGGCCGGGCGTCGCCGGGGAGTTCGGGCGCTTGAGATCGTTTAACGCCATCTTAACCTGCGTGGCGCCGGTCATTCCCCCTTTCCGCGTTGGTAAGGGCAGCTGTGCTCTTTCTCCCTCCACATCACCCCCTTACAGTAATCTATGCGGGATACGGGCGCCATGAAGCACGCCCTTACGCGAGTTCGCGGGTAATCACGGCGGCGAGATCATCGCACAGACGCCGCAAAAGGCCGGCGTCCTCGCCCTCCACCATGATGCGCATGAGGGGCTCCGTCCCGGAGGGCCGCACCACCACACGGCCGCGCCCGGCCAAACACTCCTCAGCCTCCCGGATTGCCGCCGCGATGCCCGGGTTTTCCCGCCACCCGTCTTTGCGGCTCACGGTGACGTTCACCAAAAGCTGTGGCAGGCGCGGCATCACCGCCGCGAGCTCCGAAAGCGGCACCTTCTTTTCCACCAGCACGCCTAGCAGCTGCAGCGCAGTGCTTAGGCCGTCGCCGGTGGTGTTGTGGTTCAGGTTGATGATGTGACCGGACTGTTCTCCGCCCAGGTTCCAGCCGCGCCTCAGGAGCTCCTCCAACACGTAGCGGTCGCCCACCTGGGTGCGCACGAGCCTAAGGCCGTGCTTTTTCAGGGCCAGCTCCAGCCCTAGGTTGCTCATGGAGGTGGCCACCACCCCCTCCCCCTTCAGGCGGCCCTTCTCCCGCTGCGCCAGCGCCAGGATGGCCATGATCTGGTCGCCGTCCACCACCTCGCCGCGCTCGTCCACGGCAATAAGGCGGTCGGCGTCGCCGTCGAAGGCCAGGCCCACAGCGGCCTCCACCTGCCGCACCGCCTCCTTAAGGCCTTCAGGATGGGTGGAGCCGCAGTTCACGTTAATATTAACACCCGTAGGAGCGTTGTTCAAGACGGTGAGTTCCGCCCCCAGGCGGCGCAGCAGCTTGGGCGCCACCTGGTACGCCGCTCCATGGGCCACATCCACCACAATCTTGAGCCCGGAAAGATCCGTCCCCAGCTCCGCGTCAAGGTGCTTAAGGTATACTTCACCCGCCTCCGCTACGCTCCGCCGTATCCCCACGCCGGCCCCGGTGGGCCGCGGCAGGTTCGCCTCGCCCAGCAGAGCCTCAATGCGATCCTCCACCGCATCCGGCAGCTTGTAGCCTTCGGCGGAGAAAAACTTGATGCCGTTGTCCTCCACCGGGTTGTGGGAGGCAGAGATCACCACCCCCGCATCGGCCCCCAGCGCCCGCGTGAGGTAGGCGATGGCCGGCGTAGGCAGCACACCCACGTTCAGCACCTCGCCGCCCACGGACAGAATCCCCGCCGTAAGCGCCGCTTCCAGCATCTCCCCTGAGCGCCGCGTGTCCCGGCCCACCACCAGGCGGGAGCGGTCACGCCCGTCCGTCAGCACGTAAGCCCCGGCCCGGCCCAGCGCAAAGGCCAGCTCGGGGGTAAGGTCGGCGTTGGCCACGCCGCGCACGCCGTCTGTTCCAAAAAGTCTACCCACATGAATCCCCCTAGTCCTACTCGTCTCCAACAGCTTTCAAGGTTTATCCTTTTCACCCGTTTTCTTTTCTTCCGGCGGCGGCTCTTCCGCCTTCAGGATGATCTTCACTTTCGCCGGCTCTATTCCCACCTGCCGGACACCATCCGGCAGGTTCAGGTGCACCGTCACCTCGTGTTCACCCGGGCCCAGCCCGTCAACGCTCACGTAGGCGCTCAGGTCGGCAGCAGTCAGCGGTGCCATCGTCTGGAAAAGGCCGGCCACGGTAACGCGCACGCTTTTGGGCTCTACGGTCGCCGCCATCTTCTCCGCCAGGCCGCGCACCTTGATTTCCACGCCCTCGAGGGTGCGCTGCATGGTGCGCGGCTCAATCACCGCCGTCACCCGCACCCGCTCCACCTCGGCCCGCACGTCCTGGGGCAGCACCACCCGCATGTCGCCGCTCCGGTTCATGGTCGCCCCGCTGATGTCCAGCGGCAGGGTGGAGACACTGGTGATCTCGGCCAGCATGGCGGCCGGGCCGCTTATTATGATGGTGGCAGGCTCGGCCAGGACTTGGCTTACCTTATATCCTTCGCCCGGCTCCCCGGAAACCTGGGGCTTAACCGGCACCATCTTGGCCGGCAGGCGCGCCACGGGGAGCGACACGTCCACCACCTCAGGTTTGATCCGCAGGCCCTCCGGCACCGGCGCCCCCTTGCTGTCCAGGATCTGCACCGGCACGCTCACGCGGATGTTGTCCTTGGCCCCCTCCGTGTCCAGGCGGACGATGGCCCGGCTGGCCAGCCGCACCCGGCTGCGCGGCCCCTCCACCAGCACCTGCACCGGGCTCAAAACCGGCGGCCCCGCCGCGTAGCCGGCGGCCGGGGTGCCGCGCAGCACCAGTTCCACCGGGAGCTGCTGCTGCACGATGCTCTCCAGCTTCACCGTCACCTGCGGCGGGGCAATCTGCACCAGCTCCACATCGGGCGGCACGCTGGCGAGGTGCACAGGGTAAGACTGCTCGCCCTCCGTCGCCGCCGCGAGGTCCACGTAGGCACCCAGCTCCGGTCCCCCGGTCGCGTAAAGCTCGCTGCGGCGGCCCTTGAGCTTAACGGCCACCGGCTTGACATCGCCCATGAGCACCAGGCCCGTGGGCACGTTGCGCAGCTCCGGCGTCACCAGCAGGGTGCGCGTGTCCTGAGGGTTCTGCTCGTTCACCACGAAGAGCCACATGATAAAGGCCAGCAGGAGGGCCATCGCCCGGACAACAGCGTCTTTTTGCAGCCACTTATCCATGCGATGACCCCCAGCGCAGGAAGGGCAGCGTCGCCTCCTGCTTGAAGATGCCTGCCAGCAGATCCTTCAGGCTGCCCTCGTCCAGGTGCCGCCGCAGCCTGCCTTCCTGCGCCACGGAGATAATACCCGTCTCCTCCGAGACCACAATGGCCACGCAGTCCGATTGCTCGCTGATGCCCAACGCCGCCCGGTGGCGCGTTCCCAGGTCCTTGCTGAGATCCTGGTTCTCGGTGAGCGGCAGGAAACACCCGGCCGCCACCACCCGGTCGTTGCGGATGATGGTGGCGCCGTCGTGGAGCGGCGTGTTGGGCACGAAGACGTTGACCAGAAACTCCGCCGATACCAAGGCATCCAGCGGGATGCCCGTCTCTTCCACTTCCTTGAGCCCCGTCCGGCGTTCGAGGACGATGAGCGCCCCCACCTTGTTGCGGGCCAGCACCTGCACCGCCCGCACCACCTCCTGAATCATGCGGGAAACGTCTTCCTCGCCCAAGAGGCGGCTGGCCGGCGTGAAGAGCCGGCCGCGCCCCAGCTGTTCCAGCCCGCGCCTGAGCTCCGGCTGAAAAATAATGGGCACGGCGATGAGGCCCATCGTCATAACCTTGTCGAGGAGCCAGCTGGTCGCCGCCAGCCCGAAACGGCGGCTAAAAAAATACGCCAAAAGCAGCACGGCGAGGCCCTTCAAGAGCTGTACCGCCCGCGTGCCCCGGATCCAGACAATGACCCGGTAAAAGACGAAGGCGACGATGAGAATATCCAGGATGTCGAGGGGGGACAGATGGCGCAGCTGCTCCAGCATGGGACCTCACCTTGCCAATTCTTGCTTCTGTTTCCTGCTTCTTTTACTATCTTATCCGCTTTCCCATTATACTTTCGCTGGCTGGGGCGGAAAAACCTTTCCGGGCGGCAACATTTTTTCTGGCAGGTCCTGGCCTAAGCTTTGAGCTCAGTGGCTTTCGCCACTTCTTCGCGCAGGTAGAACCAGATGGTATCGAACAGCTCCAGAAAGCGCGGCCGGGAGCGGATGAGGGTGAGGTCGCGCGGGCGCGGCAGGTCCACCTCCAGGATGGCCTTGACGCGCCCCGGCCGGGCCGTCATCACCAGCACCCGGTCCCCCAGGCCCAGGGCCTCATCGATGCTGTGGGTAATGAAGACGGCCGTCTTGCGCGTGCCCTCCCAGATGCGCAGCAGCTCCTGCTGCAGGATGACGCGCGTCTGCTCATCCAGGGAGCCGAACGGCTCATCCAGAAGAAGAATGGAGGGGTCGTTGGCAAAGGCGCGCGCTACGCTCACGCGCTGCTTCATGCCGCCGGAAAGCTGGTGGGGGTAAGCGTGGGCGAACTTGCTCAGCCCGGTGATCTTCAGGTAATGCAGGGCGATCGCTTCGCGCTCTTTGCGCGGCACCCCGCGCATGGCGAGGCCATAAGCCACGTTCTCCTTCACCGTGTACCAGGGGAAAACCGACTGCTCCTGGAACACCATGGCGTTGACCGGTTTGCCGGGTTCCCGTACTCTAATCTCCACCCGGCCGCCGGTGGGCACCTCCAGGCCGGCCAGGATACGCAGCAGCGTAGTTTTACCGCACCCGCTCGGCCCGACGATGCAGAGAAACTCGCCCTCTTTGATGGTGAGGTTGACGTCGTCCAGGGCCACTACCGTTCCGCTGCGGCTGGTGAAGGTTTTGCTGATGCCTGTGAGGACGATGGCCTCTCCGTTCGGCTGCACCTCTAACCTCCTCCTTGCTGGCACTGGCTCACCGATCACGCGTGCGGCGATTTCCACGGTATCACCCACCGTTCCAGGAGGTCCAGTGCGTTAGAGAACAGGTAGCCCAGGACGGTCAAGGCGATGAGGGATGTAAACATGCGCTCGATATCGAACATGTCGTAGGACCGCCAGATCCAGTCGCCCAGCCCGCCCCCGGCCGCCGTAAGTTCGGCGGCGACGATGAGAATAAGAGCCGTACCCATGCCCAGCTTAAAACCGGCGAAGATCATGGGCAGGGCCCCCGGCAGGGCCACGGTGCGGTAAAAGTTCCAGCGGCCGGCGCCGAAGTTCTTGGCCACATCCAGGTAGATCTTGTCGATGTTGAGCACCCCGGACACGGTGTTGATGAGCACCAGGTAAAACACGCCGATGGCCACCGTAAACACCTTCGAGGCCTCACCCAGGCCAAAGAGCAGGATGATCATCGGCATGATGGCCAGCTTGGGAATAGGGAAGGTGATGGCTATCATAGGCTGCAGCAGGGCCCGCACCGGCGGAAAGAGCCCCATAGACAGCCCCAAGAGCACGCCGGGCAGGGCCCCGGCAAGAAAACCGAGGAGGATGCGCCGCACGCTGATCCAGGTGTGGTAGAGGAGTTCGCCCGAAAAGAGTGCCGGAACAAAGGATCGCACTATGAGGCTCGGTGCCGAAAAAACCCGGATATCGATAAGGCCGCCGCGGGCCAAAAGTTCCCACAGGATGACAAGAAGCAGGGGCGAAAAAAAGGAGAGCACTTTTGCCTCTGCCCGCACAGCCGCTTCACCTCCATAGGTTGAGGGAGAGGCCGCCGGGCAGGAGGACCGCAGCCCCGGTCCTCCTGCCGCGTGGGCGCCGCTACTGGTATTTGCCCAGCACCTTCAGGGCGCGGTCGACATACTGGTTATCCAGCACGTCCTCCAGTTTCAGATCGCCCTTGAGGAGGCCGCGCGCCTTGTACCAGGCCAGGTCCAGCTCGATCCCTTTGGTGCGGGCGTAGCCGTCCGGGTTAAGGCCCACCGGGAACATTTTCTCGTAGAGGGCCTTATCTTTGACCACGGACCACTTCGCCAGGATGGATATTACCTCGTCCTTCATCTTGTTCTTGAAAAAGGCATCGTTGTAGTCGCGCAGGGACTTGATGTAGGCCACCATAAAGCGGTCCGCCGCCTCGGGCCGCTCGGTGATACTCGGCCCGTAGACCAAGAGCGCCGTCTGGGCGTGCGGGTCGTACTCGGACGGGTCCTTCCAGGGATCGAGTACGCCCTTGACCATACCCTGGGTGACAAAGGGCTCGATCACCATGCCGCCGTCGATGCTGCCGCTCGCCATGGCCGCCACAATGTCCGGGAAGGCCCGGATAACCTGGAGGTCCACATCCTGGGTGGAAAGCCCGCCGGCGTTCAGGCAGCGATCCAGGGCGATCTCGTCCAGTGAGGCCGTACCCACCACGGCCAGCTTTCTGCCCTTGAGGTCCTTGTAGTCCTTAATCGCCTTCGCCACCTCCGGGCGCAGGCAGAGCCGGTAGTAGCCCCGGCCGGGGACGTTCACGCCCTTGTCGGCCACAATCTTGATGGGGATACCGCGCAGCATGGCGTTGAATAGCCCCGTGGCCGTGACGGTGGCC
The DNA here is from genome assembly GCF_019668485.1 of Gelria sp. Kuro-4. NCBI lineage: Bacteria > Bacillati > Bacillota > Clostridia > Thermoanaerobacterales > Thermoanaerobacteraceae > Gelria > Gelria sp. Kuro-4. Next base: position 1,156,910 of record NZ_AP024619.1, on the reverse strand, counting down.
CCCACGTCGAGCTGCCCGGCAGCCAGGGCGTTGATCATCTCCTGGCCGGTGTTGAACTGTACGGGCTTGATCTCAATACCCAACTCCTTGTAGTACCCCTTGGCCATGCCGATTAGGATTCCGGCATCGGAGACCACCTGCTTCATACCCACAGTCACCGTCACCGCAGGCGAAAGCGGCTTCAAGCCCGTCTCCGGAGCCGGGGCGGCAGGGGCGGCCGCGGCCGGAGCCGGTGTTTCCGCCTGGGGTGGCCGGACGGGGCTGCACCCGGCCACCAGCAGGCAGGCGGTGAGGGCCGCTGCCAACCACATCTTACCTTTCACCGATCGTTCCCCTCCCTCGCAGTTCTTGAGGGAGAGGGGTCGACCTTCCCCTCCCCCTCCTCCACCATAGTATTGGGGGGGGAGGCCTTTGGTGACAGCGCGGAGGCCGGGGGAAAGCCTTCCCCCGGCCTCCGCGGCAGTTTTCCGTTAACTTACCTCACTTCCCATCGCGCCGGCGGGCGGCCAGGAACTCTTCCGCCCGTGCCAGGGCCGCCGCCACCTGCGCCGGGGCCGTACCCCCGCGCGATGTGCGTGCCGCGACCGACGCTTCCACTGTAAGCGCTGCCATGGCGTCGGGCCCGAACAGGGGCGAGGCCGCCTGGAGTTCCTCCAGCGTAAGGTCCTCAAGGGTCTTACCGGCTGCCAGGCACTGCTGCACCAGGCGGCCCACTACCGCATGCGCTTCTCGGAAGGGCAGGCCGCGGCGCGCCAGGTAGTCCGCCAGGTCGGTGGCGGTGGAAAAATCGCCGCGCGCGGCCGCAAGCATCCGTTCCTCGTTCACCTTGAGCGCGGCGATGAGCCCGGTGAAGACGCGCAGCACGGCGCACACGGTATCGGCGCTGTCGAAGAGCGCCTCCTTGTCCTCCTGCAGGTCCTTGTTATAGGCCAGTGGAAGGCCCTTCAGAACAGTAAGGAGTGCCGTCAGGTGCCCCACCACGCGCCCCGTCTTGCCGCGCACCAGCTCGGGGACGTCCGGGTTCTTCTTCTGCGGCATGATGCTGGAACCGGTACTGTAGGCATCGTCCAGCTCAATGAAGCCGAACTCACGGCTCGACCAGAGGACGAGTTCCTCCGCCAGGCGGGAGAGGTGCACCATGAGGAGGGCGGAAGCGGCGAGAAACTCGACGATGTAGTCCCGGTCGCTCACCGCGTCCAGGCTGTTCTCGTAGAGGGCCTTGAAGCCCAGCTCGCGCGCCACCAGCTCCCGGTCGATGGGAAAGGTGGTGCCGGCCAGGGCGCCGGCCCCCAGCGGCAGCAGGTCCGCCCGCTCCCGGCAGCCGAGAAAGCGCGCCCGGTCCCGCTCCAGCATCTCGAAGTAGGCCAGAAGGTGGTGGGCAAAGAGGATGGGCTGGGCGTGCTGCAGGTGGGTGTAGCCGGGGATGACGGCCGCCTGATGCTGCCGCGCCTTGGCCACCAGCGCAGACTGAAAGTCCGTGATGAGCGCCAGCACCGTGTCCACCCGGCGCTTCACCCAGAGGTGGGTGTCGAGCGCCACCTGGTCGTTGCGGCTCCTGGCGGTGTGGACCTTACCGCCCACCGGGCCTATCTTTTCGATAAGGCGGTGCTCGATGTGCATGTGGATGTCCTCGTACTCCGGGCTGAAGGTAAAGGCGCCGCTTTTTATCTCCGCGCGGATCTCCTCCAGGCCCCGGGTGATGGCGGCGGCCTCCTCCGCCGTGAGCACCCCCACCTGGGCCAGCATCTTCACGTGCGCCAGGCTCCCGGCGATGTCCTCCTCCCAGAGGCGCTGGTCGAAGCCGATGGAAGCGTTGAAATCATCCACCTCCGCCGCCGTCTCCTTGCGGAAACGGCCGCCCCAGAGCTTCATGCCTTTTTCTCCTCCGCGGCCTTCAGCAGCCCCTGCACCTTGAGCGGCAGGCCGAAGAGGTTGATAAAGCCCTCGGCGTCCTTCTGGTTGTACACGGCGTCGGCGCCGAAGGTGGCCAGGTCCTCGCGGTAGAGGCTGTAGGGCGAGGTGCGGCCGGCCACGCTGATGTTCCCCTTGTAGAGCTTGAGGCGCACCGTGCCGGTGACGTGCTTTTGCGTCACCGCCACAAAGGCGTCCAGCGCCTCGCGCAGCGGGGTAAACCAGAGGCCGTAGTACACCAGCTCGGCGTACTTGGCCGCAATGAGCTCCTTGTAGTGCATGGTCTCCCGGTCCAGCGTCAGGTACTCCAGTTCGCGGTGGGCGAAGGTGAGGATGGTACCGCCCGGGGTCTCGTACACGCCGCGGGACTTCATGCCCACCAGGCGGTTCTCCACCAGGTCCACCCGGCCGATGCCGTGCTTACCGGCCAGGGCGTTGAGTTTTTCCACCAGCTCCACCGGGCCGTACGCGACGCCGTTCACCGCGGTCGGCTCGCCCGCCTCGAAGGCGATCTCCACGTACTCAGGAGTATCCGGTGCCTTCTCCGGGGAGACCGTGAGGAGGAACATGTCTTCCTGGGGCTCAAAGGCCGGGTCCTCCAGCACGCCGGCCTCGTAGCTGATGTGCCAGAGGTTGCGGTCCATGCTGTAGGGTTTGGCCTTGGTCACGGGCACCGGGATGCCGTGGGCCACGGCGTAGTCGATCTCCTCGTCGCGCGATTTGAGGGACCACTCGCGCCAGGGGGCGATCACCTTGAGGTGGGGCGCCAAAGCCTTGGCGGTGAGCTCAAAGCGCACCTGGTCGTTGCCCTTCCCGGTGCAGCCGTGGGCAATGGCGTCGGCCCCCTCGGCCAGGGCCACCTCCACGAGCTTTTTGGCGATCACCGGGCGGGCGATGGAGGTACCGAGGAGGTACTTGCCCTCGTAGACGGCGCCCGCTTTAAGCATGGGGAAGACGTAGTTTTTCACAAAGTCCTCTTTGATGTCCTCGATGTAGATCTTGCTGGCCCCGCTGGCGATGGCCTTCTCCTTAAGGGGTGCCAGCTCCTCCCCCTGCCCCACGTCGGCCGCCATGGCGACAACCTCGCAGCCGTAGTTTTCCTTGAGCCAGGGGATGATCACGGACGTGTCCAGGCCACCCGAGTAGGCCAGGACCACCTTTTTAACCTCACCCATACTGTTTCTCCTCCTCCGCTTGCTGGTCCCAATGACATTATAATTATAAACAACTGAGTATAGAAATGCAACCGGAACGCCGCCGCCGTACCGGACATATGCTGGAATGGCAACGAACACGCACTAAAGGAGGTCTTATTATGGTCCCGCCCCATCAAATGGACGAAGTGTGCACCCTGGACGAACGGCTCCTTGTCCTGCGGGAAGACCTGATCGGCGAGCTGGCCGCCATCAACCAGTACCAGCGCCATGCCATGGAAACCATGGACCCGCGCCTGCGGGAGATCTTCTGCCGCAACATGAACGATGAGAAGGAACACGTGGCCGAGCTGATGCACGCCATCATGATGCTGGACCCGGTGCAGCACCGGCGGATGATGGAGATGATGGGCCAGATGCCCGGCATGCCGCCCCTGCCCCCCTTGCCCCCCGGCAGCCCAGGCATGCCCGGAGGTCCCGGCACGACGCCCTACGGTTTAGCTGTCGAAGAGGGAAAAAAGAAGTAGGTGTTCAGCGCATCACTGCAGCCAGGATGGCCTTGTGCGCGTGCAGGCGGTTCTCAGCCTCGTCGAAGACGGCGGACTGGGGGCCGTCCACTACTTCCGCCGTCACCTCCTCGCCCCGGTGGCAGGGCAGGCAATGGAGGAACAGGGCGTCCGGCTTGGCTCGGGCCATAAGCGCGGCGTTTACCTGGTAGGCGGCGAAGGCGGTGCGGCGCGCAGCGCTCTCCGCCTCCTGGCCCATGCTGGTCCAGACATCCGTGTAGACGGCATCGGCGCCGGCCACCGCTTCTCGGGGATCGGTGCCGACGGCGACGGCGGTCCCGCTCTTGGCCGCCGCCTCACGCGCCATGGCTACAATTTCCCCCTGCGGCTCGTAGCCGGGCGGGCAGGCCAGGCTGATGTTCACACCCAGCTTGGCGGCGCCGATGAGGAGGGAATGGGCCACGTTGTTTCCGTCGCCCACGTACGCGAGCTTGAGGCCGGCCAGGCGCCCCTTTTTTTCTTCCAGGGTAAAGAAGTCGGCCAGGGCCTGGGTGGGATGCGTAAGGTCGGTAAGGCCGTTGATCACCGGCACGTCGGCCGCCGCCGCCAGTTCCTTAACGAGTTCGTGGGAATAAGTGCGGATCAAGATGGCATCCACATAACGCGAAAGCACGCGGGCGGTGTCGGCCGCCGTCTCGCCGCGGCCCAGCTGCAGCTCGTCCGCCCCCAGGTAGAGGGCCTGCCCGCCCAGCTGGTACATGCCCACGGCGAAGGAAACGCGGGTGCGCGTGGAATGCTTGTGAAAGAGCATGGCAAGGGTGCGGCCGGTAAGCGGCCGGCAGGCAAGACCCATTTTTTGCTGCTGCTTGAGGTAGTGGGCAAAATCCAGGAGCTGGCGCAGCTCCTCCGGGCTGAAATCCGCCAGCGTAATGAAGTCCCGGCCCTTAAGGTTCTGCATGGGAGTCCTCCTTTCCCAGGTACCAGTTCAGGTCGGCGCAGTTGATGGTCTCGCCGGCGGCGAGCGCGCGGGCGGCGAGGAGGGCGGCCCTGAGCGTGTCCGGGCAGGTGTAGCAGGGAAGGCCGTACTCCACCGCCAGGCGGCGCAGGGTGAAGCCAAAGGTTGGGGCACCCGGCCGGTGGCTGGGGATGGAGACCACCGCGTGCACTTCTCCGCTCCGCACCCGCTCCAGCGCCTCCGCCGGCTCCAGCTGCTCTGCCGTCAGTCCCTCCCCCGCCAGGCAGCGGGCCGTCCCCGGCGTGGCGCTGAGCCGCCAGCCCAGCTCCGTAAGCTCTTTTGCCGCCGGCAGCACCTCCTCCTTATCCCGGTCCGCCACCGAAAGGAGCATCGTCCCTCCCGCCGGCAGCGCCTGCCCGGCGGCGAGGAGCGCCTTGTACAAGGCGGCGGGGAGCGTCCGGTCGAGTCCCAGCACTTCGCCGGTGGACTTCATCTCCGGCCCCAGGCGCGGGTCCACCCGCGTAAGCTTCCCGAAGGAGAAAACCGGTGCCTTCACCGCCACCAGCCGCCGCGGCGGGACCAGCCCGGGGGCAAGGCCCAGCTCGCTTAAGCGGGCGCCCAGGCCCAGGCGCGTGGCCAGCGGCACCAGCGCCAGACCGGTCACCTTGCTCAGGAAAGGCACCGTGCGGCTGGCGCGCGGGTTGGCCTCGATCACGTACAGGCGGCCTTGGTAGTAAACAAACTGGATGTTGATGAGGCCCTTGGCCTGAAGGCCACGGGCCAGGGCGCGGGTGGCGGCCACAATCTTCTCTGTGAGCGCGGGCGTAAGGCGTGCCGGGTAGACGGCGATGCTGTCCCCTGAGTGAATCCCCGCCCGCTCAATGTGCTCCATAATCCCCGGGACGGTCACCTCTTCCCCGTCGGCCAGGGCGTCCACCTCGATTTCCTTGCCCGGGAGGTAGCGGTCGATAAGGATGGGATGCCCGGGAGAGACGGCCAGGGCTTCCTCCAGATAGCGGCGCAGCTCAGCCTCGCCGACCACCACCTCCATCCCCCGCCCGCCCAGGACAAAGGAAGGACGTACCAGCACCGGAAACCCCAGCCGCTCCGCCAGGGCGAGGCCGGCCTTGACGTCGGTGACGGCCCCGCCCGCCGGGCGGGCCAGCCCCAGGCGGGCCAGGAGCGCGTCGAACAGCTCGCGGTCTTCGGCGGCGGCCAGGCCCGCCGGCGCCGTGCCGAGCAGAGGATACCGCCCGTCCAGCTCTACCGCCAGGTTGAGGGCGGTCTGGCCGCCGAACTGGGCGATGATGCCCGCCGGCCGCTCCTTTTCCAGCACCGCCCCGACGTCCTCCGGGTGGAGCGGCTCAAAGTAGAGGCGGTCGGCGGTGTCGAAGTCGGTACTCACCGTCTCCGGGTTGTTGTTGATCAGCACGGTCTCATAACCCGCCGCCCGCGCCGCCCAGACGGCCTGCACCGAGCAGTAGTCGAACTCAATGCCCTGGCCGATGCGGATAGGCCCGGACCCCAGCACCGCCACCGTGGCCCGGGGGCTCGCCGCCACCTCGTCACACCCGGCGTAGGTGGAGTAGTAGTACGGGGTGGCGGCGCGGAACTCGGCGGCACAGGTATCCACCATTTTGTAGGCCGGCGCCAGCCGCTGTTCGGCGCGCAGGCGCCGCACGGCCGCCGCTGGTACGCCGCTCAAGCGGGCGATGGCGGCATCGCTGAAGCCCAGCCTTTTGGCTCGCGCCAAACGCTCCGGGGTCAGGCCGGCGGCCAGTTCCCGCTCCAGCAGCACGATGTTCTCGAGCTTACCCAGGAAGAAAGGATCGATGCCGGTGGCACCGGCCAGTTCCGCCACGCTGAAGCCACGGCGCAGGGCGGCAAAGAGCAGGAGCAGGCGGTCGTCGCGCACCTCCTGGAGCGCCGCGGCCAGCTCCGCCCGGGAAAGCTGCTCCAGGGCAGGTGCGCTGGGGTGGGTGAGCCCCACCTCCAGGGAGCGGATCGCCTTAAGCAGCGCCCCTTCCAGGGTGCGGTCGAGCGCCATCACCTCGCCGGTGGCCTTCATCTGCGTCCCCAGGCGGCGGTCGCCCTGCTTGAACTTGTCAAAGGGCCAGCGCGGCACCTTGACCACCACATAGTCCAGCGCCGGCTCAAAGGCGGCCCAGGTCCCGCCCGTCACCGGGTTTTTTATCTCGTCGAGCCTGAGCCCCAGGGCCACCTTGGCCGTCACCTTGGCGATGGGGTAGCCGGTGGCCTTGGAAGCCAGGGCGCTGGAGCGGCTCACCCGCGGGTTCACCTCAATCACGTAGTAGCGCTCGCTTTGGGGATCCAGGGCAAACTGGATGTTGCAACCGCCCACTATTCCCAGGGTGCGGATAATCTTCAGGGCGGCGGTGCGCAAGAGCTGGTACTCCCGGTTGGTGAGGGTCTGCGAGGGGGCCACCACCACGCTGTCGCCGGTATGGATGCCCATGGGGTCCAGGTTTTCCATGTTGCAGACGGTGATGCAGTTGTCGCCGGCGTCCCGCATCACCTCGTACTCGATCTCCTTCCAGCCCTCCAGGCTCTTTTCCACCAGCACCTGGCCGATGGGGCTGAGCCTCAGGCCCCGGCGCACCACCTCGGTGAGCTCCGTCCGGTTGCGGGCGCGCCCGCCGCCGCTGCCGCCCAGGGTGTAGGCCGGGCGCACGATGAGGGGGAAACCGCACCGGGCGGCGAAGGCCTGGGCCTCCGCTATGGACGCCACGGCCTGGCTGGGCGGCACCGCCTCGCCGCAGGCGGCCATGGTCTCCTTAAAAAGCTCGCGATCCTCCGCCCTTTCGATAGCCGTAAGCGGCGTGCCCAAAAGGCGTACCCCGTAACGCTGGAGCACCCCGTTCAGGCTGAGCTCGCGGGCCAGATTGAGGCCGGTCTGGCCGCCTAAGCCCGGCAGCAGCGCGTCCGGCCGCTCCTCGGCGATGACGCGCGCGACGAACTCGGCTGTGAGCGGCTCCAAGTACACCCGATCGGCCAGGTGGTAGTCGGTCATGATGGTGGCCGGGTTGCTGTTGACCAGCACCACCTCTACGCCCTCTTCCTTGAGGGCGCGGCAGGCCTGGGAGCCGGCATAGTCAAACTCGGCCGCCTGGCCGATGACGATGGGCCCGGAGCCCACCACCAGCACCCGTTTAATGCTCGGGTCTTTAGGCACTCTTTTGCGCCTCCTCCGTAAGGAGCCCGAAGAAGCGCCGGAAGAGATAAGCGGAATCCTCCGGGCCGGGGGCGGCTTCCGGGTGGTACTGCACGGAGAACGCCGGCAGGTTGCGGTGCTCCAGGCCCTCCACCGTGCCGTCGTTCAGGTTGCGGTGGGTGACGCGCAGTCCCGTGCCGCCCAGCGACGCTGCGTCCACTGCGTAGCCGTGGTTCTGGGAGGTGATGTACACCCGCCCGGTGGCTTCTTCCCGCACCGGGTGGTTGGCGCCGCGATGCCCGAAGGGCAGCTTGTAGGTCCGCCCGCCCAGGGCCAAGGCGAGGAGCTGGTGGCCCAGGCAGATGCCGAAGAAGGGCACCCGCCCAAGGAGGTGCGCCACCGTAGCGACGGGCCCGGTGAGGGCCGCCGGGTCGCCGGGACCGTTGGAGATCACCACGCCGGCCGGCTTAAGGCGCAGGATCTCGCCGGCCGGGGTGGCGGCCGGGAGCACGTGTACCTCACACCCCAGGGAACGCAAGGCGCGCAGGATACCGCGCTTCACCCCCAGATCCAGTACCGCCACCCGCGGGCCGGGGCCGGGGAGAACATAGGGGGTGGGAGTTGTAACCGCCGCCACCGGATCCTCGCGCGCAGGGGGCGCGGCGGCCGGCGCCCCAACCGGGGAAACTGTCCCGGTCAGTGTGCCGTGGGCGCGCAGGTGGCGCACCAGCGCCCGCGTATCCACCCCTTGCAGTCCGGGAATGCCGTGCTCAGCCAAAAAAGCAGCCAGCGTTTCGGCACTGCGCCAGTGGCTCGGGCGCGCACAGGCCTCGCCGACGATCAAGCCACGGACAAAGGGGTGGCGGGCCTCCATGTCCTCGCGGTTGATGCCGTAATTGCCCACCAGGGGGTACGTCAAGACGACGATCTGGCCGTAGTATGAAGGATCGGTGAGGATCTCCTGGTAGCCCACCATGCTGGTGTTGAAGACCACCTCGCCGGTTGTGGCCAGCGGCGCGCCGAAAGACTCCCCGCTAAAACTCGTTCCATCCGCCAGGGTAAGGGTACCGTGCATGGTCTCTCCTCCTATCGCTGCCTTCTCTTTTACCCCGTCTTGTATAATTATACGCTATGTAGTTTAATCATGCAACCCAAGGTAAAAAATTACCCGCAGCGGTCCGGCTGCGGGTAACCCCTTCTACCTGCCTTGACCTTGGGCCTTGGCCGTACCGGCGCCCCTCTCCTGTTCCTCCCGGCGGCGCCGGCTGCACTCGGCACAGAGGCCGTAAAACTCCACCCGGTGCGAAAAAACCTCCCAGCCGTGCCGCTTACGCACTTCGTCCTCCAGTTCGGTAGCCACCGGGATGTCCACGTCCAGCACCCGGGCGCAGTCCACGCAGGTGAAGTGGTAATGCGGCTCCGGGTTGCCGTCAAAACGGCTGTACGTGCTGCCGAAGTCCAGCTCCATGATCTCGCCCATGTCGCGCAGGAGCTTCAGGTTGCGGTACACCGTGCCCAGGCTGATGTTGGGAATGCGCTTGCGCACCTCTTCGTACACCCAGTCGGCCGTAGGGTGGGACTTGGTGCCGCGCAGCACTTCGAGGACCACCTTGCGCTGCCGGGTAGAGCGCCGCTTGAGCTCGCGCCCTTTATCCTCTTTTTCCAGCATGGCTCTCACCTCAGTCGCATCGCCAATAAAAGTTACTAATAGTATACCATATTGAGAGCAAAAGTAAACCCGCTGGAGTGAAAAAGGGACGCTATTTTTCGCCGGCACTCTCCAGCCAGCGGTGGAAAAAGGCACTGAGGTCCCGCCCGCTTACCTCCTCCGCCACGCGGATGAAGTCCCGGCTGGTGGCCGTGCGGTAGGCGAAGCGCTGGTAATATGTTCTCAGGATCTTCAGGAGCGTCTCTTCCCCCACCTCCTCGCGCAGTTTGATAAAGAGCAGGCAGCCCTTGCCGTAGACCAACGCGTTGTATGCCAGGTCGCTGGGAAACGCGTCCAGGCGCTGCAGGACGACGCCGTCGCCTTCGGCCTGGCGGTAGGCCTCGTAGAGGCTAAGAAGGGACTGCGTCCCGGCAGCGGTTCGGCCGCGCACCTTTTCGAAAAAGAGCAGGGTGCTGAACTCGGCAAGCCCCTCGTCCAGCCAGGCCTCTTCCTCCTGGTTGTTCCCCACCACCCCGTACCACCACTGGTGGGCCGTTTCGTGGACAGCCACGTACTCCAAGACATCCGCGTCCGCCGGCCCGTAGAACTGCCGCGCCAGAAAGACGATGTTGGGGTATTCCATGCCCCCCTGGTAAAAGCCGGTGGCCGCCAGCGTGAACTGGTCGTACGGATAGGAGCCGAAGATGCAGCTGAAAAACTCCAGGGCGTCACGCCCCGCCGCCAGAACCCGCCGGCCGCCGTCCCGTTCCTCTTTGGGAAAATAGGACTGCACCAGGACCTCCCCCGCACGGGTGCGCAGCGCCTGGTAGTCGGAGCTAATGGCCAGGGCAAAGTCCCGCACCAGGCCGCTTTCCCAGGTGAGTTCCTTGGTGGGCCCGGGCAGGTTGCGCACGGCCCGGAGGTTGCCCGTGGCCGCCGCCTGGTAGGCGTCCGGCAGGGCGAGGTGCACCTTGTAGCGCGCCACCTCGCTGTAAAAGGGGTCGCCGCGCTCGTAGTACGGGTCCAGGTGCCAGCCGGCCGCATCATAAACGGCCAGGATGGGGTACCAGTTCCCCAGGCTGATGATGCCGTCGTTTTCGCCCAAGCGCCCGGGATAAGCGGGCACGGTAAGCTCCCAGGTAAGGGTGAGCTCCGCTTTCTCTCCCGGCGCGAGCGGCTGCGGCAGGGCAACCTTAAGCTGGGTGGCGCGCGCCTCCCAGCGGGCCGGGTGTTCACCCAGCCGCACACCGTGGACGGTAAGGCGGCCGGGCCGCGCCACATCCCGGGCAAAGGGGGCGGCATTGGGGTAGAGGTGGAAATAGAGTTCGCCCAAGGGGACTTCCTCGTTGTTGGTGTACTCCACCCGACTCTCCCCGCGCAGCGTGCCGCCGGCGGGGTCCAGAGAAACGTCCAGGTCGTAAACGGCCGGCACCAGCCCCGCCACCTGCGGCACTGCAGGCGGCGGTAAGAGCCCGCCTGCACCGCTGGGCGCCTCGCAGCGGATGGCAAGCCCCAGGCCCAAGAGAACTAGAACAGCTGCGGCGATGAAAAGCCGGCGCCGGTCTCCTCTCACCACCCCGGTCCCCCCCCTTTTACTGCTCACAGCTTCTACTATCCTATTGGCTTTTCCTCCCGGCTATACTTCACAAATTCTTCACATCCAGCTCAAACTCTCCTCAAAATTCGGGGTTATACTGTAACCGTACCGCAAAACCACACTCGTTGGTCGTAAGTCTTGGTCATCGGTCGTCGTCCGGCTGGGCGTGATCCTCCGGCAAGGCCGACAACTCACGACCAACCACCAAAAAAGGAGGCGCTGTTCGTGAAGAAGCTCCTGGCCTTCGGCATTGCGGCCCTCGTGCTGGCCCTGACCGCCATCCCGGCGCTGGCCGCCACAGACACGCAGGATACCACCGCTGACTTGGCGGCCCTCTACCAGCAAATGGTGAACCTGCGCAAACAAATCATCGACAAGTACGTGGACCTGGGCCGGATCACCCCCGACCAGGCCAAGATCGCCAAGGACCGCGTTGACCAGATGTACGAGTGGCAGAAAGAGAACAACTTCCAGTACGGCCCCGGCTGGGGCATGGGCCCTGGGTTCTGCCACAGCGGTTTCGGCCCAAACGCCGGTCTCGGGCGCGGCCCGGCGCGCTGGGGCTACGGTCCCGGCTATGCGCCCTCCTCTCCGGCGCCGGCTGCGCAAAGCTAGGGCAAACCGACCCCCTCCTGATTCCTTGCCGCAACCCTTCCTCCACCCCGGGGCATGCGCCCCGGGGTTTATTGCGGGCAGGGTTTCCGGCCGGCATGCGCTGCGAAACCCTGGAAGCCGCGGACATCTGCGTACTGGGCTTTAAGGGTTCTTCCGGGGCTTGTGCGGGGCAGTTTCTTCTGGTAGAATTACTATGCTAGAATTATCGTACATAAAGCGCTCGCTAAGGCGGTGGTTTCCATGCCGGCAGCCGAACGTGCCGCTTTGCGCACACAGCGTCGGGAGAAGCTGACAGCTGAGCTCAAGAGAATAGTAAGCATCCTTGCCGAGACAGGCGTTAACATGGTAATCCTTTTCGGCTCCCTGGCCGGCCAAAAGGTGGAAAAGCACAGCGATATCGACCTCATGGTTATTTGGGAGACAAACCTTGGATTCCTGGAACGACTTGACGTTTTGTACCGAAGGCTTCTCCCTACTGTCAGCCTGGATCTCCTGTGCTATACGCCGGAAGAGTTTACCGAGCTTCAGCAAAAAAATCCTTTCGTCCAACGGGCGGTAAAGGAAGGGGTGGTACTCTACGCGGCGTCCATACACTGAAGAAGCTGAGCGCTGGTTGGCCCAGGCAAGAAAAGACCTGGACGACGCCGAGTTCAACGCCTCGGGTGAGCGCTTCAACGTCGCCTGTTTCCTCTGCCAGCAAAGCGCCGAAAAGGCGCTCAAGGCTTTTCTTTACTCGTGCGGAGAGGATCCTTGGGGACACTCCGTGGCTGAGCTGGCCACCAAGGCCACCTCTGAGGACCCTTCTTTTGCAGGCATCGCTCCTGAGGCCGCCCTCCTCGACAAGTACTATATCCCCACCCGCTACCCCAATGGACTTCCGGGCGGCATTCCTTCGGCGGCTTATGGGGCCAGGGATGCCGCAGCGGCCTTGGAACTGGCTCGCAAGGTGCTGGAGTTTGTCGGCGCAAAAGTGCCCGCCTTACACTATGGGGCATCGCCCCCATCAGACAGCGCTTAGAACCGCAGCCGGATGAATCAAGCACATTGAGTATGGGGCCAAGGGTAAAGACGGAAGAATCCCTGGTAACAACTTTGGACGGTGCGTAAACGTTTGCCAACGCAATCAGGCCCTGTAAGCCATCCAGCGCTTACAGGGCCTGTTCGGCATTCGGCGGCTCAAAAGGAGCTTACCTGCCCAGGTACATACGTTTTTGCTCCAGTGCCTTCCGAATACGTTCTTCAGCCAACACCTTGGCAGCTTCGTACGGTTCGATCTTCCTTTCGGTGGCGATGGCAAAGACCTTGAGGAGAATGTCATAAATACCTGCTGCTTTCTTGTACGCTCGCTCCTTATTATACCCACCCGGGGCGAACTCTTCCGCCACGTTGATTACGCCTCCGCCGTTGACGATGAAATCCGGCGCATATACGATCCCCCTGGCTGCAAGGGCTTTCCCGTGGCGCGGTTCCAGCAGCTGGTTGTTGGCTGAACCGCAGACTGCCTTGACTTTTAATTTAGGAATAGTCTCGTCGTTGAGAACGGCTCCAAGAGCGCAAGGAGCAAATATGTCAGCCTCAACGTCAAAAACTTTGTCTTGTTCTACAGGAATGGCTCCCGCTTTGACAGCACGCTGCAGCTTATTCTCGAACATATCAGCAGCATATACCGTGGCACCGGCCTGGATGAGCTGTTCAATCAGGCTCAGGCCGACGTTACCACAGCCCTGGACGGCTACTTTTTTGTTTTCCAGGCTTTCATTTCCCCAGACGTGTTTTGCCGTGGCGCGCATGGCCTGCAATACCCCGTAAGCAGTCACCGGCGAGGGATTTCCGGATGTTTCAGGCAGCCCGGCCACGTATTTGGTTTCCTTGCGAATCGTCATCATGTCTTCCAAAGTACTACCGACATCCTCGGCCGTAATATAGCGGCCTCCTAAGCTTTCTACCATGCGGCCGAAGGCACGCAGCAGCTCCTCCGGTTTTTCTTTATTGGGATCGGCGATGATCACAGATTTGGCCCCGCCGAAGTCGAGCCCCATCCCCGAATTCTTATAGGTCATTCCCCTGGACAAGCGCAAAACATCAAACAAGGCCTCATCCTCGTTCTTGTAAGGCCAAATGCGAAGGCCACCCAGAGCCGGCCCAAGGGTTGTATTATGAATGGCGATGATGCACCTCAGCCCGGATACCTTGTCATAACCAAACAAGACTTGCTCGTGATCGTACTCTTCCATATTTCTAAGGACATCTCTCATTTTCTAAGCCTCCCCCTACATTTAAGCGATCTTTTCGGCTGCGCCGCCGGCAGAGTTCTTGGCCCCTCAAGCGCGAACCGCGCCGGGAATCCACCGTTCTCCTCCGGTGATTTTAGTACCATCGTCAAGGCGCTTGCCCACTTGTGATACGGTTCCACCCTGCAACATAATGCAGGTTAACGGACAACAAAGCTGCAAAATGTTGCAGAATACGAACAAAACTGCAGACACAGGTCAGGATACTGCAACTCCTTACGCTTCGCTCCGGTCTCGGCGGTATCGGCGGAACACCACCCCTTCCCTTCTTCGTGTTTTCCCTTTTCTTGACCACCAGCCTTCTTGTGGGTACCGACTTGGTACCGCCCTTGTTATTTGCAAAAAACATGCCAAGTCTGTGTCAACCAGGCGCGGCTTTCCCTGTTTTCGTCCCCTGCAAGCCACTGCAACCCGGAAGCGCTCTGCCTGCAGTATACTGCATTTGCGCCGACGGCCGGCCGGGCGCCTTATTGGTGGTGCGCTGGACAACCTGGACGTCAACCGTCTTGACGGCCGGCGTTCTTGCTGCTATACTCGAAGCGAACAATTTATGTTCATCCTGGCTAATTGTTCGTGCCGGGATATTCTTTTTTCTCCCGCTCCTCGCCCAAGCCGAGAAAGGAGGACAAACCTTGAGCCTACAGGACTTGCTGGCTGCGCTTGGAGTCATCATCAACGGTCTTCCCCAGGGGTTGCTCGCCCTCTCCTTCGGTTTTGCTGCCCTTCCGACCTCCGTGGCCTTCTTCATTGGCGCCGCCGGCGCGCTGGCCTTCGGCCTGGTTGCGCCCATCTCTTTCCAGGCGGAAACGATTACTCTGGTGGGCACCATGGGGCAAAACCGCCAGGAACGTCTGTCCATGCTGATTTGGGAAGGTGCCGTTATGACCGTGATCGGCATTCTGGGCCTTCTCCAGACCATTGTGACCTTTGTCGGGCCGGTGGTCACCAACGGCATGATGGCGGGCGTAGGCGTGGTGCTCACGGCAGTGGCCGTCAACATGGTGCGCGAAGAGCTGCCGGTGGGACTGGTATCGGCCGCTACTGCCCTTCTCGTCTACATGCCCACCAAGAATCTGGTCTACACCATCGTGGCCTCGGTAGCGGTCTCCACCATGGTGGCCAACCTGCTGGGCAAGGTAAACCCGGTGGCCCACAACAGCGAGTATGAGCGCTTCATTCTGCAGCGACCTATCGCTACGCCCCGCGTGCTGCGCGGCGCCGCCGCCCTCATCTGCCTTAACATCGGTGCCAACATCGCTTTTGGTAATATCACTGGTTCTATCGCCAAGACTACCCTCAACCTGGACCACCTGGCCATCGTCTCCAGCCTGGCAGACCTGGGTTCCGCCCTCTTCGGCGGGGGACCGGTAGAATCCATCATCTCCGCCACCGGGGCCGCACCGCACCCGTTGCTGTCCGGTGCCTTAATGATGTCTCTTATGGGCCTTATCCTGGTGGCTGGACTGCTGCCCCGGCTAGGCCGTTACGTGCCTATGCAGTCCATCGCCGGCTTTCTCCTGGTGCTGGGCGCCATCGTCACCTTCCCCATCAACGCCGAACTGGCCGTCACGGCCGATCCCCTGGTGGGTGGAGTGACGGCGGCCGTCACCGCCACCACCGACCCCTTCCTCGGTATGCTGGCCGGGGTAGCCATGAAGTACCTGATCGCGCTGTTTGGAGTGTAAAGGAGGTTGTGCCATGCCTGCAACGTACCATTTGCGCGTGGCCGGGCTGGAACGGGAGCTGCCCCTGGTGGAAGTGGCACCGGGCCTGGCCATTGCGAGTTTTGTCATCCTGGGCGACGCCGAGCTGGTGGAAGCCGCGGCACCCGAGATCGCCCGGCGCCTGCCCCCGGTGGACTTCGTGGTCTCCGCCGAGGCCAAGGGCATTCCCCTGGCGCAGGAGCTTTCGCGCATCCTGGGGCTTAAGCGCTATCTCGTGGCCAGAAAAAGCATTAAGCCCTACATGATCGACCCCCTGGTCACCGAGGTGGTCTCTATCACCACCCAGAAAAAGCAGATCCTCTGCTTGGACGGGAAGGACGCCGCCGCCGTGTGCGGCCGGCGGGTGGCCGTTGTGGACGATGTGATCTCCACCGGCGCCTCGCTGGAGGCGGTAGAGCACCTGGTAAAGAGCGCCGGCGGCACGGTGGCGGCCCGGGCGGCCATTCTGGCTGAGGGTGAGGCGGCAGAGCGCAACGACATCATCTTTCTCGAGAAGCTGCCCCTTTTTAAGAGTGCTGCAGGCCGACCGGCTTAAAGCTTGAAGGAATTCGTAACCGTAGGGTATTGACAAACCCGTGGCCGGCGTGTATAGTTAATGGCAACAACTGCACAGGAAACTCTTATCGCGAGTGGCTGAGGGACTGGCCCAATGACGCCCGGCAACCAGTTGGGGATGCCCAACCCGGTGCCAAATCCTGCAGAGCGGGCCCGCTCTGAGAGATAAGAGGAGGCGAAGAAACCCTCTTCTTATCGAAGAGGGTTTTTTGTTGCCTGTGCAGGGCGCGCGCCAGTCTCTCTCTCGCCGCAACCAAGGCTTCCCGGGATCCTGTAGGCCTGTCTCCTCGCTATACCCTAACTTGGGAGGAATAAACATGTCGCAGCGCAAACTCGGTTTTGCCACCCTGGCCATTCATGCCGGTCAGCGGCCCGACCCGGCCACCGGCGCCACCGCCGTCCCGATTTTCCAGACCAGCTCGTACACCTTCCGCGATGCTCAGCACGCCGCGGACTTGTTCGCCCTGAAGGAAAACGGGCACATCTACACCCGTATTGACAATCCGACGGTGGCGGTTTTTGAAGAGCGCGTCGCCGCCCTGGAAGGCGGTGTGGGCGCCCTGGCCACCGCCTCCGGCCTAAGCGCCGTCTTTTACGCCGTAACCAATGTGGCCCACAGCGGCGACGAGATTGTCTCCGCCAGCAGCCTCTACGGCGGGACGTACAACCTCTTTGCTGCCACCCTCCCCCGCTTCGGTATCACCACGCGCTTTGTGGACCCCGGCGACCCGGAAAACTTTCGGCGTGCCCTTACGCCCCGCACGCGGGCCCTGTACGTAGAGATCATCGGCAACCCCAAGCTGGACGTGCCGGACCTCAGCGCCATCGCCCAGGTGGCCCACACCGCCGGCATCCCGCTCATTGTGGACAACACCTTTGCCTCCCCATACCTTTGCCGGCCTTTCGATTGGGGAGCCGATATCGTAGTTCACTCCGCCACCAAATTCATCGGCGGGCACGGCACGAGTATCGGCGGCGTCATCGTCGACTCGGGCCGCTTCGACTGGACCAACGGGAACTTCCCCGCCTTCACGGCACCGGACCCCAGCTACCACGGCATCTCCTATACAGAGACGTTCGGCAGACAGGCCTATATCGTTAAGGCCCGGGTGCAACTGCTGCGCGACACCGGCGCCTGCCTGAGCCCCTTTAACGCCTTTCTCTTCCTGCAGGGCCTGGAAACGCTGCCGCTTAGGATGGAGCGGCACGCGGAAAACGCCCTGGCCGTGGCCCGCTACCTGGAGGGTTCGCCCTACGTGAGCTGGGTGAACTTCCCCGCCCTACCCTCCCACCCCTCTTACCCGCAGGCCCAACAGTACCTGCAGGGGAAGGGCGGCGCCATTCTCACCTTCGGCATCAAGGGCGGGGTGGAGAGCGGCCGCCGGTTCATGGACAGCCTGGAGCTCTTTTCGCTCCTCGCCAACGTGGGGGACGCCCGCTCGCTGGTGATCCACCCGGCCAGCACCACCCACCAGCAGTTGAGCGAGGAAGAACAACTCGCCAGCGGCGTTACGCCCGACCTGGTGCGCCTCTCCATCGGGCTCGAGGACGTGGACGACATCATCGCCGATCTGGACCAGGCCCTGAAAACAGCCGTTTCGTGAGGAGGTGGCAAAATGACCGGAGCTCCCCTTACAGTAGAAAGGCACCTGGAAGGCGTCGGCCTGGTGCACACCCGCTCCGTCACCTTCCCGGAGGGCCTCACCCTGTCGTGCGGCGCCACCCTGGCCCCGCTGGCCGTGGCCTATGAAACCTATGGGGAGCTGAACGCCGCGCGGGACAACGCCATTCTCATCTGCCATGCCCTCACGGGCGACGCGCACGCCGCCGGCCGGCACACGCCGGAGGATAAGGCGCCCGGCTGGTGGGACCCGCTCATCGGCCCCGGCCGCGCCTTCGACACCGAACGCTACTACGTCATCTGCAGCAACATCCTGGGCGGCTGCGCCGGGAGCACCGGGCCGACCAGCCTCCACCCGGCCACCGGCCGGCCCTACGGCCGCTCCTTCCCGGTGATCACCGTGGCCGATATGGTAAAGCTGCAGCACCGCCTCCTGGCGGAGCTGGGGGTAAGGCGCCTGGTAGCCGTGGCCGGCGGCTCCCTGGGCGGGCTGCAGGCCCTGGAGTGGGGCCGGGCCTACCCTGCGCTCGTGGAAAACGTCGTCGCCATCGGTGCAGCCGCCGCCCTTTCCACCCAGGCGCTGGCCTGGAACTACGCCCAACGCCAGGCCATTTTGCTCGACCCGGTACAGGGCCTGGCCCTGGCTCGGGCCATCGGCACCATCACCTACAAGAGCGACCTTTCCTGGCGGAGGAAATTCGGTCATGCCTGGGCCAGCCCGCCGGAGGAACGGTATCGCCTGGACAGCCGCCTGCAGGTGGAAAGCTACCTGGCCTACCAGGGCGAAAAACTGGTGCGGCGCTTCGATGCCGATTCTTACCTGTATCTCACCAAAGCCATGGATCTGTTCGACCTCCAGGAAGGATACCCTTCGCTTACAGCCGCCCTGGCCGGCTACCGCCCGCGAGTCCTCATGGTGGGCATCAGCTCGGACTTTCTCTTCCCGCCCTACCAGCAGAAGGAAATCGTGCGGGCGCTTCGGGCCAACAAGAAAAGCGCCGCCTACCGTGAGATCATCTCTCCCTACGGCCACGACGCTTTTCTTATCGAATTCGATCAACTGGGCTACATCATCGAGGAGTTTCTCCTGGGAGCTTGATTTCCTTGACTTTGTTGGCCTGGTCCACCAGCACAACCCGCGGCCGGAAGCCCAGAGCTTCTTCAGCGCTCACCCAGGTGTAGGCCATGATGATCACCTTGTCCCCCGGTTGCACCAACCGCGCCGCCGCGCCGTTAAGACAGATGGTACCGCTCCCGGCCTCCCCGGGTATGACGTATGTTTCCAGCCGGACACCGTTGTCGACGTCCACCACCTGCACTCGCTCATGCTCCAGCAGGCCGGCAGCCTCCATCAGCGCGCGGTCCACCGTGATGCTGCCCTCGTAGTGCAGGTCCGCCGCCGTAACCGTGGCGCGATGGATCTTGGCTTTGAGCAGGTTGAGCAGCATCAGTCGACGACCACCCTGATGTTGTCAATAAGCCGTACCTTGCCGATATAGGCCGCCACCGCCAGCATTACGCGGCCGGAAAGGGCGGCCTTTTCCGCCAGCGTTTCCGGATCCACAACCGCAACATAATCGATGCGGCTGACGAGGGGCTCGGCCTGGAGGGTGCCGCGTACGGCCTCTCCCACACGCCGCCCGTCGCGTTCGCCGGCGGCAATCAGGTCGCGGCCGCGCAGGAGGGCCCGGTAGAGCACGGTGGCCGCCCGCCGCTCCGCCGGGGAAAGGTAGGTGTTGCGGGAGCTGAGCGCCAGGCCGTCGCTCTCGCGCACGATGGGCAGGGGGACGATCTCCACATCGAGGTTCAGGTCGCGCACCATCCGCTGAATCAGCGCCAACTGCTGCGCGTCTTTTTCGCCGAAATAGGCACGGTCGGGGGTGACAATATTAAACAGCTTGGTCACTACCGTAGCCACCCCGCGGAAGTGTCCCGGACGAAAAGCACCGCACAAGCCCTGGCTGAGCCTTTCCACTTCCACATGGGTCTGAAAGCCTTCCGGATACATCTCCGCCGGCGCCGGGTGAAAAATAACAGCGGCACCTGCTTCCGCAGCCAGCCGGGCGTCCCGGTTCAGGTCGCGGGGATACGTGTTATAGTCCTCCTGGGGACCAAACTGGAGTGGGTTAACAAAAACGCTCACCACCACAAAGTCACACTCCGTCCGCGCCCGCCGAATCAGGCTGAGGTGCCCCTCGTGCAGGTAGCCCATCGTAGGCACCAGGCCGATGCTCTTCCCCCTCCGGCGCTCGGCCCGCACCAGCTCCCGTACACCGGCGATTGTCTCTACCACGTTCACGCTGCAGTTCACCCCTTCTCTACAGGAGCTCGTTTCGTTCCATTATAGCACACGGGCGCGCCCCAGACGAGGGCGCGCCGCTTATTTTCGAGACTTTTCGTCACGGTTTGGCCATATCCCCCGCTATAACGGCAGGGTGGCTCCGCCGCAGCTGAAGCGCCACCAGGGGGATAATGATGAGCTGCAGGGCCAACCCCGGCAGCCCCTGTACCAGGGCGCCGTACACGTAAAACACGGGGTTGACGTGGAAGCCGAACAGGGGACCGATGACTGCAGCCGCAAGCCCCAGGGCCACACGGCCGGCCAGCATGGCAACAGGCAGGGTAAGCCAGATGCTCCAGGACGTGCGGCGGGTAAGAACGGAAAGGACCAGGGCATAGGTGGCCAGCTCAACCACCATGAGCGGCAGCACGGGCGGGGAGAGCGGCGGCATTCCGGTCAGGAAAAAACTCACGAGCGGCGCCAGCACACCCACGGCGGCAGCCAGGCCGGGGCCGAGCAGTAGGCCGGCCAGGAAAATCGGGATGTGCATGGGCAGGAGCACCGGCCCGCCCACCTTGATCAGGTGGGCCGCCAGGGGCAGGGTGACGGCCAGGGCGATGAGCAGCCCGGCAACGACCAGGTCACGTGTTTTCATACTCTACCTCCTCACAAATACGTAAGGCCCGGGGCCGGTTTTCGAACCGGCCGCGGGCCTTCATGGTCCAAAACTCATTCGTGTGCAATGGCGGCACAATGGACTGCACTCCTACGCTTTTCCCGTCCCTTGGGGCCCGATTCATCGGGCCCTGTTCAGCCCACACGGCTTCAACGCGCCGGCTTAGGCAGCTCCCCCAGCCTTTCGGCGGCCGCGCGGATAAGGGCACCCAGCGGCTGCGCCGGTACGCCCACCAGCTCCACGTGCGGCTGGGCCACGGGCAGAAGCAGCTTTTTCGCCGGGCTGGCCACCACGGCTTCAGCCATGGCAGCGGTGATTTCGCCCATCATGGAGTTGGGGATGATAATCCCCAAAGGCCCGACGATGACGTCCACTTCCCGGGCCGTCACCCGGATGGCGTTTTCGCCGGAGGCTCCGCGGGCCGCGCCGGCACGCACCATGGCGGCGGTGGCGGCGGAGTTGGTACCCAGGGCAACGATTTCGCTCCCCGCAGGGAGGTTCGTCTTGAGCTGGGCGATGAGCTGGCTGCCGATGCCGCCGCCCAGCCCGTCGATAACCGCTATGATCATGCTAAACCTCCCCGACACCAGGGCGGTCTTCGGACCGCTCTTCCGATCACTTTAATTTATTTCGCCGCCCGCGCCGGTATTCCTGCCGGCTGGAGGAAGGGTGAAGGTAAAGGTGGTGCCGCGGCCTGGGGTGCTTTCGGCCCAGACGCGCCCGCCGTGCGCCTCCACCACCCCTTTGACTATGGCCAGGCCGATGCCTGTGCCGGCTGTGGTGCGCGTGCGCGCCTTCTCCACCTTGTAGAAACGCTCAAAGATGTAGGGCAGGTCCTCGGGCGGTATGCCCGGCCCGGTGTCTCGCACGCTGAGGGCCAGCATCCCGTCTCTTTCCTCGCCACAAACGCTCACCCTGCCGCCGCCCGGCGTGTGGCGCAGGGCGTTGTCGAGGAGGTTGATCAGGACCTGTTGCAGGCGGTCGGCACTCCCCCAGGCCGGTGGTAGTGACGCCGGCACCGCCAGCTCCAGCCGGACCCCCTTCTCCTCTGCCAGCGGGCGCACCTTCTCCGCCACCTGCCGACAAAGCTCCGCCACGTCGACCTCACCCTTCTCGAGTACCAGTTGTCCCGCCTCGATGCGGCTGAGGTCCAGCAGGTCGCTCACCAAACGCCTGAGCCGCAACGTCTCGTCCAGGATGATCTCCAGGTACTTCTTCTCCTCCGTCGGGTCGGCCGCCAGCCCGTCCAGGATGGCCTCGGTATAGCCCTGAAGGTAGGTGAGCGGCGTACGCAGCTCATGCGAGACGTTGGCCACAAACTCCCGGCGCATTTCCTCCAGCCGCCGCTCCCGCGTCATGTCGAGGAGAACGGAGACCACCGCGCGCACCGTGCCCCGGGGGTCGCGCAGGGGCGCCAGGCGGCAAACCAGCACCCTGGTACCTACCGTCGCCTCGGCCCCCTGCACCTCTCCTGTTGCCACCACCTGCCGGAAAGCTTCAGCCAGGGGCGCAAGCTGCAGCTCTTCGCCCAGCTTCTGACCCTCCGCCAGCTCCACCAGGGGTGCCAGGTACTGGGCCGCCGGCGGATTAAAGAGCAGCACGCCGCCTTCGGCATCAAAGGTGATCACCCCGTCGGTCATGCTGCCCAAAATGCCTGCGAGCTGGTTGCGCTCGGCCCCCAGGGCGTCCAGGGTACGAGCCAGTTCCTGGGCCAGGTGATTGAGGGCCTGGCCCAGGCGGCCCACCTCGTCGTCCGACTGCACGGCTATGCGCGGGGAAAAGTCGCCCGCCGCCATCGCCTGGGCCGCCCGCTGCATGCGGATGAGCGGGCGGGAAAGCGAGCGCGAAAGAAAGAAGGCCACCACCGTAGCCACCACCAGGCTCACCAGGATACCGTAAAGGATAAGCCGGCGCACATTGGCGATGGTGCGCGTGATGGGTGCCAGCGGGGCGTACAGGTAAACCGCTCCCACCACATCTTCCTGCATCTTAACCGGTACCGCCACCGTAAGGACGGTTGCGTCCACTCCCGGCTGGTAGCCCCGTATCACCACTGTTTTGCCGGCCAGCACGGCGGCGGCCTGGGGCGGCGTCAGCGCCTGCCGGCCCTGCTGCCCCCAGCGGTGCATGCGCATCATGCCCGGGCTGGCGCTTTGAATGAGGCCGCTTTTGTTCATGATCACGACGTTGGCGTTAAGAAAATCCTCCACTAGGCTGAGGTCCCGCAAGAGCTCGGCGTCACTGGGCGAAGTCAGTACGAGTTTACCCAGGTTCTGCCCCTGCTGGATCAAGTTCTGGGCCTGGAGGTTGAAGTAAAAGTTGTCGAAGAGTTGAGAGAGAAGCAGCCCCAGCACCAACAGGATGGCCACCACCACCAGGACCAGGGTGAGCCAGAGGCGGCTGACAATGCTCTTCAGCACTAGGCCTTCACCTCGAACTTGTAGCCCACGCCCCAGACGGTCACCAGGTACTCCGCCCCCTGGCCGGCCTTCTTGAGTTTCTCGCGCAGGTTCTTGATGTGGGTGTCCACCGTCCTGAGGTCGCCGTAGAAATCGTACCCCCAGACCTGCTCCAGGAGCTGCTCACGGGTAAAAACCCTCCCCGCCTGGGAAGCCAGGAAGTAAAGAAGGTCGTACTCCTTGGGCGTGAGGGGCACCTCCTGCCCCGCCGCCTCCACCCGCCGCGCCGGGCGATTGATGCTGAGGCCCGGGAAAGTGAGAACTTCCCTGTTCTCCACCGCCTGGGGGCAGGCCCGGCGCAGGAGCGCCTTGATCCGCATTACCAGCTCCCGCGGGCTGAAGGGTTTCACCACGTAATCGTCGGCACCCAGTTCAAAGCCGGTCAGGCGGTCGATCTCCTCGCCCCGCGCCGTGAGCATGATGATGGGCACGTCGCGCGTGCGCCGGATCTTGCGGCACACCGTCCAGCCGTCCAGCTCCGGCAGCATCACGTCGAGAATCACCAGGGCGAACTCCTCCTGGGCGATCTTCTCGAGCGCCCGGCGCCCGTCCGCGGCTTCGACCACTGTAAAGCCCTCGCGCTCCAGGTAGAGGCGCAAAAGGTCCCGCATCCGCGCCTCGTCTTCCACCACCAGAATCTTCTTGCACTGTGCCATTCGAAATCGCTCCGTTCGTCCAAGTTAAGGGATTTCTCAAGCGCAGCGGCTGTGGCCGCGTTCTTTCTGTATGTTTCCGCACCAAGTACCAGTTATCCTGCTTGCCGCTTCCGCGACGCCGAGCTGGAAGCCTCGAAGGGCCCGGCCTGAAGCGGAAAGCCCCGGCCAACCGATGCGACCCCACGTGCGCCCGGCAGTGAGGCAGCCGCCGAACAACTCATTATCACCTGAAAAAGCGGCAGGCGAAGCCGGCGTCAGGCCGGCATGCCTTGATCTCCGTCGCAGTAAGGCTGGGGGCGGCGCCGCGCCGCTCAAGGCGACCGTGTACCTTAAGCGGCGCGAAGGAGCCGCTGAAAAGCAGCTGGCCGTAGCGCCGGTAGACCTCTTCGAATACAGTAACGTCGATCAGCCCGGTTTCGTCTTCCAGAGAGAAAAAGGCCACCGTGCGCCCGCTCCGGGTGGGCGGGCGGTGCGGGCGGATGGGCAGCCCCGCCACCGTCACGGCGCGCCCTGCCGGTAGGCGCCGTGCCGCCTGGATGGCAACCGCCCCTTCCTGCTCTAGGCGCGGGCGCAGGCAGGCCAAGGGATGACCGCTCAGGGAAAAGCCGAGGAGGTCCCACTCGTAAAAGATCTTCTCCCCCAAGGAAAAGTCCGGCACGTTGGCCGGCGCCCGTCCCAGTTTATCCTCCCAGAGGAGGGCACGGCGGTTGGGGTTGAAGGCGCTACAGGCGCCGGCCAGGATGAGGTTTTCCCGCACGTCGGCCGGGAGGCTCACCCGCGCCTTAAGATCGGCCAGGGAAGTAAAGGGGCCGCGGGCGCGCGCGGCCAGCAGCGCCTGGAGCGCCTTCTCCTCCATGCCCTTCACCCGGCGGAGGGAAACCCGGATGGCGCCGTTCTCCACTGTGCAGGTCGCCCCGCTCCGGTTCACATCCGGCGGCAGCACGATTACGCCGCGCCGGCGCGCCTCGCCGATGAGCACCCAGGGCGGGTAAAAGCCCATGGGCTGGCAGCTTAAAAGGGCGGCCAGGTAGTAGGCAGGGTGGTGGCAGAGGAGGTAGGCCGTCTTGTAAGCGGTGGTGGCGAAGGCGGCGGCATGGGCCTCGCAGAAGCCGTAGCTGGCGTAGCCGGCGATCATGTCGAAGATGGCCTGCGCCGTCTCGGCCGGCACGCCCCGCTCCATGGCCCGGGCCACAAACTCCGCGCCAACGGCCGCCATCTCCGCCTGGGAGCGGGCGTGGGTCATAACGCGCCGCAGCCGGTCGGCCTCACCGGCGCTGAAGCCGGCGAGGGCGGTGGCGATGGCGATTACCTGCTCCTGGAAGAGCACTACGCCGTAGGTTTTCTTGAGAATGGGCGCCAGCGCCGGGTAGGGGTAGCTAACCGGCTCCTGCCCGCGCCGTCGGGCGACAAAGGGCTCCACCATGTTGCCCTTGATAGGTCCAGGGCGGATCAGGGCCAGGCTGGCTACAATGTCCTCCATGTTGTCCGCCCCCAGGCGGCCCTGCAGCGCCCGCTGGGCCGGGCTTTCCAGCTGGAAGACACCAATGGTTTCGGCGGCGCGCAGCATCTTAAAGGTGGCCTTATCGTCAAGGGGCAGGCGGTCGTAGGCAAGCGGCCGCCCGCTGGCCGCCAGCGCCTTTAAGGTCTCGTCCACCGCGCTCAGGGTGCGCAGGGAAAGAAGGTCCAGTTTAACGAGTCCCAGGTCCTCTATATCGTCCTTGTCGAACTGGGCAACCACCGTTCCCTTGGCCGCCCGCTGCAGCGGCACCAGGTCGGCCAGGGGTTCCCTGGCCACCACCAGGCCGCCCAGGTGGGTCCCCAGGTGGCGGGGCAGGCCTGCGGCAGCAGCGCAAAAGTCGAGCAGCCGCTCGTAGCGCTCCCAGGGAAGGGAGCTGTTTTTTAGTTCCGGCACCCGCTCGCGCGCACCGCGGATGCCGTCGGCGGGAACGAAGTAGGGCAGGCGCTTGGCCAGGGCGTCCAACTCCGCTGCGGGCAGCTCCAAGGCCTTCCCCAGGTCGCGCACCGCCGAGCGGGCCTGAAAGGTGTTGTAGGTGGCCACGGCCGCCACTTTGTCTTCGCCGTAGCGCTGGGTCAGGTAGGCAGCCAGGTCGTCGCGGTAGCGGGCGTCGATGTCGAGGTCGATGTCCGGCCGCTCCGCCCGCTCTGCGCTCAAGAAGCGTTCGAAGAGAAGTTCCCGCCGGAAGGCGTCCACCTCGGTGATCCCCAGGCAGTAGGCCACCACCGAGTCGGCGGCCGAGCCCCGCCCGGCGCAGCGGATGCCGCGCGCCTTCGCCGCGCGCACGATGTCCCACAGCACGAGGAAGTAATCGGCAAAGCCCAGGCGGGTGATGACGCCGAGCTCCTGCTCTAGCCGCTCGCTCAGGGCTGTGGTCACGCGGCCGTAACGCCGCCCGGCTCCTGCGAGGGTGAGGCGCCGCAGCATTCCCTCCGCCGTTTCACCCGGGGGCACGGGAAAGCGCGGGAAAAGGGCCTCACCCGCCGGGAGCGCAGGTTCGAGCGATGCCGCCAAGGCGGCCGCCGCGGCTAAGGCCTGGGGGTAAGCGGGTAAAAGCTGCGCCAGCTCCTCCTTAGACTTCAGGTAGTTCTCGGCGTTGAGCGGGCGCTCCGGGTGGACGGCCGAGACGGTGGTCTGGGTGCGCACACAGGTGAAAAGGTCGTGGAGGGGAAAGTCCTCTTTGCGGGCGTAGTGGACATTGCCCGTGGCCACCAGCCTTACGTTTAAGGCCCGGCCCAGGTCGGCCAAGGCCTGGTGCAGCGCCCGGTCGCCGGGAAGGAGGTTCGGGATAAGCTCCAGGTAGAAGTTCTCGCGCCCAAAGAGGTCGCGCAGGCGCCAGGCCGCCGTCCTTGCTTCCGCCAGCCGCCCCTGGAGGATGAGGGCGGGCACTTCGCCGCGCCGGCAGCCGGAGAGGGCTACCAGGCCTTCCCGGTGCGCGGCCAGGTTTTCTCCGGTCACTACCGGACGGCCGCGGGGGTGATCAAGGTGAGCCCGGGTGAGGAGCCGGCAGAGGCTCCGGTAGCCCTGCCGGTTCCGGGCGAGAAGGGTCAGGTGGTAACCGCCGGCCAGCGTCACCTCCGCCCCCAGGATGGGTTTGACTCCGGCTGCCCGGGCCGCCTGAGTGAAGCGCACCGCCCCGGAAAGGTTGTTGTGGTCCGTCAAGGCAAGCGCCGGCTGCCCCAGCTCCGCTGCCCGCCGCACCAGGTCGGCAATGCGGCTTGCTCCGTCCAGGAAAGAAAACGGCGAGTGCACGTGCAGGTGCGCAAACCCCGGCTCCACCGGGATTCCCTCCTTCTGGTGAAACGGCTTATCGCCTGACCCTTCCTGGGCGGGAAGGGCCTTCTAATCATAGACCTTGTAGAGATGCCAGCCGGCCGAGGAAGGTTCGAAGTAAAGCTCGTAAAGGCCGCCGGCGGCGGTAAGGCGGTAGAAGATCTTCTCGGGCTCGCCGCGCCACCACTCGCCGGTGTCGGCCCAAACCTCCAAAACAGCGCCGACGGTAAGGGTCCTCCCCCGCCAGGTGAAGGCCGCTGGACGGCCGCCCGGCGCCGCCACGCTGATGGGCCGGTCAACCAGCCGCACGGGTGTGGCCTTCTTTGCGCGTTCCCGCCCCCGGGCGGCGCAGCGGGTCGAAGAACGCCAGCACCTGCTCGCGGCGGCTGGCCGGCCACCGGCTCCCCCAGTTTACGCGGCCGGGATAGCGTTCCTCCAGCCGGGCCAGCACATCCTGCAGCCGGGCCCGCGTCCGGGGCGGGCACACGGCCGGCAGCAGGCTCAGCTGGCCGGGAAGGAGCGGTGCCAGTGGACCGAGCCGGGCGGCCACGGCGCTGAGGCGCCCGGGAAGCGCCGCCGGCACCAGGCGCTTAAGGGTCGTGCCCAGGTCGGCGGCTGTAAGCTCCGGCCGGTTGAACTCCCGCGTCCCGGTAAGGGGCGGGCCGGCTTCGGGAAAGAGGGTGAGTTCCAGGCGCCGCCCCCAGGCGCTGCGCCGCTCCTCTCCCCGGGCCAGGTAGCCGGCTGCGGCGGCGCACCAAGCTATAAGGCGCTCACGGTCGGCCTCCCCCGCCCAGGAAGAGCGATACTCCAGGTAAGCGGGCGGTGTGCCCTGCACCCGGCTGCCGTCACGGCCGCGGCTGAGCTGTGCCACCCGGTACCCTTCCGGACCGAAAAAGCGGTACAGCTCCTCTTCCGGCAGCTCCGCCGCCTGCCCGATGGTCTTTAGTCCCAGGAGCCCCAGGCGCTCGCGCAGGCGTGGCGGCAGCGGCCAGAGGTAAGCAAGCGGCAGGGGGGCGAGAAAGGCCGCCTCCTTCCCCGGCGGGACCACCACTATACCGTCGGCCCCGCACACCCTCCTGGCGCGCTGCGCCAGGGTGGCCGCCCGTGCCGCCAACTTGTTCGCCGCCAGGGAAGCGCAGAGGCGCCTGCCCAGGGCGGGCACCAAAAGCTCCCGTAGCTCCGTTACGGCCTTCTCTGGCTCCGGCAGGCGCGTTAGGTCAAGAAAAAACTCCGGTCCCGCCCCACCCTCCACCCTATCTGTAAATAAGCCGCAGGCAGCCAGGAGTTCTTCCCCTTGAAGCAGGTTAAACTCCTCGAGGTATCCGTGTGCCACCCACACCGCCCTCACCTCTGGAACGTATGTTCGATAGAAATATTATACCCCCGCCTCAGGGGTAGAACAAGAGGATAATCCTGGTAAGGTAAGAAAAACAGCCTACTTTTACTGTAGGCCTGTAGGCTGATCGCCAAATACCTTGGCGGCCGAAGCCGCGAAGTCCTTCCCTCACGGCACCTTACGCACCGTCTGCGCCGCAAGGGAAGGACCGAGGACCTAAGCTTTTCCTCTTCCGCTGGCGCCGCTGGCGGCAGGTGGCTGCTGCCCAAGCGAAGTCCAGGTCCGCCCGCCGTCCCGGGTTTCCCACAGGGTATCGTCGGCCACAGCCCAACCTGCCTGGGAGGAGACAAAAGCCGGCCGGCTTACGTTCGTAAACTCTCGGTTCATGGTGACGGCCGTCCAGGAGCGGGCGCCGTCCTCGATCGTATAAAGCTTCTTTCCGTCGGTCGCAAAGCCGTGCCGATGGTCGATGAAACTCCCAAAGGAGTTGTTACCCGCCGGCCGAAAAGTTTCTTATAGGTTTCCCGGCCGACCGCACAGTAAGTAAGCAGGTTTTCTCAAAAATGTAAGAAACGATAAGAAGTTTATACCTGACCCCGGCGGGAGCGCTCTAAACGCTGCGCCACGAGCCGGGTGAGGGCGCTGTAGACCTCGGCCAGGAGGGAAGCCGCAGGAAGGCCCGTCAAACCCAGCCCGGCCAAAACGTTCAGGTCCAGGTCGCGCCGGTCGCTCCGCTCCACTTCTTCCTCTACGGGCAGCACCGCGCGCGCCCTGAGGCGCTGGAAAGCGCGTTTCAACTCTGTGCCGCGCTCCCCCGCAAACAGCTCCGGCCGCGGCAGCGGCAGATCGGAAAGCTCCGGCCCGTAAAAGGTAAGTACCCCGTCACCCATATTGGAACGGCCCCAGAGCTCCACGTGAAAGTATGTCAGGGTGCTGTTAAGGAGCGCAGCAAAGAGCTCCGGGTCGGCGCAGCCGGTAAGGTAATAAAAGGTATGGTCGCACAGCGCCGTGCTGGGGTTGTAGGGGAAATTAAAGCGCCGGTCGTAAAACTGCCGTGCCAGAACCTGGGGCGGCAGGAGCTTGGGCAGGCTCCACCAAAAGGAGCGGGAGCACACGGTGGCCCGGCAGCCGAACCCCTGCGCCTCACCCCAGCGGATATACTCCGCGGCCCGGAGCCCCTGGACATATCCCTCGTCCGGCGGCAGAAGCAGCACCCGCCACGCCAGGTCTTCTTCCCGGATGACATATCCGGCCACCTCGCGCGGCGATTTGATAAGCGGGAAAAGAAAGCGTTCTTCCACGGCAAAGTACCGGCGCCGGCCCCGCGCCGCAATGACCCGGAGGCCGCCGCCGGCAGTAACCCCCAGTTCGGTGCGCACGGCAGGCTCCACCTCCGCCGTGACATCGCGCACGAAGAAAAAGGCATTGGCCCCGCTGGTAAAGCCGCGCGTCACCTCGGCCAGCTCGCCGGCACTCACCCAGGCGTCCGGCGCCGCGGCATGCAGGGTGAAATACACCCCTGGTGCCCGGAGCAGCGTCCCCCAGCGGGCGCGCACCGGCCTCCGCCGCTGCGTGAGCGCACTCAGCTCTGTACGGGGCACACTTACCGCCCGGTAGGCCTCGCCGCAGCTCCAGCCGGAAGGAAAGCGGCCGCCGGATGCCACCACTTCCTCCGCCGCTGCGGCCAGGGGCCGGCTAAGGTTTACCAGGGCCGTCGGCCGCCGCGGGCGCCGCCCCGCCTCCTCCGGCCGGACAAAGGCGCTCACCGCCGTATGGACCGCCGCCTGGTGGAACCAGCGCTCACAGGCGGAGGTGATGATGAGGGGAATCTCAAAACTCCTGAGCAGTTCCTTCTGCAGCGCCCGCCCGTAATCCACCTCCAGCCAGGCCACCGGTGTCACTAAAACGGCCACCCCGCCCGGCTTAAGTTCGTTCTTAAGATTGGCCAGGAAGTAGGCATAAAGATCGGCCTGTCGCGGCAGGCTGCGGCCGAAGCGCGCCGCCAGGGCATTTTTTTCCGCCGCACTCAGGTTTTCCTGGCGCAGGTAAGGTGGGTTTTCTAGAATGATGTCGGCGGGCTCCGGCCCCTCGCTCAGGCTGTCCCCGCTACGGATGGCCGCAAGCGGCGGGAACGGGCCGCCGCGCCGGGCCACCTCCGCCGCCGCCAGGAGCCAGAGGCGCACGCGCGTAAGGTACACCGCCTCAGCATCGCGGTCCCGCCCCGCCAGGCACCCGAGCAGTTCCGGCACACCGCGCCCGCCCCGGAGATCCGCCGGGAGAGCGCTGAGCTCCGCCAGGGCGGCGGCGAGAAAGGCCCCGGCACCCACGGCCGGGTCGGCTAAGCGCAGAGTCGGCGGCAGGCACACCGGTGCGCCCGGATCGCGTTCGCGGCTGCGGGGCCGCGCCAGTTCCTGAAAATACAGCCGCAGGGCCAGGCGGGCCATGAAACGGGCCAAAACAGGCGGGGTGTAGTAGACCCCGCGTTCCCTGCTGCTCCCGCTGCCGCGCTCCCAGTGGAGCGCCTCCAGGGCCGCACCGAGTTCCGCCGCCGACGGCGCCAGCCGGTTGAGCTCGGCCTGTAGGGTGCGAACCGCCGCCGGGGTGCGGCCGCGCCAGGCCGGCGCGGCAAAGGGCCCACCCCAGGAAGCGAAGTCTTCCGGGCCTCCGTCCGCCTTCAGCTGCCAGAGAAAGAGGCCCTGGGCCAGTGCCGCCAGGGCCTCGCTGTAGTGGCGGTCCGCGCCTAAGCCGGCGAGTGCCGCGCTTAAGGCCGCCTTGAGCGGCTCAACTTGAGTGGACGGCACCGCCGCCCACCTCCTTCCCCTCCTGCTCCACCAGGTAAAGCAGCCGGGCCAGGGAGAGCACGTCCTGGGCATTGTGCTGCAGCACAGGCAAGAGCAGCTCCGCCTCGCCCGTACGCACAAAGCGGTGGTAAATGGTGGGCACCAGGTACCCCGGCACGTCCCCTTCCCGCTCCGCCCCCAGGAGGTGCTCCTCCAGCGTGACCAGGCGCCGATTCGGGAGGTCCTGCGGCAGGCGCCGGGCGTGGAAGTAGAGGTCCACGTGGAAGGGTTCCGCCGGTTGCGGCAGGCCATGGTAGATGAAGCGCTGCTCAATGTAAGGAAGGTCGAAGCGCTTGCCGTTAAAGGTAACCACCGTCCTTACCCCGCCCAGAACGTCCGCCAGGTAGGTGAGGAGCGCCTTTTCCTCCCGGTAGTGGCGGGCCAGGAGCTGCTCCAGCACCAGCCCTCCCCCCTCCGCCCTGAGAAGGCCCACCAGAAAGAGCGGCTGGTTGCCCCAGAGGCCGGTGGTCTCGATGTCGAGGCAGGCCACTTCCTCCGGCTGGAAGAGGCCCAAAAGCTCCGCGTCGCTCGCCCCGCGCCGCCTGAGCTCCGTCGCCCGGCGCGCGGCGATGAGCGCCAGCACGCGCCGCGCCTCCTCGCCCCAGCGCGGGTGTCCCGTAAGGTCGGTGAGGCTCCTCACCCCCTGGGCCTTGAGCGCCGCCTCCGTAACCGGCCCGATCCCCCAGACAAGCTTGAGGTTGGCCAGGATGCGTTCCGGCTGCGCCAGGAGGGCTGACGGCCGCGCGGCCAACGGGCGGGCACGGCAGCAGAAGGTGCCGCAGGCGGTTTTGATCTCGCAGCCGCCGAAGCGCGCCGCCGGCACCGGCGGCCGGGAGGAGGAGTCCTCCTCTTGTGGCCCCGCCAGGCCTGCCGCCCGCGGTTTAAGCCCGGCCGGCTCCAGGCAGGTCGCCGGCGCTGCGCCGCCGGCCGCTTCCGCTTCCCCTGCCGCCGCCCGCTCCGCCCGCAGCCGGGCCAGGCGCTCAAACAGGCTCATGCCGTCGCCCCCTTCAACCGCCCTACTAAGCGGGCCAGGTTGGCCCGCTCCAGGGCCTTGACGCCCGTAGGGGCCGCCGGCTGGTACTCTTGGCCCAGGAGCCCGTGCAGGATCAGGATGGCCGCCTCCTTGTCCAGCGGGCGGTTGAAGTTCGAGCACTTGGGCGAGTGGATGCAGCTCGGGCAACCGTTTTCACAAGGGCAGGTGGCCACCGCCTCCAGGGTGGCCGCCAGCAGTTCTTCCGCCTTTTCGTAGCCTTTTTCCGCGAAGCCCACCCCGCCCTCGTAAGCATCGTGGATAAACACCGTCGGCTCCCCCGTTTGGGCATGGATGGTGGTGGAGAGGCCGCCGACGTCGCTGCGGTCGCACATGGCAAAGAGGGGCAGCAGCGCAATGGCCGCATGCTCCACGGCGTGCAACCCGCCCATGAAGTCGAGCCCCGCCGCCTGGACCTTGGCTGCCAGCTCTGCGCTCGGTGAAAACCACATCCCCACCGTTTCCAGCACCTCCTCGGGCAGAGACAGGCTTTCCCCGCCCAGCACCTGGCCGGTGAGTTCGTGCTTTTTAATGTACCCGGTGACGCGCGTGCGCACCCTGAGCCGGCCCACGGCAAAATGGTGGCCGTAGAGTTCTTTTTCGGCCAGGGTCTCGAGGATCTCCGTGCTCTTCTCCCGCCCCACCATGGTGTAGTAGTCCACATCCACCCGGCGCAGGTAGGCCGTCTCGCCGGGAATGTCCAGCTCCTCCACCCGGTAGGTTTCGCCCTGGTGCAGGTAGACGGCCCCCGGGTGGGCCTCGGAGAAGGCAGTATGCCCGTCCATGGTACCCACCAGGCGGTTCTTCTCTCCCCGGTCGCGCAGCTGGAAAGTCCTCCCGGTGGTGCGCAGGTTCACCTTCTCCGCCGGGTAATCCTGGCCGGTGTAAAACCAGCGGCCGTCGGCGCGCGTCACCTGGCCGTCCTCCTCCAGGAGGGTGAGCAGATCCACCAGCACCGGATCCCAGAGCGCGAGATCCGCCGGCGCCAGCGGCAGCTCCTGGGCGGCGCAGCGGGCCTGCCCCAAGAGCAGGTATGGGTTGGCCGCGTCGATCAGGGCACTCTCGGTGGGCTTGTCAAAAAACGCCTCGGGGTGGCGTAGGAAGTACTGGTCCAGGGGGTTTGCCACGGCGATAAAGATTACCAGCGAGTCGCGCTCGCGCCGGCCCACCCGCCCTGCCTGCTGCCAGGTGGAGGCGATGGTCCCCGGGTAGCCGGCGATAAGGCAGACCTCCATCTCCCCCACGTCGATGCCGAGTTCCAGCGCGTTAGTGGTCACCACGCCTAAGAGCCGCCCGGAAAAAAGCTCGTGTTCAATCTCGCGCCGCTCTACCGCCAGGTATCCGCCCCGGTAGCCCACCAGCCGGCCGGCCAAGGGAGCCGTGAGCTCCTGGCGCACCTGGCGCAGGATGCGCTCCACCACCTGGCGGGCACGGGCAAAGGCAATGGTGCGCGCCCGTTCCGCCAGGAGCACCTCCAAAAGCCACACCGCCTCGCGCAGGTAGGTGGTGTGCTGGGGTACGCGCCAAAAGAGGAAGTCCCGCGCGCCCTGGGGGGCACCGCTTCCTGCGATGAGCGTCACCGGCAGCCCGGTGAGGTGCTGGGCGTGCTCCGCCGGGTTGGCGATGGTGGCGGAGGTAAGGATGAACTGCGGGCCGGCGCCGTGGTGCGCCGCCAGGCGCCGCAGCCGCCGCAGGATGTGGGCCACCTGCGTGCCGAACACGCCCCGGTAGGCGTGGATCTCGTCGACGACCACAAACTTGAGGTGGGCAAAAAAGTCGTGCCACTTGAGGTGGTTAGGGAGAATCCCCAGGTGCAGCATGTCCGGGTTGGTGAGCACAACGCGGGCCGTGCGCCGGATGTCGCCCTTCACCGTATCGGGTGTGTCGCCGTCGTAGACGGCGGCCGGGACAAGGCCGAAGCGCTGCACCCCCTCCAGTTGGTCCTGGGTGAGGGCCTTGGTGGGAAAGATGTAGAGGGCACGGGCGCTCGGGTCGGCCACAAGCTCTGTCAAGACCGGCAGGTTGTAGCAGAGCGTCTTGCCCGAGGCCGTGGGCGTTACCACCACGATGTTCTCTCCCCGCCGGGCGGCATCCAGCGCCGCCGCCTGGTGGGTATAGAGACGCCTTACCCCGGCGCGCTCCAGGCGGGCCTGGAGCTCCTCCGGCAGCGGCGCCGCCGGCTCGGCGTAGGCCGCCGGGCGCTCCGGCAGGTGCCGGCGGTAGGTTATCTGGCCGGCGTAGCTGTCATGGGTCGTAATCGCCCTCAGGATTGCGTTTACATCCATACCCTGGTTCCCCTTTCCCGCATCACTCCCGCCGGGGCGGGCAAACTAAACCACGAGGAGGGAGTGTCAATGCCGAGAAAAAACGGCCGCAAAAAAGGCCGGACGGCCCCGCCGCAGCCCTTCAGCACCGTCGCCGCCGGCTTCGAAGAGATCGAACGGGCCCTGGACCCGAATGAGCGCAAAGTCGACAGTGAAGAGTGGCATCCCTGAGTACCTAAGTACTTATTAGGCACAAAAGCCGCTTTTCCTGCCGCCCGCCCTGCTGGGAAAAGACGCATAATCAGACTCCCTTCTTGGGAATCATAGGGCAGGAGGTGATACAGATGGCGCAAAACCAACAAATTATGTGCAGCGTCAACAGCTGCCACTACTGGAAAAGCGGCAATCGCTGCGATGCGAACATGATCATGGTCACAGCCGACAGTTTTGCCGACAAGGCGCCCGACCGCATCGACGCCCCCATGGCATCCGCCGTGGGCCCCACTCCAACCGAAAATTGCATGGAAACCTGCTGCAAGACCTTTTCTCCCAAGGGCAGCGGCCGCGAACGCGCGGACGACGTCGTAAAAAGTTAGGGGGCGGTCTTGCCCCCTTGTGCTCGCCGGCACGCTGTGGTATAATCAGACAAAATCAAGGGCCTTTAAGCGAGTCCGGCGAGACTGGCAAGGTTCCCGTAGAGCGGGCCAAAACGCCCCTTGCCGTCACGGGCAGGGGGCGTTTTTTGTATGGCCCCGGGCCGGCAGCAGGCTCTTCAGGGAGGTCTTGGCATGCCAAAGTCAAACTGTGTCCGGGACGAAGACTTCGCCCTCGCCCCCGTTCCAGCGGAAAAGAAGCGCGGCTTTTGGTCGGTCCTGGCGGTGATGCTCGGCTTCACCTTCTTCTCCGCCAGCATGTGGGCCGGGGGCACGCTGGGCACCAGCTTCCGGCTCTGGCCTGATCTGGTGCTGGTGGTGCTGGGCGGCAACCTCATCCTCGGCCTCTATACCGGCCTTCTGGGTGACGTTGCGGCCGGTACCAACCTCTCCACCCACCTCTTGGCGCGCTACGCCTTCGGCCGTAGGGGTTCAGCCCTGGCTTCCTTCCTCCTGGCGGCTACCCAGATAGGCTGGTTCGGTGTCGGCGTGGCCATGTTCGCCCTGCCCATCTATAAGGCTACCGGCTGGAACCTGTACCTTCTCCTGGCGCTGGCCGGGGCGCTCATGACCTCCACCGCTTACGTCGGCTACAAGGCCATGGAAATCTTGAGCTTTATCGCCGTGCCGGCCATCGCCCTCCTGGGAAGCTTTTCGGTGAGCCGCGCCGTCGAGGCGGCGGGCGGAATCGGAGCGCTGGCGGGACTCGCCCCGCAGAACGCTCTCAGCGTGGCCGCTGCACTCACCATGGTGGTGGGCTCCTTCGCCAGCGGCGGCACGCTCACGCCGGACTTCGTGCGCTACGCCCGCACGCGCCGCACCGGCGTAGCGGCCACCATTATCGCCTTCCTCATCGGCAACTCCCTCATGTTCTTCTTCGGGGCGGCAGGAGCGGCCGTAACGGGTAAGGCCGACATCTCCGAGGTCCTCATGCTCCAAGGCCTCCTGGGGCCGGCGGTGCTCCTTCTCGGCCTCAATATCTGGACCACCAACGACAACGCCCTCTACGCCTCGGGACTGGGGCTCTCCAGCATCACCGGGTTTCCCAAGAAGAAGATTGTGCTGGTAAGCGGCGTCCTGGGAACGCTCTTCTCCCTCTGGCTGAATAACAACTTCGTCAGCTGGCTGGTGCTCCTGGGCTCCATCCTGCCGCCCATCGGCGGCGTCATCCTGGCCGATTACTACCTGGTACACGGCGGGAAGTATCCCGCGCTCAGCGATGTCGACCTGCCCGACGTTAACTGGACCGCCCTGGCCGCCTGGGCCGGCGGTGTGGCGCTGGCCCGCCTGGTGCCCTGGCTGCCGCCGCTGGCCGGCATCCTTGGGGCCGCGCTCCTGCATACCTTCCTGGCCCCCCTGGCCGGGCGCGGCTGTGTCCGGCCGGCCGGCCACACTGCCGGGCACGAATCGGCTTAAGCGGAGGCGAAGCGACATGGCCGATCTACTCATTAAAAACGCGCGCCTGGCCGGCTCCGGCGCCCGCGTGGACGTCCGGATCAGCGGGGAACGCATCGCCCGGGTAGAACTCGCCGGTACGCTTAAGGCAGCGGAGGCAGGGGCGGAGGTGGTCGACGCCCGGGGGAACCTCCTCACCCCGCCCCTCATCGACTCCCACGTCCACCTGGACACCGCGCTCACCGCAGGCGAGCCCCGTTACAACGCAAGCGGCACCCTGTTCGAGGGAATCGCCGTTTGGAGTGAGCGCAAAAAAGACCTCACCCGCGCCGACGTCAAAGAGCGGGCCCGTACCGCCCTCCAGTGGGAGGTTGGCCAGGGGGTGGGGTTCGTACGCACCCACGTGGACGTCTGTGACCCGAAGCTTACCGCCCTGCAGGCGCTCCTGGAGTTGAAAGAAGAGGTGGCGCCCTGGGTTGAGCTGCAAATCGTCGCCTTTCCCCAGGAGGGCGTTCTGGCCTACGAAGGCGGCCGGGACCTGCTGGAGGAGGCCCTGCGGCTGGGGGCGGACTGCGTAGGCGGCATCCCGCACTACGAATTGACGCGCGAAGACGGGGTGGCGTCCATCGAGATCATCTTCCGCCTGGCGGAGAAATACGACCGCAAGGTGGACATTCACTGCGATGAAATCGACGACGAACAGTCGCGTTTCCTGGAGTCGGTAGCCGCGCAGGCCATCCGCAGCGGCCTGGGGCCACGCGTGACCGCCAGCCACACCACAGCCATGGGTTCTTATAACGGCGCCTACTCCTACAAACTCACCGGCTTTCTGCGCCGCGCCGGGCTGAACATCGTGGCCAACCCGCTGGTGAACCTGAACCTGCAGGGGCGTTTCGACGCTTATCCCAAGCGCCGCGGGCTCACCCAGGTTAAAGAACTCCTGGCGGCGGGGGTGAACGTGAGCTTCGGCCACGACGACATCCTGGACCCCTGGTACCCGCTGGGCAGGGGCAGCCTGCTCCAGGTGGCGCACATGGGGGTGCACGCCTGCCAGCTGAGCGGGCGGCAGGAACTTTATGAGGCCTTTGCCATGGTGAGCGAACGGGCGGCCCGCACCCTGGCCCTGGGCGCGGACTACGGCCTCGCCCCCGGGCGGCCGGCTGACCTGGTTCTCTGGGCCGCTCCCGACGAAGTTACGGCCCTGCGCCTCGAGGCCACGGCCCTTCTGGTGCTGCACCGCGGGCAGGTGGTGGCGCGCACCACGCCGGGGCGCACCACCTTCGCGGGCGGTGGCGTAACAGAAGACATCACGTTCCAGCTCTAAGGCGCTGAACGTTTGAGGCTCCGGCGGCACCGGGGCCTTTTCGTTCCTGTTTGCCGGTACCCGTAAGCGGCCATACTAACCTCGATCACACCGCAAAGGAGCCGGAGCATGGCGAAGAAGCTCTCACCTTTCACCATCGCTCTAACCTACGTGGGAACGGTAGTCGGGGCAGGGTTCGCCTCCGGGCAGGAGGTGTTGCAGTTTTTCTCCGCCTTCGGCGGGTGGGGGCTCTTGGGCACCGCCTTAGCAACCGGCCTCTTTATCTTTTTCGGTCTCGCCATCATGGAGCTGGGGCATAAGGTCCAGGCCAAGTCCCACCTGCCGGTGATCCAGGCGGCAGGCGGGCGCTGGGCCGGCACAACCATGGACCTCATCATCACCTTTTTCCTCTTCGGCGCCCTGGTCACCATGGCCGCCGGCTCCGGGGCCATCTTCACCGAGCAGTTCCGCCTGCCGGCCCTGGCAGGCGGCCTGCTGCTCCTCGGCCTCACGCTGGCCACGGTGCTTCTGGGCATCTCCCGGGTGATCGACTCCATCAGCCTTGTGGCCCCCGTCCTTCTCGCCTCAGTGCTCGGCCTGAGCCTTATTACCATCCTGGCGCAGCCCCAGGGGCTGGCCGCCAACCTGGCCTGGATTGACCCGGCCAAGACCGCCGTGCCGTACTGGCCCCTGGCCGCGCTGCTTTACACCTCCTACAACCTGATCCTGTCTGTGGCGGTGCTCGCGCCGCTCGGAGCCTTAAGCGGGGCGGTGGCACTGCGCCGGGGCGCCGTTTGGGGCGGGCTGGGCCTGGGAGCAGGGGTGCTGGCCATCGCCGCCGCCATCCTCACGGTGGCACCGCAGGTGGCCGGCCTGGAGGTACCCATGATCGCCGTGGCCGGGCTCATCTCGCCTTACATCCGCAGCTTCTACAGCGTGGTGCTCTTTGCAGAGGTGTATACTACGGCGGTAGCCAGCCTGTACGGCTTCACCTCGCGCCTTACCGAACCAGACAGCCGGGCCTACCGCTGGCTGGCCGTTCTGGCAAGCGCCGCCGCCTTTATCCTGGCCCGCTTCGGCTTTTCCACCATCGTCGGCACCCTTTACCCGGCCGCCGGCTTCGCCGGCCTGCTGCTCATGGGCGCCCTCGCCTTCGGCTACTTGCGAACCCTGTTTGTGCGGGCCGCCCTCCCCGCCCCTGCCGCCAAATTGGAGGGTGAGCCCGGCGCAGGCTCCGGCAACGCCGGCGGGAAAGAGGAGCCGTCCTCTGGCCCGCAGGCACCGGATGAGTAGCTCCCGGGCCGCAAAGTTGACGCCCGGCCCAACTACCAGCGCCAGGCATGAGCAGTGCGCCGCAGGCTTGGGCCTTGAGCTCTTC
This sequence comes from Gelria sp. Kuro-4, assembly GCF_019668485.1. Taxonomy (NCBI): domain Bacteria; kingdom Bacillati; phylum Bacillota; class Clostridia; order Thermoanaerobacterales; family Thermoanaerobacteraceae; genus Gelria; species Gelria sp. Kuro-4. The sequence continues at coordinate 1,117,601 of NZ_AP024619.1, read as the reverse complement.
CACTCTCTGCTGCAGGCCCAGAAAAGCCCCGGCCAACAGCCGGGGCAAGCTGGTTCGCCCCCTGCTCCCTTGCGACCGCACTAGACTAAATCACCGGAAACCAGTCTTTCGTAGAGCCGGCGCGTCTCCGGCGCCGGCAGCAGGCCAAACTCCTGCTCCAGCATCTGCTGGCAGGCCTTATACCGGCGCAGGGCCTCCGTACGCTTACCGGTTGCCGCCAGGGCGGTAATGAGCACGCGGTAAGCCTCTTCGCACACCGGGTCGCGCTGCAGGAGCTCGGCGGCGTAATCGGCTGCAGCGGCAAACTCCCTCAGTGTCAGCGACACATGCGCCAGCCCGTCGAGAACGCGCAGGTACAGCTCGCTGAGGCGCAGCCTTTCCTTAATGATCCAGCGCTCTTCCAGGTTTTCCGTGAGGAAGTCCGTCCGGTAAAGGGCATGGGCCGCCAGGAGTTTCTCCTTGGCCACCGCGTTTTTGTCCGTTCGTAAGGCCCCCAGGCCCTCTTCAGCCCGGCGTTCAAAGGCTTCTGCATCATAAAAGTAGGGGAGGTCCGCATTAAAGCGGCACAAGCCGCGCTCGTATACTATGCGCTGCGGCCGCTGCCGATTACTCTTTCCTTTGTTCAGCACCGAGCGCAGGGTATAAAGCGTAACGGCGAAGTTATGGCGCGCCGCCTTGGGTTCCATTTTGGGCCAGAACTCCTTGAGCAGCTCCTCCTGGGGTACCGCCAGCCCCTTTTGCACCAAAAGATACTTGAACAGCAGCACCACCTTCGTCTGGCGCCAGGCAGCCTCGGGTATGACCTCCTGTCCCACCCAGACGCGGAAGCCATTCAGCGCAACTATCTTGAGCATGGGGTAGTCTTCAGCCGTAGGCATACCTCTCGCCTCCTTGACATCAGAATACAAACGGCTGCCTTGCGGCAGCCGGTTGCGCTACTGGCTCCCCGCCGCCCAAGCGCCCAAATAAGGGCGACGGTTCCTGGCCTCTGCTTTAAGGTATTCGTTTGTACCTCCAGGAGTCATCCTTGCAACGGATCTCCGTGCCGGTCGATAATACTCCACTCATCCCTATTATAGCAGAGGTATTCCGTCAGATGTGGTTGGAGTGAACTTTAAGTTTTAAGCTTTTATAAGGTGCTGCAGCCGGACCTTTTTCCGCCGGCGCGAATTCTCCTTTCTTCGTCGCCAGAAATTGCTGCCGGACCCCGGGCGCGGTGGTTGACAGAAGGTGGGAGGAAGCATAAACTTAAAAGAGAATAAGGTAAACCCTGTTAGGCGAGGCTCCTGTACGAATACAGGCCACTGCCCGGAAATGTCGAAAGACACCAATGGGTGAGCAGGTATTACCGGCTTAAGGTTTTACCTAACGTGGCTGGCGCTGCCAAAGTCGTACAGTGCCAAAGCTCAACGAGGAGGGTGCAGTGCGCATGCCCCTCACCCGTTGAGGGGCTTTTCGTTCGACAAAGGAGGTGGTGCGCGCGATGGACGCTGACCCTGAACCCCAGATGGATCATCCTTACCGAAGAAGCAGGTATCGAAAGCTTGCGTTAGAGGAGGGATTGCCGTGCACTGCGTCAAGGCCCTATATGCGGGCGTTGCCGCGGGCAGCCACATACGCCCGCACCGCCGGCTGTAAGCCGATTCATAGAAGCCTCGCTGGCTGGGCATGGTGAGTATAGCACCGGACCCCAGGGAGGCAAGCGAATGCCGGTTTTTGTCCGTCCGGATTTACCGAAAAAGCGCCACTCGCCCTGGATTGACCTCTGCGTGCTCGTCGCCATCACCGGCCTGTTTTACTTACTGATACACCTGGGGCGGCAGATGGGGGCACCCCTGGCCACGGCGCTGGGACCCGGTTTATCGCTCGACCCGCGTGAGCTGCCCTACTACGCGGCGCGTTCGCTCCTGCGCATGGTCATTGCGCTGGTCCTTTCCTTTCTCTTTACAGTCGTTTACGGCTACGTGGCGGCGTACGTGCCGGGGGCGGACAAGATTCTCGTTCCCCTGCTCGACGTGCTGCAGTCGGTCCCGGTGCTCGGGTTTCTCTCGGTGAGTTTAACCGGGCTTATGGCTCTCTTCCCGGGTAGCACCCTTGGAGTGGAGCTGGCCGCGATTTTCGCCATCTTTACGAGCCAGGTCTGGAACATGACCTTCAGCTTTTATTACTCGCTCCGGAGCATCCCGCGGGATCTCAAAGAGGCCAGCGCCGTCTACGGCCTCAACTGGTGGCGGCGCCTCACCTCTGTAGAGCTGCCGTTCGCCGCCATACCCCTGGTGTGGAACGCCATGATGTCCTTCGGCGGCGGGTGGTTTTTCCTGGCCGCCAGCGAGGCCATCTCCGTACTGGGGCGGGACATCCGCCTGCCCGGCATCGGCTCTTACCTGGCCACCGCCACCAGCGAAGGGAACACCCAGGCGCTCTTCTACGCACTCCTCACCATGGCCGGCCTGATTGTTCTGGTGGACCAGGTTTTCTGGCGGCCGCTGGTGGCTTGGTCGCAGCGCTTCAAGCTGGAAGAGACGGCCGGAGGGGAACGGCCCCGCTCCTGGCTGCTGGAGGTACTGCGCCGTTCGCTGATCCTGGACCGGCTGGGCGAGCACGTGTTGCGCCCGCTGGAAGAGGGGTTGGAGCGGCTTCTGGCACCGCCGGAAACCGGAGCGCGCCCCAAACCGGTCCCGCCGCGGCGCTGGGCCAGGTGGATTATCCCTCTGGCCGCGGGGCTTGTGTTCCTGGTCCTTCTTCCCTACGCCCGCGCCGGGGTCGTGCTCATCGCCCGGCTGGGTGCCGCCGAGCTCTGGTACGTGGTGGTCCTCGGCTTTTACACCTTACTGCGCACCTCGGCGGCGGTCCTCCTGGGGGCGCTCTGGGCCGTGCCTGTGGGCGTCGCCATCGGCCTTAACCCGCGCCTGAACCAGGTTGCCCAGCCGCTCACGCAGCTGGCGGCCTCTTTCCCGGCCAACATGCTCTTCCCCTTTTTCGGCCTTCTCTATGTGCGCTACGGTTTGAGCTTTGAGCTGGGGGCCGTGCCGCTCATGATGCTGGGCACCCAGTGGTACATCCTCTTTAACGTCATCGCCGGCGCCTCCGGGCTGCCCGCCGACCTCAAAGAAGCGGCGGTTATCCTCAAGTTGTCGCGCTGGGAAACCTGGCGGGTACTGATTCTCCCCGGTATCCTGCGCGCCCTGGTGACGGGCGGCGTCACCGCTGCCGGCGGGGCCTGGAACGCCAGCATCGTGGCGGAGATACTGGACCTTAAGGGGCACGAACTGACGGCCAGCGGGCTGGGCGCCTACATCACCCAGGCCACCCGCGCCGGCAACTGGGGCCAGATCATCTGGGGGATTCTGGTGATGTCGCTCTTCGTGGTCACGGTAAACCGGCTCTTTTGGCGGCGGCTCTACCAGCTGGCCGAAGAGAAGTACAGCCTGTGAATTGGCCGTTTGCGATCAGCTGTTGGCTTGAGGGCCTGCGGTAACCATCTAGAAGCCGCCGTCCTCTCAACGCCCAATGCCGACCGCTGAATGCTCATAGGGTGAGGTGAACTCCTGTGGCGGATCTGATTAAGCTGGAACATGTCGCGCAGCAGTACGAGGTCGGTGACCAGAAGGTGACAGTTCTGGATGACATCAACCTCACCGTGCGTGAGGGAGAGTTTTTGGGCATTCTCGGCCCCTCCGGCTCGGGCAAATCCACACTCCTTCGGATCATCGCCGGCCTCGTTAAGCCGACCGGCGGCACCGTCCTCTACCGGGGTCAGGCGCTCACCGGTGTCAATCCCGGCGCAGGCTTTGTCTTTCAGACCTTCGCCCTTTTCCCCTGGTTGACCGTCCTGGAAAACGTTGAACTGGGCCTGAAGCAGAAGAACCTGACGCCGAAGGAGCGCCGCCGGAAGGCCCTGGCGGCCATCGACATCGTCGGTCTGGACGGTTTTGAAAACGCCTACCCCAAGGAGCTTTCCGGCGGCATGCGGCAGCGCGTCGGCTTCGGCCGCGCTCTGGCGGTGGAGCCAGACGTGCTGCTCATGGATGAACCCTTTTCGGCCCTGGACGTGCTCACCGCCGAGAACCTGCGCCGCGACTTCCTCGAGCTCTGGCTGGAAAAGAAGCTCCCCACCCGGGCCGTCATCCTCGTAACCCACGGCATCGAAGAGCTGGTGTACATGGCCGACCGGGCGGTGGTGCTCTCCGGCCACCCGGCGCACGTGGTGGCGGACATTCCGATAGACCTGCCCCACTGGCGGGACCGGGAAGACCCGGCGTTTATGGCCCGGGTGGATGAGCTCTACCGCGTCCTGACCCGCAAGGAGCGGGAGACGGACCACCGGACGCTGCCGGCGACGGAAGAAAAGCGCTTCACCCCTGTCCCGCCCGTACGGGCCGGCGCCATGACGGGGCTCATCGAGATGCTGGAAGACATGGACGGCAAGGCCGACCTGTACCGCCTGGCCGACGACCTGATCCTCGATGTGGAAGACTTTCTGCCCATTGTGCAGGGCGTGGAGCTTTTGGGGTTTGCGCGGGTGGAGGCCGGCGACATCGAGCTTACTCCTAAGGGCGCAGCCTTCGCCGAAGCCTCGGTGCTGGAGCGCAAGGACATCTTTCGGCAGCAGGTGCTGGAGCGCGTGCCGGCCCTGAAGCGCATCATCCACGTCATCAAGACCAAGTCCAACCGCCGCCTGCCGCGCGAATTTCTGCTGGAGATCCTGGAGCGGCAGTTCGGGGTTTCGGAGGCCCAGCGCCAGCTGGAAACCCTGGTGGACTGGGGGCGCTACGCCGAGGTGATCGGCTACGACGAGCACACCCACAACCTCTTTCTGGAGGAGTTTTTCGCCGACGGCAGCGCCCGGTAAGCCGGGACCGCACTCGCCGGTTATAGTGAAGGCTGCCCCCTGCGGGGCGGCCTTCAAACTCAACCTGGAATATGGACAGACTTTTTGCTATAATATGAATACATCCTACAAAAAGGAGGGGCCCGACATGGCACAGGTCTGTGAGGTCGACCTCTGTTCTTTGCCCGATCAGGAACGGCGACTGGTGGCGCGCAACCTACACTCCTTTATTGAACAGCGCTTGGATGTGCTGGGACGGCAGCTGGCGGAGGCCGAAGCGCGGGCGAATTCCTTTGCCGTCAAGTACGGGCAGGACCTTAACACCTTCGCCGAAAGGCGGCTTCCGGAAACCCAGGACAGCGAAGAGTACGGGGACTACGTTCACTGGTTCATGAGCCAGCGGGAGGTGGACGAGTACCGGCGCCTTTTACAGGAATACCGCGACCTGGCTCGGCAGCTAGCTATTCTGGGGTAGGAAAGACGCGCACGGCCCGTCCGGCAGCGAGGAAGTACAGGTAGGCCTCGCTCACCGGTCGGCGGCTCCAGGCCGTCACCGCGCGCACATAGAGCTCCACCTGCTTCTGGTAGCCGGGCAGGCGCGCGGCCAAGACGGCCGGTGGCACCGTATCGGTCTTGAAGTCGAGGAGGAGCCACCCCTCGGGTTCGGCCACCAGGCAGTCGATGATGCCCTGTACCAGGATCGGCTCCGTGGCCTCGGTCGGGGTCAGGGCTGCCGCCGGGTATACCTCCCCCGCCGGCAGGCGCAGGCTGAAGGGCACCTCCCGCCGCACGGCGGCCGGTCTCGACGTGAGCCGCCGCCCCAAGGGACCGGCGAAGAAGGCCGCCAAGGCTGCGGCATCCACGCCGGCCGCCTCCTCCGGGTTGAGGAACTCGCGCTCCGTCAACTTCGCCACCTGGGCCTCGATCCCTGCCGGCGAAAGGTCGCCGGACAGGTCCAGGTGCTGGAGCACCAGGTGCGCGGCACTGCCCCGCGCGGCGCCGGCCAGCTCCCCGGAGCCCCCGGCGAAACGCGGCCGCTCCGCCGGCCGGACGGGGTAAAGCCGGCGCCCCGGCGCTTCTTCCTCCTCCCTACCTGCGCCCAGCAGGGCCCGCTGTTTAAGCTCGCTCACGCTCACCTTGGCAGCCAGCCCGCCGGTCGCCGCCTGCGGGTACCGCCAGGTGAGCCGTGCCCGCACCGCTTCTGCCAGCTCCGGATCCTCCGGCTCGCCCGGCGCCGACACCTGTGCAGCGCCGGGCTCATTGCTGTCCGCGGGAGACCCGGGCTCGGCCAGGGCAGCCACCTCCGCCGCCGGGTAGAGGTGGAGCTCCCAGCGCGAAGGGTCCGCCGCCACCGCCGGGTCGGGCGCCTGAACGGGAAGGCCTGCCCGGAGCACCTCCCCCGCCGGGTGGCGGGCCAGGGCGGGCCCCAGCCAGTCCAGGTAGGTGCGCGCGCCCAGGATGTCGCCCGGCGCCAGCTCCCACCCCGGCCCGCCGGCCGCCTGGGCCCAGTGCCGGCAGCGCGCGTCCAGGTTCGGGGCTGAACCGACCAGCACCAGCCGCTCGCGCGCCCGGGTAAGGGCCACGTAAAGGATGCGGAGCTCCTCCGCCAGCGTCTCCTCCCGCCCCACCACCTGGATGGCACGGTAGGCGAGGCTGGGGTACTTCAAGCGCAGGTCGAGGTCCACCACCAGCGGCCCCAGGCCCAGGTCGCGGTGGAGCAGGATGTCGCCCTTAAGGTCGTCCAGGTTGAACTGCTTCCCGAGATCCGCCACGAAGACCACCGGGAACTCCAGACCTTTGCTCTTATGGATGCTCATGACGCGCACCACGTTCTCGTTCTCGCCCAGTGCCCGCGCCGTACCCAGGTCGCCCTCCTGCTCCTTGAGGCGCTTGAGGAAACGCAGGAAGCGAAAAAGCCCCGGCCGCCCGAAGCTCTCGAACTGGCGGGCCCGGTCGTAGAGGGCGCGCAGGTTGGCCTGGCGCTGGGCCCCGGCCGGCAGGCCGGCGACGTAGGCCAGATACCCCGTCTCGCGGTAAATGCGCCAGATGAGTTCCGCCAGGGTCCCCCGTCGCGCTGCGGTGCGCCACTCCTCCAGCTGGGCGCGAAAATGGGCCAGCTTTTCCGTGAGCGCCGCCCCGCACCCTTCGGGAGCGCTGCCGGCGGCCGCCGCCCACACCGCGGCGGAAAACTCCCCCTCGGGCGCGGCCAGCCGGACTGCCGCCAGCTCCTCGGCGCTGAGCCCGACGAGCGGCGAGCGCAGCACCGCCGCCAGGGGGATGTCCTGGTAGGGGTTATCGATAATCTCAAGGAGCGAGACCAGGGTGGCCACCTCAGGCGCATCGAAGTAGCCGCTGGCCAGGTCGGCATAAGCCGGGATCTCCAACTCCCGCAGGACTTCCAAGATTGTAGCTGCCCGTCCCTGTACCGTGCGCAGGAGAATAACGATGTCCCGGTAGGTGACGGGGCGGTAGCTTTGGGCCGCCTTGTCCCACACCTGGAAGGCGGGGCCGGGCCGCTCCGGTGTCCCGCGGACCATGGCCTGGATACGTCGGCCGATCACCAAGGCCTCTTTCTCCAGGGCGCTCAGATCGAGCGAGGCGGCGGCGTCTTCTTCCTTTTCGTTTACCTCTACCTCGGGCACCTGCCGCTCAATCAGGTGTACCTCCACCGGGGCAGCAGCGCTGGCGCCGCCCGCCGGCGGGTCAGGGTAACGCGCCCCGGCCACCAGCTCGGCCTCCGCATCGTAGGTGAGGCCCCCCACCGCCGGCGTAAACAGCTGGCGAAAGATAAAGTTGACTGCGGCGATCACCTCCGCGCGGCTCCGGAAGTTGGCCCGCAAGCTGATCCGGCGCTCCCGGCCGCCCGCAGCGGTAGGGTACCCGTGGTACTTGGCCAGAAAGAGCCGCGGCTCCGCCAGGCGAAAGCGGTAGATGCTCTGCTTGACATCGCCCACCTGGAAGAGGTGCGGCCGCGGCGTGTCCTGGCCAGAGATGAGGCTTAAAACGGCATCCTGCACCGGGTTGATGTCTTGGTACTCGTCAACGAACACCTCGGCATACTCTGCCGTAAGCTCCCGGGCCAGCGCGGACGGCTTAAGCTCCCCCGGCGCGGCCTCCGCCGCCAAAAGGAGGCGCAGGGCGTAGTGCTCCAGGTCGGCAAAGTCCAGCCGCCCGCGGGCGTGCTTGGCCGCTTGGTAGCGGCGGCCGAAGGCTAGCGCCAGTTCTACCAGGGTGCGCACAGCCGGTGCCACATGGGTCAGCTCGGCCAGCAGGTCGGCCGGCGGGCGGCCGAAGACGTCCTCGCGCAGGTCCTTCAGGATCTTCTTTGCCGCGTCGCGCAGGTCGGTGACCTGCTTTTTCAGCTCCGGGTCCACTTCCTCCCGGCGCACGGAGGGCAGGCGGTCAAAGCTGTAGGCCAGGCCGGCCCGGAGCTCCTCCCAGGTGCCGGCACGCGCCTCCCCGGCCAGCGCCTGGATGGCACTTTGTTCAGCGTTGAGCACGGCCAGGTACGGCTCGGGACCGCCCGGCCGGGCGGCCAGGACGGCGGCCCGTTCCAGGCACAGGGCCGCCTGCTCCAGCTGCCGGGCGGCATACTCCCGGAGCGGCCGCGCCCAGGGTGTGGCCGTAAGTTCCGCGTCCGGCGGCAGGCTGAAGGACGCCGCCGCCTCCCGGAGCCAGTGCTCGGGCCAGGGTTGGCTGCGGCTGAAGGCGTGGAGCTTGAGCAGCAGGTCCTTCAGCTCGTCGTCGCTCCCGGCACTGCTGTAGCAATCGAGGAGGTGGGCAAAGGGGCCGGGGGCGTCCACCTCGCGCGCATACTCCTCCTCCCAGAGTTCGTCCAGCACCTCGTGCGCCACAAGATCCGCCTCGGCCTCGTCCATTACTTTAAAGCCCGGGTCCAGCTCCAGCTGGTAGAAGTAGCGCCGCACCGCCTTAAGGCAAAAGGAGTGCAGGGTGGAGATGGCCGCCCGCCCCAAAAGGGCCAGCTGTCGCTGGAGGTAGGCGCTGCCCGGGTCCGCAGCCAGGGCCGCTTCCAGGGCGCGGCCGATGCGCTGGCGCATCTCGGCGGCCGCGGCCTCGGTGAAGGTCACCACCAGCAGCCGGTCGATGTCCACGGGCCGCGCCGGATCCAGCACGCGCCGGATGACCCGCTCCACCAGTACCGCCGTCTTACCGGCACCGGCCGCCGCCGCCACCAGAATGTTGCCCGGCGCGGCGCCGATGGCCTGTCGCTGTTCCTCGGTCCAGCGGTTTTGGTTTGCCGTCACGCCTGCTCCCCCTCCTTCACCGCCGCCTCGAGACGCCGCCACAGCTGCTCCGGCTGGAGGCGGGAGAGGAGCCGGTACGAATTTCCCGCCAAAAGCGGATCGAAGCCGCAGGCCGCATGCAGGCCGCAGCACTGGCAGGCAGTAGCGTTGCCCTGCTTCGCCGGCGCGGCCGCCACCTCCCCGGCCAGCGCCCTCGCCGCCAGCTCTGTCACCTTGCAGCGCACGAACGCGAGGAGGGTGTCAAAGCCGGCCGCCGGCACCGTACCGGCCTGCTGCCGCGGGGTCCCGTCCTTTTTGAGCGCCGCCGCCACCACCGCCGCCTCGCCGGCGGCGGCTCCCTTATCCAGCAGCTTTACCGCCTCGGCCTCGCCCCGCACCAGGCCCTCCAACCGGAACTCCTTAAGGAGCCGGGCCGCCGCCTCCTGCGGCGGCAGGGGCCCCCGCGTACGCAGGAAGCGCTCGCCCAGGGTGAAGTAAAAAACGCCCGCCGGCACCGGCTCCTTAAGCCCCAGGTCCGCCCCCAGCGCCAGCGCGGCCAGGAGGTAGACCAAAAGCTGCAGGGAAAGGCCGTGGTACACCTCGGCGAGCGCCAGCCGCCGGGGGCTGCTCTTATAGTCCACAATCCTTATGTAGGTGCGCCCTTCCACCGCGGCTACATCGAGGCGATCGATCTGCCCGACCAGGGCGAACTGCTCTCCGTCCGGCAGGATGAAGGTAAGCCCGGGCGCCGCGCCCGGCAGGCCGAACTTGAGCTCCGCCGCCCGGGTGCGGAAGGCGCCGCGGCGGGCCTGTTCCGCCAGGATCTCCACCGCTCCGCTCAGGAGACGGGTGAGGCGCCGGGCCAGGTAGATGTAACGCGGTGAGCTTACGAGGACCCCACCGGCAAAAGCCGGCAGCGCCCTTTCCACCTCAGACGCCACCAAGGCCGCCGCCTCTTCGCCGCTCAGCGAGGCAAAGTCGCGTCCTGCCGAAAGGAGCCGCCCGGTGACAGCGCGCAGGATGCCGTGGGTGAAAAGTCCCAGGGAAGGCAGGTCCAGGCCGAACTCCGCCCGCTCGGCCAGCCGCAGGCCGTGCACGGCGAAGTGGCTGAAGGGGCAGCTGGCAAACTCTTCCAACCGTGTGACGCTGGTGCGCAGAGGGCTGCCGTAGAGCCGGCGCGCCAGGGATGCCGGGAGCGGCCCTACCTGGTTCCGGTGATTCAGGCCGGCGGTGGCCTTTTCCGCCAGGGCCCTGAGGGCCGGCGCGGCCAGGAGATGGCGCTGCACCGCCCGCCACAGCGGGCTCAGGGGCCGGCCGGCCCGGGCGAGGCGGAGCTGCCCCGCCAAATAAGCGGCAGCGCGCGCCGGCGAAGTAAGAAAGGCCAGGTCTTCCGCCACTGCGCCGCTCGGCTCGGAAGCAGCATACGTTTCCAGCGCGGCGGGGAAAAGTTCACGCAAGCGGGTGATGATCCGTGACGGGGCCAAGGCCCGCCCCTCCTCGTCGGCCAAGGGAAAACTCACCCAGAGACGTTCGCCGGCGCGGGTGAGGGCAATGTAGGTCAGGTACTGCTCGTGGAGTTGGCGCTGCCGGCTGGTAGGCGCCAGTTCCAGGCCGGCCGCCCGGAGCTCCTCCCGTTCCCGGTCGGTGAAGACGGCGTCCTCGCTCACGCGGCCGGGGAGCACCCCATCGCTTACGCCCAGCACAAAGGCCGCGCGCACGTTGGGGTGGCGGGACCGCTCCAGTCCCCCCACCAGCACCTGGTCCAGGCTCGGGGGCACGAGGCCCAGGCGCAGGCTCTCCAGGCCGCTGGCCAGGATTTCCCCGTACTCCTCCGGCGTAAGCGGCGTGTCGCCCAGCCCGATAACCAGTTCATCGAGTAGCTCCAGGAAGCGGGTCCACACCTGGCTGTGTTCCTGTGCCGCCGCCAGGTCACCGCGCGCCTCGGCCTCCTTGGCCCATCCCGCCAGGGTTTCGCCAACTTTCAGGCCGTCCAGGAAGTGCCAGAGGGCCGCCGTAAGGGCGGCAGCGCTCACCTTCTCGCCGCGGCGACAGGCAGAGGTAAGGGGGGCCAGGCAGGCGGCCACCTGCCGGCGCAGGTCGTCTACCCCTTCCCACGGGGCCGCCCCGGCGTTCCTGCCCCCGCCGGCGCGGGCAGGGAAATCCCAGTCCTGCGGGCGCTGCCAGGTGGCGCCCCGTACCCCGAAGGCGAGGACGTAGTTCTCCAGCCGGTCCACCTCCGGCCGGCTGAGGGGAAAGAGGTCGGTTTTCAGGCAGCGAAAGACAGCCTCATACGACCAGTTGCTGGTAACCACCTCCAAGGCGGCCAGCGCGAGCTGGGCCAGGGGGTGGTGCAGCACCGGGCGCTTGCGGTCGATGAAGCAGGGGATGCCGTGGTCCGCAAACACGGTGGCGACAAGATCGTGGTACAGCTCCAGGTCCCGCACCACCAGGGCCATCTCCCGCCAGCGCAGCCCCTCCTCCCGGGCCAGGCTGATGATCCGGCGCGCCGCTGCCTCCACTTCCGTGCGCCGGTTGGCCGCCGCCACCAGGGAGAGGCCGGGTGCCGGCCGCGACCAGGCGGCGGTGGGGTAGCGGAAAAAGCAGCGCTCCAGGTGGGCCAGCTCGCGGGCGTGGGCAAAGCGCGGGGGCAGGGCCTGAGGATCATCCAGGACCAGCGGCGGCTCCAGGCGCGCCCCGGCCGCGACCGCCAGGTCGCGCAGTTTGACGTACGTTTCCCGCGTGGGGTGAAAAAGGTCCGTCTCCACAAGGGGCCGGTTGAGTTCCCCGGCGTCCAGGCACAGGGTCACCTCCACGCGCGCCGCTGTCTGCAAAAGGGCGGCCAGTACCTGGAACTCTTCAGGGGTGAAGCCGCTGAAGCCGTCGACCCACACCCGCGCCTGCTGCAGCGAAGGCGCCTGCGGCAGGCGGGCAGCCAGGAAAGTTAGGTAGCCCTCCGGGTCGGTGTAGCGGGGAGCCAGGAAGTCCTCCAGCTCCCGGTAAAGGAGGGCCAGGTCGTGGAGCTTGCCCGCCAGCGGGCTCTCCCCCATCCCTGCCGCGGTGAGCGCTGCCAGGCGCCGGCCCAACATTTCCGGGGAAATGTTGTAGAGCTTGAGCTCCGCCAGCGTCCCGGCCAGGCGCTCGGTGAACCCGGCTGTGGCGGCGCTTTTGGCGAAGAGGCGCAGCTCACCCCGGTGCCTTTGGATGAGGGCGCGCAGCACCATGCGCTTGCCCAGCTCGCCCAGCCAGGGCCGCGCGCCGCCGCCCACCTCCCCCAGCACACGGCGGGCAAGGCGGCGGAAACTCAGCACCTGGGCGCGGGCTGTGGCCGCTATTTGCCCCCGAGCCAAAAGTTCGTACTCCATCTGGAAGGCTGCCTGCTCCGGTACCAGGAGGATGAGGGGCGGGCCGTCCTCGCCCGCGCGCAAAAGCTCCCCTTCGATGGCTTTAAGGCAGGTGTAGGTTTTGCCTGCTCCCGCCCGCCCGAGAATAAAGCGCACGCTGGCCTTATCTCCCATCCCCGGTACCCCCTTAAGCTTCCAGACCTGACGCTTTACCACCATTGGGTCAGGTATCGCGCCCGCCGCAAGAAGTTCAACCTACCTACCCTGCCGGCCCGACGCGGGCCGCACCGCCGCGGCGGACCCCCGGCGCAGACCTGACGCTCTACCATTATTGGGTCAGGTATCGCGCCCGCCGCAAGAAGTTTAACCTACCTACCCTGCCGGCCCGACGCGGGCCGCACCGCCGCAGCGGACCCCCCGGCGCAGACCTGACGCTTTACCACCATTGGGTCAGGTATCGCGCCCGACGCAAGGAGTTCAACCTACCTACCCTGCCGGCCCGACGCGGGCCGCACCGCCGCGGCGGACCCCCCGGCGCAGACCTGACGCTTTACCATTATTGGGTCAGGTATCGCGCCCGACGTGAGAATTCCAACCTACCTGCCCTGCTACCCCAACGCGGGCCGTACCGCCGCAGCGAACCTCCCGGCGCAGACCTGACGCTCTACCTCTGAATGTTTTAGACGCCCGTCGCCCCGATTCCTGCCGCCGCCCGCAGGGGCGCGATTCATTGCGCCCGCCCCAGGACAACCGGTATTTCTTCGATGAGCGTGATAGCCGCACGGGTCACCGAACAGCGAAAGGCCCGCAGCTCGACTCCCGCGGTGGACGCTTCCCAGCAGGCGGCGGCAAATTCCGGGTCCAGCCGCGCGTGGGGCCGAAAGCAGCGGGCATCGGCGCGCTGCACGATGAAGAGGGCCGCGGCCCGGCTGCCGCTCAAGGCAAGCGCCGCCAGGTCGCGCAGGTGGCGGGCGCCGCGGGCGGTGGGTGCATCGGGAAAAAGAGCTGTACCCTCCTTCACCAGGGTACAGCCTTTGACTTCGATGAAGCAATCCGGAAGCCCCGCGCCCCGGAGCAGGAAGTCAAAGCGGCCGTGCCTGGAGCGCGGCTCGGCCTTGACGCTGGAATAGGCGGCAAACGCAGGCCAGGCCCCGGCCGCCAGCGCCCGGGCCACCAGGCGGTTGGGCACGCGGCTGTCCACGGAAACCAGGCCCGCCGGCCCCTCCACCAGGCGCAGGTCGTAGGCCGTGCGCCGTCCCGGCGCGCCGGCGGCAGCCACATACACCGCCGCCCCCGGCAGCAAGAGCTCCTCCAGCCGTCCCGGATCGGGCACGTGCGCCTCTACGGCCGCATCGCCCAGCTCCACCCGGGCCAGGAAACGGTTCGGGCGGGCGACGAGCCGGCCGCGCTGCAGCGGCGGCAACGGCTCAGCTATTTCCGGCACTGCCAATCCCCCCAGCGGCCACCTATTGGGTCAGGTCTCGCGCCCACTTACACTTGCTTGTCGAGGAGGGCCACCACCTGGTCCAGCGCCTGCCGGCCGTAGACATCGCCGGGGAGAAGCGGCAGCCGGGCCAGGATCAGCCCGCGAAATTCGCGCTCAATCTCGGCCAGGTGTTCCTCCTCCAGCTCTTTGCGCCGGCCCCAGAACGCGTCCCCGGCACTGTCCGGAAGCAGGCGGTTGACAATGATGCCGCCCACGGGGATGTGGTTCTTCTGCAGCACCGTAAGCGCCTTTTTCGTCTCGAGAATGGGGAGTTTCTCTGCGTTCACCACGAAAACGAAGGTCGCCTGCTGGTCGTCCACCAGAAAAGCGCGGGCACGGGTGAAACGCGCCCGGCGCCGCTTTAACGTGGCCAGCACGGGATCTTCCCTCTCCGCCTTCTCCTTGAGTTCCACCGCTCCCGCCGCCGCCATGGACAGGAGCCGATTGGCCTTCTCGCGCTGTTTGATCAGACGGTCGATCCAGGCCGCCAAGAGCTCGGGGAGCGAGAGGAGGCGCAGGGTGTGGCCGGTGGGCGCTGTATCGAAGACCACCAGGTCAAACTCGCTTGCCAACCGGTCCAGCATGTCGATAAACTTGTCGAAGACGGCCGCCTCTTCCGAGCCGGGGGCGGCATAGGCCGCCTCCACCTGCCGCTCGATCTCCTCCATGATCACCGGGCTGACCACGTTCTGAAGTTGCTGCTTAACCTCAGCGATGTAACGGGCACTTTCTTTGGCCGGATCGATCTCGTAGCCCCGGAGGCCCGGCGCCAGCTCCCCCTCCTCGGCGATGTGCGTGGCAAAGATATCGCCCAGATTGTGCGCCGGGTCGGTGGACACCACCAGGGTCCGGCGGCCCCGCTGCGCTGCCAGCAGCCCGAACGCCGCCGCGCAAGTAGTCTTGCCTACCCCGCCCTTGCCGCCGAAAAAGACAACCTTCTTGTCCCACCAAGACGCCGCCAAGGTAAGACCCCCTATCTTCAGCCCATTCGCGGACCACTTCACGGCACACCCGGCCCACGCGAGAAACGAGCGTCGGGTTGCCGTGGGGACAGGTCAGGCCCTCCATTCCCGCCCCGAATTGCCGACCTGTCCCTACTGACTCAACTCGAAGCTTCACGGCACACCCGGCTCACGCGAGAAACGAGCGTCGGGTTGCCATGGGGACAGGTCGGGCCCTCCATTTCTACCCCGAATTGCCGACCTGTCCCTACTGACTCAACTCGAAGCTTCACGGCACACCCGGCTCACGCGAGAAACGAGCGTCGGGTTGCCATGGGGACAGGTCGGGCCCTCCATTTCTACCCCGAATTGCCGACCTGTCCCTACTGACTCAACTCGAAGCTTCACGGCACACCCGGCCCACGCGAGAAACGAGCGTCGGGTTGCCATGGGGACAGGTCGGGCCCTCCATTTCTACCCCGAATTGCCGACCTGTCCCTACTGACTCAACTCGAAGCTTCACGGCACACCCGGCCCACGCGAGAAACGAGCGTCGGGTTGCCATGGGGACAGGTCGGGCCCTCCATTTCTACCCCGAATTGCCGACCTGTCCCCTTACCTCTTAACAGCACCAGTCGTGCTTCCCGAACTTCTCGGCCACCACGCTCTTGCGCTCCAAGATGCGCCTTTCCCAGCCCTCCAGCTCCTCCGCCAGATAAGGCAGCAGCTCGATGCTGTAATAGGAGGTGGGAACCGGTACGCCGATGAGATCGGCGAAGCAAAGGAGAAGAAAGGTATCGTTCTCCTCGAAAGCCTCCTTGCGCAGCACCGCCACGGCGCGTTCGCGGAAATCAAAGGATCCTTTGAGCACGCCGCGGACATTGGCCCAAAAATCCTGCCACGAACCTGCCACGGCTCTTCCCTCCTGAGCAGAACTACAAGGCAAACGGCCCGGCATCCCGGGCCGCAGCTGGCTAAGAACAGGTGGGCTCTTTTTCTCCGGTAAGTTCCTGGAACTTCCCCTGCCAGTAGCTAAAACGCTCCTCCATGCGCCCCAGCAGCTTCTGGTCGGCCGGCGTGGCGAAACCACTGGCTACCTTCTCGCGCGCCCGGGTCAGGTAGTTCCCGTAAACGGTAAGTCCCTGGGAAAACAAGGCCTTGGCGTATTCGGCGCGTTCCTTCTCATGGGGCCAGGGAGACTTCTGCCACTCACGCAGCACCGCCTTCAAGAGGTCAAAGAACTTCTCCCCGTCCCGGTACAGGTTTACTTGGACGTCCAGGTCAGCGAGAGCCACCTGTACAACCCCCTTGTCTTGTATTCGCCGCTTAACCGGATCTCAAATTTATTATGTAGTTTCCACATTCATAAGAAGAATTCCTCCCGGCTTCGACAAAAGTTGTTGCTGCGGCAAGCAGAAAACCCGGGATTGTCCCGGGTTCTATTACATCGCCCGCACAAAGGCGATGGCCGCCAGGCGAACGTGGTAGCGGGCGGACGGCGTCTGAATGAGGATGTGATCGGGGAAGGCGTCGACCAGGGTACCCTGTACCGTCCCGGCCCAAGTGGCCGCATCCACCACCTGCCCCACCAAGGCACGCATGTGGTCGTTGAAAACCAGATCGGCCGGGCTGTACGCCTCGTACCCGGGCCCGTACCTTTCCGTCATAAGGCTCCCCCCTCGTCAGGGTTCCTTCCAGGAGTAGTCTATTCCGGCCGGCCTGAAAACGTGTCGGGAGCCGGAGGCGATGCAGCGCAGCCGGCGTATTTTTGCGCCAGGAGGGCCACTTCGCGGGCCACCGCCCGGCGCAGCTCCTCCGGAGCCAGCACCTCGGCGTGGGAGCCAAACCCCAGCACCCAGCGTTTTACCTCCTCCAGGCCGCTCACCGTGACTTTAAAGAGCAGGGACCCGTCCGCAAGGACGGTGAGCTCCTGGCTGGGGTGCCACTGCCGTTCTCGGATCCAGCGCGCCTGCACGGCATCAAAACTGATCATCACTTTTCGGAGCTCGCCCCCGCGTTCGATGCCCAGGCTGTGACCCAGGTACTCCTTCAGGGAAAAGTCCGCGGGCGGCTGAAACTTATGGCCCGTGGGTCGCAGGGACCTGATCCGGTCCAAGGCGAAGATGCGCACCTCTTTCCGGGTATGGCAGTAGGCGATCAGGTACCAGGCGCCCTGGTGGCAGCGCAGATGATAAGGATCCACCAGCCGCCGGCTCTGGGCGTTCCGGCTGGCTGTGTAGTAGATTATGTCCATGGTCTCACGCCCCTGGATGGCCTGCACCAGCTGTTGAAAGCACGCTGCCAAGGCCTCCTCTTCCCCGCGCAGCGGCTCCACGTCAAAGGAGAGGAACTCGTCCACCTCGGCGAGGTCCACCTCGACGCCGTCCGGGAGGAGGGTCTGGATCTTGGCGAAGGCCCGGGCAATGGCCGCCTCATACGGCGTGCCCTTGTACTGGCACAGGAGCTTCTGCCCCAGGTAGAGGGCCACCACCTCACCTTCCGTGAGCTTCAGGCGCGGCATGCTGAAACTGTCGTTGGTGTAAAAGTAGCCCCGCCGCTTGAAATCGTACTTAAGGGGGGCGCCCAAGCGATCGCGCAGGAACTCCAGGTCGCGTTCAATGGTGCGGGTGCTCACCTCCAAGCACCTGCTCAGTGCCGGAACGTTCGGATAACGTTTCTGCCGGATCAACTGGTCAATTTTGTGTAAGCGGAAGAGGCTGTGCCGCTCGATGTTCAGGGCCTGACCTGCCGGCATGTGCGCCCACCTCCCTTTCCAAGCTTTACATTCTCCCCCCCGGCTGGAATTCCTGCTACCAGAGCGGCAGGCGCAGAAGGAGCGGCAGAATCCCGAGGATACTCAGCAGCCGCGCCAGCTGGAGCAGGCTCACCTTAAGCGGGTCGGCGCCCAGTTCACAGGCCAGGATGAAAAACTGTGTGACGCCGCCCGGGGCCGCAGCCAAAAGGCAGGTAAGAGAATCCCAGCCGGTGAGGCGCCGCAGCACGGCGGCCAGGACCAGCCCCGAACCGATCAACGCGGCGGTGCTGGTGAGAACAGGGCCGGCCATACCCCACGTCTGCGCCAGCGCTTCGGGAGTAAAGCTCAGCCCTACCAGGCCGCCGATGCCCACCTGGGCCCACACGCGCAGGTCCTGCGGGAGGGGGCTGAGCTCACGGTAGAAGCTCGAGGTAAGCCCCACGGCGAGGAGCGCTCCCAAAAGCCCGGCGGCCGGCCAGTTGAGGTACTGCCCGATGCCGCCGCCCACTGCCCCCGTAAGGAGCGTGGCGAGGGCGGGGCACCCCCAGGCCGGGCCCACCGCCGCCGGCTCCGCCTCCCCGTCCGGCAGCTGGCCTGTGGCCCGGCGCGCCGCCAGGAAGGGAATCACCATCAGAATGCCCAAAAGGCGCATGATTTGCAGCACCGCCACCACCAGGGCGTCGGCATCCAGGCTGAGGGCCAGCATGCTCATCTCCGCCACTCCCCCGGGTGCCGCCCCCAGAACGGCCGTCACGGGGGTGACCTCCGTGAGCTTAAGAAACACCAGGCCCACCAGAAAGCAGCTCGCCAGCATCCAGCCGGAGACGAGGAACGCCGGCCCGGCCAGCCGCCGCAGGCTGGCCGGCGTGTCCTTTTTAAACCGCAGGCCGATGAAGGTACCGAGGATGATCTGCAGCACCAGTTTCAAAGCCCACGGCACGTGTTCCAGCCGCAGGCCCAGCACCTGAGCTACGCCTACAGCGGCAATGGCGCCCAGGAGACTCGCCGCCGGCACCTGCAGACGCTCGAACACGCGCCAACCTACCCAGCCCAGGAAGTACAGGCCGGCGCTGTCGCGCACCGCCAGCCAGAGCCCCTCCCCCATTCCCCGGCCTTCCTCCTCTGTAGTCACATGCGAGAATAATACTACGTTTCCCCCCGCTCCTCCTTCTCCGGGGTCAGGTATCAACTTCTCACGGTTTTTATCATATCTGCAACAGCGTTGTCACCTCTGTCCGGCACGAGCGACATAAATACGCCGCCGCAACCTTCTCCGGCAGGAAACGGGAAGAAAGATGGCGAAATCTGATGAATGAGGTGGTCGAGGCATGCCCGCACAAACGCCGGCTGATAAGGAAGTCTTTGCCCTGGACATCGGCACCCGCACCATTGTGGGACTTATTCTCGCACAAACCCCGAAGGGGCTTCACATCCGCGCGGCGGAAGTGTTCGAGCACACCAGCCGCGCCATGTACGACGGCCAGGTACACGACGTAGCCGCAGTGGCAGAGGGAGTGCGCAAGGTGAAAACGGCCCTGGAACGGCGCCTTAAGCACCCGCTTACCCGGGCCGCCGTGGCCGCCGCCGGCCGGGCCCTCAAGACAGCGCGCGGGGAGGCACAGCGGGAAAAGAGCGCCTCCCAGGAGGTGACGCCGGCCGATGTGCGCGCCCTGGAGCTGGAGGCGCTCCGGGCAGCGCAGGAGTCCCTGGCCCGCAACGAAGGGCAGGCGGCTGCCGCCGGTTATTTCTGCGTGGGTTACAGCGTCACCCAGTACATACTAGAAGGCGCCCCCATCAGCGAGCTCACGGGGCAGTTCGGTCGTGAGATCGGCCTCAGCCTCATCGCCACCTTCCTCCCCCGGGTGGTGGTCGACAGCCTGTTCGCCGTCCTGCGCCGGGCCGGTCTGGAGGCAGCCAGCCTCACCCTGGAGCCGATCGCCGCCGCCGAGGTGAGCATCCCCCCCGGCATGCGCCAGCTCAACCTGGCCCTGGTCGACATTGGCGCCGGCACCTCGGACATCGCCCTGGTGCGGCGCGGCAACATCTACGCCTACGCCATGGTGCCGGTGGCCGGGGACGAAATCACCGATGCCCTCTGCCAGCGTTTTCTTCTCGATTTCACCGCCGGGGAAGCAGTAAAACGGCAGCTCAGCACCGCCGACACGGTTACCTTTACCGATATCCTCGGCCAGAAACAGGAGCCGGCGGCGGGCACCGTGGTGCGCGAGCTGGCCCCGGCCATCGACAACCTGGCCGGCCAGATAGCTGCAGAAATCCTCTCCCTTAACGGCCGCGCGCCTGACGCCGTCCTCCTGGTGGGCGGCGGCAGCCTTACCCCTACCCTGCCCGCGGCCCTGGCCCGAGCGCTGGAGCTGCCGGAAAACCGGGTGGGCCTCCGGGGCCGCGAGACCATTGCCGCCGTGAGCGGGCAGGCAAAGAAGCTCAGTGGGCCGCAGGCGGTGACACCCATCGGCATCGCCGTCACCGCCCTGAAGGGCAGCCCGCTCCACTTCCTTAAGGCCAGCGTAAACGGCCAGCCGGTCTACCTCTGGAACCTGGCCGGCCAAACGGTGGCCCAGGCACTGCTGGCGGCCGGCACCACCTGGAACCGCCTCTTCGGGCGCCCGGGCCTCGCCCTCACGGTGGAGGTTAATGGGGAGCTCACCGTGATTCCGGGTGGGCAGGGCGAGCCGGCCACCATTCGTGTCGATGGGGAGCCGGCCGACCTGGATACGCCGCTTACGGAAGGTGCCCGGGTGGAATTCGCGCCGGGTGCCGACGGCCGGAATGCACAGGCCACGGCCGGGGACCTGGCCGGAGCCGCGCGCTTTTACCGGCTCAACGGGACGGACACGCCTTTTCCGCCGCGCCTAACGGTAAACGGGCTCCCGGCCGATCCGGCGACACCGGTTCCCGACCGCGCCCGGGTGGGCATACTATGGCAGCGGCCGGCCCGTGAACTCCTCCTTTTGGCAGGGGTGCCGGCCGAACAGCTGGTAGAAGAGGATTTCCCCTTCCTGCTCGGCGGCCGGCGCTGTACTTTACCCTTTTCCCCGTGCCGCCTGAGCATCAACGGGCGGGCAGCCGGGTTGAAAGACCTGGTGCGCCCGGGTGACGCTCTGGATTACACCCTGGCGGAGGCAGCTCCCAGCGTGGGCATGGCCCTGGCGGGGCGCATCGCGCCGGTGCCGCCTGTTACGGTAAGCGTCAACGGCCAGCGGGTGAACCTGCCCGGGAGCGGCACCACCATCCTGGTGAACGGCCGCCCGGCACGGCTCCAAGACCCCTTGCCGCGCGGGGCGGCCATCAGCCTGGTACCCGGCCGCAGCACAGCCATCTTGAGCGACCTCTTCGCCCTGGTGGACGTGAAAAAGAACGCCCAGCCCGGTGCCCGCCTCGTCATGACCGTAAACGGCGAGCCGGCCGACTTCACCACGCCGCTCAAGGACGGGGACAAGGTGGAACTCAGTTGGGCCTAATGGAACATCTTTTCCGGCCTGGCAAAAGCAGGCCGTCCCGGGATCTTCAGCGGTTCAGAAGGAGTGATAACCCTGTCGGAACGGCTGAGCCATGACGACCTCGCGGCACGCTTCCGGGGCCGGCGCCGGCAGCTGCTGGATGCCGGGCTGTACACGCGCTCGGCGGTGCTGCTGCCGCTCCTTAAAGATAGCGAGGGCGCCTGGCAGGTGCTCTTTGAAGTGCGGGCGGCGCGCCTGTCCCGCCAGCCGGGCGAAATCTGCTTTCCCGGCGGCCGGGTGGAGGAAGGCGATGCCGACGAAAAAGAAACCGCCTGCCGGGAAACGGCCGAGGAGCTGGGCCTTACCCGGCAGGCAATTACCGTGTGGGGCGAACTGGATTACATAATTACGCCGTTCAACCTTTTCCTTTATCCTTTTGTGGGGGAAATCCGTCCTGCCGGCGAGTTCCGGCCCAATCCCGCCGAGGTGGCGGAGGTATTCACCCTGCCGCTGATCAAGCTGCGCGCCCTTACGCCCGCGACCCACTTCGTCTCCGTAGAGGCCGTGCCGCCGGCCGATTTCCCCTTCGCCAAGATCCCCCACGGCCGCGCCTATCCCTGGCGCACCGGCCTCCTGCCCGAGGTCTTTTACGAGGTCGAGGGCCGCGTTATCTGGGGCCTCACCGCGCGGGTCCTGAAGAACTTTCTTGATCTCGCAGGAGGAAGACCTGCCGGACGTGGTTAACAACGGCCGTCGAAGGATAGAACAAGAAAAGATTGGTTTTTCGGCGCATTTCCTTAACCGGAAACGCTGTTGAAGCGCGTTCTCAAACCCAGGCCAGAGCGAGCAGCAGTGTAGGTCCGGGTCAGCAGGTGACTTCCGTCACCCGGCCGCAGGCGCGGCAGCGGCGGTGCTCAAGGCCGGTCGGCCGGGCGCTGAAGCCGCGGCGTTCGATGAGCAGCGCCCCGCAGCCGGGGCAGTACGTGTTCTGCCCCTTTTCGGTAAGGGCATTGCCGATGTAGACGTAGGCGAGCTTCTCCCGGGCGATTTCCCAGGCGCGTTCCAGCGTGGCCAGGGGAGTGGGGGGAAGCTCCATTTTGTACTGCGGGTAGTAGCGCGTAAGGTGAAGTGGGATGGTGGGCGCAAGTCCCGCTATCCAGCTTACCAGGGCACGGATCTCGTCGGGCGCGTCGTTAAGGCCGGGCACGAGGAGGGTGGTAAGCTCCACGTGGCAGCCGGCACGCACCGCCGTCTCCACGGTTTTGAGCACCGGCTCCAGGCCGCCGTGACACACCCGGCGGTAGTAGTCGCCGGTAAAAGCCTTGACGTCGATGTTCAAAGCATCAATAAAGGGCAAAAGCGCTTCCAGGGGCTCGGGCTGGATAAAGCCGTTCGTCACCAGCACATTCTTGAGGCCCGCCTCCCGCGCCGGGCGCGCGGTATCGAGGACGTACTCGTACCACATGAGGGGCTCGGAGTAGGTGTAGGCGATACCGATGCAGCCGCCTCCTTCGCGCCGGGCCAGGGCCACCGCCTGCTCCGGCC